>CAZNIS010000103.1:0-23267 GCA_964573105.1 uncultured Granulosicoccaceae bacterium
CCGGTAAGCAGGTTTCTGCTGGACTTGTCCCGGGGGACGTAAGAGACCCCGGTTTTGATGTCATTTATCCCGTATCGACGCTTGCACGATGGTTCGCCTGTACTCGTCTTCTTGATTCACACCTGACCTGCCTCAAGGACTGGCCTTGTCCGCTGACGCTCACGACAACAGTCTTCAGCTAATGCCGCTCAGCGGTGGTTTGAAGCCAGCCCCTGCAGGCCGACTCCGGAGGACCTACCTCCATCACGTTTACAGCTTCTCGTTCACTCCCTTGCGGCTTCCTGCCACTCAGTCGTTACTGCTGGGACACACCTTACGCGTCGGGTTTCCTGTCCAGCCACACTGGTAACCCGCAGCGTGAGCAAGGCAACATCGATACGTCTGGTCGGCACGGGGTACGGGCGATCGCAAGCCCTGACGGGCCGAGATCGTAGCAACTCTGAGTTTCCTCGCTTACGCGTCGGGTTTCCTGAAACCCTACTTTGGTAACCCGCAGCGTGAGCAAGGCAATGTCGATACGTCTGGTCGGCACGAGGTACAGGCGATCGCAAACTCTGACATGCGGAGATCATTACAACTCTGAGTTGCCTCGCTTACGCGTCGGGTCACCTGTCCAGCCACGCTGGTTTCTTGCAGCGTGCTGCGAGGCCATACAAACATGCATGCCTGTGAGACGTGCAGGTTAATCGCTTTCTGTTTTTTCGTACACGCAGCGAAAACCGATATACACGACATAGAAATCGGCTGGCTTCCATTGCATGCCTTCTACCCGGGTTTTCTCAGGCCCATACCACCAACTGCCGCCGGCGGTTAGTGCATTGTCCTGATCTCGATCGGCGAGCCACTCCCACACGTTGGCACCCATGTCGTACAGGCCATTGACACCCGGTTTGGTGGTACCCACTGCAACATGAGTTGAACGATTGTTGTTCATACCCTCGGGCGAATCACCAACCGGATAGGTATAGGTTGTTCCAGTCTTAAGGCCATTGTCGGGCTCTGAGCGTTGCTCGGTATAGGCTGCATTCATCCACTCTGCTTTGGTTGGAAGCCGACCCTTTTGATCGCGGCAGTAGCTGGATGCTTCTTGCCAACTAATATGCACAGCCGGTTCATTGGCAGCTGCCGGTACGCCCTGCGGACTACGGTGATTCCAGCCGGATCGCCGTTGCCAGCCCGCGCCCCATTCGTAGCCACCGCCTTCGCGCTCGGCCGCGGTGATCAGACCGGTTCGCTCAGCGAAGGCTGAAAACTGACCCACCGTTACTTCGGTTTGATCGATTTCCAGTGTGCCAACACTCACACGATCCGCTAGCGCGATGTTGAAGGTGCACACAGAGAGCAGAGCCAGCTCGATTAAAGCAAATGATCGCCTATCCATGATACCCAAGCCTTAAAGCTGATCTGCAGCACGCACGGGCGGCAGAAACTCCACTTCATAGTCGGGCGATACGGCCGTCACTTCACCCGGGTGCGCCATGTTGTGGATCTTGCGGAACAGATCGACGAGTTTGCCAGTCGGTGTCACCCAGAACAGTGCCGTGGCATCGGCACCGGAGTTGTTGAAGATGCCATGCGCGATACCCATCGGCATGCGCACCAGATCACCCGCTTGTGCGCGTTGGCGTTTGCCGTCGAGCAGGAGGTCGAGTTCACCGCTTAATACCTGAATGTATTCGTCTTGAGTCGGGTGGATATGCGGTGGCACAAAGCTTTCGATCGGCAGCATCGCATGCCACGAAAAACAGCGCTCGGTAATGGACTTGGGTGTGTAGACCTGCCCGAGAATATTCCAGTGTATGCCGTCGATGCCCTGCCCTCTTGCGGAAATACCGGGCGTCTCGCTTGACGTCAACAGGCCGCTGTCAGTGCTCATTGCTCGTCCTCTTTGCGCAACAGTTTTTTAAGCGTCGGCCCAATGATCGGGTTGTGGGCAGCGAAGCGTGGATGCCACTCGTCGCGAATCGCAGTTTCCAGTTCTTCTTCGTCCCAGTAGCCGATCAGGATGCCACCCTCAGCAATACGCTCCTGTACATGAGTACTTTCTATCGTGGCGTCTGCCACGGTGGCACGCTGCCGGGGTTTTCGTGCCCACTCAAACAGGCGCTCATGAAGTTCGGCCATAGTCTCTTTATAACCGGGTTGATCACCCAAATCACAGTATTCGTCAGGATCGGTTTGCAAGTCGAACAGCATCGGGCGAAATCCCTCGGCGAGCACATATTTCCAGCGCCCGTCAAAAATCATTCTGAGCCAGCAATCGCGTGACGGCGTGCCCAGTGTGATGCGCGCATCCTGAAAGGAATAATCATATTCACAGATCACGTTCTGGCGTTGTTCATATGCCTGACCAAACAGCGCCGGCCGCAGCGACTGGCCATCGGTGATATGGGGTACCTGCGCTGTGCCATACACGTCGAGAAAGGTGGGCAATAGATCGATCATTTCGACAAGATCAGTATTGATCTGGCCACGCGTGCAGTCGGCACCAGGATCTGGGTCGGCAATGATTAAAGGTACACGTATAGCCTGTTCGTGAAACAAATCTTTCTCACCCAGCCAGTGATCGCCAAGATAATCGCCGTGATCGGAAGTGAAGACGATCATGGTTTCATCGGTCAGGCCTTTTGCATCCAGATGTGCGAGCAACCGCCCGATCTGATCATCCAGCTGTTTGATCAGGCCCATGTAGGCGGGAATCACCGTGTCGCGGACTTCGTCTCGGGAAAAGTTGCGACTGACGCGATGATGCTGCATCGCCGCATAGACCGGATGCGGGTTTTGCCGTTCGGTATCATCGCGCCTGACCGGCAGTACATGTTCTGGCCCATACATCGATGCATAGGGCTCTGGCACGATATAAGGCCAGTGCGGTTTGATGTAAGAGACGTGCGCGACCCAGGGCTGTGATCCGGCCTGATTGATAAAATCAATCGCACGGTCGGTAATGTAAGGGGTCTCGGCTTTTTCATCCGGCACGCGCGCCGGGCGGTTTGAGTATTTCAGAAACCAGCCAGATAATAGCTCGCCATCTTCCCCGTCGGCCGCGTTGGCCCATGTCTCCCAGGGGTTATCGCCGTCCAGACCGGCACGATTTAAGTCTGTGTTGTAGCGTGGGTTCGGATCATGGCCACCGTACGGGTGAATGCCGTCGTCTCGCTCAAAGGGGTCAAAACCACATTCAGAAATGCGCACCCCGATCGGCCCTTGTGGATCGATCCCTAGGCGTGCCATGCCGGGGGCATCGGCCCGCATGTGCGTTTTGCCAATCAGCACAGTTTTGACACCCTGCGGGCGCAGGTGATCGCCAATTGTCATTTCACCGGCTTTCAGCGGCACGAAGTTCCAGCTTGCGCCGTGGGCGTGCACGTAGCGCCCAGTGTAGGTAGACATGCGGCTGGGGCCGCACACCGGAGATTGCACATAGGCCCGATCAAACCGCAAGCCGCGGGCGGCCAGTGCATCGATATGCGGTGTGTGCAGATGCGGGTGTCCGTTGCAGGACAGGTAATCCCAACGCAGCTGATCACACATGATGAATAGAACATTCCTGACTCTCGCCATGCTTTTAGCCTGATCCACACATTTGACTTAAGGAACTTCGCACACGTGTACGCGATGCCTGACATCGGGTTCGCCAGTGGGCAGGGAGGCAAAAGGATCAGTGCGGAAGATCTCTTTCATCGCACCGGACAGCAGCAGTGCGTCGAGCCTGGCTGGATAGGCGGGGTTCTGCTCCGGATCATCGCGCATGGTGAAGATCAAAAGCCCTGCTGACGCTGTGATGCGAACCAGCTCGTCCAGCGCTTCGGGTGGCGCATGGCCCGGGGTAATCACACCGCAAGACAACACCGCCTGATAGCTGCCATCGGCAAATGGCAAAGGCTCGCCGAGCCGAATCTGATGATAGGCTCGATAGAGATTCTTGCTGCGAGCGATGTTGAGCATTTCCACCGACAGATCGGCAGCTTCCAGTGTGTCCCAGCCCATCAGCCGCAACGGCTCAGCCTGCAATCCACCACCACAGCCAACGTCCAGAATCGGCCCGGCGTGCCCATCGAGGTAGCGCACGCAAATCGCGGCGAACACCCAGGGCAGCCGATAACCCATCGCCATCAAATCGGATTCGTAGTCGCCAGCCCAGGCGTCGTAGCTTTTTTGCGTGTCGTCAATCGAACCGTTTTGATACGACTGCCCGACTTTGCTGCCTTTCATTGGTGTCTCCAATCGGTTGCAGCGTCGAGCTTAACGATGTTGGTTGGCAATTGCAGCTCTGCCGGGCCAGCTTTGCACACGCGCTGATGGAAAGACTCAAGCCGCCCTTTTCACTCGGCAAAGGGTCTGCGGCTTAAGTTTGTTCCAGCCAGACACCGTTCGAGTGATTAGCTCAGGCTGAACCCGCCCGTCTGATATTCCGGGCAATCGCAAACACGGTAATGACGGTGACGGTCCAGAAAAACCAGGTGATCGGGCCGCGTAACAAAATGGCGGGATCGCTGCCGGACATGAGCATCGATTGTCTGAAGTTGTCCTCCAGCAGCGGGCCGAGAATAAATGCGATCAGAAACGGTGCCGCAGGTATCTGATAACGCATCATCAAAAAGCCGACCCAACCCATCACGAACATCACACCGACATCAAAAATATTGTTGTTGACGGCAAACACACCGAAGATGCACAGCACGAGTACGGCCGGCATCAGCAGTGGTTTGGGCACATCAGACACGAAGCGGAAGCCTTTGATCGCCACACTGCCGACGATGAACAGAAAGGCTGAACTGATGATCAGGCCGATGAAAAGGCCGTAGATGATATCGACGTTCAGCACGAACATCATTGGCCCCGGCTGCAAACCGTGAATCATGAAGGCGCCGATGATAATGGCGGTGATCACGTCACCCGGTACACCCAACGCCAAAAGCGGTATCAGCGTGGCACCGGCCACACCATTGTTGCCCGCCTCCGATGCGGCGACGCCCTCGATCTCACCTTTGCCGAAGTTGTCTTTGTGCGGCGATTTTCGGCGCGCTTCTGAATAGCTTAAGAACGCCGACGGCGCGGCACCGATGCCGGGGATCGAGCCCAGAAAAACACCGATGAAACTACCGCGAATGATCGATTTGAAGCTGCGTCGATAATCGGCGAATCTGACTTTGGAATGCCCCAGTTCGCGGGCATTGCCCAAATGCGCTTTGGGGTTCCATACCATCGCGATGATCTCGGGGATCGCAAACAGGCCAATCAGCACGGCAATGAAATTCAACCCGCCCATCATATTCGGGTTGCCAAAAGTGAATCGATTGGTGCCATAGACCAGATCAAGCCCGACAGTCGCGAGTAGCAGGCCGAGCAATGCAGACAGCGCGCCGCGCAGCAAACTCTCACCGGAAACGCCGGCGATGATCGTCAGTGAAAACAGAATCAGCGCGAAAAACTCCGGCGGCCCGAAGCTTAACGCAAACGATGCGAGCCAGCCGGCGAACAGGATCAGCGCCAGATTGGACACCAGATCTGCGGTGCAGGATGCCCACAACGCCATACCCAATGCGCGGCCGGCTTCGCCGCGCTCGGCCATCGGGTGGCCGTCAAGTATGGTGGCCGAGGACGCAGGCGTGCCCGGCGTTTTGATCAAAATAGCGGGAATGGAACCACCAAATATCCCGCCTTTGTAAACCCCCAGCAGCAGCAAGATGCCGGTGATCGGCTGCATGCTGAAAGTGAAAGGCAGCGTCAGCGCCACCGCCATGGTCGCGGACAGACCAGGGATAGCACCACCGACCACACCAATACAGATCCCTGCAAACAGTGCGAGGAAAACCTCGAAAGACGAGACGATGGAAAGGCCGGCCTGCAGGCTGTCGAGAAAGCTCACGGCAACCTCACAAAGTCACCCTGCGGGATGGCGACGCCGGCGACATGGGCAAAAAACGCATAGAGAACCAGTGGTATCAGCACTGCGCACACCAAGGCGGTGACGCGATGTGTTGTTTTTAGCATCAGCGCGAGCAAGGCAAAGACCGGCATCGCAGTCCAGACCATTCCCACGTGCGGCATCAGCAGCATGGTCGCGAGCATAATAACCGCAAGGATAGCCAGCCGGATCCAGGGGTTACCATCGATTTGTTCTTCATCGCCCGTGCTTCGCTCGGGGCTTATCACGCGCGAGGATAGCACCAGACCTAGGCCGGCAAGGCCGGTCAGCCCGGCCAGCGTGTAGGGCCAGAAAGTCGGTGACAGTACGATGTTTGAAACGTTGCTTGGCGATGATACCCAGGTGGGAATCGCAACGAAGATAAGCAGCAGGGCTACCAGGCATGCGCCAAGTCCCAGCCGCAGTTGTAGCACGCGTAGAGACACGGCCCCTCCGGTAGAGTCGCTGTGCGGCCGCAAAATGCGGCCGCTTTATTATTTTGGTTATTGCTGGGTGCCAGTGTACTGCAACCTTCAAAATGTGAGAATGAGAGTTTGTCAGTGGGTTCACAGCAAGGCAAAGCTCGCAGACAATGGTTTACCCCCTTATCAAGAGCTTTAACGCAGCTGTGGACCCACTGACATACTCCCGAAGGGTCGTTTGATCAAAGTGATAGAAGCTTGAACGCAGATCAACTGCATATCGGTCACTTGCAGAATTAACCTAAAATTCAGGTACTTTGATCATTCGACTCATTCTTATAGTTGGGAGGTTGCAGTACACTAGCCTTCGATGCGCATACCCAGTTCATCGACCAGTGCCCGGAACACCTCGTACTGGCCGACGATAAACTCATTTGCCTCAACCGGATCCATCAAACGGATAACTGATCCGCGCGCACTCATGGCCTCGTTGAATTTGGCGTCTTTGGTGGCCTCGGCCATCCAGGCGCCCCACTTGTCCGCCACATCGTCCGGCAGATCATCGGGCCCGGCGATACCAGTCCAGCCAACCAGCTGATTGAGACGATCCTTGCCAAGTTCGTTGGCCGTGGGCGCATCAAAGCCGACCACCGGTTCCGGCGTGGTCACCATCAGCGGCTTCAACTGACCGTTGGCGACGAAGCTTGCCAGCGCTGACGAGTTGGTGCACAGAAAGGTTGCAGTGCCGTTCAGCACTGCAGTTGCGGCTGCGCCACCGCCTTTTAGCGGAATGTGGGTGGCCGCTTCCAGCGGCTTTTCAATGCCGAACTCTTTCAGCACCATAGCGCCTGCCAGATGCAGCAGTGAGCCCACACCAGAGGAGCTGTAAGTGACGCCACCTGCATTCACCTTTGCCACCAGGTCATCCATCGAGTTGATGTCTGAAGAGGAGGCGACGGCACAGGCGACCGGGTTGATCTCGTAGACGGTCACAAAGCGAAAGTCATCCAGCGTGTACGGCAGCGTTGCCTTCATGGCCGGGTTGACCGAGTGCGAGCCGACCCGCGCGAACAGCATGGTGTAACCATCTGCCTTGGCATTCTGCACTGTGACGGATCCGGTCGCACCACCGGCGCCAGTCACGTTGGCCATGATCAGGGGCTTGCCGACCGCATTGCCCAGCGGTTCAGCAATGGTACGAGCGGAAATATCCGTCGCACCACCCGCACCGTACGGGATGACCATATTAATCGGGCGCTCGGGGTATTCGGCCAGCGCCGGTGTGGCGACCAGCGCCGCACCCAGCGCCAGCGCGCGGGTCAGTTGAGTCAGTTTCATGAAAATCCTCCAATTATTGGTGTAGCGAATGCGAGCGATAGTGACATGTCAGTCCCGCGGGCGGTTGTGCCATGGGTACCGGCCCACCGTCGTCGCCTGAGAGAGTATCACGCCGGACAGGTGTGCGCAGGTGTGATATGCGTCGCAGCGATACGCTACCGTTTCATCGAGCAGCGGGGGGCTCGTCAACGCGACAGACAAAAGATTGCCAACACCCGGGCAATAACATCCGTCACACCGCGCTACTCGGTAAAGAGCACTCGCTCAAGATTGAATTCGCGGGCGGTCAGGTAAACCAGAATCGCGGTGACGACCAGATTCGCAAGCAGGCTGATGGCCAGGTGGGCCGGCTGCAGCAGGCCCAGGATGATCGACTTCATAACCACTACCGCATTGATGAACGGGATGATAAACATCCACTCGTTCTGTGCTGCATTCATATTCACAATCATCATGGCGAAGATCACCAAAGCCATGGTGACCGGCGCTACAACACTATTGCCCTCACGCACGGTTCTTACCCTGGACCCGATGAAAACAACCAGTGAGGAACTGACTGATGCTGCGCTTAAAATAATCAGCACCAGTGCAGCAGAACCCCAGGGTGTGGCTATCCCGCCAAGCAACGAAGCGCTACCCGACACAGACAGGGTGAATCCGCCGATGAGCTGACTAAACAGCAGCGCTCCAATCAACAACCCCACGCTGCTCGCCAGCGCATTGATGATCGCTATCGCCATAATGGCAAGGGTTTTACCCAGCGATATTGCAGTGCGGTCCACCTGATTGACCAACAGTGATGCCAGACTGCCACGCTCTTTCTCACCAGCCGTCACACTGAGCGCCAGCGCCACTGAACCGGTGAAAAGATAGAGAATCACCATGTAGGGCAGTACGGACGATAAAAACAACCTGCCCTCACCCGCTTCCGCCACACTATCCGGCGCGAGACTGACAAGTTCCGATTGCAACGGATAAAGTTGCTGTGTGTCCAGCCCGAGTGCGGCAAGTCTGGCTTCGCCCAGTTGCCTGTTAATCTCCTGAATGGCGGCTTGCACGCGCGACGCGGCAAAAGTCAGATCCTGCCGACTGGTGTCAGCGTAAACCAAAATGGCCTGTGGCTGCTGCCAGCTGAAATCAGCCGGAAATTCAACGGTGACACCCTGATTACTGTGTGGCTCAATCTGTGTGTTAAATGTCAGCCAATCAGCAAGGAATACTTCAAATGCTGTGGTCGCACCTGCCAACAGTACCGGGCCGGGTTCATTAACAATCGCTATTGAATACTCGGTATCTGCTCTTTTCTGTGTTTGATAGTTTTGAATAAAACCGATAGAGCCCAGTATTGCCGGCATAAGAATCAGCGGCAGTACCAGATTGGTAAAGACCGCTCTTTTGTCTCTTAATACCGAAGCTGTCTCTTTGTTGAAAATGACCAGACTATCCTTAATCACCCGCAACACCTCCATACTGCTGCGCCACCTTGAAAAACGCATCGCTGAGGCTATCTGTTTGCTGACTGGCGAGCAGGTCGTTAAGCGTTCCCTGGCACGCTACTCTGCCATTGAGCATAATTCCAATCGTATCGCAGAGCGTTTCCGCCTCTGACATGATGTGGGTAGACAGAATGACCGTTTTACCCTGATTCTTGAAATCCTGTAGAAAATCGATAACCGTTCTGGCGGTTAATATATCCAGGCCATTGGTGGGTTCATCAAAGATAATGACATCGGGGTTGTGAATCAGGGCCACGGCGATACTGGCTTTTTGCTTCTGACCCGTTGAACACTGAATGATCGGCCGGTCGATAAACTCGCTCATCCCCAAATACGATGCAAGGGTTACGATGCGATATTCAATGTGGCCACTTTCCATGTGATTGAGCTTGCCGAAAAACTGCATGAGTTCGCGGCTACTCAAATTGCCTGATAGACGCATGTCAGAGGTCAACAGACCAATTTGCGCACGCACGGCTTTAGGGTGTGTCTGCACGTTGAGGCCGTTGATGCTAATTTCACCAGCGTCGGGCTTTAGCAAGGTGGCGATGCAACGCAATGTGGTGGTTTTGCCAGCACCGTTGGGTCCGAGCAACCCGTAGATGGAACCGGGCTTTGCGATCAGGCTGACATTATCAAGTACCTGAATCCATTTTTTGTCCCGGCTGCTCGCAGTACCGCTACTGATCGCCTCCACAGGCTGATTTCGCTTAGGCTTTTTTTGTGCAAAGCGCTTACTGACATTTTTTATTTCGATCATTCCCACTACGGATTAACGGCAGGACCTGGTCAATGCTAGCACATGGCTGTCTGCGACAAAGTCTGCCCATGTCTGTACACTCAAGTCGATGATCGGGCACACATTGACAGGCGCGGCGGCGCGCGGTGCTCAGAACCGTACTTGTACCTTCATGCGCACATTCCAGAATCCGGAGCCTCTCATGAGCCGAACGGGCTTTCTCAACGGTAGAGCCATTTCACCAGTGCTGATTGGTCTTGCGTTGCTGGCTGCACCGCCCACATACGCAGACAAAAGCGCCCGTGAAGCGGTTGAGGCGCTGGAAGCCTACGCGGTGTACAAAATGGCGATGTACGAGGACGCTTTTTCACGATTCATGGCGCTGGCGCAAAAGGGCAATCACCAGGGCATGCTGAACGTTGCCGGTATGCTGGCGGCTGGTCAGGGAACGACGCGCGATCTCGAGGCCGCATTCAGCTGGTATCAACAATTGGCCGCCGGCGGCAATCCGATCGGCATGTTTTACGTCGCACAAGCCTACCAGCATGGCCAGGGTGTGGATCGAGATCACGCGGCCGCACGACAATGGTATCAGCGGGCGAGTGACAAGGGTTCGCAGGACGCCCAGGTCGCCTATGCCCGATTGCTTTTGGACAGTGGCGAGGCTGAGCGCGCATCCCGATGGCTTGAGCGTTGGGCTGACAGCAACAGGGGCGCTGCCGAACTGCTGGCAACGATCCAGGGCACGGACAACAGGATCGCAGACATCCCGCCATTGGACCGGGTGCTGATTACCAATGCCTGGCGCAGTATCGATCGTTCGGCTCATGCCGGCAATGCACACGGTGTGGTGTATTACATCAATTACCACGCTCAAATTCGCATGCGGTTACCCGGCCTGCCAACGTGGACCGAGCTTGCAAAAGACGAGCTTCGCGCCTTGTGGCAACGAAATTTCGATCTGGCCGGGCAATATCAGTTCACGCGCGACGAACTGCAAATCGACGCACTCGGCGATTCGCTGAACCGCTATCGGATCAGATCGACGATAGACGAGGTGTTGCCGCTTGGCCTGACTGGCAATAACACCGAAGCCGGGCAAAATAACCAGGCCTTGAGGATAGCCGAAACCGCGATCGTCTCTGTGGTCGAAGGCCAACTGCAAATCGAAAAGATTGACCTCGACATCACCGCAGACAACTGAAATGGGCAATCGGCAAACCCGACACCTCAGCGAAGCAACCAGGAAACCCGACGCGTAAGCGAAGCGCCAGTAGGCCAAACGGACACCCCGACCCGTTGAGCAAACAAGCAACCCGGGCAATTTTCACCCAGGACTACAACCCGATCGGCGCTTACTAGTTTTCATCCGCGCTTCGCCGGTTACACGGTGTAACACCTTCGCCGGATGCGAATTCTCAATATCGCCGACTTGGACAAATTTTGCGCTCTGCGTCGCAGGTACCATCCGCTCATGAAAAGAGTTTTGTATGTGCCCTTCAGACGCGCGCGCGGCACGGGATTAGCCTCTCGCAATCCCCTTTCACGATTGTTCCAGGCTGTACGGGATGCGGCGGCAACACTGTTTGCCGCTGCTGCGATCAGCTGCGCGCTCCATGTCCCGGCCCAAGCGCTGCAATTTTCGCAAGAAGGATTTTTACCCGAGGAAATAGCAACCGGTTTGTTGCTGCCAACCTCAATCGCCTTCCATCCAGACGGGCGAATTTTCATTGCCCAGAAAAACGGCGTAGTGCGAGTGCTGGAAAACGGCCGACTGCTGGATACGCCGTTCGTGAGCCTAACCGATGTGAACAACCACCGCGACCGAGGCCTGATCGGCATCGCTGTCGACCCTGATTTCGACAACAACCCGTTCATCTATCTGGCCTACACCTTTGAGAACGATCCAGCCAACATCGAAGGCCCAAAAACCGCGCGAGTGGTCAGATATACCGCCGACGGCAACGTCGCGATCGAAGCGTCGCGGCGCGTACTGATCGGTACCGTCGGTGGTTCGCCATCGGAGCCCGCCTGTGCCGACTTTCGCAACGATGCTGACTGCATCGCATCCGATTCGATCACCCATTCTATTGGCGGCATGCGCTTTGGTCCGGATGGAAAACTCTATATCGCAACCGGCGACGGCGCAGATTTCAGAGGCATCGATATCAATGCTTTTCGCGCCCAGGATCTGAACAACCTGAGCGGTAAAATCCTGCGTATCGAACGAGACGGCAGAGGTGTGTTTGACAACTACTATCACACCGGCAATTCCGATGACGTCCGATCCAAAATATGGGCCTACGGATTTAGAAACCCATACCGTTTCAATTTTCATCCAACTGATGGCAGGCTGTTCGTCGGCGACGTAGGCTGGTCGCTGAAAGAAGAGATCAATCTGGCGGAACCCGGTCAAAACTACGGCTGGCCCTGTCGAGAGGGCAAGTCTCCGGCGGGTGGTGGTTACCCAACACTGCAAGAATGTCAACAGGGCGACATTTTCACCGATCCCATCCACGACTACCCGCATATCAACGAACAGGGTGCCGTCACCGGTGGCGCGTTTGCGATAAGCGCCAACTATCCGTCCTGGTTGCGCGGTGCGTACGTGTTTGGCGATTTTGCACTAGGCGAGCTGCGATACCTTATTCTGGATTCACAAGGTCAGGTCACTTCTGCATCCGGCCTGGCAACAGATGTTAGTGGGCCAGTAGAGATAGTCACCGGACCAGAGGGTCTACTGTACTATCTGTCAATCTCGGACGGCACACTCAACCGACTCAACTACACAGGCGACGTAAGCAGCACGCCACCCACAGCGCTGGCACGTTTCGAGACAAACGCAGCAACACCACTGACCGTGAGCTTTGACGCGACAGAGTCGCGTGCCAGCACGCCATCACCTTTGGATTACCGGTGGGATTTTGGCGACGGTAACAGTAGCCAGAACGTGGCCCCGGTCCACACCTACGCGCAGCGCGGTGTGTATCAGGTGACACTCACAGTCACCGCACAAGGCAATCTGTCTGACTCCATCACGTTCGATGTCGATGTGGATGATAGCCCCGCTTCGGATAGTCAGCCTTTTATCGCGTCGCTCACCAACTCCGATTCAACCACCTATATCGGCGCGCTGGTAACGTTTACTGCAGAGGTGGGCAACTCGCTAGAAGGTGAACCCTTTTCAGTACTGTTTGACATTGTTCGCAACGACGATCGCATCGTCAAATCTGTCAGATTCGACGCCGTGCAACTGGCGGCCGACACGACCACTGTTCTCAATTTTGACTGGTTGCCGGATAGCACGGGTAACTACCATGTCAATGCCAGTTTCTATCGCAACAGTTCAAACACACTGATTCAGCCACCCACCGAACGTATCATCGGTCTACAGGTGGTCGCGCGTGCGCGATCTATCGTAACCGTGGGGTTGGGAGCAACTGATCTCTACAGTGTGTTTGTTGGTGGGCTGATCGTGCTGACGGCAATGCGGCGGCGAAAGTCGCCGCCTGCCGCAAAACAGCCAAAGCCAATCTGCAGTGGCGACTGACATCACACCAGGCCAACTGGCTTGAGAGTACAGGTTCGGGCACTAGCCGGGACTATTCATGAACCTGATGATTTCTCACTTGATCCTTGTTCCCACAGCTGATCTCGCTCCCTTGCAAATATCAGTAAGTATTCGACGCGGTCGCGATATCCGCTGTGGAAACAATTATCTGCGCGATATTCTCGCCCTTTCATGAATAGTCCGGGCCAGCTGCGTCGCCAGGCTCGAGACTGTTAATTCGATGTAATTTTCAATGACCTAAAAGCACCACTAGAGTGCACGTTCCCTGCACTATCATGTCTGGAATAAAAGCGCCGCTCTGAGGTGATTGAACCTACCGTTCAGCCAACCTTAAATAACTCCATTGGCAGCAACCACGAGCGGTTCGATAGTGCTGTGCCGAATTAGTTTATTGAAGGTTACCCGGTTTGAACCGATCGCAGTTGATCTCAAATATTTATGACACGGCTGTCAACGGCTCACACCGTGATTCTGTACTTAATCAATGTGTAGACTGGTGTGGAGCCCGTGGTGCGCTGTTAGGGAGTGTCGTCGTCGACAGAGCAGTCCCTGGTTGGTCGTTCACGGCAGCCAGTCGATGTTGGCGAGATATTCCCATTGATCAACTCGAATACATGAAAGCCACTTACCTGCAGCATCAGCTAGCCTTGTGGAGGCGACTGACGAAAAAAGAGAAATTCGGCTTTGAATTTGACGAGGCTTACAGCAAAAACATAGACCTGTCGGACCGGGAGGACTATGTGTTTCGAAGGAATAATCTGGGGATACTCCGTGGCATTGTGTACAAACTAAACGACGATCGTGGATGGTGTGATTCGGTGGCGATGCACTTTCACAAAAGCCTGAATAGAATCCCGGATAAGGCACTGTCATCCATCTCGGAGTTGCTGCCCCATCTGTCAAAATCTGTCGAGCTGTCCCGGACGTTCAACTTACTGCAAGAACGCTATCAGGCAGTTCTTACCGCACTCGATCATGTGACTATTGGTCTGTGTATCGTCAAACCCGATGGTCAACTGGTGATCGCCAACGCGGAGGCCAATCGAATATTTGACGATATTGGTTCGATAAGGGTTAGTTCGAGCGGCAGGCTGGTGGCGCGAAAACCGGAGATAGAACCTGTTCTGGCGGCAACCATCAGAAAAGCGGTGAATACCCCGGCAAACAAGACCGATGAGTACGACAATGCGTTCCACTTACCCGGTGACAATAGCAGCCCGTTACTTGTAGAAGGTATCCACCTTCGCGATTCCAGTGCAGAACTGGGCGAACCGCTCAATTGTGCTTTACTGACTGTTGTCGATCTGGATAACACCCGACCATTGAGCACTGACAGGCTTTGCAGTGCGTACGCGCTCAGTGGCTCCGAAGCCGCCGTGTGCAAACTAATGGCGGAAGGCTGGACCAAAAAGGAAATGGCCGAGCAGCGCAACGTCTCCCCGGAGACAATCAAAAGCCAGATATCTGCTGTTTACCGCAAAACAAACTCACGCAACCGAGCGGATCTGGTGCGTCTGATACTGCAAACCACACCACCGGTCGCCACGATAGACTGATTGCGACATATCTGACTGGCGAGGGATACAGTACAATATGGGCTTTCACTGACTTAAAGTCCCATGCCAGATCCGGTTTCAAGCGGACTATCTGACACCGCGCTGCAAGTAGCAGAGACCTTTGCCGTGTTATACCCCGAACGGCCGGCACGCTCCAGAATCACAAGCTGGTTGAACAAGGCGCGCGCAACTAACAACGAGCGTGCACTGAAGGCCGATCAAATTCGCGTCGCCATCGACGAACTGGTCGCTGAGCGTTTGCTCACCCCCTCAGTAATAGCCACTCGCGGCGTGGCTGCCCAGGGGCCGGGGGCGACACTTGGCAATATCACCTGGTTGTGCAAATCGGCCTGCGATCGCGGCCATGGCCGTGTGATTCTCGATACCTTCAGTGAAAGCAAAAGCTCACCGTATCCGCTCGATGCCAAGCAGTACGAGAGCCAGTACCTGCGCCTGGCATTAATCGAGGGAAGCGCCGATCTGCCAGGCTCTGATGACCTTGAGCCATATGAGATGCTTTGGCTCACCGAACCTGACGCTCTGCCTTATCTACAGCAGCTTCCCGATGATTTGCGCCAGCGCGCCTGCTACGAGGGCCTGCATTATCTGGTTAATGCATTCCAGCCGATCGATGAGTTCCTGCAAACCAGCAAACACTATGCGCCAGCATTTGATGATTTCACCGATTTGGTCGCACTGATTTACATCATCAAGGGCGAGTTTCAGGCGGCGAGAGACAGCTACGGTGAACTCAGATCAACGCTGGGGGAGCGCCGGGATCAAATCGTCGGTGCCTTGTCTACCGAGGCTTTAATCGCAACGCTCAGAGGCGATGATGCGGCGGCGATCGAGCACATTCGCAACGCCATGGAAGCCGAGCGCAATGGCACGCGTAAGCGCAAGGTCTATCCGGCAGACTATAACTTTGCCATCTCACTATTTGCTTTGGTCAGAGAGGCGTCCGCCGACTCACGGGCGCTGCTGTCAGACCTGCGCAAGATGAAGAAAAGCCATTCGATCGCCAAACAATTTGATGAGCTTTTCGAATTGGCAGAAAACGCCCGCAAGCCATCGTTGCGCCGCCAACCTTTATCCATGCACCAGGTCAGCATCACCGCGCTGCTGCTGGCGATTGCCACCCGTTGGCACAACGCCTACCAGCCCGATGCCACGCGCACCAACTACACCATTTTGCAGCGCATGTTCGAGACCGCCAGCGAAAACGGCTACGCCTGGGTGGCGGCAGAGGCACTGGCAGTACTGGAGCAGGCGGGCATGACGTCCTCACTGAAACCGGCGCTGATAAAAAACGACAGCGCAACACTGCATCAGTCACTAGGTACCGTCAGCCTGACGAGCCTGGTACAGGCGGCGGAGCAGTGGGAGTACTCGTTGCTTGCGCTGGAAGAGCTTGCCTCGAACAGGAAGCTATCAGCTAAGGGCAAAAACAGTACCAGCAAAGCTGAAACCGTATCGCGCCTTGCCTGGATCATTGATGCGGACGGCGAGTTCTACGTTGAGGCTACACCTTGCGAGCAAAAACAAAACAAGGCCGGTGACTGGAGCGCAGGACGACCGGTCTCACTAAAGCGCCTGCACGAAAAATCGGCGGATATAAAGTATCTGCTTGAACAGGATCGCCAGGCCGCACAGGCGCTGGACAAGCATACAAGCTACAACTGGCACAACCGCACCATCGAGTACGACGTCGGTGAACGTGCCATGTATCGACTTATAGGCCATCCGTACGTGTTCGACGCTGACGGTGGCAAGATCGAAGTGATCGATCGACCGGCGTCGCTTCAAATCGACACAGCGGCTAACGGTTTGATACTCAGTATGCAGCCGCGACCTCAAGGCAGTTCACCCTACCTCTCGCGCTACCGGCCCGACAAACAATGCCTGGAGGTCACGCACTTTAGCGCCGCTCAATTGCGAATCCACGATGCAATCCCCGATGACGACGGACTGCAGGTACCGTTGGCCGCAAGGCAGCGACTGCTTGATCTGCTCGCTTCACTGGCCGGTGACGTTGCGATTCAAAGCGACTCGCAGGATAGCGACACAAAGCAATACCAGGGCGATGCCACGCCATTGCTGCAACTGGACTTTGCCGGCGAGGCGCTGAGTGTTCGCCTGCGCGTAGAGCCGATCACCGAGACCGGCACCTTTTTCGACGCCGGAGAGGGAGGCAGCGTGGTGTACATCAAGGGCCCGGAAAGCACCATGCAAGTGTTGCGCGATCTGGCGCTCGAACGCGAGCTGATACAAAAACTGATCGCTGGTTCAGAAGTATTGACTCAGGTTTTCGATGGTCGCTCAGTCGTCTTGATCGACAACACTGAGCAGGCCCTGGAACTCATCGATGAACTTCAGCAGTCCGGCGTGCGATGCCTGTGGCCGGGTGACGTGCCGTTGCGCGTGGCAGCTCGTGCCGATTCCGGCCAAATGCACCTGTCGATAAAATCGGCAGAACAGTGGTTCAGCGCCAGTGGTGAACTCAAGTACAGCGAAGACGATGCAATGTCTCTGGTCAGTTTGCTGGAACTGATGGCACAGAATCCGGCATCGCGCTTCGTCGAATTGTCCAAAGGTGAATTTCTGGCGCTATCGAAAACGCTGAAGTCACAGCTCGATGCGCTGCAAAGCTACGCCAGCGCGCAACGCAAATCGGCAGACACAAAACGAATCCATCCACTGGCAACGCTGGCGCTGGATCCGTTGCTCGACAGTGCACAGGTCGAGGCGGATAAAAAATGGCGCGACTGGCGCGAGCGAGTTCGCAACGCACACAGTGCCAGCGCGCAGTTGCCCTCAACCCTTGAAGCCGAGTTGCGGCCCTATCAGCTTGAAGGGTTTCAGTGGCTGGCCCGCATGGGCGAGCTGGCAAGCGGCGCATGCCTTGCCGATGACATGGGGCTGGGCAAAACGGTGCAGACGCTGACGGTATTGCTGTTGCGCGCACAACAGGGACCTGCACTGGTAGTGGCGCCAACGTCGGTTACCGCCAACTGGATGCAAGAGGCGCAACGCTTCGCGCCAACGCTGAACCTCTATCTCTACGGCGGTGACGCGACAGAGCGCAAACAGACCTTGTCCCAACTGGGGCCGTTCGATCTGCTGGTGACAAGTTATGGCCTGTTGCACAACGATATCGATGACATCAGCCAGGTCCAGTGGCATACCGCGGTACTGGACGAGGCGCAGGCGATAAAGAACGCCAATACGGGTCGCGCCAAAGCGGCAAGGCAACTATCGGCAGCATTCAGAATCGCCGCCACCGGTACACCGATCCAGAACAACCTGATGGATCTACACGCGCTGTTTTCCTTTCTGAATCCGGGCTTGCTTGGATCCGAAGCCAGTTTTCGCAAAACCTTTGCACTGCCAATCGAACGCGATAAAAGCGACACCGCCCGAGAGCAGTTGCGCGCGCTGGTATCGCCATTCATCCTCAGGCGCAACAAGCGCGACGTACTGAAAGACCTGCCCGCCCGCACTGACATCGCCATGAATGTTGAGTTATCGCCCGAAGAGGCATCCCTGTACGAAGCCTTGCGGCGCACCGCATTGGCACGGCTTGAACAGAGCGCAGAACGTCACAAGCCAGGTGAACAGAAGCTTCGGGTACTCGCAGAACTCATGAAACTGCGCCGGTTGTGCTGCAACCCGAAACTGATCGAGTCAGACTGGAGCGGACCCATGTCAAAGCTTGAGCGCTTTGCCACAACGCTTGCAGAACTACTTGCCAACCGCCACAAAGTGCTCGTGTTTTCGCAGTTTGTTGATCACTTGAAAATACTGGAGCAACATTTAAAAACCGAGAACATCAGTTACCAGTATCTGGATGGCAGTACACCCACTAAGAAACGCAGTGAGCGCGTGGCGGCATTCCAGGCCGGAGATGGCGACGTGTTTCTGATCTCACTGACCGCCGGCGGCACCGGATTAAACCTGACCGCCGCCGACTACGTCATCCACATGGACCCGTGGTGGAACCCGGCGGTGGAGGATCAGGCATCAGACCGCGCGCATCGTATCGGACAGCAGCGCCCGGTAACCATCTATCGGATGGTGACCACTGGAACGATTGAGGCACAAATTCAGGAGCTGCACGCAACCAAGCGAGATCTGGCAGATTCACTGTTGGCAGGTACCGATTCTTCAAGAATTGATATGGAGCAACTGCTGGGGCTGTTGCGGGAGTGAGGTTTGGTGGTGCGCTGGTGACGTGGCGGGTTTCCTTGGTGGTGTCAGTCGCGTTGGGGTAGCCTGACGGGTGAGCGAGGTTTGTACGGCTTGCGTTGCCTTGCTGACGCGGCGGGTTTCCTTGGTGGTGTAGTTTTGGCTGGGGTAGCCTGACGCGTGAGCGAGGTTTGTACGGCTTGCGTTGCCTTGCTGACGCGGCGGGTTTCCTTGGTGGTGTCGTTTCGCGTTAGGGTAACCCGACGCGTGAGCGAGGCTTGTACAGCATGCGTTGCCTTGCTGACGCGGCGGGTTTCCTCGGAGGCGTCAGTCGCTTTGGGGTAGCCCGACGCGTGAGCGAGGTTTGTACAGCCTGCGTTGCCCTGCTCACTCGACCGGTTGCCCCGGCGGATACTGCGAACACTAATCTCTGATACGCTGTCTATCGGGCACGCAAGCCCTCGATGAAGCTTTGCGACCAGACGAAGGCGATACCCAACTTCTGCCTTTCCCGACCTGCCCTGCCTCTAACACACGGAGTGAAACTCATGCCAACACAGGCAGAAAAAGTAGCCGAATTTCGCCGTCTCCACCAGGCCGAAGGCGCTTTCCTGATTCCCAATCCGTGGGACATCGGCTCGGCGATCAGATTGCAATCGATGGGCTATCAGGCACTCGCCACCACGTCATCCGGATTCGCCTTCACGCTCGGCCGCATGGATATGCAGGTCACACTGGATGAAAAGATCGAGCACTGCCGACAAATGGCCGCCGCCACTACGGTACCGATCAATGCCGATCTGGAGAAAGGCTTTGCCGATGACCCAAAAGGCGTAGCCGAATGCATACGCCGCGCAGCCGCAACTGGCATTGCCGGCGCCTCGATCGAGGATGCCAGTGGCGATAAGGCAAAACCGATCTATGAGTTCGCGCACGCCGTCGAGCGAGTCACCGCAGCCGTTGAGGCCGCCCACAGTGCCGACGTACCGATCATGCTGACCGCGCGCGCAGAAAACCTGCTGTGGGGTGTAGACGATCTCGACGACACGATCAAACGCCTCCAGGCGTTTGCACAAGCCGGTGCCGACGTACTCTATGCACCCGCGCTGAAAACAGTTGAACAAGTTGCAGAGGTTGTGGCAGCCGTATCGAAGCCGGTCAATGTGCTGGCACCGATGGTCGCGAATGCGAGTGTGGAGGCACTAGCGGCAGCCGGTGCCAAACGGTTGAGCGTTGGTGGCGCGCTGGCAAGGGCTGCGATCGCCGGTGAACTCAATGCAGCGCGAGAGATGCTGGAACGAGGCACTTTTGGCTGGGTTGGCGATACTGAACCCGGAAGTGTGCTGGCAAAACTGATGAGTCCCGGCTAGAAAATGCAATCGCCGCGAGAAACGATTCGAACGGCAATAATAGAGTTTCAGTCAAGAAACTGACAATCCGCGAACTCAGGTAGATAGTCGGAAAAATATCCCGGGCTTGCATTTTGTCTTGCACTCCAGAAACAGTTGAGGCAACGTCACCCAAACTATGACAGGAGCGGACCCTTGACGAGACGACTACCGACAATTGTGCTTTCGTGCGCCTTGGCACTGTCAACACCAGGTGCACTGATCGCGGACACATCCATCACAATCGACTTTGCTGCCGACCGCGCATTTCCCGACGACGCAAAGAAAAAGCGCGAGTTCGGTAAAACGATCGAGTTTAAAAAATCTGGCGTAGTCGTTGTCGCGAGTGGTGAAAACGAATTTGGCGGTGCCGTGGAGGTTTCACGACGTGGCCCTGGTGGACTTGGAGTCAAGGGCAACGGCGATCGTAACGCTGCGGGGGATGGCACCACATCGGGCAACCGAGTCAATAATGGAGAGACGTTGATATTGCATTTCCTCGACAATAGCGGCGACCCTGCCAAAGCAAAATTGAAGGCAGTTGTGTTCGACAGAATCGTCACCGATACGGAGAATTTCCCCGACGCTGGCGCGACCGGTTATCAACTGCTGGTAGATGGTAAGGTTATTGATCAAGGTATGTTCACGCTCGATCCTGGTGAGGTCAAGGGCGGGCCGGTCGAGGTGACCATTGACAGCAATATCGAAATATCAGAACTGCGAATTACCAACAATGAACCATTCCATCCAATTGCAAATCGCTTTCGCATTGGAGGAATCACGCTGGGCACCCTGTAGAGAAAATACATTCGGCAATCTGATGTGCTGTGTTGTGTCGCAACTGCAAGAATTCAACGCTCAATTGACGATGCAGCAGGCTGTATAAATGCTTACATATCTTGACCTCGGCAGTTATCGGGGAACAAGATTGGGTGGGCTTTTTCCTTCACGACTTGTTCGTGCGACGGGGTCGTCCTCCCACGAAAAGCCCTGTGGGACCTGGTCTCCGACCGGGGAACAAGTTTGGCTGGCTCTCTTCCCTCACGACTTGTTCGTGCGACGGGGTCGTCCTCCCACGGAAAGCCACTGTGGGACCTGGTCTCCGACCGGGGAATAAGTTTGGGCGGCTCTCTTCCCTCACGACTTGTTCGTGCGACGGGGTCGTCCTCCCACCAGGTGCTGGCAAGACCGCTGGCTAACGCAGATCAAGCTGCAGTCGCAAAAAAGGCCCACTTCCGTTGTGAGCCTTTTCCGGGGCATTCCCTTGCCCTGCACAAGTGCGACCATCCGCTGGTCGCCACACCGGAGGAATCGGTTATATGTTAATGCGTTTCATTGTAATTTCCGTGCTGGTTATTCGGCGTGCTTCAATGCGTTGCCGTTGATGATTAGTATCGGAGAATTGCAGAAAACTTCCTGCGAGGATTGCCCGCATTTTCGCGGTAATTTTCACACCGATGGTGACTGTCAGTTCGTGATTGCCCAGCATGTGCTGTCGCCAGTTAGTTCACAAGCGAACGTGGCAACTTGACTAAAAGATCACGCTACACGCCCAATACACTCATCTTGGGCTGCCCCTGAAAGACACACGCGAAGCTAGTGAGAAAAGAGTGCGTCGAAAGATGTCAGGCGACACACATTTGCTTTGTATAGCTTCAGCAACAATTGAAACAGAAATCCCTCATGTAGAAATATCACAGACATACCCACTGCGTACCCTGGGCGCCACTAAAAGAGCCCAACCGGGGAGAGCAGCAGTGAGCATGTCATTTATATTGTTGAATGTTGGATACATCATCTTCGTCATGTCACCGATGTGCAAAGAAGTTATTCAGCTGCGCATTGTGCTTTTGATTGCTACCACGCTGTTTATCATCTGGTCACTCATTGAAGGGCTGTGGAACAATGTCGGCTGGAATCTAATATTTGGCGGCATGCATGTCTGGCAGTTGTCGAAGTTGGTTTTAGCGGAGCGCCGCGCGGTATATTCCGACGAACTCGAACAGGCTCGGCAGCAGCTATTCCCCGCTTTGCGTAAGTCGGAATTTCACCAGATCGTTAAACGTGGACAGATCGTTGAACAGGCCAATGTCGATCTGATTACCGCCGGACAAACGGTAGACAGCTTCTATATACTGCTCGTCGGACAGTGCCGGATAGACAGCGGCGCTGGGATGATTTGGCGTCATGGCTACTGCCTGTTTGGCGAGGTTGCGCTGATAACAGGGCAGACCGCCAGCGCGACAGTAACTGCAGACGGCACAGTCCGGCTTCTACAAATTACGATGCGCGACTGGCGTGAGCTGGCCGGACAACAGCCACAGATCGAATCTGGTGTACACAGTTGTATCGGCAGGCAACTGGGCTATAAGTTGGCGGATGTATCGCGACTACGAGAATTCAACGCTCAATTGACGATGCAGCAGGCTGTATAAATGCTTACATATCTTGACCTCGGCAGTTATCGGGGAACAAGATTGGGTGGGCTTTTTCCTTCACGACTTGTTCGTGCGACGGGGTCGTCCTCCCACGAAAAGCCCTGTGGGACCTGGTCTCCGACCGGGGAACAAGTTTGGCTGGCTCTCTTCCCTCACGACTTGTTCGTGCGACGGGGTCGTCCTCCCACGGAAAGCCACTGTGGGACCTGGTCTCCGACCGGGG
>CAZNIS010000104.1:0-23006 GCA_964573105.1 uncultured Granulosicoccaceae bacterium
CAGACGCACGTACCAGTTTGGCTAGTAGCCGAAAGGCGTATGTAACATCGGAGAAAAGCGGCAGGTTTTTTCTACGAGCTATGTAGCTGCTTGAGGCGATCAACTGCTTGCATTTTCTGAGAGATTTCCCGGACAGATTTTCGATAGGTTCCTCGCAGGTGGCTTTTCAAATGTGGAGTCACTTCGCCGTTGGGAATACTCTTCAATTGACAAAACAGCGCCAGCGCGTAGGTGGCTTCCACTTCCGACAAATACGCATCGCGCTGCGCATAGGGGTTGTAACAGCTGCCGCAGCCGCCTCTGAAATTGTAGGCACTGTTTGCAAACATAAAACCGAAGCCGAGATAAATAGCCAGAAGCTCCGTAGCCTGAGGCCAGTACGCAAGGCCACCGGGAGGCGGTACATTCTTTAGCCGCCCCATATGGTGCGACAGGATATGCGCATAGGTGGCGATCATCCCTTCGGGATTATTGATCTGCTGCGGGTTGTACGGAATGATCAGCCGTTGTGTGTCGTCAATCGATTCATCTGCAATGCCTGCCGGGCCGCGCAGGGTGCCGTGGATCAGCACTTGCTGAGATTCTATTGACTGGCACAGTCGCTGGTCCTGCACCAGGGTTGGCCAGTGACTGACGCCGGCATAGTGTTTGACGCGATCAAAGATAATCTGTGCCATGCCTTGCACGCTGTTCACCTTGCCGGGGAAATACTCGTTCGTCGGTCGCACCAGCACGGTGTCGGAGTGGAACAGTTCAGCATCAAAATTCTGCAGCGCCCAGCCAAACGCCTCGAAAATCCACTCGGAAGAGGCAGGATCGACGACGGGTTGCTTGTTAAAAAGACCGAGAACCATAATGTAATCTGGCTAGTGCGAGCGGCAACGCCATCATAACAATTAACCAGGGGCCGGGTAGACTATACTACTGACACGGAATCACAACTGGCAAAGCGCGCTTGACTGGACACACGCAATGTAGTGCTGTGCCCGAAAATATCCCCTGCATGCCTTGATTCAGCAGCTGGCAGATCACGCTCCGAATGATATTGTCGCAACAAGCAACATTACCTGTTCTACTGGCCGGCGTATTGCTATTGATGCAGGTTTCAGGGTGCGGTGAAAATACCGTTGGCCCGGCCAAAAAGCATGCAACACTCGCACAGAAAGCGTGGTGGGCATCCCGACCACCGGATGTCACTATCGATGGCGATGAATTTCACACCAAAGACTGTTCAATTACTCGCGTCAGTACAACGGCGGAATCGTCGCACGCACAAACCCTGTTTACCGTCCCCGCCCGTCTGCTGACAGTGTGTGAAAGCACCAGGAGTGGCGAGAAGCCGCTTCGATACGATGGAAAACATCTCATATTGAGTGTATGCCAAACGACATTCGGTGCCGGTGGCTGCGCAGTAGAACACTACCGCAGTGCAGACTACGAACACTGGGAGGAGTATATCGGGGTGACCTGGATCAACGGCGAGCAATACAGCGCCTGGCGTAAGCTCGGCTCTACCTCATCCAAAGCAGATTCTGTCGAGAAAGTCGAAAACTAACTGCTTTTACAACTGGCACCTAAGCAGCAAACAGCTAGCTGCCGGAACAAACCCGCTATCAACGAATAACCGGTAACTGCGTCGCAGCTCGCCGCGTCAACAGTGTTGCGCCGGCGTCACCCACCACAATGTTCTCTTCATGCACCATCATCAATCCATTGCCATACGACAGCGAAGGCTCGATCGTCAGCACCATATTGGGTTTTAATTCCGTTTGATCGAAACTGGCATGTGACGGTTGCTCGGTTAATTGCATACCCAGCCCGTGTCCGAGCCGCCCGATATCACCACCGCTATCGTCTATCTCTGCGATAACTGATGCCATCGCCTGAAACAGATCGCGACAGGTGTTGCCGGGCTTCGCCGCTTCGATGCCGGCCTCTGTTGCACGCCACAATACCTCATAGGCACGGCGCGCATCGTCGCTGGCCTGGCCAATCGCCCAGTTGCGATCAAAATCGCAGAAGTAGCCATCCCAGGTGCAGCCGGTATCGAGCATCAACACATCACCCGCCTGGAGTGGTTGTTGTGTCGGCGGTGAAATCACATCGGCGTAGCCACCCTGATCAGCAGCGCCGACAACATAGGGTGCATCATCGGCGCCCTCGCCTATCGCTGCGCGCCGAAATTCGCGAAAAACGTTTTCAAGTGGCATACCCTCAGTGACAAAGCCGGGCACCCGGTCGAAGGCTGCTGAACCAATTGAACAAATATGGGCAAGCTTTTCGATTTCGGCCGGTGTTTTGACCATGCGCAAGCCCTGCACCAGACCAGTGGCATCCACCACGTTTATCCCCGGTAAGGCGGCCATCAGTCGTTCCCAGTCTCCCAGTGGCATGCGCAGCAGTGTCTCATGGCCTTTCATGACGCCCAGCTTGCCACCCTGCCGGGCAAGCGGTGTCAGCAGTTCAGTGAGCAGGCTGATGCCATCGTCCTGCGGTTTCGGTGCCGCCCAGGTGCGAATATCATCGAGCCAGCCGCGACGCATCAGCTGCGCGCCAATTTCCGGTATCACGGCAACCGGTTTGCCGCTGGCGGGGACGATCAGAAACCAGGGCCGTGTCGGGCTTTGCCAGAACAATGTATGAAAGCCGCTGAAATAGCGAATGTCAGGCTCAGTCATCAGCAGCAGGCAATCGATACCAGCTGTCGTCATCAATGCCTGTGCACGACGCGTACGCTCTGCAAACTCCTCGTCTGCAAATCCGCGGTCTGGAGACTTATCGCTCATTGGTATCGCACGCCTTTGCAGCTACCGAAGGTGCGGTCAATTCACCGCGACAAAACTCACACCCAATGCCATGCGGGCGTCCGGCATTGTCTGATAAGTTCTGCATACACACTATCCCCGATTGATTTTATGGCTACCCGAGCACGGGTGTTTTCCGGCATCGGTCGTTCGCGACAGACTACTGTTTCAGGCCAACTTCAGGCAAGCACTATCAGTTGCTTGCCCGTCAGGTAGATGAGGTGATTTGATACCGCAATCAGGCAACTGACTGACCCTTCCATGCAAGCGTCAGACTTCGATGTCGCAGCTTGGGAATACAGCGGGCCGACCGCCGGTGACAGCATTCGGAGGCCGGCCACCGGTTCAGGACGGTATCCGTGCCTTACAGTTGTTGCCGCCCCATGCTATGGCAGAATAGTCAAAAATCGGTATCTTTGGTTGCCGACCGCCTGTATACGAAGCGAGAGAACACAATGCCGCTGTTATCACAGCAACAGAAAGACATCTTTTGGCGCGACGGTGTGCTGGTGGTCGACAATGCAGTGACAGCTGCCGAGCTTGCCGCCCTTAGAGCCGAATTTAAAGCCTGGGTCGATGAAAGCCGCAGCCACACCGATGACTATGGCGAAACGCAGGATGGCCGCGCGCGTTTCGATCTGCAACCGGGCCACAGCGCTGAGCAACCGGCGTTGCGACGGGTGCAGTCGCCTGAAGAGGTATCAGACGTATTTACCAACATCATGCGCCATGCCCGGACTGTCGACTTCTGCGCTGAACTGATCGGCCCTGGCTTGCGCTTCCACCACGGCAAAGTCAATTCCAAGCTACCGGGTTCCGCCACTCAGGTGAAATGGCATCAGGACTTTCCGTTCCAGCCAATGACGAACGACGACATCATCACCTGCCTGTTATTCATCGACGATGTCACGCTTGAAAATGGCCCGCTTGAAGTGATCCCCGGCAGCCACAAAGGCCCCATTCACTCACACTGGCACAACGGCGTGTTTACCGGTGCAGTCGATGAGAGCATCGTCGATCAACAACGCGACAAGATAGTCTCTTGCACTGGCGAAGCAGGTTCTGTTTGTTTGATGCATGCCAACCTGCTGCATGGCTCGGCACCGAATCTGTCCACCGAGCCACGTACGCTCTATATCACCACCTATTACGCTGAGGATGCCATTGAGCTTAGCCCCAACCATCTGCCCAGCCGGTATACACACGAGCTGGTACGTGGCGAGGCATCGGGTCGGGTGCGTTGCTCAGCCTACCAGATGGAGTTGCCCGCCGTACCCAAAGGTACCTCTTTTTTCGCGCAGCAGGAGGGTTCAGATAACGCCGGCGCGATGATGTAATTGCGCGCGACTTACTGGACGTATGTAAACATCTATTGCTGGACAAACTCGGGCAGATCGATCACACGCTGCCCCGCGCAGAGCACTTGATTCAGCGCAAACAGATCACCTGCAACACAGGCTAAACTGCAACTGACAATCTCGGCTGAAAACGGAGTCAGCACACTGTGACCAAGCATTTTGCCGAACACGGGCACTCCCCTGCCGAGATACGGGCACGGATTGCCAGCGCAGGAGAAACCAGCCTGTTGCGTGACACGGTCTATGGTGCCATCGACGGGACGATTACGACGTTTGCCATTATCTCCGGTGTGGCCGGTGCCGGGCTGTCGGCCAAGGTAATCGTGGCACTGGGCATCGCCAACGTGTTGGCAGATGGTTTTTCGATGGCGGCGAGCAACTACCTTGGCATCCGTTCGGAGGCGCACAATCACCAGCGCATCACCGCGATGGAACACCGGCACATCGCAGAGTACCCGGAAGGGGAAAAGGCGGAGTTGCGAGAGATTCTCAGCCAGCACGGTTTGACTGAATCAGATCTCAGTGCCGCCAGCGACATCATCACTCGCTACCGGTCGCTGTGGGTACACATGATGCTGACCGGCGAGCACGGGCTGGCGGGTGTCGAGCCGCGTGCGATGACGGCAGCCATTGCCACATTTTTCGCGTTTATCGCCTGCGGCGGTTTACCGCTGCTGCCGTTCCTGGCTGGTGTCGACAACGCCTACCTGATCGCCTCGATCACCACGGCGTTGACGTTTTTATTGATCGGCGCACTAAAATCCAAATGGTCGACAGAATCGATGCTGCGCTCGGCGGTACAAACACTGCTGATCGGTGGCATCGCGGCTACGATTGCGTACCTGGCTGGACGGTTCGTCGCCTCGACGATGTAGCCTCAGACCCGCCTGGCACTTGTCAGCTGACTCATCGACGAAAACCGGCAACAGCGCCCACGCACAATAGGCGGGCACGGCACTCGGCCGATGGCCGATGCAACTTCTTCAGTCAGCGCTATCCTAAAGAATGACTCGATCGACTCATTTCGCTTGGCTATGACTAGAACTACTTTTAAACAGGTATTTGCCACTGCGGTGCGATGGCTGGCCATACTGATGTCGGCAGCGACGCTCATCGCCTGCGACAAACCGCTGGAACCGCTGGGCCAGTCTGCTGTGATGCTGGCTTTTGGCGACAGTCTGACAGAAGGCAAGGGCACCAACCCGGAGTCCAGCTACCCGGCAGTACTCGCGCAGCTGTCTGGCAGAAAGGTTATAAACGCCGGCATCTCCGGCGAAACGACGGCGGAGGGATTACTGCGGCTGCCCGATGTGCTGGCGGATTCGGCGCCGGATCTCATGGTCTTGATGCACGGAGGCAACGACATTCTGCGCAACCTCGGCGCGGCCCAGGCCAAAGCCAATCTGCGCGCGATGATTGAACTGGCAATCGGGCGTGGCATGCAGGTGGTGCTGATCGGTGTGCCGGAGAAAAGATTGCTGTCCTCATCGGCGCCCTACTATCAGGAACTGGCCGATGAATACGATCTGGTGTTTGAGAAAGGCATGATTTCAAGCCTTCTAAAAAAGCCTTCCCTCAAATCGGACTCGGTACATTTTAATGCAGCCGGGTATCGGGAAATTGCGAGCAGGCTATATGGGCTGTTGAAGGATAATGGTGCGCTGTGACGCTTCAATGCGTGTTCTTGCAGTACACACAGGTGTCGAACGTGGGTGAGAGGTAGCGAACCGCAACTGATCTCGTTGCCACGCCACTGAGTAATTCAACCAAACAACGCCACCCGCTCTAGCGATGTTGTACCCCGGCAAGAAACGTATCAACTGCAGCGGTTACATGTTTGCGAATCATACGTTTCGACGGGATTTTCGAAGTCAGTACTGCCTCAAGATGAAGCTCGGAACGCATAGCGCCCAGTAACTGCGCAGCCGCCATTTTTGGATTGGAAACATCAATGAGGCCTGCTTCGCTCTGAGTTTGAAGATATTGGGCCAAACACTCGTGGTTTTCGTCGGGTCCTATTTTCAAAAACGTCTGGGCCATCGTCGGACTATGCGCCGCCTCGGAAACGGCGGTGCGGTAGATCGCTATCCCTTCAATAGATGTAATTATCCGAACAAACGCCTCACCGACATTGACCAGATTGGAGCGTAGATCCAGCGTGCCAAGCGGGACGGGGGTTTCCGTGTTCATTCTCGCAATAGTCCGCTCGACAATCGCGACGAACAGCGATTCTTTGCTTGGGAAGAATTGATACAGCGTGCGTTTTGACCCTCCCGCCTCCTGTTGAATCGCCGCCATTGTGGTGTGCGCATAGCCCATCTCAAAAAACATAAGGGTCGCCACCGAAAGAATCTCATTCCGTCTGGATTCCTGTTTTTCGTTTAAGTTCGATCTCTCGGGCATGAGCAATTCTCAAGTTCTACTTGCAAGGTACGATCGTGTACCCTAATATCGATTTTTTGGTACAACAAAGTACCCTTTTCACTCGAACATCAAGGTTGATTGCACAACTATGGTAGGCAAAAAATGGTTTCCTGCTTTTCCCTGGCTTGTTGCCGGATTGGCATTAGCGGCATTCGCATACCAGTATTGGCTGAGCGACAAAGGAGTCAGCCAAAGCGATCATATCTTTCGGCCTGTATCGCCAATCAGTAACAAGACACCGGCCCCGAGCGGACGCGAGGTGGTGCCATTGTCAGATAAAACGGCGCTTAGGCCCGGACAAATGATTGGTTTACCGGAATATCCAATTGGCCAGATCAATATCCAGCGAATCTCCGAGCAAAGCTACTGGATATTACACAATCTACATTCGATGACAATGTACGTTGGAGCCGAAGAGGTGCTGCTGGTCGATGCCGCCGAGGCGCTGTTTGCTGACCGGCTGTTGGACAAGATAGCGGAGATTACTGATAAGCCGGTAACAACTCTGGTCTACAGCCATCCGCATCTGGATCATATCGGCGGGGCACAGAATCTGGCTGATGCAGTCGCCAAACAGGGCCGTACGTTGCGCATCATCGCAACAGACCAGTTTGTCCAGGCGTCAGAGCTTTACCAGCAGCGAATACCCAAAGTGACGGAAGTTGTAGACACGCCGGTCGGCTACTTTGAGTTCGATAACAAGCGTTTCAAGATGGGGACGCCAGTATCTGTGGCTCACAGTATGGCTGACAGCTACATTCTGTTTCCCGATCGAACCATTACATTTATTGATTTCGTATACGCCGCCAGATTGCCGCTTCACGATTTCAGCGGCGTTCAAAATATGACCGGATATATTACGTTCCTGCGCCACGTACTGGGTGAGGAGTGGGATCTGGCCAACACCGGGCATGTCAATCCCACCAGCCGCGAAGACGTTGAGATGACCCTGCAGTACACCAAAGATCTGTTTGACGCCTGGTTTGAAACGATTACCGACAACTGGGGGGTACCGACTTTCCTGCGTGGTAAGGCAAAAAATGACTATGTAGCCGTCTGGTTGCGGAATACTTTTGACAAGGTTGCCTACGAGATGGCCGCAAAGCTTGAACCGAAATACGGTCATTTGCCGCATTTTGAATTGGCTCTGGATCATGCGTTGAAAGTTCAGTGGGATGGATTTCTGCATTACGATTTTACGCATCATCCGGATGTTCGGCCCGAATTTACGCCAATAAAAACCATCGAGTGAGGGCAGGCAAATCGGGGGTCTTAGCTTTTGGGTGTTGACGAGGCTGGAGCGATGCGATTCGATGCGGTTCGTGCCTCACCAGCATCCTACGAGGGCGTTGGTTGTAGACATTAAACGCGGAGGCGCGGGTGTGGGGTGGCGGTGAGCGGTGACGAACCGCACCTTTTTCGGTCGGCTCAATTTCGCACCTGTCGTGGCTGGCAGTGGCCTGCCGCCCCTTGAGCCTCCAGTGACTGGAAGGTTTATATTCACTTCAGTGCCTCACTGGAATCCGGTCGTGACCCATCCGAAAACCGTTAATCTGTCGATCACCAACATGAACTGTGCGTCTTGTGTCGGCCGTGTGGAAAAGACGTTCGATACAATCGACGGGGTACGAGATGTCTCTGTCAACCTTGCGGCCGAAAGCGCTTCGTTTTCGATCGACTCGCCCGGTCAAGTCGGTGATGTCAGCGCAGCACTTGCCTCGGCCGGCTACCCGGCGCGCACGGCCAGCGTGACGCTGCATGTCGATGCGATGCACTGTGCATCCTGTGTGGGGCGGGTGGAAAAGGCGTTGCTGGCGGTGCCGGGTATCGTGAACGCCTCGGTCAATCTGGCAGCCGAGAGTGCGACGGTCGAATACCTTGAAGGCGCGGTCACCACCCGAGATGTGATCGAGGCCAGCAACGACGCCGGCTATGCCGCCAAACTCGCTTCTACCGATGCGTCACTCAGCCGGGTTGAACGACAGGCCGACGAGGCGCAGACACAGCGGCGACGGATGCGGCTGGCAGCCGCACTCGCGCTGCCCGTTTTCATTCTGGAGATGGGCTCGCATCTGATACCCGCCTTTCATCACTTGATCGCAAGCTCAATCGGCATTCAAACTTCGTGGATTGTTCAGTTTGTGCTGACCACGCTGGTGCTGATCGGACCTGGCCGCGAGTTCTTCACGCGCGGCATCCCGGCCATGCTCAAGCTTGCGCCGGACATGAACAGCCTGGTCGCACTCGGCACCGGCGCCGCCTGGAGCTATTCAACGATAGCGACATTCTTACCCACGCTGTTGCCGGCCGGTGTCCGCGCTGTCTACTTCGAGGCGGCGGCTGTCATCGTGGTGCTGATTCTGCTCGGCCGCTGGCTGGAGGCGCGCGCCAAAGGACGCACGGGCGCTGCCATTCAGTCGCTGCTGGAATTGCAGCCCAACACGGCGCAATTGATTAAAGACGGTGGCGAATTGCAGGAAGTCGATATCGACACGCTGCAGATCGGCGACCGGGTGCTGGTGCGTCCGGGTGAGCGGATTCCGGTCGATGGTGAAGTGTCGGACGGCTCGAGCAATGTTGATGAAAGCATGATCACGGGTGAGCCGCTGGCCGTCGCCAAAACGTCCGGCGATGCGGTGACTGGTGGCACGGTCAACGGCACCGGGCGGCTGACGGTTCGCACTAATCGCGTCGGCGCCGATACCACTCTGGCACAAATTATCCGTATGGTCGAGGATGCACAAGGGGCCAAACTGCCGATACAGGGGCTGGTTGATCGCGTGACGCTTTGGTTTGTGCCCGCCGTGCTCGTGATCGCGGTGCTAACCGTTCTACTGTGGCTCCTATTGGGGCCGGAATCAGCATCAACGCTGGCACTGGTGGCCGGCGTGTCGGTTCTGATCATTGCCTGCCCCTGCGCGATGGGGCTAGCCACGCCGACATCGATCATGGTCGGCACCGGTCGCGCGGCTGAACTGGGCGTGCTGTTTCGAAAGGGCGATGCGCTGCAGGCGCTGAGCGATGTAGACATCGTGGCACTGGACAAGACCGGCACCGTCACCGAAGGCAAACCGGCGCTCACCGATCTGGTACTCGCTGACGGCTTTGAGCGCGCGGAGGTTTTGCGGCTGATAGCCTCGGTCGAGACACAATCCGAACATCCGATCAGCGATGCCATTGTCGATGCGGCACTAGCGGAAGAACTGGAGCTTTCGCGTGTGGAGCAGTTTGTATCGGTGACAGGCTTCGGCGTGGAGGCAAGCGTTGCGGGGCGACAGGTTTTAATCGGTGCCAGGCGATTGATGGATCGTGACGGGATCGGTTTGCAAGCGATGGAGAGTGACGAAAACCGCCTCGCCACTGAAGGCAAAACCGCCCTCTACGCCGCAATCGACGGCAGGCTTGCCGCACTGATCGCAGTCGCCGATCCGATCAAGGCGACCAGCCATGCCGCTATTGCCGCCTTGCGTGACAAAGGGATAAAGGTTGTGATGATCACCGGTGACAAAAGCGAAACCGGCCAGGCGATTGCGCGGCAAACCGGAATTGATAAAGTGGTGGCGGACGTGCTGCCGGATGGTAAGGTCGCAGCACTGGAGGCTCTGCGTAAAGAAGGCAAGCGGATCGCGTTTGTCGGCGACGGTATCAACGATGCGCCGGCGCTCGCGCACGCCGATGTCGGCATTGCGATCGGCACCGGTACCGACATCGCGATCGAGAGCGCCGATGTGGTGCTGATGTCCGGTGATCTGCGTGGCGTGACGAATGCGATTGATGTATCCAATGCCACCATGCGCAATATCCGGCAAAACCTTGGCTGGGCGTTTGGTTACAACATCGCGCTGATTCCGCTCGCCGCCGGTGTGTTGTACCCGCTGTTTGGCTGGCTGCTGTCGCCGATGTTTGCCGCCGCTGCAATGGCGTTGTCGTCGGTATCGGTGTTGAGCAATGCGCTGCGATTGAGAAAGGTTCCATCCATCGCAATGAATGGTGAATCGTTGCGGCCGGGGTTATAGCGTAGTCGGATCCCGTTGGTCGACGCAGGAGGATCGCGACGCGCGGCGTGCCCGACAAACATGGCTCGTCACGACATTGTTGGGCACGCAGTAGTTGACGTTTCGATCTCCGTTAAATATTTGCCTGATCACAGCAAACGAATCCTTCTGCGCTGGCTTTGCGCCAACCTACGCGAGTTACGCACACCCACCTGGTAGATTCAAACCGTGCGTCCACGCTAGCTGATCAGGTCCTTTAACTGGTAATAGGCGCCAACAATCGGCAAAAACCACGGCTTGCCACTATGTCCGGGCACGGCCTCCCACGGCAGTTCTGACCATGGATTGTGGCACGCTTGCCCCAACATCTGCGCCGCCATAATCTCGCCCATGTGCGTTGCGATTTGAGCGCCGTGACCGGAATATCCCATCGCATAGTGCAGCCCGTTGTTGATGCCTGCACGCGGGTATCGATCAGCTGTCATATCCACAAGCCCGCCCCAGCAGTAGTCGATCTCGATTTCTGCCAGATGTGGAAACATATGGATCATTGCGCGTCGCAGGATCGCCCCGCCCTTTGCATCCGCCGTTTGATCGGAACGCGCCGAGAAGCGCGCACGGCCGCCGAAGATCAGGCGTTTATCGGGCGATAATCGAAAGTAGTTGCCGATGTTCATGGTGGTCACGCAGGTGCGATTGCCTGGCAGCGTTTGTGCCACTTCACTATCCGTCAGCGGGCGCGTGGCAATCAAAAAACTGCCAACCGGCACGATGCGGCGTCTGAACCAGTTGAATTCATGGGAAGTGTAAGCGCCGGTTGCCAACAGAACGTTGGTGGCAGTGATCTCACCGCGTGCTGTTTTTAGCCCAAAGCCGCGGGCTGTTTTTACACAGCCATCGACTGCTGTGTGCTGGTGAACGGTCGCGCCGTGTCGCACCGCAGCACGGGCAAGGCCTGCAACAAACTTCCCCATGTGCATCATGGCACTCTTTTTCTGCAGCATGCCGCCATGAAAGATATCGGAGCCGATTTCGCCTTGCAGATCATCACGGGTAAGCAATGTCGTATCTGGATCTGCCAGTCGGCGAACACTGTCAAAATCACGCGCTATCGCCGCCATGTGATTAGGTTTTGAGGCAAGTTTCAATTTACCTGAACGTCGAAAATCACAATCGATCTGCTCTTGCGCGATGATTCGCTCGATGGTGTCAATGCCATTGTCAAACGCGTGGTACATGGCGGTGGCCTGCTTCTCACCAAAACGTGTACAAGCCGCGGCAAAGCTGTGCGCAAGGCCATTGTTCAGGTGCCCGCCGTTGCGTCCGGAGGCGCCGTGTCCAATGGACTCTGCCTCGAACAAAACCACACTGGCACCATTCATGGCCAGCCTGCGCGCCGCTCCCAGACCGGTGAAGCCGCCACCTATCACAGCTACATCATAGTGCCCGGATACCGGTGTCAGCGATTCTGCGGGCAGCGGCGATATGTCATCGAGCCAGTAGGGGCAAAACTTCATACCATGAGCACTTAAGTCAAGCCGAAAACGCCCGGCAAACCGGAGATGTCGGCGATTTCGGTATAACCGTAGTAGGGGTTGGGCGGCTCGTGCCCGCGGTTAACCCAGACTTTGGATTGTATCCCCATGTCGTGGGCGGTCATCAGATCGTAGCGGAACGATGACGATACGTGCGTGATTTCCTCTGGTGCGCAGCCGAGCACATCGAGCATGTACTCAAAACCCTTCATCTGCGGTTTGTAGGCGCCGGTTTCCTCGGCGGTAATCACGCGGTGAAATGGCGCGCCGAGTTTTTCCACGTTCGACATGATCTGATCATTCATCGCGTTGGATAAAATCACCAGTGGTATCTCCTGCGCGGTGCGTGCAAGCCCTTGTGGTACATCTGGATGCGGACCCCAGCCGGGTATTTCAAGATAGATGTTTTGCGCGTCCTGCGAGCGAAACTCGACACCGTGCGCGTGACAGGTTCGCTCCAGCGCATTGCCTATCACATCTGAATAGGGCTTCCAGGCGCCGAACACTTCATCCATGCGAAAGGCGGAGAAACTTCTCAGGAACCGATCCATCGCATCGCCACTTAGCACTGGCGCATAGATTCGCCGCGTGGCACCGGCAATGTCAAAATGGGTCAGAGTGCCGTAGCAATCGAAAGTGATGAACTTGGGGCGAAAAACACTCATGGCTGAACCTTTGGCAATCGGATGCGACCGGCGCATACGGGTTACCATCTTACACATAACGGTGCAAATGGCAGCGTCTGACGACATTCGGCAATCACTTGCACCGACTGGCAGCAGGCTTTGGTATATTGCGCTGAAACCACGCGTGCAAGCAAACGACCCGAACGAGCCCAATGGACCTGACATTTGCCGCGATGCAGGCATCGCATCTGCCGGACGCAGCACAACTCTCCCGCGCCGCCGGCTGGCCACACCGAACCGAAGACTGGGCACTGGTACACGGGATCAGCAACGGCGTGGTGGCACTGGCTGACAACAAGCTCGTGGCAACCGCACTGGCGACATCATTTGGGCCGGTCGCAATGGCGAATCTGATTATCGTCGACTCCTCCCTGCGCAGTCGCGGCCTGGGGCGCGAGATTACCCAACGCGCCATGGCGACGTTGGATTCAGCCTGCTGGCAGCTTGTCGCGACACAGAACGGACTGCCGTTGTACGAAAAGCTGGGCTTTCGACCACTGGGTGAGATCGCACAGCACCAGGGCGAGATAAGCGAGCTGTCGCCGATTGGCCCTGCTATCTGGGGCAGTGCAGAAGATCTTCCGGCCATCATTGAACTGGACAACCAGGCGCTGCAGATGAATCGCCACCGTCTGTTTCATGCCTTGTCGTCGCAGGCGCGCTTTGCTGTGATTCGTGGTGCCGACAGTGCTGTGAGCGGATTTGCCGTGCTGCGTGAGTTTGGACGCGGTCGCGTCATTGGTCCGGTGGTGGCGAGCAACCTTGATGAGGCGAAGAGCCTGCTGTCACTGGCACTGGCCGAACACCCGGGCGAGCTGTTGCGAGTGGACACTGAAACCAGCACCGGCCTGGGCGCATGGCTTACGCAGAGTGGTCTTGCCAAAATCGCCAGCGGCGTTTTGATGCAGGCGGGTGGATTGTCGGTGCCGTGCGATGCACCCGCTGACAGCCTGCCGCGGCGATTTGCTCTCACCTCACAGGCGCTGGGTTAACTGCACCGCACATCGATTGGAGAACGTATTGCCTGCCCCCCTGCAAAGGATCGAGACCAGCACAAAATTGCCACCACCGGTCGATGTCGTGGTGATTGGCGGTGGTGTCGTCGGTACCACGGCGGCTTATTTTCTGGCACGGCGTGGCGTGTCGGTGGCGCTGCTGGAAAAAGGTGTCATAGCGGGCGAGCAGTCGAGCCGCAACTGGGGCTGGTGCCGGCAACAAAACCGCGACGCGCGCGAGTTGCCAATGGCAACCAAAGCGCTGGAATTGTGGGATCGCTTCGCCAGAGAGATTGGTGAGGACGTCGGCTTTAGTCGCTGTGGGCTGCTGTATCTCAGCAACCGTGAGGCCGAGATCGAGGGCTGGGCCGACTGGTGTCATTTCGCCAGGAGTCACAATGTCATCAGCCATGTGCTGACTGGCGAGCAGGCGACGCAGCGAGGCGTGGCGACCGGTCAATCGTGGCGCGGTGGCGTGTTCTCGGAGAGTGATGGCGTTGCCGATCCGTCGCGCGCCGTACCGGTCATCGCCAGGGGCGTATTGCAGGCCGGTGGCCATTTGGTTCAGCAGTGCGCGGTACGTGGCGTTCTGACCACCGGCGGACGCGTGTCCGGTGTGGTTACCGAGCACGGCGAGTTGCGTTGTCAGCAGGTGGTGCTGGCCGGTGGCGCCTGGGCCTCCTCGTTTTGCCATCAGCTTGGGATTGCCTTTCCACAGGCCTCGGTGCGGGCATCAATCCTGTCGGTTCAGCCGGGTGCCCAGGGGCTGCCGGACACGCTGCACACAGAACGCGCATCGGTGACGAGTCGCGGCGATGGTGGTTATACGCTTGCGATCAGTGGCCGTGCGAATGTCGATCCAAGTTGGCAGCAACTGCGTTTTGCCAGCGATTTCGTGCCGATGTTCGCCCGGCGCTGGCGCGTACTGTCACCGGGGGGATTGCACGCGGCAAGGGCCGGCCACGAGTCGCGCCGACAGTGGGCACTCGATGCAGAAACGCCGATGGAACGCAATCGTGTGCTGGATCCTGCGCCAAACCAGGGCGTATTGAAAAGTACGTTGCAGTGCGCACGTGAGCTACTGCCGGCACTGCAAAAGGTTGACATCCAGGCTGGCTGGGCGAGTTACATCGACAGCACGCCGGATGGCGTGCCCGTCATCGACGTATCCGAACAGCTGCCGGGGTTTTTGCTCGCCGCAGGTTTCAGCGGTCACGGTTTTGGCATTGGACCCGGCGCCGGCCACCTGATCGCCGATCTGGTGACAGGTGCTGACCCCATTGTCGATCCGTCGCAGTATCGACTGTCTCGACTGAAGGCATCTTCATGGGGCAAGGTGGCAGATTTCTGATGCGCCGAAACACAAAACGTGGCCAGGCGAAGATTGAGTTGGCGCGCCCTGCCCTCACAATGATCAGTCCCGCCTCGGAGATAGTTTGTTGAGTTTGTCGATCGGCCAGTTGTCACAGCGCACCGGCGTTAAGGTGCCAACGATCCGTTACTACGAGAAGATCGGGCTGATCGCCGAGGCCCCGCGCAACGCGGGCAATCAGCGTATCTACGGGCCAGCGCACCTGGAGCGGCTGAATTTCATCCGCCACGCGCGCGATCTGGGGTTTGACATCGACAGCATTCGCGCCTTGCTTGAGATGTCTTCAACGCCACAGGCGTCATGCCACGCCGCCGACAGCATCGCCCGCGCGCATCTGGATATGGTTCGCGACCGGATCGCCCAACTCAAACTGCTGGAACGGGAACTCGCGCGCATGGTGAATGAGTGCAGTCACGGCAAAGTTTGTGACTGCCGGGTGATCGAGATTCTGGCCGATCACGAAAAGTGCTCAACCGATCATGGCCGCATAGCGTCCGGGCTGCCGGGCAACGATGCGTCCGGTTGAGGCTTAGATTCGGTATCGCGGCCAAAGAACCCCAACAGCCGCATCGAGTTCAGCGTCACCATCACCGTGGCGCCGGTGTCTGCCAGCACAGCCATCCACAGGCCCGAAAGACCGGTGATGGTGGTGACCAGAAAAATCGCTTTTAAGCCCAGCGCGATAAATACATTCTGACGCACGACAGACATGGTGCTGCGCGCCAGTTGTGTCATGCGCGCGACATCGCCGATGTCATTGCGCATGATGGCGGCATTCGCCGCCTCCATCGCTACATCGGTGCCCGAACCAATCGCCACCCCGACATGAGATTCGGCCAGCGCCGGCGCATCGTTGATGCCATCGCCGACCATCATCACGGTCTCGGCTTGCGCCAGTTGACGCACCTGTTGTGCCTTGTACTGCGGCAGCATCTCGGCCTGCACCGCAATCCCCAGATCCTCGCCGATGGCGGCAGCGGTGCGCGGGTTGTCACCGGTCATCATCACGGTGCTGATGCCCTGTTCTTTTAGTTGGGCAAGGCCCGCCCGAGTGCTTGTACGCGGCTCGTCGCGCAGCGCAATCAGCCCCGCCACCGCTGCTGACTCGGTGACGATCACAACAGTCTTGCCGGCCGCTTCCAGTTGCGCGATTTGTTTTTGCATCGATGCGGACAGGTCGGCGCGCTCGGCGGCAAAGCGCGGCGCACCGATGAAAATCTCGGCGCCGTCCACCGACCCGATCATTCCCTTGCCGGGGTCTACGCGGATGTCGGCGGCATGGATTGACTGGCTTTTGCGTGTATCAGCCTTGCGGCAAATCGCCTCGGCCAGCGGGTGGGATGAGCCGCGTTCAACGGCAGCGGCCAGCGCGAGCAATTCGGCCTCGCTGCGGCCGCCCGCAACGATATCGGTGACTGCGGGCTTGCCCTGCGTCAGTGTGCCGGTCTTGTCGAACACGATAGCCGTGGTGCTCGCAAGCTGTTCCATTACCGCTCCGCCCTTGACCAGAATGCCGCGCCGCGCACCGGCCGACAGACTGGCCGCGATCGCCGCCGGCACTGAGATCACCAGCGCGCACGGGCAGCCGATCAAAAGCAGCGCCAGCGCTCGGTATGTCCAGGTGTCCCACGAGCCCATGCCAATCAGCGGCGGCACGATCGCTACGATCACGGCAATCGCGATCACGATCGGCATGTAGATGCGGGAGAAGCGCTCGATGAAGCGCTCGGTTGGCGCCTTTGCGTCCTGCGCCTCTTCCACCAGCGTGATAATGCGTGCGATGGTGTTGTCTTCGGCTGCACGCGTGACGCGCACCTGCAGCGCGGCATCGTGATTGACCGTGCCGGCCAGCACCTCGTCGCCCGGCCCCTTACTGACCGGCACACTCTCGCCGGTGACCGGGCTTTCATCGATACTGCTGGTGCCGTCGACAATTTGCCCGTCCGCCGGCATGCGGTCACCGGGACGCACCAGCACGGTCTGATCAATCTGCAATTCTGCGGCGTTGACCGGTTTAGGTGTATCTGCCTCAAGCAGCCAGGCTTGATCCGGCAATAGCGCTCCGAGTGCCTTGATGCCCGAGCGCGCCCTCTCGGCAGCCAGCCCTTCGAGAAACTCGCCAACCATGAAAAGCAGCACCACCAGCAGCGCCTCGTGCTGCTCACCGATAATGATCGCACCGAGGGCCGCGATGCTCATCAGCATCTGAATGGTAAAAACCGCGCCAAGTCTTGCGGCGACCCAGGCGCGTTTGGCGATTGGCCACAAGGCGTAGACTACGGCTAGAGTCAACAACACCGGTTCGAGCGCGGGCGCGAGTAAACCGCCGAGCAAGGCCGCAACACTGACGCCAATACAGATCAGCAAATGCCTGGTTTTCGGGGTATTCCAACCGCTCGACGGCGCCACGGGTTCGGGCGTATCGTCGTTGAGTACCGAGGTGCCAAAACCCAGCCCGTTGACGGTTTTTTCAACTTCCGCGCTCGAGGTGCGCGCGGTATCCAGATCGAGCGTCAGCATCTCTCGAGCGACAGACACATTGGCGTTCGATACGCCGGGCAAGCCACTCAGTGCCGAAGTAATCGTGGTGGCGCAACTACCGCAGTCCATGCCCTCGACGCGATAGGCTCGCTCGGTTGTGGTTGGCAACTCTGCCATTCGAATAACCTGACATCCGCCGGATCAAAGAAGTAGTAACCCAGTCTAGGCCCTCTAGTCGCTAGAGGTTCAAGGGTTAATTCGTGCGAATCAGCCTGCCAATGCGCCAGGTTGCCATCGAGGCTACACCTCCTACGGCCACCAGCGCAGCCACCGAACCGGACACCGAGATCGCCATCAGCCAGGCGATTCCGGCCGGTGACACGGCACTCGCAAGCTCGGTCATGCGCGCCTGCCGCCCGAGGATGCCGCCATAACCTGCCGAACCAAACAAATAGAGCGGGAAAGTCGAACGCAGGATGCCGACAATCCCGGCCGGCAATCCAAAACTAAATGCGACGATCGCAGCGAGCCAGCCCGGCAGCGCGATCCCCGTTAATCCACACACCAGTAACGGCACAAAGCACAGCGGCAACAGAATGTAGACGATCTTCGCCAACTGCACCGGCGAGATGCGATCGGCCCACAAGGTGACCAGCCCGCGACTGACCACAAAGGCAATACCGATCAGCGAACCGGCAAACACTGCCGCCTCGCGCGTTGCCCCCAGCTGTTGGAAAATATCGATCACCGTGATGCCAAAGCCCACCGTGATAAGTGCGCCGCCACTGGCGATCAACGTTTGCAAAGTGAAGCCTTCGCGCTCGCTACCGCTACGGATGTGTGCCGGCGCCAACGGTACGGCATCGTCTCCTTCGCCGGCGCGCCAATGGCCGTAACGTCGCGCCAGCCACCAGTGAATCGGCAGGCAAATGAGTAACGTCAGTAGTGCGTAGAGTTGGCACAGCGTGCGCCAGTCGACCAGACGCAGACCAAATTCCGACAACGGCCAGAAAATCGATGAGCACAATCCGGTGGCGAGGGTCAGTGTGGCGATGCTGCGAGCAGCCCCCGCCCCCATCGCCTGGGCAAGCCCGGTATAGGCCGCAGTGACCAGCGCGATGTGTTGCACCAGGCCGAATACCAGCCAGGCCAGCAGATAGCTTAGGGTTCCAGTGCTGAGCGACAACAGCGCAAGGCCGGCAGCGATTGCCACCGATCCAGGGGCAAGCAATTTCAGACCGCCGTAACGATCGGCCAGACGCCCGGCGAAAGGTGCAGTGACAGCGGCCCCCAGGTACATCACCGTCGCACCGGAAAACAGCACAGCGCGCGAGGTGCCAATGTCAGTCGAGATCGACTGCGCCAGCACCGCGATTTGGGAATAGGTCGTGCCCCAGCCGATGGTTTGGGTCACCATCAGGCTGGCAACCAGAATCAAATGATCACGTGACTGGGAAGCGGGCATGCGGGCGTTACTATACACTGCCGCTGCGATCCGACACGCGTCGTGTTGGACAGCCTGGCAACGCGACACTTAAACCATTGCACAACCCCCAATGCCGCCAATGACCGACCCCGATCCCTTCATCGCTAGCGTCGCAAAGTTTGCGCACGAGGAAATTGCCCCCGCTGCGGCGAGCTGGTGCCTGGGGCAGAAGAGTCCGGATCAGTCGCTGTATCTGCGTGCGGCGGAAATCGGTTTAACCGGCATTGAGCTGCCACAGTCAAAGGGAGGTCTGGGTCTGGGATTTCGGACTAAGGCCTGTGCTTTTGCTGCGCTGGCAGCCTGCGACTTCGGATTCGCGATGTCAGTGATCAATACCCACAACGTCGCACTCAGGCTGTGCTTGAGTGCACCGGCCGATGTGCAGGACAACACCCTGCCTGGCCTGTTGCACGGACGCTCGCACGCCTGTACCGCGCTGACTGAACCGACCGCCGGCAGCGATGTTGCCGCATTGCAGACACAGGCCATCCAGCAAAATGATCGATGGATACTGAACGGCGAAAAATCGTGGATAGTCAACGCAAGGCATGCAGATCTTGCGATTGTGTTTGCCCAAACCGACGCACCCGGCAACAGCCATGGCATTGCCGCGTTTTTGGTCGATCTGCATACAACGGGGGTCGAGCGCTATCCGATCGACTCGGGCTTTTCGCAAACCAGCATCGGCACGGGTGGCTTCCGATTGCAAAACGTGGAAGTCGATTCATCGCAATTGTTGCTGGAACCCGGCAAAGCGTTCAAATCCATATTGAATGAGATCAATGGCGCGCGCGTCTACGTGGCGGCGATGTGCGATGCGATGCTGGATGCCGCGCTGCACGAGGCGCGACGCTATGGACAACTTCGCCATACCTTCGGCAAGCCACTGCACACCCACGACAGCTGGCAGCAACTGCTGGATACTGCAGACCACGCGCTGCAACAGGCGCAAACGATTACCGATCAAGCTTGCCAACGGGTCGATGAAGGTGGTGATGCACAACTGCCCGCTATCATGGCAAAGGTCGGCAGCGTCGAGACCTGTCAGGCGCATTTGCCAAAGCTATTGCACGCGATGGGCGCCGAGGGATTGTTGCCACAATACTGCTTTACCCGCCACCTGGCAGCGGCACAAATGGCCGCTCTTACCGACGGCGCCACCAATATGTTGCGCGAACGCGCAAAGAAGATTTCAAGCCAATGAACACAAACAGCAAAGCTGAGTCATCCGCACCCTATCAACCGCGCGCGCATGCGCCCGACTCCACCGCCTTCGTCATGTGCAACACGGGGGAAGTGGTCACGTTTGGCGAATTGGAAGCACGCGCCAATCAGGGGGCGCATCTTTTGCGAAGTGCCGGGCTCAAAGCGGGCGATCACATCGCGATATTGATGGAGAATCGACGCGAATTCATGGAAGTTTGCTTTGCTGCAGATCGCGCCGGCGTCTACTACACCACCATCAGCACCCATTTAACGCACGATGAAATTGCCTACATTTTGCAGGATTGTGGTGCGCGCATGCTGATTGTGTCGGAGCGGTTTCTGGAGCTGCTGCAGACGCTAAAGAAAAACAATGACCGCGATTGCGAATACTATCTGGTCGGCTCGCAAGCCTCGGCACAGGCCGCCGCCATGCAGAGCTGGCATGACAGCATCAGCACACAAGCGCAAACCCCGATTGCCGATGAGTCGCAGGGGCTTGACATGCTGTACTCATCCGGTACCACCGGCCGGCCGAAGGGTATCAAATGGCCACTGCCCGATCAGCCGCCTGGCCAAATGACTATGCTGATCGATCTGCTTGCATCACTGTATGACTACGGGCCCGACACCCGCTACCTCAGTCCGGCACCTTTATATCACGCAGCCCCGTTGCGCCACTCGATGGTGACGATCAAGATGGGCGGCAGCGCCTACATTATGGATCGCTTTGATGCAGAAGAATCGCTGCGGCTGATCGAGCGCTATCGCATCACGCACAGTCAGTGGGTGCCCACCATGTTTGTGCGACTGTTAAAGCTGCCGCCGGATGTCCGCAAACAATGCGATGTCAGTTCGATGCGCATGGTCATCCACGCCGCCGCACCTTGCCCAATCGATATCAAACGCGCGATGATCGACTGGTGGGGACCGATCATTCACGAGTACTACGCCGGCACCGAGAACAACGGCTTCACATCGATCACCACCGAAGAATGGCTCGCACATCCCGGTTCGGTCGGCAGGGCCAGCCTCGGCATTCCCCATATTTGCGATGGGCACGGTGACGAAGTGGCCATCGGTGAGGAGGGTGAAGTCTACTTCGAGAACGGGCACCAGTTTCTCTATCACAACGATGCCGCTAAAACGGCGCAGTGCACCAATGCGAACGGCTGGACCACGCTGGGTGATATTGGCTATCTGGATGACGAGGGTTATCTATACCTGACCGATCGCAAATCGTTTGTCATTATTTCAGGCGGCGTCAACATCTATCCGCAGGAGACGGAAAACGTACTGGTCACCCATCCGGCGGTACTTGATGCCGCCGTGATTGGCATTCCGGATGAAGATCTCGGTGAGGCAGTGCTGGCCATCGTTCAGCTGGTGGCACACAGCGACGCATCGGATGAATTAGAGGGCACCCTGATCGCCTACTGCAAAGCACATCTTTCATCGATCAAATGCCCGCGCTCAATCGAATTTCGCGAGGTACTTCCGCGCTCTGCTACAGGGAAGTTGTACAAGCGCAGGTTGAAGGACGAGTACTGGCGGGACAAAAAACCCGTATAACCGCTGCCGACAATTTTATTTACCCGAAACTTTTCATCAGAACGTTAAAAACATCGCAAACATGAATATTCTCGACGCAATCCAGCAACGTAAATCGATCCGCGCATTCAAACCCGATCCGGTTCCGCAGGAGACGGTCGCCAAAATTCTTGAGGTGTCGCAACGCGCGCCGAGTGGCACGAACACACAGCCCTGGCATACGTATGTGTGCACCGGCGACGTACGGCAGGCGATCACAGATGATGTGCTTGAGATGGTGAAAGCTGGCGGCGGCAAGTCATACGAGGACTACGATTATTACCCTGCCAAGTGGAAGGACTACCACAATGCGCGACGTCGAGGCGTGGGTTGGGGTTTATATGGCCTGCTTGGTATTGAGAAAGGAGACAGGGAGGGGGCTGCGCGCCAGGGAGCGCGTAATTTTATGTTCTTTGATGCGCCGGTTGGTATTTTTGTCACGACGGAAAAGTACCTGACAAAAGGCAGTTGGTCTGATACCGGCATGTACATTCAAACGATCATGTTGGCGGCCAAGGCGTTTGGTCTCGATACTTGCCCGCAAGCCGCGTGGATACCCTTTCAGGAGCCGGTGCTGAAACATCTCGGCGTGCCCGACGATCAGATTCTGGTTTCCGGGATAAGCCTAGGCTTCGCCGATCATTCCAAGATTGAGAACACGCTGGTCAGTGAGCGCGAGCCGGTCGAGAGTGTCGTGACGTGGCGTGGATTCTGATCGTTAGTGTCAATTAGCACAGGCCATGCGAAGTACCCCGCTGAGTGTGCCGATTTTGATGGTCCGCGCCACGCATGTGAAAACTCGCTTTGAACGTTTTGGTTGTGTGGCACGCCGAAGCCACGAGAGGATACACACCGAGAAACCGTAGGGTTGGTAAGCCTGGGCGCACCTACCAAAGCGCAAAAAGGTACGTGCGCTTTGGCTTACGGCCCCTACGATTCCTTGCACCTCAAATAACATACTCTCACGCCAGTTCCCGAATTGGGGATCTGCTCCCACAGAGGCTTTTCGTGGGAGGACAGCTCCGCTGCACGAACAAGTTAGAGCGGAGTTTTCGGTTGAGCACGGCTCGTATAACT
>CAZNIS010000105.1:0-22557 GCA_964573105.1 uncultured Granulosicoccaceae bacterium
GCCAGAGCCAGAGCCAGAGCCAGAGCCAGAGCCAGAGCCAGAGCCAGAGCCAGAAGAATCCTCAATCGAGCGCGCTATTCGAAGTGGTGATGCCAGCCAGGTAGATAGTGCCGACGAGCTGCTCGACGCCACACTTGCCAGCATAGAAGACGGCCGCACGCTGCATTCGGCGGCGATGGCCGAAATATTCGGTTTGGCGGCCGATGGCAGCGCCAAAGCGGATGGGTCGAGCCTGACCAGCGTCACATGGAACCCCACCCACGATGCGGCCACTCTGGTCCCGACGTTTGGAGAAAACGCCACCCTGCTCTACACCAACAGCGTCACGCAAAGCGACAAAACGGTTTATCAGAAAAGCATTGGAATAATTGGCGAAGCCGATACACGCTACCTGGTGCTGGGTGGCAACCCGATGCGCAACCACCGACGCAACCCCGAGTCACTCAACGCACAGATGCATCAGTTGTTGCAGAACAGCCTGGCCTGGTTGATGGCAAACGACGACCTTACCACCGGCAGTTTCAGCGTTACCATCGCGAATATGGACAACGGCTATTACTTTCCCGATGAGCAGGGTGTGCGCGAGTGGCTGGATGAATTCTATCCGGGCTCGGCAGACTACAACGAAGCTGGAAGCTGTGATGATGAAGCGTTGAGCAGTTGCCTTGCAGCTGACACCGACCTGTTGGTGATCTCGCAGCATATGAACGACACGACCAATGCTGTGGCCTTTGCCAACACAGTTAGCGGTGCGATGGCTAATGGCATACCAGTTTTGTATCTGCACTATGATGGCGGTCTGACCGACCTGGGTGCGGCCTTGCTGTCGCGTTTCAATGTGACCCACGAGTGGGACAACTACTGGAAGAAACTGCAAATCGATCGCTTTGATGCGACAGAGACGTTTGGCCAACTCTCGGAAGATATTGCGGCGGTACAAACTATGCTGACGCACCTGCGAGAAAAAGATTTTGCGTTCGACTGGGACGCTTGCAATGGTCAGGACTGCAGCTCGGTACCAGGTCTGGACAGCGATATGCGATACGGCGCCGATTACGTGCGCAGTGTGATGACAAGCCTCGACACAGCCAAACGCAATCTGTTTGTCGAAAACGGGTTTGAATTTCAGAAACTGCTTGCCCTGACCGGCGATCATCTGCGCCAATCAACCACTCATCCAATGGACAAGCTAACCACCGACGACACAACGTTCATGCGTGCCTGGTACGCCGATCACGCGGTTTATCATTATCGCGATATCAATCCGGCGCAGGCGGATATGGGCAATTTCAGTCGCAGCGATTTCAGTCACGTCACGCCGCACAACAAGACTGTCAACCTGACCAGCAAACGCAACTTTCGCTCTGCCGGTGTCTATGCCCTGCCCGGTCAATCGGTTAGCGTGACACGCCATGACAACGCTGATCTGACGGTGAAAGTATTCGTTAACACGCAGCGCTCTGGCTCAACGCACCAGTGGGCAAGCGACGGCTATAGCCGGCCCAAGTATCTGCAGAGCCCGCACTTTGCCATTGCACCCGGAGAGACCATACGCTTTACCAGCCCCTACGGCGGGCCGCTGCAGGTGGAATTCAGCGCAAACGATATGCCGGTGTCGCTGCAGTTTGACAATATTGGCCAACATCCCTATTGGAGCGGCCCTGAACACGATGCCAGTTTTACTTCACAGTTAAACGCTGGCGACTATGACTGGGCAGAACTGGTGACTCCCGGGTTTGAAGTGCATTCGAGCCTTGAAAAAATGCGCAACTCGATCAGCGATGACAAATGGGGCACAGCGCAGGCGCTGGCCGCCGGCACCATGCGCTACCTGCACAATTTCCCACATGTTCTGGCAGGGTTCCAGGGGCCCGGCATCGATGTCGTTGACGAGATACACGACTTTGCCACCGCAAACGGCTACAGCATTGACCTGCTGGATCTGGTCAAACACATGAACGCCGATCAGGCGACTTGCGGCTACGGCTGCAGCGGCAATCCCTACGATGCCTATTGGTCGTTCAGCCCGGTTGGGCATGGCGACGTTCATGAACTGGGGCATGGCCTGGAAAAGCGGCGCCTGCGATTTGAGGGCTGGGAGTTACACACCATGACCAATCCCTATTCGTACTACACCAAAAGCCAGTACTTCAAGACCACCGGCGGCGATCCCGAATGTCAAAGTCTGCCATTTGAACAGAGCTTTACCGTACTGCAAGCCAGTGTCAGCACCGACGACCCGGCAAGCTATGTGAAAGATAACCTGTGGGATGTCATGGGCTGGTCTGAGGGTGCAGCGATGTTTATTCAGATGATGATGTCAGCAGAGGATCACGGGGCACTAGAGGATGGCTGGCACCTGCTGGCAAGGCTGCACATCATCGAGCGCGAGTTTAATCGAGCGCTTGCATCGGATGACAGCCACTGGCTCGCCAAACGTGCATCACTGGGCATGAGTCAATATTCTCGAGATGATGCGCAGGCTCTGCTGTTGAATGACTGGCTGCTGATTGCGGTGTCCTATGCCACCGGATTCGATCATCGTGACTATTTCGACCTGTGGGCTCTGCCCTATTCCACCACCGCATCGGCACAAGTTGCTGCATTGGGCTTGCCGCTTACTGCGAGAAATTTCTATATCAGCAGCGGTACCGGGTACTGCCGCGGAGAAGGATTTGACGGCGTGAGTGTCGCACTCGATGGCGTTCAGACCTGGCCCGAGTAAATCAGGCGGGCTCCGTTTCGGCGTTATCTCATTCAAATTGATCGACACTATCGATTGACGCAAAACGAGATTGTGCCGCGATGTGCGCGCTGACTCTCACTGCCCCTTTTAGCAGCACGCGAACGACAAACCCGCGAGCGCTTGGACCATTTCACTTTTTCGAGCGTATTGCGTAGCGGTGGTCGGCCTTCCATCACCAACTCCAGCCGGTCGCCGCGGTTAATCCCAACGAACAGAAACCACTGTTCCTCCAAACCAGCCCTTGACATGACACCAAAAGGTATTATGATAAATATCACCTTTTGGTATTACTTTGAAACAATGAACAGTGATGCTCAGGGCGCGTTCCGGGCCTTGTCCGATCCGACACGACGGAAAATTCTGATGCACCTGTCCCGCACAGACATGACGATCGGCGAGGTCGCCAGCCATTTCGATGTCACCCGCGGGGCGGTAAAAAAACACCTGACGATTTTGCAGGAAGGCCAACTGATTTCTGTGCACACCCGTGGCCGAGAGCGAATCAACAGGCTGGAGCCAGAGGGATTGAAAGCCGTTGCCGAGTGGCTGGCGTTTTTCAGCCACTTCTGGGACGACAGGCTCGACAAACTCAAACAGGCAATCGAAAGCGAACAGGGAGAATAAATATGTCTGCCACAGACACCATCACCAAAACTATCTTTATCAATGCACCGAGGGAGATTGTCTGGGAGTTTCTAACGAAAAAAGACAAGCTCGCACTGTGGTTTCACCCAGCCGAGTCGGACCTGGCACTCGATAGCGACTATGCACTGGTCGAGGCAGGCGCAGATGGCAAGAAGCTCTGTTGGGGCCGTGTGCTGGAAATGCAACCGCACACGCATATGCTGTGGTCATTCACTGTGCAGCCTCTACAAGGAGCCATGACCACCGTACAGTGGACGCTCGATGAGGTATCGAGCGGCACACGTGTCACACTGGTGCACAGCGGCGTGGGCAAGGCGGCGGGCGAGGCTGCGATGGGATTGCTTATGGCACTGGATAAGGGCTGGGACGAGCACTTTTCTGCATTGCGACAACAGCCAATCTAGCCCTCGACTCATTTTTACTGGTGGGTATTCATCGCGTGCGGCAGTGATTGCATTTATGCTAGTCACGTCACATTCCAGAACCAGGCCAGACGCGCATCCCGATCCACAATATCGATTCGCCTGACGCCAGTCGTCGGGCGCAATCAACTGTGCACGGTACCGGAACAATCTGACAGCTATCGCTCTCCCTACCGCGCACTGAAAAAATCGTGAGATTGCTCACCCATTTGCATTGCCAAATGCACTACGGCTACAAAATTTTGAATTTCCTCAGAGTCTGACTGTTTCATTTTTGACACTATGCGCTCAGTCGAGTTTCAGGGCGCACCCATGCACCGAAGTCTGTTTTCAGGTTACCGAGTCATTGCAATCGCTTGTGTATTGGCGATCAGCGGATGCGATAGCGATATGTTCGACCTTCAGGACGACGCTTCATCATCTGAGTCACGGGTGTCAACGCCTGTCGCATCGTCAGCGACAACTATCGTCGTTGGCACCGACCTGCATCAATGCGTCGGACACAACCCTGACCCAGATGGCGACGGGTACGGTTTTGAAAATGGACGCAGCTGCCTGAGCAACCACAACGACGGCAACCAGACGCCGATCTGTCAATCGGCCTTGTCTGACCCCGACGGGGACGGTTATGGCTATGAAAACAACACCAGCTGCCGAGTAGTATCGACAGGCGGCGGCAATCAATACAACAACAATCGTACGACTTATTCAGACAGGCCAGCACCTGTCGTAGACTTCATAGACGAGTCACCGGTTAACCTGTCCCTGGTCACCGATGTCATTCTCACTGCGGGCCAGTCCAATGCGTCGGCGCAGAACACACGCTTCGAACCTGGCCTGCACGCGGAAGATCGTCTCGATTCAAGAATTATCGTCTGGACCCAAAACAACGGCTGGAAAACCGCCAATCCCTATACGCAGATTTGGGAGTTTGGTAAGTTCCCGGCACAACCCTGGGATTCGACTATCGCCAGTAATTCACCTGGCTTTCAGATCGCGCGTGCCATTGTCGATGCAGATCCGAATCGGGTTGTCGCATTTATCCCCACTTCGACACCGGGCGAGGCGATCTACCACTGGCGTTACGGCGCACAAGCCTACAACAACATCAAGCAAACCGTAGAGACCGCTTTAAACCAACTGCCGCACAAGGCACAGGTTGATCTGATCTGGTGGATGCAGGGTGAGGCGGACGCTGAAGCCAATGACTACTATCGCAATGCGCTGGCTAATCTGATCAACAACTGGCGCGGTGAACCCTGGTATGGCCCGGATAAGTATTTCATCGCCAACGAGACAGCGCGTTTTCCGGTTAACCAGATCTTTCGCGACCTGCGATACGATGCAGATCCTTACAGTGATTACAGCGCCGGCGAAGATCTGCCAACAACAGACAGCGTACACTTTGCTACCCAGGCTTATCGCATGATTGGTAATCGCGTTCAGCAAGCCTACTTCGGCATGCTCAATCGCACCCGATAGTAGTTACGCCTGGGCGGCAGCGGTCAGCAGCGTCACGGACAACATGGCGCTGACAATGGCCAGCATTTTGCGCCTGGTCAGCACTTCCAGTCGCAGTAGTACAGAAAACAAGAATGCTGCTATAAAACCCATATTGGCAATTGGCACAACGACACTGGCATCGCCAAGCGTCAGTGCCGTAGTAAGCAACCATACTACCGAATAGACCAAAGTACCGGCGACAAGCATGTACACCGCCATCTGATGTGTGAATCTACCGGTGCGCTCACGAAAAACTGCGTAGAGCAGACCACCGCAGATAAAGCCTAGCGCGGCCAGCAACATCAACACATTTGCATCACCGCCCCGTGTGATGCCCGCCTTGGTAAATATTCCATACAATGCCCGAATGACTGCCGCCAGGATGATCAGGGAAAGATAGAGCCTGATATGCGAGCGATCAGAGTCAGCAGTGCTGCCCGCCTGATACAGCAACATGACCGTAACAATACCTGCGGCTACACCGAGCCCCTTTGCGATGGTCAGGGTTTCACCGAGAAAAATCACCGCCATGATAACGAGCGGAATCGTATTGAGACGATAGATTGTCGATGCGCTGCTGATCGGCATATGGACCAGGCATTCGAGGAGCAGGACATTGGATATTGTCACGCAGACTGCAGCCAACAACCCATACTGCAGGGTTACCGGATCAAATGCTACCGGCTGATCAGTAGCGGCGATATAAATCGCATGCAGTGCCAGCCAAACAGCGCCTATGCCAAATATCAGAAGGCCGATTGAGTGCCGTTGTTTGGCATACAGTTTAAGCACCAGATCCAGCAACCCGGAGGCTACCAGACAAAGTAGAGCCAACAAGCCCGACGTTGCAACCAATGTGCTGACTCGCCCTGTCAGACCGGTAAAGGGTAACTGTGCGTATGTACGACCAACTGATGATCTGACAGAAATACTACCGCGTACTCGGGGCGTTCATCGACGTAATCGATAGTATTGCGATTGAAATGCAGCCTCACCTGATGATTGGTGCCACGCAAAGAGGAAAACGAAACTCCACGCCAGTTACCACAAAGCGGTCGGTGAGCGTGGCCGAAGAAAAGATGCCGAATGTTCTTGTGCGCGCCCACAATATCCGCAAACGCCTGCTGTTGCGTCAGGCCGATTCGATCGATGCACGGTAAATGCAGATCGAACGGCGGGTGATGCATAAAGAGATAAACGGGTTTGTCTGCGTGGTGCTGGAGTCGATCGGACAGCCACGCTTGTCGGTGCTCGCAGTACTCGCCGTTGTGCGCGCCGGTCTCAACGGTATCGAGCACCAGGAAAACGCCGGCCGGTGTCTCCACTTCGTATTGGACATAGCCATTGTCATCCGTTTTAACAGCTGGAAAGCAGCGTTTGAAAATGGCCCGATCATCGTGATTGCCAATCATCGGATAACAAGGCAATCCGCAGCGTTCGATTTCGTTTGAGAAAAGCTGATAGGCCTCGATCTGAGCCAGATCGGCAATATCCCCTGTCATCACACAGCATTCTGCATCGGCGTGGTGGGCAATGATGTCATCAATACAGGCGGCGAATCGTTTTTGCGGGTCCAGGCCCTTTAACAGCTCACCAGGCGCCACTAGATGGGTATCGGTGAAGTGGATGAACTTGATCGTCACTACAGTTGCTCAAGCCAGTCCAACAATAACCGATTCACTTCATCCGGTTTTTCCTGCTGCGTCCAGTGCCCACAGGATTCCAGCACGTGAGCACCACGAAGGTCTGACACAAATGGCGTCATCGCTTTGATCGGACCTCCCTGATACATCGGCGCCACCAGATCGCGATCACCAATTAGATACAGCGAAGGCTGCTCGATAGTCGTCACACCGTGCGATTTTAACCACTCGGCGTCGCGATGAAAATTCCGGTAACGATTCAACGGGCCGCGAAAACCGGACCGGGCAAATTGCGCGGCATAGTATTGCAGATCCTCATCATTGAACCAGGGCCGTGGCATTTCTGGCTCCAACACGCCATCATATAGTTTCTGACCGTGCGGTTTTTTCAATGGCCATGCACCCGGCTTGGCATCAGCGGCAATAGCCGTGAAAAACAACCGTATTGATCGCGCAGGATCGGCTTCAAGTTCCTGTTCGGCGACGCCTTCATCCTGAAAATAGATCATGTAGAAAAACAGATCGTTGTCGGTGAAGACCTTGCGAAAGACATCGATGCCAACCACGTCACCCGGTGGCAGGTGCGGCACGGACAACCCGGCTACGGCGCGAAACTGCTTTGGGTAGATTAGTGCGCTGTTCCAGGCGATGGGACCACCCCAGTCGTGACCGATGATGACGGCGGGTGCGTCCGGTGACAGCAACCGGGCCAGGTTGACCATATCGCCGGTCAGGCTCTGCATGTCATAGGCCTCAATCGGGTGCGGTCGATCAGAATCGCCATAGCCGCGAACATCCGGCACGGCCACTTTGTACCCCGCCTGCACCAGCGGTTGAATCTGGTGACGCCACGAGTACCAGCTCTCGGGGAATCCATGCACCAGTATCGCCAGCGGACCTTCACCGGCGATGGCAACACGCAGGTGGACATCGCCCAGGTTAATCCGCTCGAGCGTGGCACCGTAGCGCGCAGCTATCATTTGATCGTTCATCGCTTATCCGTGTTTGGTATCGTAGCCGGCAATTTCATCTTGCGATCGCAGTGCGGCACTGCGCGCGGCAGGATCACCCCAGCCACCGCCGCCGGACGTCTCCAAACGCACGCGATCACCGCGCTGCAGGTCGACACCCGAGATCTTTGATGGCAGCAGTGTTACCTCATCACCGCGCGTGTGGACGAAGCGCCCAGTTGATCCAGGCTTGCCGCCGTTAAGGCCATAGGGTGGATGACGAAAACGCTCGAAGCTTCCGGACAAAATTCCCCAGTCGGCCTCCAGTCGCCACTCACGTGCAAGCCCTAGTCCGCCACGGTACTGACCATCACCACCGCTGCCCTCGATGAAACTGTATTCGGTGAACACCACCGGAAAAAGTGACTCGCACATTTCAATTGGCGAGTTGGCGAGGTTGTGAAAGCCTGCGGAAAATCCATTGGCGCCATCACCCTGCGGGTGCGCCCCCCAGCCACCCACTTCAATTTCAAAATACACCCGGCGTTCGCCCGGCACCACGGCATCGGGAGCCGATAGTGCCGCCACGTAAGACACTCCATAGTAGGCAGCCGGTACGCGCTCGGGCATCGCAGTGGCTAAGGCACCAAGTACGGTGGTGACGATTCGATGCCCGGTCGCCATGCGATTGGCAACCGGTGCCGGCGATTCACAATTGGCAATCGAGCCACTGCGGCATTTAACCTGAATGGGTCGATAGGCGCCGGAGTTTGCCATGGCTGCCCCTTCGGCCATGCTGAGCAGTGCACAATAGACGCCCGAGCGCGCCATATTCAATGTGCAATTGACCGGACCGGGCGCCTGATCGGCCGACTCAGACAGATCCACTCGACACTCGTCGCCGACAATTTCAACCGCCGCGACGATCTGCAAATCGACGGCCGATTGCCCGTCGTCATCGACGTAGTCTTCAAATCGATAGTGACCATCCGGAATCACTGCGATGGCCGCGCGCATCGCCTGTTCGGATTGATCGAGCACTGCCGCCATCGCATCACATACCGTTGCCGCATCGTAGCGTTGTACCAGGCGCTCGATCGCACGTGCGCCCACTGCCAGTGAGGCAATCTGCGCCTGCAGATCTCCACCGATCTTTTCCGGCTCACGGCTGTTCTGGCGCACAATCGCCACCACGGCCTGATTGAGCTGATGGTTATCCATCAGCTTAATGGGCGGGATGCGCAATCCCTCCTGAAAAACTTCGCGCGCACCGGCATAGTAACTGCCCGGCGCACCGCCACCGACGTCGATGTGGTGCACAATGGCCGCGGCAATCGCAACGCGCACGCCATCGATAAATACCGGTTTAAATAACACAAAATCCGGCAAATGCTGCCCCCCACAGTACGGATCGTTGGTCATGATGATGTCGCCATCCTGCCATTGCGACAACGGTAACCAATTGCTGATGATATCTTCCAGACACACCGACATACTGTTCAGGTGAACCGGTATCCGTGTCGATTGCGCAACAGCCTGTCCCTGCCCGTCGAATAGCGCGGTGGAGTAATCCAGTGTTTCACGAACCACAGTGGAACGCGCCGTACGCCAGATGGAAATATTCATTTCCTCGGCGCCCGCGACCAGTGCATTGCGAATCACTTCCAGTTGAATCGCATCGAGGGTATGCGTCATTGTGTGTTCCTCCGGCATAACAGATCACCATCGCCAAGCGCCGATAACTGCCAGCCCTCAGTGATCAACAGCACCGTGTAGTCCTCTTCTATCAATACCGGACCCTCGATGCTGGCTGGCAAACTGTCTCGCTGATAAACGTCGATCTCAATCCAGCTACCCTGCAAAAACACCCGGCGTCTGCCAGGCTTCTTGTCAACCGCCTGATCTGTTGTTTTAGCGATCGCATGTTGTTCACTAATCAAACCGATAGCAGCGGCTCTTATTGTGACAACCTCGATCGCATCATCCGGTGCGCTGTGGGCAAATTGACTCTCGTGAATTTGATGAAAGGCCACAATGAGTGCATCCAGACTTTGCTGATCGGGCAGTTGTCCGTCTGCCAGCGCACTCCAGGGGGTTGCGATCTCAAATGCCTGTCCTCGATAGCGCAGATCACAACTGATCTCGATACGCTGACTGTCGACTGCAATGCGATCCTGAATCAGTAACTCACGCCCCTGCTGACGCAGCGACTGCACCGATTGTGATATCGCTGACAGGTTGTCTGTACTGAGCAATAACAGCTCGGATATCGACAGATCGTGGCGCAGATCGGCGTGCAAAATGCCGAGTGCCGACAGTGTCGAGGCGTGGGCGGGAAACACGATGCGCTCGATGCCCAGTTCTTCCGCAACTGCACAGGCATGCAATCCGGCTGCACCGCCAAAAGGGGCCAGAGAAAAGGCGGTTGGGTCGGCGCCTTTTTCAAACAGGCTCAGTCGAATAGCACCGGCCATGTGCGAACAGGCAACATTCAATATGCCTTCGGCTGCGACATCCTCGGCAAGGCCGAGCGGTTCGGACACTGCTGTGCGCACCGCACTGGACGATGCACTGACGTCGAGTTTTATTCCACCAGTCGCGAACGCAGCCGGATCGAGCCTGCCGAGCGCGGCATTGGCATCGGTCACCGCCGGCATCTCACCGCCACGGCCATAACAGACTGGTCCGGGCACGGCGCCGGCACTTTGCGGCCCGACACGTAAGGCGTCGTTTTCAACACGCGCGATGCTGCCGCCGCCAGCGCCGATGGTGCGAATTTCAATCATCGGCAGTCGAACTGGCAAGCCGTCGATACTCGATTCGGGAGTCTCGCCAATCTCTCCATCGCGCACCACGGAGATATCGGAGCTGGTGCCACCCATGTCGAAACCCACCAGGTTGTCAATGCAATGCCTACGCGCCAGTGCCGCCATCGCCATCGCACCACCAGCCGGGCCAGACAACAATAATCGCGCTGGCAAGCGCGCAGCCTCGGCCGGGCTCGCCACGCCTCCATTGGATTGCACCAGATACAGCGGCGCACTGATGCCTGCCGATTCCAGACGCCCGCTGACCCGTTGCAGATACCCCGAAATCACCGGCCGCAAAAGCGCATTGAGTACGGTGGTAGAGGTGCGCTCGAATTCGCGAATCTCGGGGCTGGATTCAAACGATGTCGCCACTGCCATCTCGGGTGCAAGCTCGGCAATCAGTTGCGCGGCACGCTGCTCGTGAACGGGATTGCGATAGCCGTGTAGGAATACAATCGCCACCGCTTCGACCTGCTGGCTGCGCAGTGTTTCGATGATGCCGCGCAACTGCGCTTCGTCGAGTGCCTGCTCGACACCGCCATCAGCGCGAATGCGCTCGCTGACTTCAAAACGCAATTGCCGCGGAATCAACAGCGAACGCGGCTCTGCTTGCAGGGTATAGACATCGCGCCGGATGTGGCGACCAATCTCCAGTACATCGCGAAAGCCGGCGGTAGTGATCAGTGCACCGCGCGGCAGTTTGCGCTCGAGCACGGCATTAGTGGCAATGGTAGAGCCGTGCAGAATCATTCCGATGTCGGCGGTAGACAGTCCGTTGCGCTGGGTGATCTGGGTCAGCCCCTCGATTAAGCCAGCGGATGGGTCTGCTGGTGTGCTCGGCGTTTTCCACGCGTGCACAACACCGTCAGCCGGATTATGTAAATGCAAATCGGTGAATGTACCGCCGATGTCTACCGACACTCTGACAGCGGATTCGGCCGATGCCGGCCCTTGTTCTGTTTTCCCCATGAGCGAATCATATTCGCTCTGTCGTCGCATTGCGATCCGTCATTGCAGACGAACCTTTCTATTGACAATTTCGCCATCAGCAGTCCCGCATTGTCCATAGAATGTCGCCATGCGCACGTTGCTTACCTTTGCCGCTTTATTCCTGTCTATTGCTCTGTTGCAGTTGAGCAGCGGTGCGATCTCCCCACTGGATGCACTGGGAGGTCTGCAAAACGGGTTTTCCACCACCCAGGTTGGAATGCTGGGGTCAGCTCACTTTCTGGGGTTTTTCATCGGTTGCTGGTGGGCCCCGCGTTTGATGGGAACCGTTGGCCACTCGCGCGCGTTTGCCGCCTTCGCCGCCTGCGGCGCCATCAGTGCAATCGCCCACCCGCTGTATATCGATCCCTGGCTGTGGGCGGCGCTGCGCATCATGACCGGGCTTTGCATCGCCGGTTGTTACACCGTGGTGGAAGCCTGGCTGCAGGCGCGCTTGACCAATGAGAATCGCGGCCAGGTGCTCGGCGTCTATCGTTCGGTAGACCTTGGCGCGTCGCTGCTGGCGCAGTTGCTTATCGCCGTGCTGGAACCGGGTCACTACGTCTCCTACAACCTGCTGGCGATTCTGTGCTGTGCCTGTCTGCTGCCGCTGGTGGTCACTCGGGCCACGCAGCCGGTGATTCCGGTCTCACCCCGGTTAAGCCCATTGAAGACGTTCCGCGTGTCACCGCTGGGTGCCGTGGGTGTGGTGGTCGCCGGTGTCACTGCGGCGTCGTTTCGCATGGTGGGCCCGGTATACGGGCAGCAGCTGGGACTTGTCACCGGCGACATCGCCTGGTTTCTGGCCGCTTTTGTCCTCGGCGGCGCAATCGCACAAGTGCCAATTGGCTGGATGGCTGATCGCTATGACCGGCGCTGGGTGCTGATTGTCGTATCGGTGTTGTCGGTAATGGCCTGCATTGGCACCATTACACTCAGCGGCGGCTCGCGAGAATCGGTCATGCTGGCGGCAGCCTTGTTTGGCCTGGTGACGTTTCCGGTGTTTTCGCTATCCACCGCACACGCCAACGATTTCGCCACACCGGAGCAGGCGGTCGAGATCAGCGCTTCGCTAATGTTCATGTACGGTATTGGCGCAATAGCAAGCCCGCTCGGCGCCTCTTATCTGATGGAACGCGCGGGTCCGGAGATGCTGTTTGTGATCATCGCGTTCGCCCATGCGGCGCTGGCTGTTTTCGGGTTGATGCGTATGATGAGCGGCCGACCGACATCCACTCGGGTACCTTATCGATACCTGCCGCGAACCACCTTCATCCTGACGCGTCTGTTGCGACGCGGACAACATGAGACCACAGCCGACGAATCCAGCGGTCAGATGACAAGCCGTGAATCAAAGTAACAAACGTTGTACAGCACTCAGGGTGGCTGCGCCCGGATCGGCGCAGCCTGTTCTCTGTCCAACTGGCGTTGGACAGAAAAATCGCTCTGGTGTAAGCAGATCGCAGCACCAGAACGATGCCGTAGACGATGACCGACTGATCCACCCGCCATGCTCAAAGCGGTTTTTTTCGCGCCCACCGCCACGGCTTCCGGGCGGCTCGCCACTGACAGCGAACCGCCCGAATTCACTACCAATCAGACCGCTTTGCGTTCGCGTTCAATCAGCTCGTCGATGACCTGAATAATCTGTTTGTGGCCGCCTGCCATCGAGACACTGGTCAGGTACTTGCCGTTGACCACAACCGAGGGTACACCGCTGACACGGGCGTCCATAGCATTCTTCATCGCCTGACGGATTCGCGTATTGACGGCGAACGATTTCATCGTGTCGAGCATTTTCTTTTCATCGATGCCAACTTCCGCAGCGAACGCTGCCAGTCGTTTGCGATCGCGCAAGTTGCGCTTTTCACGATGAATGGCATTGAAAAGCGGCTCGAAGAATTTTTCCGTCTCGCCCAGAACTTCCACTGCATAGAACGCTTCTGAATGGGCGGTCCAGCCTTTGTTCAACGGCGGCGCCTCGCGGACAAAATCGACATCATCGGGTCGATTTGCCGCCCACTCATTGATTGCTGGTTCGAAGGCGTAGCAGTGCGGACAGCCGAACCAGAAATACTCCAGTACTTCGATCTTTTCCGGATTGCGTGTGTTTTGCGGAAACTTTAGCGTTTGGTAGGGCGCGCCTTGAGCAATCGCTGTAGCGGATGCGGCCATTGGCAAACCTGCCACCAGTGCCAAGCGCAGTCCGGTGCCGAGAAATTCTCTCTTATTCATGAGTGCTTTCCGTTAATTGTGGGTATTCGAGCCTGTTCGAATGCAGAAACAATCAGATCAGCTCTGCAATGGCTACAAGGATTAAAACGAAACTGGCGGGTATCTGATTGCGGCCGGCGTGAGCGCTGGATCACGTGTGATCAGCCAACCTGCTCTGCAGCGCTGGATCACGTGTGATCAGCCAACCTGCTCTGCCACGAATTCGATCAGCTTGCCTGGATCGACATGGAAATGGTTGTAGACCACCACACCATCCGGGTTGACCAGAATCAACCAGGGAGTGCCACCGGTGCGATAACGCTGCATGGTGACGGGGCGGGCATGGGTATCGGGATCGCCCGGGTCATGCCCCATGGTGATGGGCAGCTCATAGCGCAATTGCAGTTTGCGAACGTCTTCCACCGTGTTGGTGGAGAATCCTTCGAACACGGTTTGAATGCCGGCAATCGCCACTTTGGGATGATCGTGAAAGCGTGCGGAGAACTGCTGTAACGTTGGAAAACCACTGCTGTGGCACCCCGGGCACCAGTCCTGAAAGCACTTGAGAAATACCCACTTGCCACGCGACTTCAACACCGAAAAAGCACCGGGTTCGCCGTTGGCATCGATCCAGTAGTCGAGTTCAATTTCAGGGGCTTCGTAGCCCTCGATTCCCCGAGTGTTCTGTGCACGGGCTGATTGTGCACCCAGACCACCGGCCAGCGCGGCGGCGCTGGCGGATTTGATCAGAAAGTCTCTGCGGCTGCTCATGGCTATCCTTCGATAACGGGTTCAACACGCTGCTTGCGCAGCGTTTCAAACCCTTTTGACAAGCGATGTTGGCAAATGTTGCCAACTTCACCTGGTTAACGAAGCAAGCTGTGGATTGATTGCAGTAAGGTACGATCTCACCGTTCGACGAATTGCACAGGCGCTATGTCATCGGCGGGGGTAAAGCCGAATATCTGACCGTAGAACCAGAGCTCGGCCTCAAAGGCACGCACGATCGTCTCAGAGCGACGAAACCCGTGCTGCTCACCCTCAAACGGCAGGTAAGCGACCGGAACACCGTTGGCCGCCAGCGCATCGATCATCATCTCGGCCTGGTTTGGCGGTACGATTTTATCTTCCAGCCCCTGCAGAAAGATCACCGGGCAGGTGATTTTGTCGGCGTGGTTGATCGGTGAGCGCTGCTCGTAGAGCGCTTTTTCTGCAGGGTAAGGGCCGATCAGACTATCCAGATATCGGGATTCGAACTTGTGGGTATCGGTGGCCAGGGCGGTCAGATCGGAGACGCCATAGAGACTTGCCCCCGCCTTGAAGGTATCGGTCAGGGCCAGTGCGGCAAGCGTTGTATAACCACCGGCACTGCCACCTCGAATCGCCGCCTTGTTGGCGTCGATCAGTCCTTGTTCGGCCAGATAGCGCACGCCGTAATCGCAGTCTTCAACGTCAGCCACCCCCCACTGCTGTTTCAGCGCATCGCGATAGCGACGCCCAAATCCGGTGCTGCCGCGATAGTTGACATCAAGGACGGCAAAGCCCCGGCTGGTCCAATACTGCACTTTGAGGCTCAGATCGTCAGCGGTGGCACTGGTCGGTCCACCGTGAATCATCACAATCACAGGCGGCTTTTCATCCGCCGGGCCTTCGCACTCGGGATGTGCCGGCGGATAGAAAAACGCGTGTGCAGTGGCCCCGCCACCGGTCGGATAGCTGATCGACTGACCACGCGAATAGTGCGCGGGATTGAGGTTGATGGTCGACGCCGCGCGAACCATTTGCTCGTCGGCTTCAGCGCTTTCGCATCGATACAGCGCCGGAAACGCGACTGGGGACTGCGCCAGATAGCACACCTGACCATTGTGCGTTCGCAGCGAGTCATAGCTGCTGTGCGCACGTTTAAGATCGCGGATATCACCTGTTGCAACATCGATAATCGCAAGCCGCGAGGTTCCATCCACGCTGTAGCTGCTGATGATTTGATCCGCTGATAAAAAACCGTAGGTGGTCATACCGAACACCCACTGCGGGCGACCAAACTCTGATTCCATCGGGCAGACCGGACGCGGGTCACCCTCGGTCAATTGATACAGATTCCACCAGTTGCTGCGATCAGAGACAAAAAACAAATCGCCAGATGGGCTCCACTCGGGCTGGAAAATCGACTCGGCATCACCACCGGCCACCACTTTGGCCCCGGATAGCGAGCCATCAGCCTGCACCTGTGCCACCCACAGACTGGTGCCATCCCACGGCATTGCCGGGTGGTCCCAGGTAATCCAGGCAAGCTTGTCGCCATCAGGTGAGAAAGTCGCCGAGGCGTAAAAGTCGTGCCCGGTGTGTAACGGTGTGAAAGCGCCGTCGATCAAACTGACTGAAACCAGCTGATTTTCGGGCTCGCTCAACTTGGCGTCGTGACGCTCGGCGATCGCCAGCAATCGCTGTGGTTGATCAGACCAGCAAAGATCTGCAAATCGGGTGTTTCGGGCGTCTGTGATCTGCGCTACCTGCCCGTCTGGCGCCACGCGATAGATCTGCTGATCCGCCTGATTGACGAAAAAGACCCCGACGGGCGTCGGCAGGTAGGAGGCGCCACCGTACTCGTGAACCTGTGAGCGACAATTGTAGTCGACCCCGATCAGGTCCTGAATGCCGTCCGCACCCTGACGCACAATCACATTGCGCCCGTTCTCGCGTGGACGAAACTCCAGCCAGAAAAGATCGTCGCCGAACAACCGCGCCTCAGCCAGCCCAATATTCGATGAGACCATCAGATTGGTGGTGATGGCCGATGGCCAGGTGCCGAAAGGTTGCGTTTGTGACATATCGGGTGCGAATGACTGGCCTAAACCACCGATTCTAGCACCACAAGGTATACAGAATAAGCGGTCCCATTCCCGGCAGTACCATTTATTAAACTGTGTGCTTTTCGATGCTATCGGGCCTTTTTGCCTGTATCATTCGCCTTACCAGTCAGCAATACAGCGAGCCGGACGGCCCGCCACTGGCAGCCTCTGACCCGGTTGCGTCCGGACACCCCAACTCACTGAATCAACTAACAAAACGGCAAATAATGACGTACGACAATATAGTTTTAGCGGTACAGGACCTCTCGCTGAGCCAGATCACCGATCTGATTGCCGAGCTGGAAGAACTCAAAGAACACAAAGCCAGGAAGGCCGAGCAGAACCTGATAGACGAAATGAGCGAAAAGGCGGCCAAACTCGGGCTGTCGATGGACCGCATCCTGGTCCAGGCGAAAGGCTCACAGCGCAAGCAGAAATCCACGGCCATGTACCAGAACAGCGACAATCCCCGCCAGACCTGGGCTGGCAAAGGTCGCAAACCTGCCTGGCTGCAAGAAGCGTTGGCTGCCGGCAAGTCACTGAACGATTTCAAAGTCTGATTTCAAAAACCATCGCGCATGCGGGCAAATCTGGCCCGCTTGCCTGACATTCGGGCCTATTGCAGCTGCCAATCTGCATGGCCCGGAACCGGCCGCCAATCCTAGCCGGGCTCAAGCCGCCCACCGCTGCCTCTAATTCTCCGCCGCTGCGACTAAACCATGTTTCTCAGGTTGCTACTCAAAAGCCTGCTGTTGCCGCCTGCCATCAACTTGCTCGTCATTGTCTTCGCGCTGCTACTGGCAAGGCGATTTCGTCGGTTCTCGTGGACCTTGATTGCACTGTCGACGGTAAGCCTGTGGCTTCTATCAACTGCCGTCATATCGTCAAGACTCGCGGGCACGCTGCATCAGTTTCCAGCGATCAGTGCAGAACAAGCCATTGAATCCGGTGCCGGTGCCATTGTAGTGCTGGGCTCTTCCCATCTGGACTTTGCGACTGAGTATGGCGCACCGGCACCAAACGACGACGCCATGGTTCGACTGCACTACACCGCCAACCTGCACCGGCGAACCGGGATACCAGTCATGCTCACTGGCGGCCCGGTCAACAAGTTGCAGCACGTCCACGCGGAAGTATTGGCCCGCGCGCTGGAGCAAGAGTATGGACTCCCGGTTAAATGGCTTGAGCAAAAAAGCGCGACGACCTGGCAGAACGCGCTGTACAGCGCCGAGATCCTGCACCAGGAAGGTATTCGGGATATTCTGCTGCTGACCCATTCTCACCACATGCCACGCGCGGTGCACCTGTTCGAAATCGCAGGCTTTAATGTCACTGCTGCACCGACTCGAATCCCGTCTGTTTACACGGCCTCGGACTGGAGATTCTGGCTGCCGGGAACGACGGGGCTCGATCTGTCAGCGGATGTGCTGCACGAGTACCTTGGCCTGCTGTGGTACCGATTTGTCTCCCCTGTTGACAGTCAACTGGAAACTGACCTCAGGCAATACGCACGATAACCTGACTCGCCAGCATGACAGCGCTCAGTTACCGGAGGGCGGATTCACGCGGTAGACGCCGTGTTGCGTCGTCGTCGACGTACCAGTCGATAAAACCTCACCCACTGCGGTAATCACAAAGCTGGACGCACCGCCTCCTGTACTATCCAGCGACCATCCGAGCGCGGGTCTTTCACCGACAAACGCGAAAGTAACGCTCGCCGAGACACCATTAAAAGGCACGCTGACCACCTGACTTGCTGTGGCGTTGGCAGCCGCTCGCGCGCTCTGTAGCAGACCAACATCCGAAATCGTACTCTCCACCGCGCTCTCGGAAGCCTGAAAGGTTATTTGTTTGTGATAGTGTCCGGCGCCCATCATTTCCTCCATAGTACCGCGTTTCATCGTGGCGGCACCCAGTACGGAAATCAGCAACACAATCACCAGGGCAACAGCTAATGCAGCGCCACGCTGATTGTTGAAATTGATGGGACCAGGTAACTCTGACTTGATAAGGCTAGGCATACCGAATTAGAAATATTTCAACCTCACCAAAGAGCGCAACATCCATTCCGACTACCTGCTTAATACATCAATACGAATCAGGCCTGTATTGGAGATCGAAAACGGATCACAGTAATGCAGGTGAATGCCATTCGACCTGCACAGAATTTCCATATTGTTTAAGCGCTGGTCTCATACGCTCTCTTGGCAGTCCGGATTTCACCGCATTCCGGACTGGACAGTATCGCGATAGCACAAGGACGATTGCCGACACACAACGGCGACTGTGCAACGATTGATCGATTAAACTGATGGGGTTGATGTCTTGCTTGGTCCAGCTAGAGCGTATATTTGGTGTGCGCTGACTTTTTTAACCTGCCTGTGCAGTTCGCTACAAGCCGACGATATCGACATCTACAATTCCGGTCGTTTCGCCACTTATCCGCCGTATCAGACTAACGGCGACATAGCACCGCCCAATCCAAACTACCCCAATATTCTTTTCTTACTGGATGCCTCCTGGTCGATGCGTGCCACTGACCCGGGACAGGTTGGCTCGCGCCTTACCCGACTTCGAGCCGCATTCAATGAAATCCTTGCCAACTCGGAAAAGATCAATATCGCGGTCATGCGATTTAGTCATAAACATAGCGGCGCGCGCGTACTGTATCCGATGTCACCCATCGAATTTGCTCGTGATGAAGTCAAGGAAATCGTAGACACGCTGGTCTTGGACTGGTGGACACCATCAGTCCACGCGTTGTTAGAGGGTGCACTGTACTATCGCGGAGAGGAAGTCTTTTTTGGCAAAACCAGAACAACGCGTATTGGATATAGAAACCACCGCAACGAGCGCTTCAGCCGAGTGTCTCATCCTGAGAGCTATACCGGCGGCAATGTTGTACGCGATCCACGATGCACTGATGCAAATCTCGATCATGCAAGCTGCATCACTGAGCAAATAACCGGCACACCGATGTATCGATCTCCGATCCTGCATGCCTGCCAATCGAATCATATTATTTTTATCTCAGACGGCGCCGCGAGCGAACCCATGGGAGCGACACCAGTAATAGAAATGACCGGCCAGGGCTGTACCAGGCGCGGGAAAAACGGTGTGGACACATGCGGCCCTGAGATAGCAAGCTTCCTCGCCAATACGGATCAGGCGCCGTCCATCGCAGGTGACAACAGGGTGATCACTCACACTGTAGGCTTCAACACCAGTCTGGCCTCACTGGAGCAAATAGCTGCAGCCGGCAATGGAAACTACTATGAAAGCAGTTCCGCGTCAGAGCTTGCCGATGCAATAGCTGAATTGATCAGCGACGCAGCGGCGCCCGCTACCACTTTTAGTCAGCCCAGTGTCACACCGGATCCAGACAGCCTGCTCGCCAACCGCAGTGATACCTATCTGACCTTGTTCGAGCCTGCGATCACACCAGTATGGCCTGGAAATCTGAAGGGCTACTGGTTCGATGGTCAATTGCTGGACTATTCGAATCCCAGAATACCCGTACTTGACGCCAGCACCGGTGCGGTCGCCGATGCCGTAAAAAGCCAATGGTCGACATTTGCTGACGGCAATTCGGTGACCGCAGGTGGAGCGGCGTCAAGATTGACGGGACAGCACGCTCGCATCCTAGTCACTAATCATCCAACCGGAACACGCGGGCTCATGCATGAGAGCAACCGTATCAATTCAGACAATATCAGCGCGGATCAACTTGGCCTGCCCGATCCGGCACTCGGATTGGCTGCCAGTGATCTCGATACGCTACTCGCGTGGGCACACGGCGCTGACGTTCACGACGTAAACAACAACGACGACCAAACCGACAACCGCAGGCAATACGGCGACCCACTGCATTCAAACCCGAGAATTGTCACTTACGGCAAGAACGCGAACAACCAATTCGAATCGGTCATATTCTTTGGCACCAATGAGGGATTCCTGCACGCGGTTGACTCACTTACCGGTCAGGACCTCTACTCCTTCCTGCCGTGGTCGCTGCGAGAAAATCTGAAAACAAGCTTCAGGAACTTACCTTTCTCCGAGAAACTGTATGGCCTTGATGGGCAACTGACGATCTGGTTGGCAGATGACAACAACAATGGCTTTGTCGATGATGCCAACGATCACGCGTATCTATACGCCGGTATGCGTCGCGGTGGCCGAAACTACTACGCGATCAACGTAACAGACAAGGCAAACCCGGAACTCCTGTGGCGCATTACCGGCGGTGAGGGAGAGTTTGCCGAACTGGGACAGACCTGGTCCAAACCTGTGCACGGCAGAATGACCCACCCCACGACTGGTGATACCAAGAATGTTGTGGTGTTTAGCGGCGGATACGATGACGGGCAGGATGATGTGACGGTGCGAACGCCAGATCAGCAGGGACGCGCGATCTATATTGTCGACGCCGTCAGCGGTGACTTAATCTGGAACGCCGGCCCATCCAATGCCACATTAAACCTGCCCGACATGCTCTACAGCATTCCAGCGACGCCTGAGGTCATCGATCTGGACGGCGATGGCATGTTTGATCAAATTTACGCAGGCGACATGGGTGGGCAGATCTGGCGCTTCGATGTAGCCAGAGACGGCACCATTGACGGTGGTCGCATCGCGAATCTCACCGGAAGCGACACCACACTTAAACGCTTTTTCTCCACCCCGGACGCCGTGCTGGTAAAACCGGAACACGGCGATGTCTATCTGGCCATTTCACTGGGCTCCGGAACGCGATCACAGCCTTTGTCGCTGACCGAGAACAACACATTCTATTCAATAAAACAAACTGATTTCACCGGCCCACCTGAAGGCTATGGCTACAAGACCGATGACGGTAGCTACATACCATTGCAACATCAACATCTGGTCGATGTAACGGACAATTCCATTGTAGAGGGTGATGCCGATGAACGTGAGCGTATCGAAGGCCTGTTAGCCCAGCGATCAGGGTGGTACGTCGACATGGAACAAAGTGGCGAGAAAATCCTCAATCCATCTGTTACCGCCGATAACAAAGTGCTGTTTACGAGCTATATCCCGGGTACTCAGACACTGTGCAGTATCGATCCGGGGAGCAGTTTTCTGTATGCGCTAAATATATTCGATGGACGCCCTGTCAGTGACAGCGATGGCGATGGCATTGAAGAACGCGCAGAAAGACGTACGCTGCTGAGCAACTCGGGCATCAGTGCGCCGCCGGTAATCATGTTCTCGCCCGGCACCGAAACCAGCGTACACGCCGTGATCGGCGCCGAGTCACAACCACTGTCGACCGGGCCACTGATCAAACGCACAAACTGGTCAGAGGCACCCGATCATTGATTGACAAAAAACACTGAACACAAAAAAGAAGCTTGGCTAGTTGACCAGCGCCAGATCTGCCATTAGACACAGATGATCCGACCCGGGCATTTGCAAAGACTGCATATTGGCGACGGCTAGTTTTTCGTTCACGAGAATATGGTCAATCGAGATCATTAACGGGAAATACCCTGCCGGCCAGGTGGGCATCACGCCAAACCCAATTCTGGCATCGCGCAAGAGCCCATCGCGCAGCAACGTGTTGAAGTGAGCTGACCACGGTGCGATATTCAGATCACCAAACACTAACATCGGCCCACCCTGCTCTGCCGTTACGGCTGCAATCGCTTGCAGATGCTGATTGCGATCGTTGAAAGACCATTCCCGTTCGGGTGGCCAGGGATGCGTGCCAATAACTTTGAGCGGCCGCCCTTCTAAATCTACCGTGGCTTCGATGCTCGGTACACCA
>CAZNIS010000106.1:0-22533 GCA_964573105.1 uncultured Granulosicoccaceae bacterium
ACATCGCCAGACAGCTCAGCGATACTGATCAGTTGATCGTTGTTGGCATCCTCATCAATCGTCACCGAACCAGGCGCACCCGGGGCAGTGGTATCCAGCGTCGCAGTGTCTGATGTGCTACCAGACGCATTGCCAGCTATGTCTGTAATACTCGCCGTCACAGACAATGCATCACCGTCGTTACGCGCCGCGAAGGTTGTGGTGACGACACCGGCGCTGATCGCTGCTGAGTCAAGCACAATAGTATTCACGTCAGTACCATCGCTCACCGTGACGGTATCGCCCGCCTCTGCTTCCGCTGGCAGCGTGACGCTGACGTCAACCAGGCCACTTGCTTCAGCGCTGTTAATCAACCCGTCGTCACTGACGTCCTCGGTCAGCACAACGACTGGCGCCGCAGGCGCACTTAAATCAAACAACGCGACATCGGTACCATTGGCAGAGGTGTTGCCGGCAATATCGGTAACGTTGGCAACATAGGTACGGCTGACGCCATCGGAAGCTGCCGAAAACGTCGTGGCAACGGTGCCAGCGGTGATGTCATCCGCATCGAGCACAATGCTGTTTGTGCTGCTGCCATCAGAGACGCTTAGCGTGTGACCGTCCAGTGCATCTGCCGGCAGTGTAACGAGGATATCCACCGCACCATTGAGTTCCGCCTGACTGATTCGCTCGTCATTGTTGCCGTCTTCTACGACGGTCAGCGTCGGGGCAGCCGGTGGTGTGGCGTCCTCACGATAGGCGATTTCTGTCGTATCGTTGCCCTCATTCGTCAGATCAACCGTCGGGTCATTGATGTTGCCATCCGGATCAGTGTAACTCGGGGCAGTCGTCACATCCGATCCGTTCTCAGACGCATCAGTCGCCAAATCGTTGTCACTGTTTAAATCGAGGTAGTCGAACAGGCCATCGCCGTCGGTATTGACTGGCACATTGAAACTGCCCCCGAAACCACTAAAACTGTCGTGACTGTCCAGCACGCCATCACCGTCACTGTCATCATCGGTGACATCGCCGTCGTTCGAGTAGTTTGCAAAATAGCCGGCAGTCGCCTGAGCCTCGATTGCATCGGGCAGTGAATCACCGTCGCTGTCCAGATCAAGATGATCCGGCACATTGTCGCTGTCGCTGTCGCTGGTACTGCTGCCAGTGTTGGCAGACAGATCACCCGCCTCGAATACATCCAGCAGACCATCTGTGTCGGAGTCGACGGACTCACTCAGCGTCAGCAGGCCATTGTTGTCCGCATCGGCGGTGAACGCTGCAGTGACGGATGTTTCATAGAGGTCACTGATGCCGTCGTTGTCACTATCCAGTTCCAGGAAGTCGGCGGCTGTGTCACTGTCCGTGTCAATGGTTCGGCTTGTCACAAAGGTGGCTGCAGCGGAGAAATTCACATCCGATATCCCACCTAAACCGCCGTGGTTGCTAAACGCAATACCAACCGAGATACCGTTTTCTATATCCAGTACCGGAACATTGTTTGGCGTGGAGCCGGGAATGACATCGAGGATATTGCTGCGTGTGTCGGCAACGTCAGTGCGATCAACCAGCAATTCAATGGTGCTCTCACCGCGGCTGTTGACTGACAACCGAAATGCGGGATTACCCATATTGGTCCAGGGCCGCCAGCTGCCGCCGTTGCCATACATAGAACTGACGTCGCCGTTACTCCAGTCGTTTTGGTCAAAGTCGACGATGACGACGCCATCCAGTTCCAGATAGATCCCGTCATCAAAACCCCCGACGGTTGTAATATCGACCGAAAACGACTCCAGTGTCTCCAGCGGATCGCGATTCAGGGTAACGGTGCCGTTTGCGACCGTACCGTACCAGCTACCGTTGGGGTCACTGGAAGATTCACCCGGTGAGGTACTGCTGAGCGATAACTCAGTATCAACAGAGTTATCAGTTGCAGCGCCAAAGCCAGTGGTGGCGGCTGTCGTGAGTGCTGCAGTTGCAGGAGTCGTTGACGAAGTAAAAGAAAGCGTGGAGACAATCGGGCTGGGTCCCTCTGAGCGATCGTTTAAGCCATCGTTGTCACTGTCTATATCGAGGTAGTTTGCGATGCCATCGCCATCGGAATCAACCGCACTCTCTCGACTGTCTGCGATACCATCGTCGTCACTGTCTACGTCAAGGTAGTCTGGAGAGCCGTCAAGGTCTGTGTCCGGAGGCTCCAGCGCATCGCTGATGCCGTTTGCGTTGTCGTCATCGCCACCCACCAGATCGTGATCCAGCACATCGTCTATGCCATCGTTGTCGGTGTCATCGCCGGACAGTGCAGGGGTAATGCTATCCTCTATGTCATCACTAATACCATCGCCATCGCTATCGAGGTCGAGGTGATCGGGCAGCCCGTCGCCATCGTTATCCTGCGGCTCCGTCAGGTCATCGAAGCCGTTACCGTTGTTATCACTGCCACCCGTGCTGTCGACATCGAGGCTGTTATCGATACCATCGTCATCGCTATCGAGGCCGGACAAAGCGGGTGTCGTAGAGTCCTCGTAGCTGTCGGGAATGCCATCACCATCGCTATCGGTATCGATGTAGGCAGCCAGGCCGTCATTATCCAGATCGGCGGAACCTTCCCAGATATCTGGAATTCCATCGTTGTCACTGTCAGTATCCAGGTAATCCGGCGTGCCATCGTTATCTGAGTCAATCGTGCCTTCGACCAGATCGCACATGTTGTCGTCGTCGCTGTCGCCGTTTGTACACGCCAGCATGGAATTGGCGTTGTAGGCGACGAATGGCGGATCTGCCTGTGGCGGCAGCGTCAACTCCAGCCTCGTTGCGGTAGCTAACTGTGCGGACGTTACGCCGAAATCGTCAAACGTAACAGCTAATCCCTGAATACCCTTGAGACCAGCAGTCTCTGAGGCATTATGTGGAGAGACGGTTTTAATTCGGTCAACACGAATATTGCCGATTGTGGGGTGTGCATTTTCAACGACGCTGACTGTGTTGCCCAACTGAACATCGTTTTCGTCAAACAGCTTGAAATCGAGATCGTTACCCGAAGGAGCTGCCATATTGAAGTAGATAAACTCGGGTTCCGCATCCGGCAATGCGGTGACCTCTATGTCAACCAACACAAAGTTAACGGTGGCACCCACATTGTTACCAAACGTGGAGAAACCAAGGCCGTTCGTTCCGTCGGTTAAGTAATCTATGATTTCCTTGTTAACTATCGGGTAGATTGGCGCCCCTACGCCGTTTGCATCACCATCGTCCAGGTAGCCCTGGCCAATATTATTCGAGACAAAACTTGCGGGCCGCAAAGCCTTCCACAATGAAGGGGAATAGCTCACACTGTTGTCGTCAAGTGCGACGTCATTTACGCCGGTCGAATAGAGGACTGAACCAGATTGAAACGCGAGCAAATTGTTCTGCGAGTCCAGAACGGTGCCGCTTATCGCGGTTTCGTAGCTCTCCCAAAAGCCACCAAAATCCGTCACCACGCCCGTAACTGACTGCACGGCAACTGCTCGTGCGCTGAAGAACACAACCAGGGCAACAGAGACAATGAAAAGAGACCTTCGAATCTTCCGACAAAGTCCGTTGCTTTGCACTGTGATACATCTGAAGGAACTGCTGCGGCCATGACCTGGGCAACACGACTGTGCTGTACCCGAATCGAATTTGTTCATATTTTTCTTCTGCTTGTGCAAAGAAGTCTTCCGAGTCGAACAATCTCGGAACGCTGAGTGTGCGCACGCTTCCATGCTACCTACGTCCCTTCGAATTGGACTGAACTGCGGGTCCGCACCTTGCTACCTGCCAGTCAATTCGAATGTACTGCCACCACGGGTTCCGAACGGCAATGTCCATTTGCCCCAGCGGATTTCGGCAAACAGTTTTCGGTCCATTAAGTGAGCTTAAGAATGAGTGGTAGGAGTAACCACGTAGAAGAAAGTCGGAGCTGTGAACTAGCTCACGGAAAGTAAGCGACTTCACTGGCAAAACGCGAGCGTTTTGATCGTAGAACAAGCATGAAATACGTAGTTACCTGTACATATCGCCAGAATGACGTTCCCGGGCAGCTAAGCCCCCTGGCAGGGCGACACAACGGGCGATCTGGCAATCTGATTGGCAAGCCTGAACGACTAGAATTGGCCTGTTTTTTGACGTCGCGAATAACACTTGCGAGGTGGCAGCCCCAAATGCTGCAAGTGAGCACTGAAATTTCGGAGAGAGCGCTATTGGCTAATTGCGCATCCCGGCAATTCTATCCAGGCCCGCTGCCTTCCGTGCGTTTTCCTTCGAGGAATTGAAAGCTGAACATGTGCGCTACATTCGCTCGCCAGTATAAAATTCAGTGCGCGCGCTGTAATAACCGCAAGCCTCACTGCGTAAACCGCGTGGCCACTGCTGGCGGCGTCTCAGGCGGTCCGGCAAAACACTGCGCACTGGCCATCCAGCTACGGGCAATTTCACCGGTAACCCGCAACGACGTATCGGCGATATTGCGGGTCTGTGTGACGACCTGAGCGAACTCCACGGCCGCCCCCTCGATCAAATTATCGCTTTGCCGATCGCCGTATTGCCAAAATTGTCCTGATGGCGCGGCTAGTTTGATCGATGGCACTATTGAAGGCACTTGCAGCGAGCGTACCTGGTGTGACCAAGCAAATGTGTTGACGCCCAGTACAACAATGTTGCGAATGCGATCGGTCTCTTCGCGGGGCTGGCCGATCAAATCAAACACCGCCTGGCCGTGCGCCCAGGTCTCCATCTGGCGGGCAGTCATCGATGAGCGCACCGACATATCCGGCCCCGCCCACTGAACCCGCATGCGCGGATCAAGCGCTGCCCAGCGCTGCGACATGTCGGTGTAGAGTTCCCGCCACTGCTCAAGCAAGGCCGGCCCACGAGCGTCGACGCGCCGGTTCTCCATGCTGCGCATACCGTCGGCTCTGACCTCTTGCAGTATTTGCGCTATATCTCGTTGGAACTTGTCAGGATCGATCAGAGACAGATCGGCCTGGGTGTTCCAAAAATGCAGATGCACAAGAATATCGTTACAACTCCATCGCTTGAATTGTGTGGGTCTGTCCCAATCCTGCAGGGACTCAAGTGGTGCGCCGAGTGCGTCACACTCTTCGGCAAAATCCAGTGCCTGCTGCATTTTAGTGCTGCTCCTGCCTTGTGGTTTCTTCGATTCTCGCGATCAGTGCGCCTGTAGCCAGTTGATCTCCCTGCTTGCACGGCAGCTCTGCAACGCACCCATCGACCGGGGCTGTGATGCGGTGCTGCATTTTCATCGCCTCGAGTACAGCCAGGGTGTCACCTTTTTTAACGGTTTGTCCGCACTGTGCCTGCAGTGCAACCAAAGTCCCGGGCATGGGTGCCAGCACGTCGCCACTGGCGGCCCGGTCAAGACTTGCAGCCACTCGATCGATTCGATCAACCACAAAGTGTCTGACGCCAGCCGAAAAATAGTATCGATCATTTGCACCGCCGATAAAACCTGCGTCCAGTCGAACGCCATCGACTGTGGCTCTGAACGTGACTTCATCGGCTGGATCCAGTATCACCTCTATCGTCTGGTCAGCATCATCGATTCGCACCTGCCAGCGATCTGCCCGGCAATCGATCGCAAACGAATATCGCTGATCATGAATCGAAAGCTCAAGCGGCACCGACCTCATTACACTGCTGGTCCAGCCAAGCAGGTTCTCCGACACGCCGGTCGCCTTGGCGAAAGCCCATTGCTGTTCACGGTACAGGCACAGTGCCGCGATAACGGCAAGCTCGTGCGTGTGTGGCACTGGCGCCGATAAACCATCTGCATAACGAGTGGCTATGAATGAGGTATCGGCCTGCCCCTCGACGAAATCGCGGTGTTCGAGCATAGACACCAGCAAGCCTGCGTTGGTTGTGGGACCGAGCAGACACGTTTGTTGCAAACCGCGAATGAGCTTTCGACGCGCGATCTCGCGCGTTTGTCCGTGCGCGATGACTTTTGCGAGCATAGGATCGTAGTAGGGCGAAATCTGCAGGCCGCTGGCTATGCCGGCATCGGTTCTGACCAGCGTGGCATCCGCAGCAGACCAGTGCTCAATCTTTCCGGTGACTGGTAAAAAACTGTTGCCCGGATCCTCTGCATACAGGCGCACTTCAATCGCGTGGCCATCGATCGCCACGTCCTGCTGTTCGATCGGCAGTGGCTCGCCATTGGCTATGCCAATCTGCAGGGCGACCAGATCCAGTCCAGTCACCATTTCAGTTACCGGGTGCTCTACCTGCAGGCGCGTGTTCATTTCAAGAAAATAGAACTGTCCGCTTTGATCCAGCAGAAATTCCACCGTGCCGGCGCCAAGGTAGTCGACAGCGCGCGCCGCAGCCAGCGCAGCCTGCCCCATCTCTTCGCGCAATCCATCCGTCATGACCGGGCACGGCGACTCCTCGATTACTTTTTGATGGCGACGCTGCACCGAGCAGTCGCGCTCACCCAGATGCAACGCATTGCCGTGGCTATCGGCAAACACCTGCACTTCGACGTGGCGGGCATTCAAAACGGCGCGCTCCAGTATCAGCTCATCACTTCCAAAAGCGGCCAGCGCCTCAGATCGCGCAACGGCAATATCATCTCGCAGCGTCGACTCGCGCTCGACCAGTCGCATGCCGCGCCCGCCGCCACCTGCCGCCGCCTTAATCATCAGCGGGTAATCCAGTTGCGCTGCGGCACGCAGCAGGCTTTCATCTGATTGGTCCGGGTCGTGATAGCCCGGTACGCATGGCACGCCAGCGCCAAGCATCAGGCGCTTGGCCTGGGCTTTGTTTCCCATCGCTGCGATGGCGGCGACCGGCGGGCCGATAAAGATCAGCCCGGCATCGCTAACCGCCTGTGCGAATTCGGCGTTTTCAGAGAGAAATCCATAGCCTGGATGGATCGCGTGCGCATTGCTTGCGCGCGCAGCATCGATGATGCGCGAAATTGACAGATAGCTTTGATCGACCGGCGCCGGGCCGATTTCAACGACCTCATCTGCAAACAGGGTATGCGGTGCGCCTCGATCAGCTTCTGAACAGACCGCGATCGCGCGCAGGCCAAGCTGCTGCAGTGTGCGGGTAATACGGCAGGCGATCTCGCCGCGATTGGCGATCAGAACCGATTGCATATTCAAGTAAGACGTCCGGCAGAGTTCATCAGAGTGCAGTCAGTCATCGCATCAACCCCTGGCAACGCCAAACGAATTCGGATTTAACACACGGCCGCGCGCCTCAATGCAGGTCTCCAGACAAAAGCCCAGAACGCGTCGACTGTCGCGCGGATCGATCACCCCGTGATCGAGACACCGCCCCGATGTATAGAATGCATCGGCCTGTCGATCGAACAACTGGCAGATCTTGTCGTGTTGGGTCTTGAGCGCGGCTTCATCGACAGCCTGTCCGCGCCGCTCTGCCGAGGCGCGCGCGACCATGCTCATGGTGCCGGCTGCCTGTTCGCCACCCATCACACCGGTGGTGGCATTCGGCCAGCTAAAGACAAAGTCCGGCTCGTAGGCGTAGCCACTCATGCCATAGTTTCCCGCCCCGAAGCTTGCGCCTATATACAGTGTGATACGCGGCACCGACATATTGCTGACCGCCTGAATCATTTTTGAGCCGTGCTTGATCATGCCGGCTTGCTCGTATTGCGTGCCGACCATATAGCCCGTGGTGTTGTTCAGGAAAATAACCGGCTTGCCGGCCTGATCGCAGAGCTGAAAAAATTGTGCGGCCTTGGTCGCCCCATCGGGATCAATCGGTCCGTTGTTGCCTATGATGCCGCAGCCAATGCCATTTATCGCCCCCTGCAAACACACTGTGGCGATGCCATAGTCACGCTTGAAGTCTTCAAACACAGAACCATCGACCAGCCGCAGCACGACCTCGCGAACATCGTAGGGCGTGCGATAGTCGGTTGGCACCAGGCCCGCCAGTTCATCGCTGCTGTAGCGTGGCTCGACAAACTTTCGGCGACGTATGGCGATGTCGTCATTCCAGTTCAGGTTGGCGACGACGCGGCGCGCGATTTGTACGCCGTGGGCGTCGTCGTCAGCCAGGTACTCGACCAGCCCGGATGTGGTGGCATGCATTTCACTGCCGCCAAGCTCGCGATCATTGGCCGTCTCGCCGGTCGCGGCATGCACCAGTGCTGCACCTGCCAGCGCCGCCATGCCATTGTCCTTCACACCGATGACATAGTCGGACAAGCCTGGCATGTAGGCGCCACCGGCGGTCGAGGGCCCGTGCAAAAGGGCCACAGTCGGAATGCCGGCAGCACTTAACTGCGCGAGGTTATAGAACACCGCCCCGCCCTGCGCCCACATCTCGACACGATAGTCCATCAGGTTGGCACCGGCGCTTTCAACCAGATGGATCAGTGGCAGCTTCTGGCGCCTGGCGATGGCCTGAATACTGAGCACTGCGGGGAGCGTTTCGCTGCCCATGGCGCCGGCCTTGATACCGCTGTCGTCGACCCAGACCATACAGCGCACGGCGCTGACGAACCCGATGCCAACGATCAGCGATGACCCCGGTATCGACTGACGCTCGTCATCGGTGTCGGCCAGATAGCCTGCCAGCGTGTGCAGCTGCAGAAACGGCATACCGGGATCGAGCAGGCGCGCCAGCCGCTCACGCGGGGTGAGCTGGCCGCGTTGTTCAAAGCGGGCGCGTCGCTTTTCAGATATTTCCGCTGCCCGTGACTCCAGCGCCCGCAGGCGATCGACGAGCGCGAGCATGGCCTGCCGGTGGGCGGCGTATTCAGCGCTGCCGATGTCTAACTGGCTATCTTGAATCATCGACTCGCATCCTTAAGCTTCCGACCTGACCTCGAGCGCCGCGAATGCGGGGCGGATCGAATATACACAGTCGAGCGCTGGCACAGCAAACCGCGTTCGCTGACAGCGCCTGTACTTTATCGGCGATGTTCGCCGATCACCGGGCCGCCTGGCCTGATCGCGCAGGTTGTCAGAGTTGTGCCGGTGGCCGGCCGAGCGCGGCGGCAACCGATTCGAATCGGTACTGCGTGGTATAGTCGCGAACGAGTGGTTCCCGCCAAAAAAGCGTGCGTTCGAGATGTCGTGCGCACAACCGGAAATGACATGAGTACGACGGACTGGAGCTTTGCCTCCGCCACCGATATCGCACGCGCCATTCGCAGCGGACAACTGACATCGAGTGAAATTCTCGAGCACTATCTGGCGCGTATCGAGCAACACAATCCGGCACTGAACGCGGTCGTCGTACTCGATGCCGAACACGCCCGCGCGGCTGCCAAAGCTGCCGATCAGGCGATCAGTAAGGGCGAGGTGACCGGTCCACTGCACGGCGTACCGATGACGATCAAAGAGGCTTTCAACATCAACGGCCTTGCAACGACCTGGGGTCTGCCCGAGCTTAGCGACAATATCGCAGACTCAGACGCCGTCGCCGTGCAGCGTTTTCGACAGGCAGGCGCGATCGTATTCGGCAAAACCAATGTGCCGGCCGCGCTCTCCGACTGGCAATCGTTCAACGCCATCTACGGCACCACCAACAACCCCTGGGATTTAACTCGCACACCCGGCGGATCATCCGGCGGATCGGCCTGTGCACTGGCCGCCGGTCTGTCGGCACTGGAAGCCGGCAGCGATATTGGCGCGTCGATTCGCAACCCGGCCCACTACTGCGGGGTTTATGGACACAAACCTACGTTTGGCGTGATTACCACCCGCGGCCACGAACTGCCCGACTGGTCGGGCTATCCGGAACTGGATATTGCGGTAACTGGCCCAATGGCGCGAAGTGCAGACGATCTGCAGATAGCGATGGCTGCGATGGCAGGTCCGGACGATATCGATGCGCTGGGCTGGCAACTCGCGCTGCCACCCTGCGATCGCAGCTCGCTGAAGGATTTCACCGTCGGCATCGTCTACAGCGACGAACAGGCAGAGGTTGACGACGCCGTGCAGCAGCAACTACGTGCGCTGAAGGATTTTCTCGTCGACGCCGGGGTCAGTGTTCGCGAGCAGCACCTGCCGGATATCGACACCGCAGAGATCCACCGTAACTATCTGGCACTGTTGCGTGCCGCGACCTCTTTCGGTTTGGACGACAGCGCTTTCGCCAGTCTGCAATCGCGCGCGGCGGCTACCGATGCAGCCGCCATCGACTACGAATCGCGGATGATTCTCGGCACCACCATGACGCATCGCGAGTGGCTATATCACAACGAGCAGCGACATCGCATGCGGCTAAAGTGGCAGGCCTATTTTGCCGACACCGATCTGCTGCTGTGCCCGGCCGCGACAACAGCAGCGTTTGAGCACAACCATCAGGGCGAGCGCTGGGAGCGCATGCTCGACGTCAACGGCAAGCCACAGCCCACCACCACACCGTTGTTCTGGGCGGGTCTTGCGGGTCACGTATACCTGCCGGCTACTGTGGCACCAATTGGTCTTGTGCAATCGCAGGGGGTTGCCCTGCCCGTTGGCGTGCAGATCATCGGCCCGCAGTATCGCGACTACCGCTGCATTGGTTTCGCGCAACTGCTTGAACGGCACTACTACAAGTTTCACGCACCCGCCGCTTTCCAGTAACACGTGCGCAAACATTGACGCAAAGCGCCCAACGGATGCCTCCTCGGCATGGGCCGAGGAAGCTCGCTACTCAATCAGAGGCCAGCCTTTCGAAGCAGTCCATCCGCTGAGTCACCCTCCTCTACCGAAACCGGCTCATCAGAAGAGATCGTATCAAAAGCGGACAACAAACTCTCAATTTCAAGAACTGCAGGCTGGCTGTTGGAATCGGCACTTGCAATACCCAACAGTGCGGCCGCTGCGCCACCAGTGTTGTCGAACGGGTCTATTTCCATCCCACGATCCTCGTCACTGTCCGATGAGGAGCAGCCAGCTACGAGCATGACTAAAACACAGAGCACCTTCAAGTCTACTGATAATTTCATCACTTTCTCCAGTTAGAAACGGCTTCCAGCGATCGGTGTTAACAGGTAGGGAAATGCACTCATAAACTGCTCGGCATTCTGAGGTGCTCCATCACGAAGCGCGACGTTTCCGACCGGTGCGGCCTCTCGACTTGCTTGCGCACTATCACCACAAAGCAACAGGTTATCCTGCTCGTCAAGCTGCCCGTCTTCGTTAAGATCCACAGCAATCTCGTGACAGAACGCCCCCATCATTGCCCGAAGCGCAAGATCAACAACATCGTCCCCCGGGCGCCTGCCATTTGGGAAACCCGCGAGATCGCCAGCCGCCACACCCAAATTTGATTGACTTTCCCGCTCTGTAGCAGCGATGCCGGTATTTAGCCTTAGCATTTCTGACGGTGTCGTTGTGGTCATCTGTGTTACTCCGGCAACGCCTGTCAGGAAAGCCGCAACCAAGTCGCCTCGGGGAATGTTTGAAGGTGAGATGTCATCACCACTCAGCTCCCCGTTTGAATTGAACAGAATATTGATTATGGCCGGGAGTGTCGGATTGGTCACGTAGGTGGCAAACTGCCCATCATCTTTAGGTTCACTGGTGTTAAACAAGTTTTTATCATTCAACCCAATCACCAACTCGTTCACTAGCGGGTTGCCTAGTCGGGACATTTGCGTCCACGCTCCTCCGTTCACCTCTGGCCTTTCAAATGTCCCATCGGGATTGAGAACCCGAAACTGTGGCTTGCTCGCTGTCGTCCAGGCGCCAATAACGCCATTGCCAGCCCCGGTCAGACAGGATTTCGCAATTTCCAATGCAATCGTAGTGACGTTTTTGTCACGCAGGTCATTATTCTCTGTGCTGTCGGAGATGTTAATCGGATCCAGATTCACTAGGTCGAAAGTCCGACCCAGATTAACAGCGAATGAGTCTTTTCTTTGCCCGACGAACACGCGAGCGGCGCTTTCAGCATTGCAGGCGGGCAGCTCGATATTGTGGTAAATGTTACCTGAGTTGGTCAGGCTGCTCAGGTAACGGGTGTACTGCTCGGCGTCTCCAAACGTCTTCTCACCGATGTAATCAAGAGGTTTGGAAAAAACTGTAGATCCGCTGACAGAGTCAGTAGCCGCGACGGAGTTTCCGCTGCGACGATCCCCGTTGATTACGGACAGCGAGAATGTCTCGATAAAATTCAAGGCAGATTGATCATTCTCAGTAATCGGCCCAATCACCTTCAGCGGCACCTCCACCAGCTGACCACCTATGCTAAGAGCAGCGCGTTCACCGCCTACACCAACGGCATTTGCAAACGAGAACTGGAAAGTAAGATCCTCAATGGCATCACCGTCGTTGTCGATATGAATCTCGTATATTGCCTCTGGGTCCATCGAAAAATAATTCGGTCCACCATAGCTATCTTGCAGTGGCAAATAATTCGCTATGAGCGTTACATAATCTCCCCGGCCCTGTTCATAGCTGTTAAAAACGTATAGATCAGTCGCATCTACTTTCGGATGCTGCGTGACGTAGGGTGCTTCTCTATGACTCGAAGCCATTGCGGTTGCGCAAACAAATCCGGCAGCCCCAGTGATCACGGTCTTGGTAAACCAATCGTGTAGTCTCATCTACGTTTCCTTTAAGTGAGGGATGATCACTTATCATTACGCAGCCCTGCTATCAATCAGATGCATCGCCAGAGCGGTTTTTTTAAAATGGCGACTTGCAGGAGGGCCTGATCCAGAGAGTAAACTGCGTAGCAGGATGTTGAAAAACGTCATGAGCGAAGGTCTGAGTAGGCAAATTCGAGCGAAAAACCGCGCCGGGCTGGCGATCCACGGGGCTGGACATCCAGTTTATGGTTTATATATGAGCATTTTGTCGGGGTCGCCTAGAGCGGGCGCAATAGTTTTTCAACACCCTGTTAGGCATCGGTCACCCCCAATAAGGACTGAGACAAAGCTATGATCTCAAACGACCTTCGGGCGTGGCTGCACCGATAATCCGGTACAAAGTTCTATTCGTTGAACGTAGCCCCCTACCACAATCGAACAAGGGTTGAGAGGCCGTCGCAGCCTGCCCGGGCTGTTAACTATCCTGCCAGGTTGCTCCACTATTGCAACTTCTGTCACCCACAACCGCCTATTTAGTTGAGAACGTTATAGATGTCCAGTGGCTATGCCACGGAACGTCACTGCCCAGTTCCATCACCACAGCGCTGACAAGGAACTCGCCGCCATCACCCACGGGAAAAGACACCTTTCCCTCATCATCGGTTACCAGTTTCCGTGGATTCCTGTCTTGCTGCACTCCTTCATATTTTTGAAACACGGTAACTTGAGTGCCAGACGTTGGCTGCCCCTTGACCCAGAGTTGCAATTCAATTGAGCGAGTGTTTGCAACCCCGTAAAGAGGAGATAGCACTAGCAGTTCATACGGCAGCCCAATGGCCCGGTCGTGACCGGCCGCCTCATCAACGGATATCAGCGATTTCGCATAGCGCGTGAACCTTTCGCGAAAACCACCGGCAGGCAGTTTACGTTGTTTGTGTGCCGCCTCAACCCAATGCAGGCCATCTTCATCCAGGAAACGACGAAATTCGGCAAAATCCTGGTGAGTGTGTACCGACGACGTCGATTGGTATCCGATGATCTGCAAACCCGAGTTCGCCTCATGCTCCAATGCGGGTATATCACCGCGCTGTCCGCTAAACGGGCGCCTTGACCCTTCACCAACTAGCTCCGCCCTGACAATACGCTCCGGCATATAGGGAAAATACTCTCCCTCGAAGTACTCACCAGATCTCACTTCCGCCTTGATAGATTGAGTACTTGCAATAGTATAATCCAGGGGCTCGACCCAGAATTCGTGAGCATTAACCTCAGTACAGCTGAGCAGCGATGCGACAATCAGACGTTTTAACATTATGATATCCGTAAGTGTAACACCTTTACTTACGGACCCGCAGCCGGCATCAGATGCACTGCGTTCTACTTTTCGACACCCTGGTCAAGGCTGGGGAATTCTGTCGAAAGGTGATTGAAACAAAACAGGGCCACTAGGCACAGGCCCTGCAGAGCCGCCGCGCGGCTCCAGACTAACGGCAAAGGCAATACCGTTATCAGGTATGGAGCCGACATGTCTCACCAAGGTGTCATTGGCATTCCGAGGTAGTACGCCAAGTGACCTAACACCCTGATCATCCGGTTTTACAACCCACAGTTCGTGATCCTGATCTGCCGATAAATCGGGAGGAGAAATTGCTGTGATTTGAATGGTGTTTTGCTCCAATGAGGCATTGATAATCCACAACGCAACATCGTCCTGGGCTCTAACGATGCTAACCACTCGAAACTCAGGACTCCCGGGTGGCTTCATTGCCTGCCAAAGCAGCACCGCAAGCAACAGACTGGCGGCTAATGCTGCAGAACCAATCCACTGCCAGGTTCGAGAACGATCATTTTTATGGCGCCGACGGCGTGGCCTTGCTCGATCATCACTGACACCGGAAGGATGATTGGCGGATATTGAGATTTCGTTAACAATGCGCCGCCAGACAGACAGAGGCGGGGTCACCGGCGTGATAGCGTCAGCCAATGGCTGAAATCTTTCTTGCCAGTCGATCAACATCTCCTGAAGCTCAACGTCTTCTTCGAGTTGTGCATTCATCTCCAGGACATCGTCGTAGGCTAGCGTGCCGAGTACATATTCACCGGCTTGCAGCATTCGCCCGTCAGGCTCAGGAGAGTTCATCGACGCACTCCCGCAGTGATTTCAACGATCGCTTGATCCAGCTTTTGATTGTGCCGAGCGCCCGGCCCATGAGTTCACTGAGCTCTTGATGACTGTATCCACCACAATACGCGTGAACCACACAGTCACGAATTTCCGGTTCCAGCCGGTCCAGGCAAATCGAGAGCAGTTGCCCATCATGCACCTGGTCCTGAAGAGCCTGCAGCGTATCGCGATGTCGAGCTGATTCTTTTGCAAATTCGCTGTCGCGAGTTATACGAGCCGACTGTGCACGAAGCACATCCAACGCATGATAACGCGCGATGCTCGTCATCCAAGTAAGTGGCTTGCCCTGGTTTTGATCGTAGCGCTCGGCCCTAGCCCAGATCTTAACGAAGGTTTCCTGCAGGGCATCCTCGGCTGCAAATCGATCATTGAACATTCGTAGCAACACACCATAAATGGTTGGTGACGCGATTTCATACAACTTGCGAAACGCCAGTTGATCGGATGCCGAGACTCGGAGCAACAGCTGCGCAAGCTCCACATCACGCAATTCAGTGGCAGCATTGGTCATGTTAATTCTACATTGAAGAATTCGACTGCCGCACAGTATCGCCACCCGCCAGTACAGCTGTCAACACACCGTCCACTACTGCCGGGTCTATCAACTGCTACGAACCACTGCCTGCCAATGGATGCAAGTTTCAGCTGACTTACTTATTTATCGGCAAGTGGTCGCAAAAAAGCTGCTGTCGATGCATCCAAACGACACTACCACTCCGTATCAGTTAGTGAATACGACTACAGACTATTCGCAACCCGAACCTGAATATGACAACCTTGCATCCACAACTCTTTCGACGCACAAAACGCACAGCTTTTGGCGCAGTCAGCCTCGCTGCTCTTGCTGTCACAATGAGCTTGACCCCCGAAACCCTGTCCGCCTCCAGCCACCGGGAGGCGCCATTCATCCTTAAGTATCCGCAAGTTGACGCGTCTGATTTCTATGCGTTCAGAAGTTACGAACCGGGCCGTGAAGACTACATAACTTTCCTGGCGAACTACAATCCAACACAGTCCGCTTACAGCGGGCCCAACTACTATCCACTTGACCCAAATGCTCGTTATGACGTCCATATCGACAACGATGGAGACGCCATTGAGGACTTGACATTTCAGTTTCACTTCGCAAATGCAGAACCCGCAAGCGGGATCCTTGAATTCCCTATAGGCAACGCTTCCGTACCGTCAATTTTGCGCAATGTTGCGCCTATCAGCGCCGATGCTGCACCCGGCCTCGCATATTTAGAGACCTACCAGCTACGATTGGCAGTGGACGGTGCCTCGTCTGGCGATAGTGTAACCAATAGTCAGGGTGATCACACCTTCTCCAAACCGGTAGACAATATCGGGAGCAAGACCTTTGGCGCGGCACCGGCCTATGAACATTACGCGCGTCAATTCATTCAAACAATCAATATTCCCGGCTGCGAATCAGACGGAAAGGTTTTTGTCGGTCAACGACTTGATCCATTCAAAATCGCATTAGGCGAGACTTTCGACCTGGTAAATTTCGTCCCAATCGATAGCGAGAGCGCGGTGGGCGCGTCGTTCAGCTCAGCAGTAGTTCAAGACCCCAATCGCAACGATTTGGCCCGTAACAATGTCACTACCCTGGCGCTGGAGTTGCCCACGACATGTATTATCGGCGAAGGTAACGGTGTAATCGGCGCCTGGACAACAGCCCATCTACCTCAGACAACTACCATCGATCCCCAAGGCTCCCTAAACGAACCGGAAAGCGGCTCTGGCCCAATGGTGCAGGTGTCAAGGCTGGGCAACTTTCTGGTCAACGAACTTTTCATCGGATTTCCCGACAAGAACAAATTCAACAGCAGCAAACCCGTGGACGATGCACAATTCGCCACTTATGTAACAAATCCGGTTTTTCCAGCAATTGTCGATTCATTGTTCCGGGACGCTGTCAATGACACCCTGGGCACCGACATAGGCAATCTCGCCCCGTCCAATCTGCCGCGGCTCGACCTGGTAAACGGATTCCTGACTGGTTTCGCCGGAGTAAACCAACTTGCCATGGTCACTCCATCTGAAATGCTCAGGCTGAACACGACAATCCCTGTAACGAGTCGTTCTAACCAGCATACCCTGGGCGTTGCCGCAGGAGACCTAAGCGGTTTTCCCAATGGTCGACGCCCCGGTGACGATGCTGTGGATATCGCTCTGAGAGTTGCGATGGGTGCACTGTGCTATCCGCTACCAATCGGAGAAGGACTGGATTTAGGATTTTGCTCACCAGAGCAGGCGCCCGTCGGAGCCGTCGCGTTGACAGATGGTGTACCACTTTCAGCCAATGACTTTGACAATCACTTTCCGTACTTAGTAACGCCCTATGCAGGCTCACCTGGTCTATCGCCTACAGTTGACACCGCTAGCTGCATCGACACCGACGGAGATGGTTTTGGCTGGAATGGCACAGCCACATGTATCCCCAGCCACACTACACCCCCGGTAGAAATGGCCTGCATCGACACAGATGGTGACGGGTTCGGATGGAATGGCGTCGCTACCTGCACACCACCAACGACTACCACCATGTGCATCGATACGGATGGCGACGGGTTCGGATGGGATGGCACAGCCACATGCATTCCGTAACGACCAGCGACAAAACGTTGGATACAAGCTTTTTTTAACAACTTAACAGGACCAACTAGGTATGAACGTACTAACAAAACAATTCGCCGCTATCACTTGTCTGGCAGTAAGTTCGCTGGTTACCGCTGGTGGCCACATGATGAGTGTAAGCGGGGAAGACCAGGATGTTTCCACCGGCACTGTGATCGCAGCGGAAGTCAAGTCGGAGGCCAATGGTTGGTTGGTGGTACACCGAACAGACAAAGCAGGCAAGCCCGGGCCAGTGGTCGGTCATGCGCCGGTAAAAAAAGGCGTCTCCACTGACGTCGCGGCGATTCTCACCGAGCCCGTCGCAAGTGGTGAGATGCTGATGCTGATGTTGCACGGCGAAGAGGGAGGAATGAAAACCGGGATCTTTGAGTATACTTTAGGAGCAAAGGAGGATGGGCCGGTTAAAGCTCATGGAAAGCTTGTTATGACGATAATAACTGCGAAATAGCCCCGTATAAAAAGCACAGGTGAGTACACGTCGTCCTCACCTGCTGCTTTTTATGCGTCGAATACACGCTGGTATTGGTCAATAAAGAAGAGCCACCGCGGGAACTAGAGATTAAGGCGAGAATTGCCATCGAATAATCCCGGCTGAAAGTATCGCGGGACGCACTAATGGCAAGCCAAACAGTACTCGCTTGTATTGGCCGACAAGTCGACTTCGCGCAACGTGGGTCCAGCCACGTGGGCACAGCCACCCCAGCTGATGGTCAGTGATTTGCCATCGACAATGGTCCACTGCGTCTCTTCATCGCGCTGGTTGGTGATAAACATTTGCAGCCCCTCTGATTGAAAGAGATAGGAACCCGCGATAATGCGATTGTGATCGCGCAGGTGTCCGTTGGGCGAGAACGCCCAGGCCCAGACGTTGGTGGGATCCGACCACGCCTTGCAATAGAACACCGGATATTCCCACTCACCCTCAGCTAACTGAGGCAACGTCTCTTCGGCCGCCGGCGGATCTTCAGGCGGGTTGTCATCGGGTCGTGACGGGTAGAAATCCTCATGGCAACGGGAACCGCCATCATCGATAAACCCCGCACCCAGCGATTGATACTCGAAGCTGCGGCCATCGGCCCAGACCATGCCGAACCCGGCATTGCCGCGATCGACCCAGGTACCGGTTCGTAAGGCATCACTGACAGGACGCGACAGATCAAAGAAGGTGCCGTCGCTGTTGATCTGTAGTTGCCAGCGAGCGGTAATCTCGGGCACGTTCGACACGCAGTTCCAGGTTCTGCCACTCCACTGCGAGACTGGATCCGGCGCCTCGGGCGCTGGCTCGGGCTCTGCCACCGGTGTCGGCGCTGGCGCGGGTGCCGGCGCTGGCGTGGGTTCTGGTGTGGGTGCCGGCGTGGGTGTGGGTGCCGGCGTTGGCTCAAGTGTCTGTGTCTGGTCGTCTGATGGCTGAAACGGATTGCTGTCAATTGGCGTCGCCGGGTTGCCATCGACGCTTTGCTCGTTCGGCTGAAGGGTGATATCCAGCGCGATCGGCCGCCCCTCCTCACCCCCGCAGGCAGCGATCAGACAGACGGATGTAAGTACTGGAAAAAGCTTGATTTTCATCGGATTCCCTCACTGTTTTCGGTTAAACAACAACCTCAGCATCGACAGAAGGCATCGGTTGATGGCGGAGCGCAGACGAAATTGACACAATCACCGCGGCACTGCTTACACGGTGAACCGCTGGTGGATTCGCCGCCACGACTATTTGTCATGACGTCGTCATGACAATAAAACAATTATCACGCCCAATCAAGCGTCGAAATTGTGAAACAACTTGTCATGACAGAGAGTGTCGCGCCGAGATCAACTCACGAACAACCGGTTACAGCAGCGGTGGGAGAAACCCGCCGGAGAGAGGCAACAACCAGGGGACGGATACCACACCAACAGCGCGGTCGGTGCAAAGAGCCGAAAAAGGCAGGGGAAGCGAGCCTACTGAGGACTGTCGAAGGCCCCTCTGCTTATGATCGGGTTATTCATTGGCGAATGCCCTGCCCCACACCGTCGCTGATCGTACGAGAGAAGACAACCGCGACTGATGCACAGACAATCGCCAGCACAAACGCTGCAGCCAGTTCGAGCGCCGCGATCTGCGCATTAACTTTCGCACTGGTGGTCGTCGACAGCAGATTGATCAGCCAAAAGGCCAGGCTGGCAAGAGCGACCGCCATTACCAGTGTGAAGATCAAACGCACTGCAGGGGCAGCCAACGTCATGGCAAAAATCGCCAGCACCAACGGTCCGCATAAATGGATCACCCCGATCATCGCGCCAAGCAGCGCGTTTTGATCGCTTTCGTCCCGCAAGTCAGGACCAGTGCCGTAAGCGGCCGATATCACAACAGCCACGACGACCACGGTTGGCACCAACCAGCGGGGAACACCGATCCGATACGGCAAGTGCCAGGCCGATGTCGCCAGCACAGCAAACCCTGCTGACGTGATGGCTACTGCGTAGGGCTTAATCAGATACCATTTGCACTCGGGCTCGCACCCGGCAAAGTGATACAGGCCTGGCGTCAGCCATTCGAACAATATCAGACTTGCCAACATTGAAACGATCACCGCGATTGCCACCCGCGCCAGAGCGAGAAACGCAACCTGGCCATTTATCATCAGCGGCAATAACAGCAGCGCGGATGCGTAAGCGTAGAACGCAAGTGCAACGTGCATAGACTCCAGAGTCGGATACACAAGTTCCACATTAACCGCTATCCTTAATATCGAAACGAGGCCCCCGGCTAATACGGTAAGCACGAGACCGATAGCCTCCTCACGCGACTTATCTCGCCCTTTCACAGCAAGGAAGACTGCGATGACCGCAAGCATCGAACCGATTGCAAGCCCGGCATACGCAGCCGTACGAACACTTAAATTACCCGGCTCGCATTTTCCGTCCGCAAAAAAGGCGCAGTGTACCCACGTTGACACGTCGATCGCCGCATCAATCAAAACAACAGAAAAAAAGGTTGAGGCCATCAGCGCAACGGGGAAATTCCTGATCATGTCACAACCCTGTTTCGCGTGCGTACTGCACCGCCCAATTCAACTCTAAGCTGCCAGAGTCTGCTGGCTTTTGCCTGTTGATTGATCCAGCAATCTTCATTGCGACAAGTTCAACTCGACATCCAATACGCCACTGGCGTGCCCGGTCGCCAAAACTGTTGAGTCTGACAATGTCATTTCACTAAGCTGCAACTCGGCAATGCTTCCAGACAGGATGACCGAACTGGACAGTGGTTTATTCATCGCACTCTCAACGTCAGCTTGTACTGTTGCGAGGTATTGGGCCACGGGTATATCGATGCTGCGCGAGATGGCCCCCAGGTATTGCCCCGCTTTGAATACGCCGCGCAGAAAGCGATTCAGTCCACGCTCAAGTTGCAAATCATCCAGTGTCACCTGCTGCCTGGTCGAATCCCACTTTAGCAACGCTGAGAAACTCGCAGATCCTTCATAGTGCAAAGTAGTTTTGTCGTTCCCGAATACACGCAATGTGGTATCGACAATTAGCCGGTCAGCGGATGCGGACATACGAACCGAGTCCACCTCGATCTGATCTACCGGGCCGACACTGACCTGATGACGATACGGCTTCATCTGCGCACTAAGCTGATTCAGCACCGCCAGCTGTATTGACACTGGCAGCGTTAGAGAATAGCCGGCGGCCTCGTTTGACAACGTCGATAAATCCGGTAGCGCGGATGGGGTTGGCCATGGGCTTCGCACACTATCCGTGACCCGCGTCTGTGCCTGCAGCTCGGTTGTCGCATGCACTTCGCCATCGGTAAAACTCATCCCTGAAAACGCAATCGCCTGTGGCTGAATGTGCGCGAAGACGGGCCCATCCAATGACGCTATTGGTATGGGCAACGGCTCCTGCAATTGATGCCATAACGCATCAGCCCTGGCGCGCAACCCGAGATTCTCCATCATACCCGGCACCGTTTGCCGCAGGCGGGCCTCGGCCGCGTCAATTGCTCGTTCTGCCTGAGTCCCGACAGACACTGGGATCATTCCGAATAGATTAACTTCTGGTCTCTTATTCCATTTCTTATCAAAGGAGAATTCCACCTGAGGCATCCAGTTGGGCGCGAGACTGGCTTGCACCCGAGCTGTAACATCTGCGCTGCCTCGCACTGTTTGCCTGATGTTCTTGCCTATCGCTCCCCGGCCGCGCGCGGTTGCCGATCCGGAAACCGACTCGGTGATGATTAATGTTGAGCCCTCTCCTGTGACGCGCAGGTTACCTGCACGGGTAACCATTTCGGAAATGTCGCAACTGATACGTGGGGTAATATCAACACACTCCAATCTGGAGTGAATCTTTAGCCCGCGAAACTCGGGGATTTTGGTGCAGGCACGCTCGGCTTCGACACAGATTTCGCGCCTTGGCTCTGCGTGGTGCAAACGCATCGGTATAGAGCTATTCAGCGCGGCGGTAATGTGATCAAGGTCGGCCTTGATGCGCAGTGTCAGGCGACTGGTTGGATCGGCTTGTGCCTGACTACTGCCAATCACAATGCACATCATCAGAAATACTGCGTTTTTCATCAAGCCACCCGTCTTTTGTGCTTCAGTGTTTGTCTACTTACAAGAGGAGTCACGAAGCCAACCGGTTTCAGTTAGGCCGCTCAAGGCTTGTTGGGTAGACTCCGGTTCTGCGAGTCAAAATGCTCACAGATTGCATCACTGCTGTGGGTGAGTATACCGCGCAGCAAATCTACGGAATTAGTGATGGTTCAAGTGGACCATAGCCCGCTTCGTGTCGGCCAAATAATCCACTTGCGCAATCTACGTGGAAACCGACACCGCTGTTTCTACCTGGTTCGGGTACAGGACTGGGTGACAAAAGAATGTACCAAACACACCGTCTGACTTGATCGGCGCAACGAGCGTATCGAGACGCCGATCCTTTATCGTTTCCCGTTTGTCAAGCCCGCCCGATCGTTTTTAGCAGCCATTTGAAATAGGGGCCAGAGACCACTTGCGTGAAATCCAGCCCCTGAAAACCCGTATCGACTTTGGCTTCAACGTGTCAACGTTTCTGCCGCAGCATCCAGCGACACAGGCTGATCCGAGAGCAACAGGTCAGTGGCTGCCACATCAAATGCGCTGTCGCCGATAGTGAGCGGATCCTGCGGGCTCATGCGGTGCTCCAGCACCATTCGCGA
>CAZNIS010000107.1:0-10330 GCA_964573105.1 uncultured Granulosicoccaceae bacterium
CGTCCGGATCTGTGGGAGGCCGCCTTGGGTAACCGGGCGGTCCACCCGACAGCCGGCCTGTATACCTATAGAAAGGGGCGGCTAAAGCCTGCACTCCAACTCTCCAACTCTCCAACTACAACCCTGTAATTTAGAGTTCTGCTGGATCCCAGCTTTTACCAAAATCGTACACGGGATAGGACGTCCAGTTAATGATCGCCTGATGGCGACCTACTTCGGCCAGATATTGCCTCGCGTTGCAGTAAGGCCAATCTGTCCATTGACTGACATAGCCGTGATGCACAGCGTTGTGCATGACATAGTTCAGAGTCGCATAAAAGTGCCGCTCGGATTTTATCGCCGTCTCTGCCGAGTTACACCAAACCTGCCGTCCGCGTAACTGCTCCTCCGTGTTCCAGTAATACGATGTGCGTCCGTGCAATTGGCCCAGTTTTGTCAACAGAATTCCGATGTCAGCAGTGTCAACTATCAAATGATAGTGGTTGGGCAGTACGATCCATGCAGTAACCTGACGGCAGTTTGCAGTCAATGTCCTAGTCAGCGATGCTTCAAATTCTGCCATTCGCTGTGGCGATCTTCCAATGACTGGTTTGTGCTCGAAACAGGCGGCCGTCACCATGTAGTGGGAGGTCGAATCACTTTGAATATGCGCAATGCTGTGGCGGGGGTGACGCATTTGGCGGCGGAGTCTGGTAGCTTCGAGCCGTTGCGCTGGTGTCATTCTTCGCCACTTATACACAAGCCAACTGCCCCGAAAGTACAGTGCGAGGCTCTTGCTGTGACTCTCTGGTCGTGGCTACATGGTAGTCTGGAGACTGCTCAGGTGCGGGGTGTTGCATAGCGATACTTCTACATCTGTTCACCAGAATACGATAGCCTCTTTCCGCGCGCGTCTCAAGTCCGGCCACAGCGTGTGGTCGAGCACGCGACCGGGTGGAAAGTCTTTCGAGTTCGACCCCGAACTCCACTGCAACAGCTGGACGTCAGCATCCTCGATGGGATATCGGGGTGAAACCAAACCGATATCCAACAGGAAGCTTCGCTGGTCGCTTGTGCCCGAGCTGGCTTTCAGTTGTGCTGCAGAGGCTTGTCTATATTGTTTCGGTCAGTAGGGGGCATAGGTAGCGGTAACCAGAGCATTGTCTCGATTGGTGCGGTTCGCTCCGTGCCAGCACCCTACGGTTGAAACCCCTGGTAAATAAAGTAGCAGCCGCCGACAAACATCAATGTCTCTACTACGACGGTATGCACGCTGACCTTCGAGTTTTTGACGATCCACTTGCCCAGCATGCCTCCAGGTATCGTGCAGATGCCAACGACAAGGCCGAGTGAAATCAGTTGTGCGTTAAGCAGATCACCGGCGCCAAACACAATACTTTTGGTGACATTGAGTGTCAGGCCCAATGCAGCGACAATGCCGACGATACCCTCACCGACGATGCCGGCACCGAGTAGGAACGGCCCCAATATCATGCCGCCGCCAAACACGGTGCCGGAGATCATGCCGTAAATGATGCCGACCGTTGACAGGCCGCGCATGCCGACCTGATAGTTACGTTTTTTTAGAATGCGCCGCAGGGGTATAGACACCAGCAGGAAGGTGCCCAGCACCAGCGCGATTGCCTGTACAGACAAATACAGATAAACCACCGCACCCAACACAATGCCAGGCAAACCGGTCATCATGATCGCCCGATAAGCTCGCCAGTTGATCTGATTGCGGAACAACAGTGTGCGATTGAAATTGCTGATGATCATCGCAAAGGCGACTACTGGCACGACAGCGCGAATGCCAATTAAAGGCGCCAGGCACACGGACAAAAGCAGCGCGCCGGCAAATCCTGCCACCGAGTGAAAGAGAGCGGTGCCGAAGGCGGCCAGTGCCACCAGTAGCAGTATGTGCCAGTCCAGCTGGCTGAGCAGTGAGGCACTGGATTGCATGGCTTGCGCGGCTGAGGGTTGGGTGGTAAGAAGTGGCGGGCTTTATTATAGCAATGGAGCAGCTGGTGATCGTCAGTTGGCCAGCAGTCGCAGCGCGAGTGCGCCGAATATCAGGCTGGTGAGTCGGTTGAGTAAGCGTACACGAGATCTTAACGTCTGTGACAATGCACCGGATGTCGCGCCTACGAACAACATGAACAGGAATCCGTTGAACTGGAAAATCGCACCGAGGATCAGTATCTGCAGCCATACAGGGCCATGGGCCGGATCGGTGAATTGCGGAATGAAGGCGAAGATGAATAGCGTTGTTTTCGGGTTCAGCAGATTGGTGAAGAACCCACGCCGGATGGCGGATCGAACCGTCATGGCGGCGTTGCCGGCATCCAGTGTCCCGGCAGCGCGCCACGCCTGTATGGCAAGCCACAGCAGATAGCCTGCACCGAGCAGGCGGATTGCGTCGTAGGCTGCCGGGTGAGCCAGCAACAATGCCGAGACACCGGCCGCCGCCAGCAGGATATGAATGGCAATGCCAAGGTTGATCCCACACGCGGCGGCCATGCCTACACGCGGGCCCGCAACGATGCCGCACATCGAGACGAACAGGAAATCCACGCCTGGTGTGATATTGAGCAGTAATCCTGCAATGATGAATGCAGATAAAACTGCAGGATCAAAACTGCCGATGGTGTTAAAAAGTTCGGTGATGATGGGGTTGGTCTTTTGCAGATTGGATGAAACGCAAACCGGTTAGCGCGGGCTCCACCGTGGAAGATGCTGGTGTCTTTTATCTTCTAGCGTGGGTCGCAGCGTTTAAGCCAGACACCTCGTAAGCACTTGCGCAGTTACAGTACACTATCGCATCGGAGGACATGATATGACAAACGACAATCCGGATCTTGCCTGGGCTTCCATCGCTGACTTGGCCCGCCTGATCGAGCAGCGCGAAGTGACTGCTGTGCAAGTGACCACACAGATGCTGGCTCGCATCGACGAAGTCGACTCCCGTCTGCACAGCTACGCCACAACCATGCACGATCAGGCGCTGGCCGATGCTAAAGCCGCCGATCGCGAGCTGGCGGCGGGGAAATATCGCGGGCCATTGCACGGTGTGCCGATTGCGCTCAAAGACCTGTGTGATACTGCGGGCATTGTCACGCAAGGTGGCATGCCGCTTTATTCACAGCGTGTGCCGGCCGCCGATGCAACCGTAGTGGCGCGGTTAAAGGGCGCGGGCGCGGTATTGCTTGGCAAGCTGCAAATGACCGAAGGTGCCTTTTCGGCCCATCATCCGGATATTGCTGTACCGATTAACCCGTGGGGAGACGCGCTGTGGTCCGGTGTGTCATCCAGCGGGTCGGGTGTCGCTACGGCAAGCGGCCTGTGTTTTGGCTCACTGGGCTCAGATACGCTTGGCTCCATTCGCTTCCCATCGGCGGTCAATGGTATCACCGGGTTAAAACCCACCTGGGGCCGCGTCAGCCGGGCCGGCGTATTGCCACTGGCCGAATCCATGGATCACGTTGGCCCGATGACGCGAAGTGCCGAAGACGCCGCGATCATGCTTGCGGCGATTGCCGGTTTCGATCCTGCCGATCCCACTTCTTCACGACAGTCCGTACCGGATTATCTCGCAGCGGTACAGGCCCTGCCGGCCGGGACGCGCTTGGGAGTGGACAAAACGCTTATCGAACAAAACGCAGATGATGCGATGAATCGCGCTTGCCAGGCAGCGCTGGATACATTCGCGCAAGCCGGGCTGAGCGTTTGCGATATCACCATGCCAGACATGAAAGCGATGGCAACTGACGCGCTGCAGCTTTGTGTGGCAGAAACAGCGCTGACACACCGGCAGAACTACGACGCTCACAAAGATCAGTATGGACCGGTGCTAACCAGTTTGATCGAGGCCGGGCGACAGGTAGAGGCAGAGCAACTTTTACAGATTCAGTATCGGCGGCTGGCGTTTGAAGGCGAGATGCATGCGCTGTTTGACGAAGTCGATTTGATCATTCAGCCAGCTTTTAATGTGGCGGCACCGACCAACGAAGATTTGGCGAGACAGGTCAGTGATCTGGATGCGCGCATGGCAAGGCTGCTGTTTACCGCGCCCATTGACATGAGCCGCCACCCGTCGCTGACGTTGCCGGGTGGCGAGACAGAGCAGGGTGCGCCAGTGGCTTTTCAGTTGATCGCACCGCATTTTGCCGAGGCGCCGTTGCTGGCGGCCGGGCATTGCTTTCAGCAGGCCACTGGGTGGCACAAACGTCGACCGCCCGGCTTGTAAAAAGGTGTCAGGCTAAATGCCGGGGTAGAGGATCAATACTCGGCGTTAAGATTGGATTCAGTGCGGTTGCCTTGCACTGCGGTTACCGCGTCGCTCAGATCGACAAGATAATCCGGCATCGATGGCACATGCAGCATCGACATCATGCGGTGCAGGGCTTTGGGTTGTTGCAGCAGTCCTGGCACCCATCCTTTCGGTTTCATCCACTCTGCAACCTGAAATACATCGATGTTGTCCGATGCGATTGCGACAATCGACAGTGGCGGCTTGCCGAGAATCGATAGATCATCTATCTCGCCGATGCCTTGTTGCAGCAATTCAATACCACTCATTAGTTCATCGGCGATGGCGGTGTAGCCGTCGCGCCCAAGATGCTGAAACAGCGCCCAGGCACCGGCAATCGGCCCGGCCGCGCGCGTGCCAACCAGCGTACTGGTGGCAAAGCGACCGTTGGGCCAGTTGTCGAAGTTGAAACCGTGATGTGCTGCCAAAGCCGGGTTGCGGTAGAACAGGGTTGATATCGGCTTTGGCGCGTAGCCGAATTTGTGCAGATCGGCCGAGAGTGAGCTGACACCTTCGATCGCCAGATCAAACGCCGGCACAGGGCGGCCACTGTCAGCGACAAAAGGGGCCAGATAGCCACCGACACAAGCATCCACGTGAAGCCATAGTCCGCGTTGTTGTGCGATGTCGGCCAGGGCCTCAATCGGATCGAACACCCCATATGGAAAACAGGGAGCCGAGCCGACCAGCATGATCGTCTCGGCATCGATTGCGCTGTTGGTGGCCGCAAGGTCGGCCGAAAAATCGCCAGTGACGGGGATTCGCCGCACAGACAAATCCATCAATTGTGCGGCCTTGTCAAAAGCCGGATGGGCCGAGTAGGGGATCACCAGGTTGCCGCGGTGGCGATCACTGCATCGTAGGTGGCGGGCGTGATCGCGGCAGGTTTGCACCGCTTGAATAATGCTTTCGCTGCCGCCGGTGGTGATGAAGCCACAGGCAGTTGATGGCGCGTGGAAAAGATCCAGCGCCATCGCGATGATCTCATCCTCCATGCGTTGCACACTGGGAAAGGCGCGCACCCGGCCCAGTGCATTCTCTGTGAAATACTGGTTGAACGCCTCGCGTGCCAGCTGCGCTGCGGTATCCGAACCCTTGAATACAAACAGTGGTACGCGGCCGCCACGCCAGTCGGCATCGCCGTTCTTGAATGCCGCCAATGCCTGTTTGACGTCGTCCAGCTCGCGCCCTTTGGAGGGGAATTGCATCGTTATGCGCTGTTTCGTTCGGCCAACATTAGCAACGAATTGTGCAGGCCGGTCATTAAGGCCGAAAGTACTTGATACATGATGGTCGACACATCTCCCAGGTGTCATCTATTACGTCGATCAGTTCCTGTGGCAATGCCCCCTGCTGGCAGGCGGCCAGATTTTGATCGAGTTGTTCGACACTGCTCGCACCCAGTATCACAGCGTGATCCGCGTGACCGGTCGCAAGCGGCGAATGGTGCAGCATCCAGCCCAGTGCGGCATTGACTACTGGTATGTCGAGCTTTTTGCAGGCTCGTCGAATCATCGCCACCGCTCGGTGATTGTCGTCTTTCCAGTAGCGTTCAGGATAACCTTTGTGGTACGAAAAACGACCTGAATGCGGCAGGCTGTCGGTGTCTTCGTATTTGCCGGTCAGCAGGCCGCCTGCCAACGGGTTGTAGGCATAGAATGCCATGTTGTAGTCGGCCAGACATTTGAATAATTCACGCTCGACATCGCGCGTGATTGCGTTGTACATACCTTGATAACACACCGGCGTCGGCCAGCCGTTTTTATCGCAGCGCTCGAAGATTTGCGCCACCTGCCACGCAGCGTAGTTGCTCAAGCCAAACGCACCCACCTTGCCTTCGCGATAAGCTTTATCGATCGCCGCGAGTGTGTCATCGATGGGGGTGTCGAGATCTGGCTGGTGCAGATAGAAAAGATCGACGTTGGGCCGCTGCAGGCGTTCGAGTGAGGTCGATAACTGCATGTCTATGCCATCGGCAGACAATCCACCGGGCTCTTTGGGGTTGGCCTTGCCGGCGATGGTGATGTCGTCGGCCCAGCTTTTCTGCGACAGCAGTTCGCCGAGGATCGTTTCCGTTTTGCCTGCATTGTAGACATAGGCGGTATCGAATTCGGTGTAGCCAGCGTCAACGAAACGATCGAGCATGGTCGAGCCGGTAGCCGCATCGGCCTGGTTGCCGATTGTCATGGTGCCCATTACGATTTTCACGGGTAGTACTCCATGTTTCTTGCGTGGGTTTATTAGTTGTTGGACGGGGAGATAGCAAATGTCGCATCGAACATGCAGGGCACATTGCGCGGCAACGCCACCATGCCGAGCACCGAGCGCGCGTGGCGTCCGGCCTCACCGAATATCTCTACGAACAGGCCGGATGAGACATCTGCAATGTCAGACATCTGCGAAAATCCGTCGACACAGCAGATGTAATAGTTCATTCGCAATACCCGGCTCACGCGATCCAGCGAGCCCAGTTCATCGCGCAGCCATGCAAGCCCCTGCAACGCGCAGATTCGCATTTCATCCTTCGCCTGCTGCACGCTGATATCGTCGCCAACCCGGCCGCGGGTGCGAATTTCGCCGTCGACTTTCGCGATCTGGCCACTCAGGTAGAGCGTGTCGTTGTGGACGGTCAGTGGCACATAATCGAAGCCCGGCGCGGCCGGTGCCGGCAATTCGATGCCAAGTGTTTTGAGGCGTTGTTCCGGGCGCATGGCGTCTCGTGACAGGCGGGTCGGCGCTCAACTTTACCATGCTGGTTAGGTTTGTTACTCTGCTGACACTGTTCTGGAGGCATAAAAAATGAAACCGCTATTCACATCGACCACACTCGTTGCGGCATTGTCGCTGGCCATTGGTCTCACGGCCGATCTTGGAATCAACAGCGCGCAAGCGGCTGAGGTTGAAGGTCCGAAGCTGAGCTGGAATTTGTCCACCTGGGGCAAGCGCCGCGCCTTTACCGAGGGCATCGAAGCCGTCTCTGCACACGTGAAGGAAAAGACCGGCGGTAACTTCGATATCAAAATTCACTACGGCGGCGCACTGTCAAAGCCGCGTGAGAACCTGGATGGTATTTCGCTGGGTGCCTTTGAGATGGCATCGTTCTGCGCCTCCTACCATCCGGACAAAAACCGCGCCGCCACCGTGCTTGAGCTGCCGATGCTGCCGGTGCCCAACGGTGACGTACAAAAAGCCATCGATCTGGCGGTCTACAACCATCCCTATACACAAAAGGAAATGGCCCGCTGGAACGCGCGCATTCTGATGTCTGCCGCGTTGCCACAATACGAATTCATGGGCAAGGGCGAGCCGCCTCGCAAGCTCGAAGATTTCAACGGCATGCGCGTGCGTGCACTGGGTGGCATCGGCGAGGCGATGAAGGTCCTCGGTGCTGTGCCCACCACCGTGACCGCCCCTGAAACCTATCAGGCGATCGAGAGCGGTACCGTCGATGCGGCGGCATTCGCCTTCTATTCGCACTTCTCGTATCGCATCAATGAAGTGTCGACCTGGCGCACCACTAATCTCGCGCCCGGCAGCGTCAACTGCCCGATGGTCGTCAACATCGATGCCTACGACACACTGCCCGATCAATACAAGGCGCTGCTGGATGATGCAGTCGATGAAGCCTACGTTGCGCTGAACGAAGCCTACGGTGCTGCGATCGACAAGTACACGCCGGTTGCCGATGAAGCCGGTATCGAGAAAATCACCTACACCCAGGAAGAACTCGATAAATTCCGTGAGACTGCGGCGGCACCGGTCTGGGAAGCCTGGGTCGAGAAACAGACAGCGGCAGGTGTACCTGCACAGGAACTGCTTGACCTGGTGTTGAAGACAGCTGCCGAAGCCAGTCAATAGCGGTAGCACGTCAGTCGGCGGCGCATCGCATGCGTCGTCGATGCTTTTCCAGTCAGAGCCGCAGTGCGATTGGTCGTGCTGCGGCTCTGCACATCTTCAACCGCTGTGAGATGAGGCCCTGGTGACCCAAGTTTCCGATACCGCCCCGGCTGCCATGCTGAACAGCGACCGATGGTTGAGCAAGATCGAGAATCTGCTCAACAACATCGCAGCACTGGGCATCTTCGTCCTGATGCTGACTGCGACCGTACAGATCCTCGGCCGCAAACTATTGAATATCCCGATTCCCGGCTACATCGATATCGCCGAGCAATCCATCGCCTTGTTTGCCTTCATGGGCGCGGCTTACTGCCAGCGGCTGAACGGGCACGTGCGTATGGAGTTGATTCTGTCACAGCTGCGCGGTCGGCTGCTCTGGTTTATTGAGGCGTTTGGCATTCTGGTGGCGATGGTGCTGGTCGGCATCATGATCAAATACGGCTTTGAGCACTTTTTGCGCGCCTGGAAGTTTGGCGACAGCACGATTGATATTGGTCTGGCGGTCTGGCCGTCGAAACTGGTGGTGCCGATTGCCTTTAGCGTACTGTGGTTGCGATTGCTGTTGCAGTTTATCGGTTATTGCCGGCTGGTCCGGCACCCGCAGGCAACTCCGGTACTGGTGCCGCTGATCGAAAACACCAAAGAACAGGCCGAGCGCGAAGCGCGTGAGACGGCCACAGCAGACGGGCAATCGAATGGATAATTTTCAGATTGGCCTGTTGTTCACCGGCATCATGCTGGTGCTGGTATTTCTGGGTGTAAGGGTTGCCTTTGCCGCCGCCATTGCCGGCACACTGGGGCTTGTCACTATTCTGAGCATGCGGCTGGGCTTTGAGAAGGGGCTGACTGCCGGGCTTGGCATGGCCGGCACCGTGCCGCACTCCAAATCCGTCACTTATGCGTTGTCGATTCTGCCGATGTTTATTCTGATCGGCTTTCTGGCGTTTCATGCCGGTATCACCAAAGCCGTGTTTGAAGCAGCCAAGCGCTGGCTTGGCTGGCTGCCCGGTGGGCTTGCGGTCGCGACGATCTTTGCCACCGCAGGTTTTGCAGCGGTATCTGGCGCAAGCACCGCCACTGCTGCCGTCTTTTCGCGGGTAGCAATTCCGGAAATGTTGAAGGAGGGCTACGACAGGCGCTTGTCTGCCGGTGTCGTGGCCGCCGGCGGCACGCTCGCCACTTTGATCCCGCCGAGTGCGATCCTTGTGATCTACGCGATAATCGTAGAAGAATCGGTGGGGCAGTTGCTGCTGGCGGGTTTTCTGCCGGGCATTGTATCGGCGATTATCTATGCGTTGATTGTGATCATGCGGGTCAAGATGAATCCCGCCATGGGGCCGTCGGTCAGTGGCTACAGCTGGAAACAGCGACTGGCCAGTGTGCCTGGCACCTTTCCGATCATCGCAGTGATCGTGATTATTTTTGGCAGTATGTACTTTGGCTGGGCCACGCCCACCGAGGCTGGTGCACTGGGTGCGTTTGTCGTGTTTGTGCTTGCGCTTATCCGCGGCACGCCGGTCGGTGTGTTGCGCGATGCACTGGTCGAGACCAGCAAGCTCACGGTGATGATTTTCACCATCATCTGGGGCGTGCTGGTATACGTGCGCTTTCTTGGTTTCGCCGGTTTGCCAGACGCATTCGCCAACTGGATCGGCGGGCTGGATATGTCACCACTTGCGATATTGCTGTGCATACTCGCCGCCTACGCGATCCTCGGTATGTTCATGGATGCGATCGGTATGTTGCTGCTGACGCTGCCAGTGGTGCAACCGGCCGTCATCGGGCTGGGCTACGACCCGGTCTGGTTCGGCATTATCGTCGTCAAGATGGCCGAACTGTGCCTGATCACCCCGCCGGTGGGGCTGAACTGCTACGTGGTCAGTGGGGTCAGGCCGGATATACCGGTGCAGGACGTATTCCGCGGCTGTTGGCCGTTCTTTGTAGCCGACATCCTGACCATCGCCGTGCTGATCGCCTTTCCGCAGATTGTGCTGTTTCTGCCGCAGACGATTTCAGGTTAGGCGAGGCCCAGGCGCGCCGCGGATGTGGAATGCACATCGGTAGGTGCGCTTAGGCTTACCTCCCCTACAAGGGCGCGTTGCATTCCGTAGGGGCCGTAAGCCAAAGGCGCACGTACCATTCTAA
>CAZNIS010000107.1:10430-18741 GCA_964573105.1 uncultured Granulosicoccaceae bacterium
AGGGCGCGTTGCATTCCGTAGGGGCCGTAAGCCAAAGGCGCACGTACCATTCTAAGCACGGCGGTAGGTGCACCTAGGCGTGCGTACCAATCCAGCGCATCCAATTACCCCACATCTCACCCGTCTAATCATCGCCGCAATTACGAACACGCGCGGGCCTATAAATCGTTATAGTTCGTTTGGTCGAGTACCCAACGAGAGGAAGACGATGAAACTAATCGCTACAACACTGGCCGCTGGCCTGATGTCCACTGCCGCTGTCGCCGCCGATCTTGGCGCGGTTGACGAGCCAATCAAACTGGCGATCAACGAATGGACCGGGCAGCACGTGTCCACCCACGTTGCCGGATCCATGCTGGAGGCCGCTGGCTACAAGGTCGAATACGTCACTGCCGGGTACATGAATATGTATCAGGCGATGGCCGATGGCGAACTGCACGGCGCGATGGAAATCTGGTCGTCTAACGTATCCGAGGACTACGCCAAGAAGGTCGATGCCGGCGGTGTCGTCGAGCTGGGCGATCTGGGCCTGGATGCGAAAGAGGGCATTGCCTACCCGGCACACGTGGCCGAACTCTGCCCGGGCTTGCCGGCCTGGGAGGCGCTGAAAGAGTGCGCACAGAACTTCGCCACTGCCGAGACCATCCCGCAGGGCCGTCTGGTCGATTATCCGGCCGACTGGGGCACGCCCGGTGCAGATCGCATGAAGGGCTTTGATCTGCCTTTCAAGGCGGTACCCGCAGGGTCAGAGGGCGCGCTGATCACCGAGCTGCGCGCCTCCACAGAAAAGAACTCTCCGCTGTTGATCGTGTTCTGGCAGCCGCACTGGGCGATGTCTGCCTATGATGTGAAGTTCGTCGAGCTGCCGGTCGGCAACGACGAGTGCTTCAGCGATCCGGCCTGGGGTTCTAACCCGAACGCCACCCACGACTGTGACTTTTCACCGTCACGCATCTTCAAGGCCGGCTGGTCCGGCATGGCCGACAAGTGGCCAGCCGCCCACCAGATCCTGACTAACTATCAGCTGGCAGTCGAAGATCAGCAGCCGATGATGGGCGCGATCGATGTCGACGGCGGATCCATCGAAGAGGTCGTTGCCGGCTGGATGAAAGACAATGAAGACAAGTGGCGTCCGGTTGTCGATGCAGCGGTTAACTAAGCTGCCCGTGTGAGTACCGGCAACAAGCCGGCCATTGCCTGCCAGAATCTCTGGCAGGTATTTGGTGACGGTGCGCAAAGCGCACTCAAAGAAGCGCTGTCCAGCGCTAAGGGAGATACCGGCGCGGCAGCGCAAACGCTCCACCAGGCCGGTCTCGTCGCCGCCGTACAGGATGCCTGTTTTGAAGTTCATGAGGGCGAGCTTTTCGTCATCATGGGATTGTCTGGCTCCGGCAAGTCGACACTGGTTCGCTGTCTGTCGCAGTTGCTGCCGGGCACCGACGGCGAAGTCCAGATTGAGGGCGAGAACATCAGGGGCGCATCCAAAAAGCGCCTGACCGAGCTGCGCCGCAAGAAGTTGGGCATGGTATTCCAGCACTTCGGTCTGTTTCCGCACATGACCGTCACGGAAAATGTCGCCTACCCATTGAAAGTGCAGGGCGTGTCGCGCGCCGAGCGCGCCAGCCGCGCACAGGAAGTGATTTCACTGGTGGGCCTGGACGGCCGCGAGGAGAGTTTCCCCAGAGAACTCTCGGGCGGGCAGCGTCAGCGCGTGGGCATCGCCCGATCACTGGCGGTGAATCCGGATATCTGGTTTCTCGACGAGCCGTTTTCGGCACTCGATCCGTTGATCCGCCGCCAGCTGCAGGATGAGTTTTTAAAAATCCAGTCGACACTGAAAAAGTCGATTGTCTTTATTACCCACGATATCGCCGAAGCGCTGAAGCTCGCCGATCGCATCGCCATTATGCGCGATGGCAGGATCGTACAGATCGGCACTCCCACCGAGATACTGTTGCAACCGGTCGATGACTACGTGCGTGAATTTTCCCGAGACGTGGCGAAGGGGCAGCACGCGAGCGTCGCCTCCGTCATGCAGCAGGGTGATGTCGATACCCATACCGATGATCCCGGCCTTACCACATCCATGACGCTGGATACAGCATTGGCCCGCTGCATTGGCACTTATCAGCCACTGCCGGTGCGCGATGAGCATGGCGAGATTGTCGGCACCGTGCGTCCGGCGGATCTCGCCGCAGCGCTGCAAGTCGACGGCAAATGATAGCAATGGCTGCTCAGCGACTCTCGGGCGGCGCTCGCGCTGCGTTGCTGGTGCTGCTTGCGGGTATGTTGTGTTTGGCCCTGGAACCTTTTCTGCCGTGGGTGGTGAAATGGCCTGCAGCCTGGGTGCTGCCTGCGACCGATTGGGTCGGCACCGGGCTGAGCCGTTTTCTGGAAATCATTAAACCATCGGCGCGGGTGTTTTCCGGCCTGATGGCCTATCCGATGCAATGGGCCAACCTCGCCCTGAACGGCACACCTTGGCCGATTGTGATTGGCCTGGTCACCGCACTGGGCTGGTATCTTGGAGGCCTGTCGATGGCGGCGCTCGGGCTGTTTGGGCTGGCGTTTGTGCTGTCGTCCGGCTATTGGACCGAGAGTATGAACACACTGGCACTGGTGGCGGTATCGGTGCCGCTGGCGCTGTTGATCGGTGGTGCGATCGGCATACTCGCCAATGAGATTCCACGAGTTAAATCGGCGCTGCAAACTGTGCTGGATGTGATGCAGACGGTGCCGACGTTTGCCTATCTCACACCCATACTGGTACTGTTTGGCTTTGGCCCGGTAGTGGGGTTGATCGCCTCGGCGATCTACGCAGCGCCGCCGATGGCGCGCAACGTGATGCTCGGGCTTGAGCGCGTAGAGCCGGAAATTAAAGAAGCGGCAATCATGTCCGGCGGCACGCGACTGCAGCAACTGTTTCAGGTCGAGATACCCTCTGCCACCACACAAATAATGGTGGGGGTTAATCAGTGTTTGATGGCGGCGCTGTCGATGGTGATCATCGCCGCTGTCATCGGAGGCTTCAACGACATCGGTTGGGAAGTGCTGCTGACCATGCGCAAGGCGCAGTTTGGTCAGTCGCTGCTCGCAGGGCTTGTGATCGTGGTATTTGCCATTGTGATCGATCGCATGAGTGCGGTGCTCGCGACCGAGCGCAAACGTTACGACAGTCGCGTGGTATGGGTGTTGATTGGGGTCAGTGTGTTACTGGCAGTCGCGTTTCGCAATGCGCTGCCAAACCCTGCCGATCTGACTCTGCTCGACCCAATGGCCCAAACGATCGATCAGTGGTTGACCGATTTCACTCGCGCCAACAGCGCCTGGCTCGATGCGACCAAAAACAATCTGGTGTTCTTTGTCCTGTTGCCGCTGCGCATCGGGCTGGATCAGGCCGTGCTGCCATTTACCTGGGGGTTTGGCTGGACACAATCCATGAGTCTGTGGTTGTTTGCGGCAGCGATCGGGGCAGGAGCGCTTCTGGCCGTGCGCGGACACATCACCGCGGGGCTGCTGCTGATCATTGCCGTCGGCGTGATCGAGACCGGTATTGCCGAGTTACCCTGGCCGTTTGTTTTGATTGCCACCGGCGCGCTTGCGTGGGTCGCCAGTGGGCCGCGACTCGCGATTGTCTCAGTGCTGTTGCTGGGCACGATATTGTTATCAGGGTTGTGGGAGCGAGCACTGTTGTCACTGTATTTAAGTGGCGCATCGGTGTTTGCCTGCGCGGTGGTTGGTGGCGCGATCGGCCTTGCCAGTGCTGTCTGGCCAATGGCCTGGCGTGTTGTGCGGCCGGTTTGCGATATGCTGCAAACCATCCCGCTATTCGTGTTTCTGATACCCGTGTTGATGGTGTTTCAGATTGGCGAGTTCTCAGCCTTTCTCGCGATCTGTGCTTATGCCATTGTGCCGATGATTCGCTATACACGGCACGGTCTGGTCAACACGCCTGACGAGATGCTCGAAGCCGCCGTCGCAAGCGGCGCGACCGACTGGCAGATCATGCGCGACGTGCGCGGCCCCTATGCGGCACCCACGATTCTGCTAGGCCTTAATCAAACCATTCTGTATGCGTTCGCGATGCTGGTGATTGCCGCGTTGATCGGCACCACAGGCTTAGGCCAGTCGATCTACCTGGCGCTGGGCAGTGCCGATGTCGGGCTTGGGATATCAGCAGGTGCCGCGATGGCGATCCTTGCAATGATTGCCGATCGGATCGTGCAGGGTTTTGCCGAAGAGCGACGACGGGCGCTGGGATTGTAGCTCAGCCTGCCCTTGGGCCAAACGCGCTTGCATCTCGGGCGAAGGGCCAGGCTAAACAAGGGCGAGTTTGTTAGCGCGGCTTGAGGGTGTTACGTCAATGACGTGAGCGATGGGGGCGGTAGCGTGAGGCCGGGAAAACATACCAGGCCCATCCCCTTAGCGCTATCCGCCAGGATCGATATCGGAAGGCTGCACAATCGCTCGGGCATGCGTTCAGTACTGGCTTGCTAAAAGATACGATATAACATAACATTTGGTGGGTGGCGTGTAGCAACAGCCGCCGATCCGGCAGTGGTTTGCCATAGGTGTTCCCGGGCGCCAGCGATGTTTACCAGTCTCGCCAAAGTGTATTCGAATATAGGCAAGACGCGGAGTTGATGCCGCACGGAACCTCACGTTTTTCATGCGAGGGCTAGCAGATACTGCAACTACCAGGGCGGACAGCTTGCGCGGGGCCATAGTCCCAGAATAGTTAGTAAACACCAGGCCAGATAAACCAGAACTCATAATGATCAAGATTCGATCTTTCATCAGCGTTAGCGTTGTCAGCGCATTGATCGCTGCAACGTTCTCCGTTTCGGCACAGACAAAGGAGCCGCTTCCGGTTGTCGCAACGTTTTCGATTCTCGCGGATATGGTAGAGCGTATCGGTGGCAGCGCGGTTGAGGTCACGTCGTTAGTTGGCCGCAACGGCGATACCCATGTGTATCAACCGGCGCCGTCGGATGCAAGAGCCGTTAAAGAGGCAAGCGTATTATTTACCAATGGGCTGGCATTCGAGGGTTGGCTGGATCGTCTGGCTGAAGCAGCCGAGTTTGACGGTGCGCTGGTGGTAGCGACCGAGGGTATCGAGGTCATTGCATTCGACGAACATCACGATGATGAAGGGCACAATGACGGCGACAAGCACCATGATGATGAAAAGCACCACGACGGTGAAGGTCATCATGACGCCCACCATCACGGAGAGTTCGACCCGCATGCGTGGCAAAGTTTGCGAAATGCCGTGGTCTATGTAGATAACATTGCCACCGCCCTGTCTAAGGCCGCGCCGAAAAACGCTGGCCAGTTTTACCAAAATCGAGCAACTTACCTGGCAGAGATTGAGGCGCTGGATGGACAGATCAAAGAAATGATTTCGCAAATCCCTACCAGTGCCCGAACGATCGTTACCTCACACGACGCATTTCAGTACTTCGGTCGGGACTACGGGCTGAAGTTTGTGGCACCGCAAGGGCTCAGCACAGAAAGTGAGGCATCTGCTCGCGAGGTCGCGCAGTTGATTGAGCAAATCCGCGAAGAGGGTGTTTCTGCCGTTTTTGTCGAGAACGTAGCTGACCCCAGGCTGATCAAACAGATTGCGAACGAAACCGGCGGGGTGATCGGCGGAAAGCTGTTTCCGGGGGCGCTGTCAGCAACGGATGGTCCGGCGGCAACTTATCTGGATTTGATGCGTTACAACGCAACTACTATCGCAACGGCACTGACAGAGGCGAAGTGACCGCTTGGGTTCTGCCCCGCATGGTGAGGGGGTAGGGATCAGATCAGGGCAGGGGCTTCCTGCCGAGGCGAGATGGGTTTCTGGCGATTCAGCCGGCCATGGGCGAGCGCTGTGCCGGGAAAATCCGGTTATGCCTGCAGTGATGCGGCCAGCAACGTCATACCGAGGAAAAATACCAGGCTTGCACCTAGCCATTCTACAGATTTGAATACCAGGCCACTTGCACCACCACCGGTAGCTGAGAGATATCTGGTTGCGAGACCTTTGGCCCCAATGGCAATTGTGGCCAGGCTGGTCACCGTGATAGCGGTACCCAGCGCCATCGCAAAGGTCGCCGCGACGCCCACCCAAAAAAGCTCCTGAGCTGACGCGAACACCAGAACAATCAGCGCACCGGAGCAGGGTCTTAGACCGACAGAGACGATCGCGGCCCAGGCGGATTTTAGTGAAAGAGGTTCTTTCATCGTGCCGGGGTCGACGGCATGTCCGGCGCAGTCACAGCCGTGCTCATGATGATGATCGCTGTGGTGGTGATGATCATGGTCATGATCGTGGCCGGCACGATGATGGGCGTGACTGTGATTAGTGTGGTTTGAATGGCTACAACCGGAGGCCATCGCATGCTGGCCGTGCTGGTGCTCTGCGTGGTGCTGGTGCTCGGCATGGTGATGGTGCGCTATGGACTGCGCCGCCTCACTCGACGCTGTCTTCATCTGCTGAAACGGCCTGACACCTTTTTGCCACAACAGATAAATACCCAGCAGCGCAATCAAAGCGTAGCTTGCCCGTTCAAACCAGTGGGTGGCTTCGGTGATAGCAAAACTGGTGAAGCTAAATACATACACGGCTATGCCAATGAATAACACCGCCACCAAAGCCTGCAGGAATGCCGAGATAAACGAGATGATCATGCCGCGCCTGGCGCTTTGTTCGTTGGCCAGTACGTACGATGATATGACGACCTTGCCGTGACCAGGCCCTGCGGCGTGGAAGATGCCGTAGAGAAAACTCAAGCCCACAAGAAACCACACGGCATTGCCATTGGACTTTGCCTCTTTCACCGCATTGGTCAGTTTTTTATAGAAAACCGCCTGTTTTTCATAGATCCAGCCGAGGTTTTCTCGCAGGAAATTGCCGCCGATGGGCGCTGGTGTCGGTGGTGCGCTCACACCAAATGGAGATTTCTGCGCGGTGGCGGCATTGCGATCGCCGGAATTCTTGTCGACGAACAGCAGTGACGCACCCAGCAACAGACAGACGAGCGTGAGGTAGTAGATAAATCGATTGGCTGTCATGGTGACGGGCAGGTGACTGTGATCATATTGGCCAGAAAAGTGGTATCCGGCGACAGGTCATACGGGATCTTCTCACCGGGCCCGATGTCCGCCAGTAAGCGCATTTGGCCAGGGTCCATTTCTCTGGGAAGTGCCACGGCAGCACTGCAGCCATTTTCGGCGTTTTGTGGGCCATACAGGGCGATGGGATCCTGTTTGGCAAATTCCACTGCAGCAAAAAACATCGGATCAAAGACTTCAATCGTCAAATCGCTAAAACCGGTATTCGGGTCGGGCTCAATCGGTTCAGAAAGTGGCAATGTAAAAAACAAGGTGAGTCGCCCGTCTTCGTATTCCAGCCAATAGCCTGTTCCAGCGTCGAACCTGGCCTCATCCTGATCCATGCGGATAAAGGTGAAGTACTGGAAATCTGCAATCGACTCAACGTTAATCTGCGCGAGTTTTGACAGCTCCTGTCGGGAGTACTTGCCATCGTTGTTTTTGTCGAGTCCCACCGTGGCATACGCGGCGAACGCCTGATCAAATTCCCACTGGTGACGGATGGCGACAAAATTGTTGTGCTTGTCGAACAGCAGATCAGCCTTAACGGTAATCCACACGTGGGGGTGAGCTTCGGCTTGCGGCAGGCAGCAAGTACAAAGAATCAGCACAGCCAGACTTCGTACAGCGTTAGACGACGTGAGAGGCAGCTTGATCAATTTGTGATACATCGCGAAGGAGGTGGTCATATTTTCCGGGAACAGTCGAAGCATTCTGCCAGCCAATTCTATCGAAGCCTCAATCTGTCGCCTTGGTGGCGAGATGACGGGCACCTTTTGAGGACGACAGACTGTGACAGTCGTTCCAGTCTATTGGATTCGCCTCGCGATTAGCCCGTTGCCGGCATCTAAAAGGGTATCGGCAGAATGCCGTGAAAATTGTCCCGGATGCAGAAAACTGAGGCGGGCGTAGATAGTCTATTTTCAGCATGGCACATTTGTGTCACAGGCAGCACGGAAAAGTGCCGCTGCAGCCGTAGAGCCGTTGATAGGCGAGCCCATGATAGAGTAAGGATTCGACCCGGGCTTACTTGTCCGGACTTGCTCGTTTAGTGCAGCGGGGTGCCCATCTGATGGTTAGCGTGGAAGACCGGCCGTTTCGCAGTCCGGCATTAGACAGGCAAGCAGCTGGTCCTCCCATGTGCTGTCTACCGAAGCGCCAATGATTTCAATGCAGCTTTGCCCAGTGCCAAACAGCATTATTTCGGTGA
>CAZNIS010000107.1:18841-22250 GCA_964573105.1 uncultured Granulosicoccaceae bacterium
TTAGTGAAGAAACTGTGCAGCTGATTGGAGCTGAAGATCATGTTGTGCTTAAACCTCCAGCCAATGCTGTGGTACCCCTCGGTGTGGTTGATCTTTGTTACGTAACCGCACGCGGGCAGGGAAGTGTCGGTGAGTTGTTCGGTATCGGGATGCTGGTGATGTGATGCATGGTCTGCATTCTGGCCTGTCGTCTGGTCGATCGTCAGGCCTGGCCAGCGTGACGTACCCGTGAGCAAGGATGCATTCAATTCTCCATTACGGGTAAAAACAGTTTTGGCAGCTGGGACGGATGTCGATCGAATGTAGTTTTGCAATGCTGCCTGGTCATCCGGACCGTAGAGATCCATTTTATTACCGACGATAACATCGGCCACTTCGATTTGCTGATTGAAGATCTCGTTTTCAGTGTAACGCGAGTCTGCCAGTTGACGCGCGTCGACCAGTGTGATGACTCGCTCTATCTGCAGAGCATCGTGAAAAAATCCACTGTTGAGCACTTGCAACACCTCTTTTGGATGGCCCAGTCCGGTCGGCTCAATCAGCAAGCGATCAGGTCTTGCGGTTTGTAAAAGCTGGTTCAGTGCAACCTGCATTGGGAGCCCTGCGGCGCAGCACATACAGCCGCCGGGCACTTCCCGGACCATCACCCCCTGAGCCTCGCCGTGCTGAGCCTGCATCAAGCCGCCATCGACGCCGATTTCACCGAACTCATTGACCAGCACAGCCCAGCGCTCGCTAGAAGGTTTGCTTTTCAGCAGGTGCAGGATCGTGGTGGTTTTGCCGACACCGAGAAATCCGGTGATGATATTCGTGGGCACCGTGTGTATCGGGTTGGCGCTGGCGACCATGGCTGTGCAATCTGTTTGGGCGAGGGATAGACAACTCTAGCAAAACGCTATAAGTGTTGTGGTGCCAGGCTCGTCGTTATTTGTTGGGAAACTCGACAGGGCAGTATCTAATTGATGATATCCATGCTCAGCAGCAAACGACGATCGTTTTCAATATTTGGCGATCGGTGGACGAGACCCTTTCCCTCGTTCCCGTGCCAGAGATCGCCTTTCAACAGCGCGACGTCGCCCTGTTGCAGTTGTGCGATGTCATCTGGATTGTCGAACAGCCCCGACTCGTGGTCGGTCAGGCCTTCGCTTGCGTGGCCGAGCCTGGATCGATTGACTGACTCGTGAGGCAACCACTCGGTGGCTACGCCCTGATAGGTCGTCAGCAGTCTGCAGGGAATTCTGTCGACATGGAACTTTGGACACATGGCGCCGCCCAAAACACCCAATCGAACGCCGGCGCGTTCCGTATTGAGCAGCATGCAAAACATATCGACCAGCATGGCGATGTCCTGTCGCAGTTCTATGCTGGTCTGTTCTCCATAGGTGTCGTTGAAAGCCTGCAATGCGGTGTCCGGTGTTACCGCCAGCGACGCCCTGAAGGTCGGGTGCGAGTCAACTAATTGGGCGACCGAGCGTCGAAGTGTGTCGGGCAGGGTGCGCTTCCAGATGGCGATATCGGCGTCGTCGTCGTGAATGTCAGCCAGTACAGTGGGATCTGCACCCTCTCGATACCGGGTGATAGCGCAATGTTGAATCTGTGCGCGATTATCGCCGTGTCGGTAGTCTGTCAATACTGCACTCATGCGGTGTTCCCGGGATGTTTGTCGGTTTGAACTGACTGTCTGCAGTTCAATTCGAGTTCGCTTCGGGTGCTGGTGCTGCCATCGGTCTGCTGCAAGGTGGCGCGTGCCCGTAAAATCGGTAATCTATGCGATGCCGTCATTCGCCCTTCGCCCATGCCGGGAATGGGTCGTTCAGGGACTTCCAGTAGGCCTTGCCGCGCAGCACCTCATCTTCGCTCAACAGGCAGTCATCGAGTGCTTTGGTCATCGCGTCCTGATCCAGGTTCTGGCCAATAAACACCAGCTCCTGCCGCATATCGCCAAACGGCTCGACCCATTGCGCATCGATCGATGCAAGATACTCTTCGTCGTCAGGCCAGTGTTCTTTGGGCACCGATTTCCAGAACATGCCAGCAAATCCATAGCTCGCGATACCACCTGCCTGGCTCCACTGACCGGCAAATTCCGGTCGACTCGCGAGCCAGAAGTAGCCTTTGGAGCGAATCAGCTTGCCGTAGTCCTCGGTGGCGTGGAAAAACTCGTAGATTTTCTCGGGATGGAATGGACGACGCGCCAGATAGCTGAAACTGCCTATGCCGTACTCTTCGGTTTCGGGTACGTGTTCGCCGCGCATCTCCTTCAACCAGCCCGGCGCCTGCTGTGCGCGTGCAAAATCGAACAATCCGGTGTTGAGCACTTTGTCGAGATCGATTTCGCCTTGTGCGATCGGCATGATCTGCGCGTGTGTGTTCAGGGTTCGCAGTATCGCGGTGAGTTGTTTGACGTCGTCGTCGCTGACGAGATCGGTTTTGCTGATCAGAATCACGTCGGCGAACTCCACCTGATCGATCAGTAGATCCGAGACACTGCGCTCATCTTCCTCGCCCAGCGATTCACCAGCCTCCTGCAGCGACTTTGCCTCGTCGTAGTCGCGCATGAAATTCGCCGCATCCACGACGGTGACCATGGTGTCGAGTTTGGCGACATGAGACAGTGATTTGCCTTCTTCGTCTTCGAAGGTGAAGGTCTCGGCAACCGGCAGCGGCTCGGAGATTCCTGTGGACTCGACGAGCAAATAATCGAACTGGCCCTGTTTCGCGAGTTTGCCTACCTCTAGCAGCAGATCCTCGCGCAGCGTGCAGCAGATGCAGCCATTGCTCATCTCAACGAGTTTTTCTTCGCTGCGATTCAGCGATACATTGTTCTGAACGATTGATGCGTCAATGTTGATCTCGCTCATGTCGTTGACGATGACGGCCACCTTTTTGCCCTGGCGGTTGTTCAGGATGTGACTGAGGACCGTTGTCTTTCCGGCACCGAGAAACCCCGAGAGCACCGTGACGGGCAGGCGATTGATTGCTTCGTTCATGATTTAGTAAATCAGGTTGCATTATGGGTTGGTGGCGAAGTTGAGCAGCGCGGTGGGCTCTAGATGTTGAACAAGAGGTTGAGCGCTCCGAGGTGACGGTGCTGGCCGGGGTTGACACGGCTCAAGCTCGATCGGCCTGATCGATGAATGAGCGGCATCGGCCCGCCATCGGGTCAGACAGTCCGTGCTGGAAGGACCCCCATACACTCCTCCAAAAAGATATGTTGTAACATAACAGATAGTATATCGGATAATCGGGGAATTAGCTGAACATTGTCTGCCGAGTGGATCTGATGGAGGTGTAGGGGTGGTACGCAGGGGGCCTACGAGTCGGGGTGTAGCTTAAGTGGAAGCCCGACGCGTGAGCGAGGTTTGAAAAGCTGTTGGTCGGGCAGTGGTCGTGTCAGGCTGGTGCTGTG
>CAZNIS010000108.1:0-15407 GCA_964573105.1 uncultured Granulosicoccaceae bacterium
TTCTCCGATGTTACATACGCCTTTCGGCTACTAGCCAAACTGGTACGTGCGTCTGGCACTTACGGCCCCTACAAAGCGGCTGTGTTTGCAGGGGAGGTAAGCCAAAGCGCACCTACCAAAGCGTATCCACCAAAGTGTGACGAATGGCATATCCGTCTGGCCCTTACGGGCCAAATGGTACGTGCGTCTGGCACTTACGGCCCCTACAACCGCAGCTATTTTTAGTAGGGGAGGTAAGCCAAAGCGCACTTACCAAAATGTCCGCCCACACGCACTTTGCCTTTCCAACCGAGCGACGACCAGCTAGCACCTATTTGCAGAATCGCTGATTGCACAGTGATAAACTAATGCGATGACGCCCAAAATGAGTCGCGAAAACTGGAGCCGCATAGAACGGCGCGTAAGAATTGTCTCCGGCCTGACCATCGCCTGTTACCTGATACCGCATCTGGTTAATCATGCGCTTGGTCTGATATCGGTCGAAGCGATGGAGGCATTCCGGGAAGTGATGGCGGCGGTCTGGCAATGGACGCCAATCTGGTGGGTATTGCCGACTTCTCTGCTTACTCACTTGATATTCTCGTTAGTTGCCATTCTCAGGCGCGCGACCTTGCGCATGCCATTTTCCGAGATGTTGCAGCTGTTGCTTGGCCTCGCTGTTCCGTTTTTATTGCTGGGACATATCGTTGGCACCCGTGTCACCACCACAATGACCGGGATGGTGACAGACTATCACTACGTACTCGGTGCTATCGGTTCGAGCAATATTCGCATAGTGAAACAATCCCTGTTACTCACATTTGTATGGGTGCATTTGTGCATAGGATTGCACATGTGGCTACGTCAGTGGCGCTGGTACCACAGCATCAAGCCCTTACTCTTTGCGTTTGCAGTATTACTGCCGGTGCTATCGCTGCTCGGGTTTTGGCGCGGCGTGGTCGAAGTGCTGAACGCAATGGATGATCCTGCTGTTCGCAATGAAATTTTCAGCGGCTGGCTTGCGCTGAGCAGTGAGACGAGAGCAATTCTTCGCTCACTCGAAAACACCCTGATCAGCATTTTTGTGGTCGCGGTTGTCGCATCCCTGTTATTGCGATGGACGGTACTGTGGCGCAATCGCACGCGAGCCTCCACCGTCATTCGGCTCAGCGGCGGACAGACAATCCAGCTCAGCCGTGGCCAGTCTATGCTCGAGGCCATACGGATTGCAGGTATTGACCACGCCTGTATTTGTGGCGGCAAGGCGCGCTGCACAACCTGTCGTGTCGAGATCAGCTACGGTGCCGATCGATTGCCCGCGCCCTCTGCGATGGAAGCCGCAGCGCTGGAACGCATTGACGCGGCACCGGGTATACGACTGGCATGCCAGTGTTATCCCACCAGTGATGTCGCGATAACCCCACTGGTCGACCCGGAGTCAATGCGCACTGGCAAGAGATCGCAGCGCGGTGGCGTTGCCGGCAGTGAGCGCGAGGTGGTCGCATTGTTTGTCGATCTGAGAGATTCAACCAGGCTCGCTGAAGACAAACTACCCTATGACGTGGTGTTTATTCTTAACCGGTTCTTCGCAGAGATGTCTGAGGCGCTTGATGATACCGGCGGCTTATATGCGCAATTTACCGGTGATGGCTTGCTCGCACTATATGGCCTTGACAGTCCTCTGAATGAAGCTGCCAGTGCCGCACTCGATGGGGCTAATAATATGATCGCCCGCGTTGAAAAAATGAACACGCAACTGGCCAGTGAAATCTCGCGCCCGCTGAGAATTGGTATTGGCATTCACGCCGGCGAAGCGATCGTTGGCGATATGGGGCCGCCCGCTACACCCATTCGATCTGCCATTGGCGATACCATTAACATTGCCGCTCGGCTGGAATCGCTGACTAAAGAGTACGGCTGCCAGCTGGTAGTCTCGCAAAAAACGGTGGAACTGGCGGGTGCCAATTTCAGCCGCTTTAGATTGGAAGCCGTACCCATTCGTGGGAGAACTGACGGCTTGCCAGTGTTTGTCTGCTGATCAGTTTGTCACCCTGTTTCTCAAGCGTCCCCTGGCAGCCGTAGGGGAGGTAAGCCAGGGCGCACCTACCACCGAATTACACATGGTACGTGCGTCTGGCACTTAAAGCCCAAATGGTACGTGCGTTTGGCACTTACGGCCCCTAAGCAAAGTGACATCGGAAAATCTATGATGCGTGGTTTGTCAGACTCCGATTGTCAATCCGGGTTATTTCCTGGGGGCTTGTAACAGCGTGCGATAGATATCTTCAAACACCGCATCCCGGGCTACATCGTAGGCTTCCAGCATCATGTGCCGAGCTGAATCCTTCTGCCAATATAGGTCGCTGTCCAGATGCGGAGAAGTTGTCAGATGCGTGGGCACATAGGCATCATCAAGCATCCATGCGACATTGATGATATCCCAGATCACCCAGGTCTTTGTCTCGGGCTCTGCGATCGCGTACTTCTTGTGCAGGGGATTATTGGTGTAGAGATGCCACAGATAGTCGCCGATATCGCCGCGCCCGTTGACGAACTTTTCCATCTCCGGGTGCGAGATCGTCAACTGCGCGCCGACGTGATAGCCAGGCAGGTAAACCACCGGTACGCCACATTCATAAAGCAGGCGCGAAGACAGACGATCCTGCACCAGGTTCAACGACGGCTCGTTGCAAAACGGCGCATAGCTGGGATAACCCGATGTCCAGACGACGACGATATTATCTATGATGTCCGGCGCCATCAGCAGGGCGGATCCAATATTCGGCAGTGCCCCCATGGCCAGAATGTAGACGGGGCCGTCTTCTCGATTGCGCGCCTGGTCGATGATGAACCGCGCGGCATCCGACTCGACTGGTTTATCGTACGAGGGCAGGTGGCAGTGCGAGCCGCGAAACACTTTGCCGTCAGGTTTTTCTCCGCAGGCGTCGAACACGCGCAGAATTTCCTCGAAGGAGCGCGCTTCCCCGACATCCGGTGTGACAAACTCGATGTCATCTGCGGTGCGACCATCGGCCAATAATCGCTTCGCCCAACCCGCGAAGGGGCCGACGAACTTGCCATCGTGATCGCTGTCGGCGCCCTCCTGCAATGCCGCCACGGCCTGATAAAGACCGTCGCGGTGATGCGTAAAAGAAAATGGGGCCGCTGTTACCCCTTCAATGCGCAAGCGATCCTGGGACAAAAGCGCCCAGGCGACAGCGTATTGATCGTCGATCTCATTGGCGGTGTCAGTGTCGATGATAACGCGCGGCATCGGGCCCGGACGACCCAGCCGCTGTTTCATTAGTTCCGGGTCAAGCGGGGTGAATCGCTTTACTGCTTCATTCAACGTGGTCACGTGGGTTCCTTTCTAATTTCCGAAGCCCTTGCCGAAAGCTTCTTCCTTAATGAAACGTTCGGTAATCAGCAGCAGAATAATACCGGGCACGGTCACCACCAGTGTGATTCCGGCCGCGGATGCATCCAGCGTGCCGCCGGAAATTTTTGAAAACAACAGTGTGGGCAAGGTGATGATTTTGCCTTGCCCCATGAAAAACGTCAGCAGGAAAATATTGGTCGACACGAGGAAGGTGAACAGCGCGCCGGCAACGACGCCTGGCAGCAGCATGGGCAGTGTCACCATGCGCATAATCTGCCAGCGGCTCGCACCCAGAATCATGGCCTGCTCTTCAAAGTCGCGCCCAAGGCCCTGATACACCGCCGTCAGCATTCTGATCATATAGGGTATGGTCGGGATCAGATGGACGATGATGATGCCGGTATAGGTGCCCGCCAGACCCACATGGATAAAGATCATCAACAGCGCGATGCCAATCGCCGCTTCGGGCACGATCAGAGGCATCGAGAGAAAAAATTCGAAAGTCGGTTTGCCACGAAAATTCTCGCGCGCGAGGACCCGTGCGGCGGGTAGACAGATAAACAGACAGATCACCGTGACGACACTTCCAATAAACACAGTGTTTAGCGTCGCTTCCCAAACCTGGCTGTAGGGCGAGACAACGTAATCCCAGGCCAGCGGCAGCGGGGATTTCTCACGCTGCTCCAGCCACCAGGTGCCGGGCAGAAGGTCTGGCCAGGCCCAGCGAAATGCAAAGCTCTGGATGATCAGCGGGATGAATGGCCCGAGGATAAATCCGGCGATGAGCCAGAGATAGATTTTCTGGAACGGCGACAATCGATCGCTAAGCGCGATGGCTGAGGACTTTTTAGCCACGATCATTGCCTCCCGATACGACGCTCGTAGCGGCGATAGATCGCAAGATAGGAATACAGGATTAAACCTGCGATAAGGGCGATGGAGACGACGGTTGCCATGCCCTGAAGCTGGAGCGTGTAGTCGGCATCGTTGAAGTAGCGCCAGGCGACGACCGGCAAGGTATCGGGAAAGCCGCCGCCAAGGATAAACGGTGCCTCAAACGCGCCGATGTTGAACGCAAAGATGATCAGGGTTGAGGAGATGATCCCGGGCAGGATCTGTGGCAACGTGACTTGAAAGAAGATCTGCCATTTGTTCGCGCCCAGTATGGCTGCAGCTTCCTCGGTTTCCCGTCCAACGCCAAGTAAAACCGCATAAACCGTCAGTGCAACAAATGGAGTTTGCTTCCAGACGTAAACAGCGATGATCCCCCATCCCATATGCGTCATCAGGATCTGCGGAAATTGCGACGGGTCATCGATTATTCCGCTAAAAGCCATCAGCCGCGACAGCATGCCGCCATTGCCAAGCATGATCACCGCCAGCGCGATCCCGACGGTGTAGGGAATCATCAAAGGCAGTTTGTACAGGTATTTATAGAGTGTTTTGGACGGGAAAGTCCGCACCAGGGCAAGCGCCAGCAGCACACCAAAGACGAGTGACAGCACCGTTGCGGCGACCGCGTAGTAGAGTGTCAGCCAGAGCGAGGTCCAGAACGACGCATTGCCCCAAAGCGCCCGGAAGTAGGTGGTGTCGGGAAAGGTGTTAACGCCGAACCATGGGGCAAACCCCAGTGATTGCGCCACGCCCAACACCAGCGCGCCGCCGAACAGGAACACCAACACGATCATCACGGGTAACAACTGCAGCCACATGAGCCGCTTTTCCCGCCGCAGGCGCAATAATTCCTGGCTCTGGCTGGTCATGCTTCAGGGGCCCCGCAAGGGCAGGGGCCCCGTTTGCACATAAGCGGTTACTTCAGGTTGGCGACGGCGCGTTCCACGATCACGTTGATCGGATCGGCGCTGTCGCGTTCGATGTATTCGAGCCAGGTCGCCTCGATCACATCGACCAGTGTTGCGTTGGTGTCTGGCGCTGTGTTGGCGTCGAGCTCGGCCTGGGTGATACCAACAAAGCCAGGGGATGCCTCGGTCAGTTTGGCGACGTCGTCAGCAGAGACACGCCATGGATCGATGCCCGGTGGCATACCGGCGATGGCAAGCTTTGAGGTCTGCGCTTCAACCGACGCCATGTAGTTGGTCATGACCAATGCCGCTGCCGGGTTCGGCGCGTTGGCAGGGATCACAAGATAATTCTTGTTCTTAATCATGTTGCCCTCGGGGAAGATGAACTGTTCTGCACCCTCCGGGTAGGTGCCATCGCGCAGTCCTATCGCCACGCCGTAGAGGCCGAACTTACATGAAAAGTCGATCTCGCCGTTCAGGAACAGACCGTCCAGCGCTTTGGGATCCTCCGGGTAGCGTGCGCTTCCACTGGACGCACCCAACAGCAGCCCATCCAGTTCTTTAAGGTACTCAAGTCCCGGCGTGATCAAGCGCGCCAGTTCTTCTGCACCAATCTTGTCAATCGGATCCTGGAAAGGCACCGCACCATTGCCGTCAGGATTGTGTGCATATATGGCCGCCTGTACAAAGGTGTTGCCAATGAAATGGGGCGGTTTGACATAGGCAAACTTGCCGGAATTGGCCGTCAGATAGTCTTTGAGTTCGGCAAAGGTTGAAGGAGTGTCGCCCTCTGCCACGCGAGCGGTGTTCACAGCGCAGATGTATTGCTGACCCGACCAGGGCATTTCGGATGCGTTGGTTTCCACGCCAAAGTCTCGCAAATTGAGCAGCGCGCGTGGGTCGTCGGCGTTCCATTCGATATTGGTGCTGTTGGGCAGTTTGTCGGCGAATGCACCAAACAGCGCGTTTTGGCGTTTTAGCGTGGCAAAGTTCTCGCCGTTGACCCAGATCGCATCGACACTGCCTTCACCCAGCCCTTTGCCTGCCGCAATTTCAGCCAGAACCAGATCGACCGCGTCTTTGGTGCCGGTGATCCGCACCGGGTTGAGTTTAACCCCGGATTCTGCAAGACCCGGCGTCGCATAGCGATCCATCCAGATGTTGATCTGATCACTGCCACCCCAGTAGTAGAGATTGACCGCGCCTTCTTCCTTTGCCTGAGCCTGGATGTCTTCCCAGCTTGCCTTTCCGGACGTCACAGCGTCGCGAAAGCTCTCCAGATCCTGCGCCAGAGCGGTGCCGCTGATCAGTCCGCCGATTAGCGCAATTGCACTCGTTAGTTTTTTCATGGTTTCATCCTCCTGGTGTTTCCCAAAATCTTGCAGTGGCTAAGATTGTCAAGATGCGATTGCCCAGATGCGTTCAGGCGGGATTGTCAGCCACACCTGTCTGCCCACGTCGACGACGCGCCGCGATTGTTCGGTGACGTTCACCGTGTGGTCACCGCACGAGACACCGTAGGTAATGTTAGCCCCAAAGAAATCGCGGGTTGTGATCGTCCCCTGGATCACGTTTCGGGTATCCTCAACCGCTTGCAAATGCAGGTCTATGGCTTCGCTGCGTAGCATAACAGACCCGCTACCGGCCGGTGGTGCACCGTCCAGCGTCAGCGTGCCGAATTCCACGGTGGCGCTATTGCCGTGTATCTGCGCGGGAAATACATTGGTGGCCCCCATGAAATCTGCGATCTCAATGCTGTTCGGCTGCTTGTACAAGACGTCCGGCGTATCGAACTGCGCCAGCTCTCCATCGAATATGACGGCGACGCGATCGGCCAGTTCCATCGCCTCGATTTGATCGTGGGTCACAAAGATGGTGGTGATGCCAAGGCGTTGCTGCAGGTTGCGGATGAAACGGCGCATTTCGCCACGCAGCTTGGTGTCGAGGTTGGCAAGTGGCTCATCCATCATCAGCAGCGAGGGATTGGTGATCAGCGTACGCGCGATCGCCACCCGCTGCATTTGCCCGCCAGAGAGTTGCGCCGGGAAACGGTGGCGGAACTGCTGCAACTGCACCACATCAAGGATTTCCTCCAGCCGCTGTGCGGCCTCGGCTTTGTCCACGCCACGTACCTTGAGCCCGAAGAGCACGTTTTTTTCCACTGACATGTGTGGAAACAGTGCGTAGCGCTGAAAAACCATGCCGACGTTTCGATCCTGCACCGGCACTTCAGAGACATCCTCGCCGTCGAAGCAGATTTTTCCTGCCGACGGAATTTCGAGCCCGGCCAACATGCGCAGGGTTGTCGTCTTGCCACATCCGGACGGACCCAAAAGCGCCACCAGTTCGCCGGACTCAATATCCAGGTCGATATTGGCAATGGCGGTAAACGAGCCAAAGTTCTTTTGTATGCCTTTCAGCTGAACAGCGGTCACAACGTGCCCCACTGAGGCGGACTCAGGGGCAGAGAATTGTGAGCCGGAATGATCGGCAGCGGGGTGAGACTGCACCACCCACCGAACTCCTCAAATACATCGCGATACCGTCCAGGCACGAGAATAAAGTGATGCTCCAGACCGTGCTCCAAAACCGAGGTTACGACATCGCGGGCAGATCGTTGGCCGGTCTGGTCAGAGAATGCGCCGACCCAGCCACGACAGCCGGTAAAACCAGGTGCTGCGCCTTCGCCGACCCAGCCTTCGACAACGAACTGCGCCGTTCCGTCTCGGGCGATACGCAACACGGTACAGTCCCCGTGTGCGAATTCGTAGTCCGCTATGGCCCCATAGATGGGGCCGGCTTCGGTGCCCCGACCGATCATCGGGTGGTTAATCCAGGCCACACCATCGCGGGCCATATAAAGGGGGCCACCACCGCCATGCCACATCAGAATCTGATCGCGCTCGAAATTTGGAGAAGTCATGTCCAGCAGACAACCGACCTTGCCGGTTAAGGACTTTGCCACAAGCTGTGTAACCGCACCGAGGATGTCGCCTTCAGATGCAACGGGCAACTGGTCGGTTTCCTCCAGCCAACTGAAGGCCGCACCGGGGTGCATCCCTGGGTGTTCCTGCAATGCCGGCCAATCCGATACCGCCAGCGCATCATATCGCCCCTGAACCGCGATTTCGCGCAGTGCCAGTGCTGCACGCGCGGTCAAGTCCATCTGGTCAGACGATACGCCGCGCACGGTTGCGGCTTGTGTCATACGGGCGAGCTCAGCCGCTACCGCATCCGCCGACTGCGCTGCCATCAGGTCCGTCATGCGGTGGATATCGATATGCTCAGACCAGACACCAAGCTGACGCATTAGCGTGTCTGATGACACCTCCATATTGTAAAAAGTCATCGCCAGACCACCGACGACTCCGATGCGTGCGCCGTTTAGTTTTTTGCGCGCCGTCAGGGCGAGAATGGTCTGTTTTATACGCACAGCCAGCTCATCATCCCCTGGTGTGCCCAGATACCATTGCACCGGATGCACCGCCAGATCGCGCACGCCTCTCGCAATCGACATCGACATATTGAGTGAGACAAAGTTGTTAAGTTGTATGTCGTCGATCAGCGTCGGCTCGGGAGTCGCCCAGACGCCAAATGGCAGATCTGTTCGGGCGAGTTCTCTGACCACGTCCCCCATGGTAAACCCACCATGCAGAAGCATTAGAAAGTCGACTTCCTGCGCTTGCAGGTCTGCAACGACAGCCCGTGTGTCTTGCGCGTTCATCGGTATCGTGTCTGCTGTGACAACCGTCGCGTCGAGCGAATCGGCGAGACGCTCGAACCAGTTGCCACAAGCGTCAAATACGCCATGCCGGGAGGGAAAGTAACTTGGCAGCGAAGCGTTGATCAGACCGATTTTCAAAGACATGCAGATTCCCGTCAGGTTTTTTGTAGCAACATCGATCCGACCAGATCGACGATCAGGCGTCTGCGCGGCAGAACCTCTGTTGCTGCGAACGCGCCCTCAAGAGCGCCCTCGTTGTTTAAGAATTCTACCGCGCAGACTCCTGCAAATTAAACACGTCAGTAGAATCCCTGATCACCGGGTTGCCGTGTCTATCGCGGACAATCGCCGGGTCAGCCAAAGACCGATCAGGCAAAGCGCTATGCAAACGAGCAGGCCTGGACGCAGATCACCTGATCTTTCCAGCAGCCAGCCTGCACCCCACGGCCCGAGCAGCCCGGCGACTCCCCATCCGGTGAAGACCCAGCCAAATGCCCCGCCAAAGGCAGCGGCTGAGACGTACCTGGATACAAGCAGCGGTGCCTGGGATGCCACCTGCCCATAACTCAGCGCGACGACGAAAAGCAAAGCGGTCACGACGCCGGAACCGCTTGTCAGCGCCAGTCCGGCCAGCGCCAGTGCCGACAGTGACAGTGCCCCCATAATGCCGAACGCAGGGCCAAAGCGCGAGGCGACGAGCGAGGCCGACAGCCGCCCGATCGTGTTGCCTGCAGCGACGGCGAACACCGCTGTTGCCTGAGCTGCCGGATCGTTAACCAGAAATGTTGAGGCGAGGCCGAGGACGATCAGGCCGGCACAGGACCCGGTTGCGAAAATCGCCCACAGTTGAAAAATGGTCCGGTCCGGTCTGACAAATGGCAGTTCACCTTTTCGTTGACTAGAGCCCGTATACGCTGCAACTGGCGACAGCAGCGCCAGCACAGCCACGGCAAGGATGCAGCACATGGCTGGAAGGACGGATCTGATCGACCAGCCAAGTTCCGTCAGCCAGATATTCATTGGACCGAAAACCACCCCGCCCAGACCAAATGCGGCCACGCTGACCGGCACCCAGATCCCTGGGGACGCGGATGACGTGGCGTGGGCAATCGCGTGGCTGTAGAGCGCACCGGAAGAAAGCCCAAAACCCACGCTGTACGCGGTTACAAAAATCCAAAACACGGGCGCAAGAGATGCGGCAGCCAGGCTTGCCGCTGTACCGAAAGCGATGACGCTAAGTTGCAATCGGTGTGGAACACGAAATAAAAGCATCGGACGTATCAGCACGCCAACCATAAAACTGACCAGCGCGAGGGAAAATACCATGGATGCTGCCGCACTACCGGTAGCGAATGCGCTTTGCACAGCTGGCATCAAGCCCGACCAGCCGTACAGACTGCCACCGCCAAAGCAACCCAGAATCGGCAAGGCGACGCTGAGCCAGGGTCTGTCGATCCTCTTCAAGTTGCCGGCCTCCATCAATCGGATCCTACAGGCTTGTACGAACAAATTATCTGAGTCAAGATAATTTCCGGGAGGAAGGCATCTTGGTTCTAGTCATCGGAGCAGCTTTGACACCATTTAACCGGCGGCGCGACGGATCCGGTTTTCGTGATTGGGCTGCCGATGCTTACTCACAAGCGCTCGGTATGGCGATGCTGGAGCCCAATGATGTCGACGCGCTGATCGTCGCCTCAGAGAGTGATTTTTTTACCCTGCAGCTCAACCCCGCATCGGTGTTGGCGCAGGATCTGGGGCTGACCTTTGCCGCCACCCTGCGCGTTGAGGGCGGCGGTGGCTCCGGGCAATATGCCGTACATGCCGCAGTGGATCGTATCTTGTCCGGTCGCGCTAATCGGGTCGCGATTATCGGTGTCGATCCTTCCGCCAGCGCACTGGGCGCAGATTGCGTGCGCGAACTCTATGGCTATTCCTTCGATTTCTGGACCGACGGTCTAACGGGTGTGAGCTCGACGGCGCTTTACGCGCTGTCCTGGCAGGCCTTTGCCGCAAAACATGGCGGCACAGAAGACGACCTGAATCTCGTCACGATCAAGAATCGCAAAAATGCAACGCGTAATAGCGGCGCCCATCTGCCACGCAATCACACCGCAACGGAAATTGCCGCCTCACCGAAGATCGCCTCGCCCTACAGACGTCTGCATTGCTCACCGTTGAGTGACGGTGCTGCCGCGCTGATCCTGTCCAGCACAGACGCTGCACCGTCGACACGTCAGGGTTCAGCACCACGCATCAGCGGGATCGGTGCCGCGTCAGACCTGCCTGGTCTGGGCCATCGAACCGACCCCGGCACTTTTACCGCAAAGTCCATCGCAGCCGAACGCGCTTTTGCGATGGCGGGCATCGGCGCTAGTGACATTGCTTTGGCCGAAGTCTACGACGCCTACGCTGGGGCAGAAGTGCAGGCGCTGGCAGCACTGGGTTTGAGCGCTGATCCGCTGGCGAGTTTGCGCGACGGCGACTTTGACGCCGACGGCGCCTGCCCGGTCAATCTCTCTGGCGGGTTGATGGGGCAGGGGGCCCCGGTCGGGGCCACGGGCGTTGGCCAGACTGCTACCTGTGCACTTTTGCTTGAAGGTCGCTACCACGAAGGCCTGCAGCCGCAGTCGCCACTGGGTCACGCCCTGGCCGACACCCACGGTGGTGTGGCCACCAGCTGTGCGGTGACCATCCTGAGTGCCGGAGGCAAGGTATGAAACATCGGGTAGCGCTGGACTATGAACTGGCTGAAGGGTGGCTCGCCCCCTGGGTCGAGGGTCTGCGCAAGGGAGAGGCCGTCGCGTCTCACTGCACAGCTTGCCACAGCTCCCGGTTTCCACCCTTGCGCGCCTGTCCAGTCTGTCGAGCGCGATTGAATCGCTGGGTCACTTTGTCAGGCTATGCAACGGTTCTATCGCGCACAACCGGGACCGATGGGGACTTCGTCATGGCGCGCTTCGACGGAACCGAGGGCGGCGCTATCCTGCGCGCCGATCATTTGCCAGACGGTGCAGAGCGGGGCCGTTTGCGCGCCTGCGGTGCCGATGACCCTCCAACACTTTCGCTTGCGGCAATAACCATCGATGAGCCAACTCCATGAGTGATTACCTTGATGCCCTCAGTCTCGAGGATACAGGGCGGCTGAAACTGCGGCAGACCGACAATGGCGGCTATGAGATCTTTTGGCCTGCCGACTACAACATTTACAGCGCAACGGTGGGCCGTTTCCTTGGCCCCGAGCATCGCAATCGCCCCGCGATGATTTTTGAACAAAGCGATGGCACCGTTACCCGAATGACCTTTGCCGAGGTAGATGCAGCCGCCACAGGGCTCGCCGCGCACCTTCGCGAACTGGGCTACGGCAAAGGTGATCCAATCGCTCTGCATACCGGGCAACATCCAGACACCGCGATTGGCCATATGGCGATAGCCAAGCTCGGCGGCATCGCCGTCACGCTGTCGCAACTCTACGGCCCCGACACCCTGGCGCATGCGCTCAATGATTGCGAAGCGGCGGTCATCCTGACGAGCCGCGATGCGTGGGAGCCACAGCGATCTGAACCTTTCCCACACCTGACCCACGTGCTGATGCGCGACCCCGGTCCGAGCGATATCGACCTTGAAGCCGCGATGAGCGCTGTCCCTGAATCCTTTGAACCAGCTCTTGGCGCTGCCGATGATCCGGCCTTGCTGATGTACACCTCCGGCTCTACCGGCAAGCCCAAGGGCATCATGCATGCGCACCGCGTGCTCGCCGCCTATACGCCGTCGATCAACTTGTTCTTTGATTTGTCCATCGAGGATGAAGATGCGGTCTTCTGGTCGCCGTCCGACTGGGCCTGGGTTGGCGGTTTGCTGGATATGCTGTTTCCGGCATGGATGGCCGGGCGACCGGTGGTGACGTCACTCGAACGTTTCAGTGCAGATTACGCCTATCCATTCATGAGTCGACACAAGGTCACCCATACCTTTCTGGCACCCACGGCGATTAAACGTCTGGCACAGGTCGCGAACCCACGCGAAGACTACGACCTTTCGTTGCGGGTGATCTGCACCGGCGGTGAGGCACTGGCATCTGAAACACTGAACTGGGCGGAAACCCGGCTTGGGGTCGTCTGCAACGAGTTCTACGGCATGACTGAAGTCAATCACCTGATCGGAAACTGTGCCACGCTGTTCCCGCGCAAACCGGGATCAAAGGGCCGCGCCTATCCTGGCCATACAGTACTGTTGGTTGATGCGGACGGGCACGAGGTGGCCGATGGTGAACCTGGCGAGGTGGTGACCCCGCTGTCCTCCCCAACCCGATTCCTTGGCTACTACAACAACGCCGAAAAGACCGACGCGATGCAGCTTGGCGTTTACTGGCGTACGCATGATCTTGCGATCCGCGATGAGGACGGGTATTTCTGGTACAAGGGCCGATCAGATGATTTGATCAAATCATCCGGCTTCAGGATTGGCCCTGCAGAGATCGAGGAATGTCTGCTGTCGCATGCAAGCGTTGCCGAGGTCGCAGTGATTGCGAAACCCGATCCCGACCGCGGCTCCATCGTCAAGGCGGTGGTCAAAGCGCGAGCGGCGGTGACACAGGACGACGCGTTAGTCGAGGCCCTGAGATCTCATGTAAAGACCCGGCTGGCCGGTTACAAAGCCCCGCGTGAGATCGAGTTTGTAGAAGACTTTGAAATGACTTCGTCTGGTAAGATCAGCCGTCGCGCGCTGCGTGAGAAGGAAGAGGCCAAAGCGGCAGCGCAATGAAGAAACACGCACTTTTTTCTGTGAGCAAAGGCTGCCGATGACTGCTGATCCATCAGAACTCGACAAACGCAACGCGATCATCGAGCACTGTCGCAAGATGAACAGCTCCGGGCTGAATCAGGGGACATCGGGCAACGTCTCGATACGGCACGGCGACGGTATGCTGATCTCTCCGGCCTCTCGACCCTATGACACGATGACACCGGACGACATTGTCTTTGTCGCTTTTAATGGTGCGGTCGAGGGCCGTTGGAATCCGTCCAGTGAGTGGCGGTTTCACCACGACATTCTGATCGCACGCCCAGAGGCCGAGGCGGTTATCCACGCGCATCCGAACTATTGCACTGTGTTGGCCATTCACAGCAAAGAAATTCCGGCGATCCACTATATGCTGGCTGTTTTTGGTGGCCCTAATATTCGCGTCGCACCCTACGCCATTTATGGCAGTCAGGAATTGTCAGACTTTGCCGTTGCCGCCTTGCAGGATCGAACAGCTTGCCTGCTGGCACACCACGGCATGATTGCGATCGGATCGTCTATCGAACAAGCCTTCTGGATGGCGAACGAACTCGAAACGCTGGCGCGGCAGTATCACGGCGCCCTTCAAATCGGCGAGCCGCCATTGCTCAGTGATCAACAAATCCAGGACGTGATCGACAAGATTGCGGGCTACGGCCTGAGTGACGAGGATTAACAGGAGTCTGCAGATGCCCACTTACGATTATTCAGCGGTCGGATTTTTGGTGCTTGACGTCCTGTGCCGATATGCCGAGGACATGCCGCCGCCGGGCGGCGCGACCTTCGTCGATCAGATCACCATGACCGTCGCCGGAACAGCTGCGGCAACCGCCGTTGATTGCGCCATTCTGGGGCTAAACGGCCAGCTGGTCGCCCGTGTTGGGAATGATGACATGGGCGACTTTCTGCGCCAGAAGATTGCAAGCTACGGCGTTAACACCGACTTGATCCAGATCGACGAGAGCATACAGACCTCGACCAGCATGTTACCGATCCGTCCGGACGGATCTCGCTCCGGGTTCTTCGTACCCGGCACAACCGAAACATTTGCGATAACAGAAGATCAATTCGACGCAGTGCTGGATGCCAAAATTATCCACCTCGGTGGCAGTGGACTGCTGACCGCCTTTGACGGGGCGCCTTCACTGGCGCTTCTCAAGCGCGCAAAAGAGCTGGGGCGCACAACAGTTTTCGATCTGATTCAGGCAACACCTGAAACCATTGCCTGTGTTAAACCGCTGTTACCTTACATCGATTACTTCGTGCCATCAATCGTCGAGGCCGCAGCGATGGCAGGTGAAGATGATCCCGCGGCGGTCGCCCGCTGGTTCAAGTCGCAAGGTGTGAAGAACGCAGTCCTGACCCTGGAGAGCGATGGCGTCTGGGTCGATCCGGAGCAGGGCGAGCCCTTCCAGCTGCCGGCGCACAAGATCGATGTTGTCGATACCACCGGATGCGGAGACAGCTTCACCGCAGGGATCATCGTCGGGCTGTGCAAAGGCTGGGACATTCGAGAATCGGCGCGGTTTGCCAACGCCGTCGCCGCCAACGTCGCCATGGGCTTGGGATCAATGGGTAAGCTATCGTCATTTAACGCAACCATTGAGGCGATGAACACCTGGCCGCTGCGTAAGTAATATCGCGACCGGAGCGGTCACCACACCTTTGGCCATATTTCCTTGGGCAATGTATCCGTAGGGGAGGTAAGCCTAAGCGCACCTACCACCGAATCACAGATGGACCA
>CAZNIS010000108.1:15507-22105 GCA_964573105.1 uncultured Granulosicoccaceae bacterium
CCGTAGGGGAGGTAAGCCTAAGCGCACCTACCACCGAATCACAGATGGACCAAACGATTAGCACCCACGGCTCAAATGGTACGTGCGTCTGGCACTTACGGCCCCTACGCCCCTACGCCTCTACACCTTCAACACGCCCATCTGATCTTCCAGCAACTGCATCACTTTCATCGCCGCAAGCCCCTGTGCAAAGCTCGAATTCGGCTCGCGCCCTTCCTGAATCGCGGCAATAAACTCGCGATCGATCAATTCGATGCCATTGTTTGACACCGCTACACCGGACAGATCAATCGGATTGTCCTTGCCGTCATATAGGTCATCATAGCGCGCGATATAGGTGCCAGTGTCGCCAATATAACGAAAAAACGAGCCAAACGGTCCGTCGTTGTTGAACGACAGTGACAGCGTGCAAAGTTTGCCAGTCGGCGTTTTCAGGCCGATGGTCATGTCCATCGCGATGCCCAGTTCCGGGTGTGCCGGTCCCTGCAGACCCATCACTTCAGTAGGAATTTCACCGGTCTGATACAGGAACAAATCAATGGTATGGCAGGCGTGGTGCCATAGCAGGTGGTCGGTCCAGCTGCGCGGCTCGCCCTTGGCGTTGGTGTTGGTGCGGCGGAAGAAATAGGTCTGTGCATCCATTTGCTGGATGTTGTACTCGCCCGCGTCGATCTTGTTTTTGATCCACTGATGCGATGGATTAAAACGTCGCACATGGCCAACCATGCCGACCACGCCGGTCTCTTTTTGTACCGCATCCATTTGCTCGGCATCGGCGAGGCTGTCTGCCATCGGGATTTCGGCAAAGGTGTGCTTGCCGGCGCGCATCGCCTGAACCGATTGCGCGCAGTGCATTTGTGTGGGCGTAGACAGGATCACCGCGTCCATGTCCTGGCTTAAAAAGGTGTCGAAGTCTGCGCAGGCGTGGGGAATCTTTCGCTCCGAGGCCAGTGCGCTAATCTTGTCCTTATTCGGGCCGAATACCGAGACGACTTCTGCCTCGGGTATATTGGCCAATGCATCCAGGTGTTTCAAACCAAATGCACCATAGGCGCCTGCTACACCAATTTTTACCATGGTTATCTGTTCTCCAAAATCATGTGGCCGACTGCGGTATTCGATGCCGGCACGTGATAGAAACGGTATTTTTCTTCAACGTTCTCATTCAGCGCGCCGCGCATCACGTACCACATCACAAGCTCTATGCCCTCTGAGCCAGCCTCGCGCAGGTACTCGATATGCTCGATCTGGCTGCCCTTTTCTGGCTCGTTTACCAGCAGATCCATAAATCGCGCATCCCACTCAGCGTTGATCAAGCCGGCTCGCTGATGCTGTAACTGATGACTCATACCGCCGGTGCCAAATACGCAGACCTTTAGATCTTCAGGGTAGGATTCGATCGCGCGACGAATAGCCTTGCCAAGCGCGTAGCAGCGGCTGCCAAGCGGAGCAGGGTACTGCACCACATTAACCGCCAGTGGTACGACCGGACAGGGCCAGGCCTCGGGTCGATCAAACAGCATCGTCAGCGGCACGGTCAGGCCGTGATCGACTTCCATCTCGTTGATAATGGTGATATCGAAGGCATCCAGCACCAACGACTGCGCAATGTGGGCCGACATCTCTCGATGCCCCTTGACCACCGGCACCGGGCGCGGGCCCCAGCCCTCGTCGGCTGGTGGGTACTCGGAGGCACAGCCCAGTGCAAAGGTCGGGATGACGCGCGCATCAAACGCGGTGCAATGATCGTTGTACACAAGAAAGATGAGATCCGGCTTTTCCTCGGCCATCCATTGCCGGGAATACTCAAACCCCTTGAAAATAGGGCCGTAATAGTCGTCACCACTGATGCCGGTGTCCGAGGCCACCCCGAGTGCCGGCACGTGTGAGCAGGCAACGCCTGATGAAATGTAAGCCATCTATTTATCCTGCCACTCGGATTTGTAGCGATTGCCCTCGATCGAGCGGCCACCCTTGATCATCATCTCGCGATACGCTGTTGATCCCTTACCGGTCATCAAACCTGCCAGCCCCTGGAAATTGATACCGTGAAAGGCCGCGAGTTTGGACGTGTAGTAGATGTTGCCGCCGAGTTCCAGCAGCCGGTTCCACTCCTGATTCAACGCCGCCTCGCGCTGTTCGGGCGTCATCGCGTATTGGTCGATATAGGCCTCCGGATCGGCTTTGTAGGCTTCCCGATTGGGCGCAAGACGCAGGCTGATACAAAATTGATTCAGGTGGTAGCCGCGGGCCGCCTGATCGCTGTCAAAGACAATCGTGCCCGGGATATCGTCATAGGGCTTATTTTCAGCCATTCATTGAAACCTTGCTGTGTGCTGAGCAAACCGGACAGACACAAACACTGCGATGGGTCGGTCGGCTGAGCGGTTGGGGATTTGAGGCAATCCCGTATGATACACAAATGATTGCCAGGCATGAAAAGCCGTCGCCACAAGCCGGCCAGGGGGCCAGAGACTGACCGCAGGGGAGGGACGCGCCTGCCGGCTTTCACGACACCCGGCCAGGCATCTGGCACTGCCGATCCTGACGACAATGGGCAAAGCGGACAGGACCGCCGGGGCTGATCTGCCACGCTGTCCAGCCAGGTACCTGTGCAGATCGCTAATCGGGCCGAAAATCCAGGCCGATGCGCCCGTCAGCAGGCTGACATCTATAGTCTGGGTGCGCCAGCCGGCATGCGCGCTGGCAGCTCACGAAAGGAAACCAGCTCACGACGCTCCTCGTCCCACAGGGAAAGCTTCACGCATTTGAAACTGTCCCACAGGGTGAGCCTGCCGATGGATTTCAGCTCTGGATAGTCCTTGATGACCTGCGGCAATTTATGAAACGGGATTCTGCTGGATAGATGATGTACGTGATGAATGCCGACGTTGCCGCTGATCCACATCAATGGCTTGGGCAGATCGTAGAAGGAACTGCCGTGCAGCGCTGAAGTTTCCTTGCGCCATTCATCCTTTCGGCCCCAGTGTGTCTGATCGAACTGATGCTGGACGTAAAACAACCACATGCCAAAGGTCGCCGCCATGACGACGATCGGTATCTGAATTAACAAGAACATTTGCCAGCTGGTCGCATAGATAATGACGGCTGATACCACAATGATTCCGACATTGGTTGCCAGCGTACTGATCCACGGCTTTAAGCCCTTGGTCATGGATCCGATCGGCAGCCGGTGACGCAGGATAAACATGTAACTCGGGCCGAGCCCAAACAACACCAACGGGTTGCGGTACAGACGATACAACAGGCGGCCAAATCTGCCTCGTTGCAGATACTCCCTGACAGTCAGCGTATCGATATCGCCAATCCCGCGTCTGTCGAGATTGCCCGAAGTGGCGTGATGACCGGCATGCTGCACGCGCCAGTACTCATAGGGTGTAAAGGTGAAAACGCCGAGTACACGGCCCAGCCAGTCGTTGGCTTTCTTAGATGTAAACAGCGAGCCGTGACCACAGTCATGCTGAATAATGAACAACCTCAGCATCAGCCCGGCTGCCGGTACCAAAGCGAGCAGCCCCGCGATAAAAGCGGTGATAGTGCCGGCTTGCAGCAGGCCCAGAATCAGCACCCAAACGAGCATGAAGAGGCTGACCGTGATGGCAATTTCGATCAGCGCGCGTCGATTGTCCTGGCGCTTGTATTTGGCCAGACGCGGCGTCCAGACATTTTTTGAATCCGTCAATGAAGATGACATCCGGCAGGTTAGAGCAGATCAATCGATAAGTTGATCATTGCGTGTTTTCGAGTGGTGTCAGTCACGCGGGGCACAGCTCGTGCCAGACGGGTCCCGTCATTGCCGTGAAGGATGTTGCACCGAACTTGAATTTGTTTCAGTTATGGTACACCCAAAACCCGGTCGAACACCAGATACCAGTGGGAGTGCGGCGCCGTCGAGCGAACAAGTCGTGAGCGGTGTATCTCAGCGTCTTCCCCGGTCGGAGACCAGGTCGCACGAAGGCCTTTCGTGGGAACCCGACGCCATTCGATCAGCTTTGCCTTGTTCGCTGGACGGAATCCCCATCACAGCCCGGATTCTCGCCGCGGTTCGATAATGGGGAAGAGGTAGGTGAAGTCGTCCAGCAGCGAGAACAGTTGCTCGACACTGGAGGTGTCGCCATCGACTACCAGAAGACCTTTGGCGATAGCCTCATCCAAAGAAAGGCGGTCCATCAGCAACTGGCTTAACACTGACCGTTCAAGCGACACCGTCGCCGCCGCATCTTCGGCGTGCTGATTCTCAAGGTAGGTCAGCGCAGAATTTTCCAGATTCAGGGCATATTTTTCAGCACCGTTGGAGAGGGTCCAGTTGATGACCATCCTGATCCCCTCTGCCTTTGGCCCGTTGAGCCGAACGCCCAGATAGTCGAAGAACAGCGGTACCGTTAGCGCATTGACCAAGTCCGGGCTAACAGGTGCCCGGGACTTGGCCTCGGGTGTGCCGCTGCGCAATTCACGTGCACCGAGTAGATACGAATTGCGCCAGGTTGCAGATTCAGCCTGATAGCCGAGTTGCTCGTAGGCATCAGCTGCAAGCGTTCGAGCCTCGGCGTTGTCGGGCTCGGCAAAAACTACCTGACTCATCACATCGGCAACCCATCTGTAGTCGGCCCTGGCGTAGTCTTCGCGCGCCTTTGCGATTGCGGCGGCAGACCCACCCATGTATTCAACAGTACGCTTTGCCCGTTCGACCGGCGGATGCGGATTGAGGTTGGCGGCGTTGCCGTCGTACCAACCGATGTAGCGCTGGTAGATAGACTTTGAGTTGTGGCTCAGCGTGCCGTAATAGCCGCGCACGCTCCACTCCTGCTGCAAGTTTTTAGGAAATTGCAATTCTTCGGCGATCTCGTCCGCCTTATAGCCGTGATTCATCAAACGCACGGTCTGGTCGTGCATGTATTTGTACGCGTCGCGTTGTTTGGCAAGAAAATCAAGGACGCGACTGTTGCCCCATATCGGCCAATGATGCTGCGCGAAGACGACTTCGGCCTTGGGCGCAAAGCTCTCGCGTGCCTTGTTCAGATACTTGGCCCAGGCAAGTGCGTCGCGCACCTGGGCGCCTCTAATCGGATAAACGTTGTGCAGATTGTGTGTCGCGTTCTCCGCGAGGTTCAGCGCCTTCAGCCCTGGAAAGAACATGTGCATTTCAGCCTTCGCTTCGGTATCAGGCGTGAGCTGAAAAATCACATCAACGCCGTCCAGCTTATGCATCTCGACCGGATCTTTAACAACGAGCGTCGGCGGAATCAGGGTTACTGTCCCTCGTGATGTGACTTTGCCAAGACCCGCATCAACCTGACCCCTTGGACCCCGGTCAAGTACCGAACCAAACTGAAATTGGGCTCTGCGGGTCATCGGCAAACCGGCAATAACACCTTCACTGGTGACTTCTTCCAAAAATCGGTCAGGCGCGATTACCGTCACGTTGCCGGCGCGAACGTCTTCCTCATCGATAACACCCTTAACGCCACCGTAGTGATCGACATGGCTGTGCGAGTAAATCACCGTTGTCACGGGTTTCCTGCCACGATGGGCGTAGTAAAGCTCAAGACTGGCCCTGGCAGTCTCGGTTGAGATCAGCGGATCAATAATAATCAGCCCGCGCTGTCCATCGATAATCGTCATATTCGAGAGGTCGAAGCCGCGAACCTGATAAATCCTGTCGGCGACCTGGAACAGACCGTTATGCAAATTGAGGCGGGCTTGCCGCCAAAGGCTGGGGTTGACGGTGCTGGGTGCTTCCGGCTGCGACAGGAAGGCATACTCTCGCAAATTCCAGACGACCCGACCTCTGTCGTTGCGAATCTCCACTTCGGGTAACGTCGCGATAAACCCGCGCTGCGCATCGGCGAAATCCTGTGTGTCACCGAAGGGGAGTGCGTCCAACACGGACTTGTTGTGATGGCAGGTGGCGGGTGTCGCGTCGTTGCCGATTTCCTGATCTGTTTCCTGACTCATCGTGAGGTCCTGTTAATTTCGCTGGCTAAGTCTTGTTCACTGCTGGCTCAACAGTTGACATTGCCGGATTTTCCAGTCGCTAGTCGCTGAAATTCTCTTTATTTGTGCGCGAAACGTGGAATAATACTGAAATATTAAGAGGATAGCGCTTGCGTGTAGTTCGCAATGCGCGGGTCAGTATATGAGCTTTTCACGCCGAGCACGACCAGCGGTGGCCAGCCGTTAAAGGATCAGTCAGGATGCTTTGGAGGCGCTACGACAGGATGCGTCTTCCATAGCCCCGCGAGCAGATGGCTGCTCTTTTGCTGATTTGTGGCACATGCTTAACGGCAGACACCCGAGTGAAGCAGTGTCCTTTAGATGTCCTATCAACGAATATTACTTCCACCTGTCTTCGCCTTAATCAGTAGCCGTGCGAAGGATCGCCGAACACCCGCGATATTGTATCCAGCAAAGCGCTGGTTGCTGGACCGAAAACCTTACTTGGCCAGCCAGTCGCTTTGCCACTAACCTGATATCCTTGCGGCAACGAATCGCCCGGGCAGTAGGAAGCTGCGAATGAGCATCAACCACCCAAGCAGCACCTGAATGAAACTAACCCTCTCACGCCTTGAAAGCCTGC
>CAZNIS010000109.1:0-1305 GCA_964573105.1 uncultured Granulosicoccaceae bacterium
ATCCGGCTCGGCATCATTGCTCAAATCGATGCAGGCGCCGAGCTGACCCGGCTGTTCAACCTGCAGTGTGCGACCAAAACCCCAGAAGCGGGTTTGCCATGGCGATACCGCATCACCGTCGATGACGGACTGGGCGCCGCGGGTGATCAGCCAGTGTTGTGCGGAGATGCTGGCACTTGCCAGTGATTGCACGGTTTGCAGTGTGGCGAGTAGCGATGAGTCTGGCTTGGCTTTGCTTGCGTCTATACCCCACAGGTGTACAACGCCCGTTAGATTTTGTGCATCGTTGGAGTCGATCAATGCATCGACGCCCGCTGCATCACTGACGGTGTGCACGCGATGCCCCCGCCCTTGCAGTCGCTCGGCAAGTTTGGCCGCCACCCCACCAGCATCGGCCAGTATCAGCCATTCGCCGGCGATCACATCGCTTTGATCAGCAGTCTCTGAGTCCAACTCCCAGGCAAACTGATACAGCCACTCGTTGAGCACGTCTTTCGATTCACGCGGTTTGGCCATTGCGCGCTTTAGTCCGAACACGGGTACGGAACGCAGGGTCAGATCTTCTACGGTGGCGATGCGCTCTCCGGCTTCATTGAAGAGCTCCAGGTTCACCACGCGCGTTTGTTCGTGCTGGCGGCCGGTGGCTTTTACCCAGACTGGGCCACTTGCAGCTTGTTCGCAACTGAAACCAGAAATGCCAAATGGCAGGTGTATGTTCTCGACGTCTTCGTCCGGAAACATCGCCTCTGCGATTCTAAAGCTCGCATCGGTGATGACCGGGTGCAGGCGGTAGCTGTCGCCTGGCAGCACCGCTTCTGCTGGTAATTCTATTCGTGCGAAGGCGCTGCCTGATTCGCTTTTAGGTTTATGGATTTCTTCTATCGCTCTAAAGCGCGGGAAGTATTCAAGGCCACGGGCCTCGAATCGGGTGGAGAGCTCTGCGATGTCCAATGGCTCGCTGAAGCCTGCCAGGGTTTCTTGTATATCTATTGACGCAGCCGGGCTTGGCAGACGTCGTTCGAGTGTGCCTTTGGTGTGGCTGATCCATTCATTATCAGCGTCCGATCGGCTGCTGATTTCAAATTCAAAGCGATCCGCAACCGGGGTTGCGACCATTTGCACTGTGGCTGGCTTTTCTGACAGCACCAGCGCGCGGCCAATGGTGACGTTGGTGAGTGCGACTTCATCCTGCTGGAAAACGCTGCGCGCGACGACCATCGCCATTTCAAAAAATGCGCTGGCGGGAAATACCACGCTACCGAACACGCGGTGATCATCCAGGTAGGCGGGGCTCGACGCGCTTAG
>CAZNIS010000109.1:1405-22089 GCA_964573105.1 uncultured Granulosicoccaceae bacterium
GCGATGCCGTCTGCAAAACGCACGGCGCCGCGCAGATGCTGCACCCAGTAGTTGGCGGTGAGTTGTTCATCGCTCCAGGGTTGACCGGTGACGTTAGAGATGATGGTTTTGTTTGGCGATTGATAGTCTACTGCGCTTGCGATGATTCGAAAATCATCGAGTATCGGATCCATCATTGGTGAGTGGAAGGCATGGGAGACTTTAAGCGCTGTCGTTTTTACATTTTGCGCCTGCAGAGTTTCTGCAATGCGATCGACAGCTGCGCCATCGCCGGAAATCACGATACTCTGCGGTGCGTTGACGGCTGCGATGGATACCCTTTCTTCGCTGCCGATTGCGTCGCGAACGGTGGCCTCGTCAGTTGCCACGCTCAGCATTTTTCCACCGGCGGGCAGTGACTGCATCACTCTGCCACGCGCGGCCACCAGACGGATACCGTCTTCCAGTGAGAACACGCCGGCGATACAAGCGGCGGCATATTCGCCGATGCTGTGACCGATCAGAAGGTCTGGCAGTACGTTCCACGATTCGAGCAGTTTCGCCAGCGAGTATTCGATCGCGAACAGTGCCGGCTGGGTGTAACCGGTTTGCTGCAGTTCATCTCCAGTCCACAGAAAATCGAGCAAGGGGCGATCGATGTGTTCTGCCAGCAGCTTTGCGCATAGATCGAGATTCGACGCAAACACGGGCTCGGCTTCGTACAGCGCTTTGCCCATACCAACGTGTTGTGCCCCCTGCCCTGTGAACAGAAAGGCGAGTTTTGGCGCGCGGCGCGGGATGCTGCCGGTGGTCACACCACGGGGCGTTTTACCGTCCGCAAATTCGGCGAGCGATTGCACAAGCTGTTCAGCGGAGTCTGCAGCGAACGTTGCACGGTGTGATAGATGAGAGCGGCCGGTGGCGGCGGAGTAACACAGTTGCTGTAGATTGGTATCGGGGTTGTTGTTGAGCAGTGTTGCGTAGCGGTTGGCAAGTTCCGGTAGCGCGGATGGATTTTGTGTGGACAGGGTTAGCAGGTGCTGTGGGTGTGCTGAGTCCATCCCGTAGGGTGAATAAGCCTCGGGCGCATCCGCCAGTTTTCCATTGGTGGATGCGGCTTGCGCCTTACTTTCATTTTCGCTTGCGTCGCCAACAATTAAATGCACGTTGGTGCCGCTCATGCCAAAGGCGCTGATGCCGGCGTAGCGTCGCTCTCCGGACCATGGCACGTTTTCAGTCGGCACTTTAATCGGCCAGTCGTCCCACGGGATGTGGCGATTGGGTTCTGAGTAGTTCAGGTGTGGTGGAATGGTGTTGTGCTGCAGTGACAAGACTACTTTCATCAGGCCAACGATGCCGGCGGCGGAATCGAGATGGCCGACGTTGGTTTTCACGGAACCTAGATACAGTGGCTTTTCTCGCTGCTCACACAGCACGCGTGCGATCGCCATGACTTCGATGGGATCGCCCAGTGGGGTGCCGGTGCCGTGTGTTTCGATGTAGTCGACTTGTTCGGGTTTAAGCCCGGCATCATCGAGCGCCTGCTGCAACATCATGCGCTGGGCCGGACCGCTGGGCGTGGTGACGGTGCGCGCCTGACCATCGTGATTAACAGCAGTGCCCTGGATGACGGCGAGGATATTGTCGTTATCGGCTTGTGCGTCGCTCAAGCGTTTAAGCGCCACCATGCCACAGCCTTCGCCCTGGCCGAATCCATCGGCACTGGCATCGAAGGTTTTGCAGCGACCATCCGGCGACAGCGCGGTCATCTGGCAGATGCCTATTAAATGTTCTGGTGCGAGAATCAGGCTAACGCCACCGGCCAGTGCCAGGTCGCTCTCGCCCGAACGCAGCGACTGACAGGCCAGATGCACAGCCAGCGACGATGAGGAACAGGCGGTGTCGAGCTGAATGGCCGGGCCGTGCGAATCGAGTATGTGACAGATGCGCCCGGCAGTCAGGCCGCGAAGGCCGCTGAGCTGAGCGTAGCGATCAATCTCGCGATTGTCGGCCGCATAGATGCGCTGCATGGAGTAGTCGTCCCAGTACTGACCGACAAACACGCCGGTCTTGCCACCTTGCAGGCTGTCGGGTGCGATACCGGCGTGCTCTAATGTCTCCCAGCTGATCTCCATGACCAGGCGCTGCTGTGGATCGAGGCTCTCGGCCTCGCGCGGCGATAAACCAAAAAACTGCGGATCAAACTGATCGATGTCGTCGAGGTAGTGGCCGTGGCGGACGTACATTTTACCGGGCACGGTGACTTCGGGATCGTAGTAGGCGTCGACGTCCCAGCGCTCGGCCGGTATTTCTCGCAGGATGTCGCGACCGGAATGCAACAGCGCCCAGAATTGATCGGGGGTTCGCACGTCACCCGGATAGCGACAGCCCATACCGACGATGGCGATTGGCTCACGTGAGGTCGGTTGAGCGGATTGTTTTTCGAGCTCTGCTCGCAGACGCTCGATCTCGGCATTCGCCTGCTCGAGCGTTAGGGTCTCTTCCATTCGTTATTGCTCGCGCAGACGAAAGCGCTGTAATTTACCAGTGGCGGTTCGGGGTAAGTCGCTGGTGAATTCGATCCAGCGCGGACGCTTGTGAGCGTCGAGATTTTTGGCGCACAGTTTCAGCAATTCACCCAGCAATTCTTTTGATTGTTCTACACCATCCTGCAGACAGACAAAGGCTCTGGGCTTTAAAAGCTTTGCGTTGTCGTAGTGACCGACGACGGCACACTCGGTCACCGATTCGTGTTCGCTCAACACACTTTCAATTTCTACCGGCGAAACCCACAAGCCACCGACTTTCAGCATGTCGTCACTGCGACCGGCGTGCCAGTAATAACCGTCTTCATCCATGCGGTATTGATCGCCGGTAAAGAGCCACTCACCGCGAAACGTATGGCGGCTCTTTTCATACTGATGCAGATAAAACAGTGCGGTGGATTCTCCACGTACCATCAGGTTGCCAACTTCTCCCTGCGCTACGTCCCGGCCATCGTCGTCGACCAGGCGCACGTCATAGCCACCAATCGGCTTGCCGCTGCTGCCGGGGCGAATCGCACCCGGTACATTGGCCATGAAGGTGTGATAGGTCTCGGTACAGCCGATGGTGTCCAGGATTTCAAGGCCGGTTGTATCATTCCATGTCTGCCAGGCGGGTGCCGGCAGTGCCTCACCGGCTGATAAACAAAGCCGAATGGAATCGAGTTTGAAGCGCTCGCTGAAATCTCGCAGCGACAAAATGGCGCCATAGACAGTTGGCACGCTGACAAAAACAGTGGGCTGATAGTCTTCGATCGTCTTCAGTACGGCGGCCACCTGCCGCGGTGGGCCGGCATACAACACACAACTAGCGCCAACATACCAGGGAAAGATCAGGTTTCCGCCAATGCCATAGACGAAGAATAATTTGGCCACCGAAAAGGTGCGATCATTCTCGGTCATGCCGAATACATCAACGCCGGACAACTGCGCGATCAACGGATAGTCCTTGTGCGCGTGCAACACACCCTTCGGCATGCCCGTAGTGCCACTGGAATAATGCAGCGAGCAGAAGTCGTCGCGGTGGGTTGGTGCCGGATCGAGTTGATCAGACTCACCGGCGATCCAGTCGTTAAAGCTGGTGTAGCCACTGTCACCGGCGTCGCCAATGACGATGATCTTTTGCAGCGTGGGGTGTTTGGAAAGCACCGGCTCGATTGTCGGTAACAGACTGTCGTGTACGATCAGAACACGTGTGCGTGAATCGCCAAGGATGTAGTCATACTCCCCGGTTTTGAGCAGCGTATTCATGCCCAGTGCGATGCCACCGATTTTTCCGGCTGCAAAAAATGACGTCACCCACTCGGGGCGATCCGGGCTCAGGATCGCGACGCAATCGCCAAAGCGCACATCCAGTCGTTTTAGCGCGTTGCCGATCTGGTTCACCTGACGACAGACCTCGGCAAAGGTCATCGAGCCGTCGTCACTCAGAATGGCAGATTTTTCGGCGCGAGATTCGAGGTTGTGCTCGAGGATCGCACACATGTTGTAGTGCAACGGGAGATCGGCGGCTTTCATCGACATCAGGCGTCGTAGGCTGACACCAGCTCGCCGAACGTTTCGGGGTAGAGATCGCCTTCGAGAATCGGTTTGGGGATATAGCCCACTTCCTTTTCGATCGCAGTCAGTAGCGACATGAACGCCAGCGAGTCCAGGCCGAATACATCAAGCTCGTCGTCGTCGTCGATGGCATCGGGAAAAGGCATTGGCGAATGCTCGGCGACCACCTCGGCGAGCCTGGCCTTGACAATATCTCTTGTACTCACACGCACCCTCTGGCGACTGGTTGCAGACAGGCGGACGCTGTCCGCGCGAGCGTTTATTGTACCGATCGCGCGCTGTACAGGTAAGGCCCGGGGCGACGGCAGATGACCCGGAAACCGGCCCCGATCAGCACCCGTGCGCCCAAACTACGTATCGCCTGTGATTATCGGCTCGAACGGATCACAGCGTTCGCCGTCAAATCGTGCTAGCGAAGCCCCGTGGGCCTGAATCCACTGCCTGGCGTGCTCACGTGCCTGGACTAACATCTGCCTGTCGTACCCCTCGGTATCGCGGCGGATGCTGCGCAGTACTCGCTCCTTTAGCGATTCACGCTGGCAGAGGCTCAGATACAGGTACATCAGGTGCCGGGCCGGGTCGATCTCCACACCTTCACCCTTTTGGTAACGACGAGCCAGATACCCCAACACCGCGTTGCCGCCGCTTAGATAGACCTCCTGGCGCAGCCAGTAGAACGATTTCTCAGGATCAATTGGCTCAGCTTCATATTGATAGAACATGTACAAGGCATGGCAGATACCGAAATCGGCAGGTTCGGCTGCAGCAGCCTTCAACAGCCAGTGCTCGGCCAGCGAGGGATTTCTTGCAAGGCCATAGCGTGCCTGGCTGTAGGCATTGCCCAGATAGTGCTGGCACTTCCCCACCCCGCCCTCAGCGCCGTTTTGGAGGCATCGCAGCCTTTCACTTTCGTCTATCGACTCATCAACGCTATAGAGATTGACAAGAGACAGCCACGCTTTTGCCATACCTGCCTCTGCATTTGCGAGAAAACAGGCACGCGCGACCTTTGGATTGAAATTCGCACGGCGAAACCATTGCGCGGCTTTTTTTGCATCTGGAGGGGTATGGATGCCCGCCTCGTAGATCAGATGAAGTTTTGCCACACTATTGTAATTACCTTGTTCTGCTTCAGCCCGCAATCGGTCAATCCCCTGTTGATCGGAAGGAAAAGCAAGCCATTCTGAGGGGTCAGCGATTGGCGGTGTACTGGCAGGATCCAAAAACCGCGCTATCGACATTTGCTTGCTGAATTTACCTAGAAACCACAGCCTGTGGTTCTGGCCCGTTACATCGACTGGCGCCGCGATTAACGATGCATCAGCCACAATCAAGGTATTGGGGGCAGTGATGCCCCGCTCATTCGACAGCCCCTGTACCGCCAGCGCCATCCGGCCAAACGGGTATTTACCGAAGAGCAGGTCATCGAGATCAGCATCCGCCACGAAATGGTATTCGAGCCAATCGTGGTCGTAGGTGACTTGTCCCTGGTCGGCGGCAAATTGATTCAGCGGCTGTTCAGCGGACTCGTTGTGTTGCTCCGCGAAATATTCGTTGATGGCAGTTTGTGACTGAAACTGACCAAGCCAGACGTGTATCGATTTCATCATGATCGAGTATTCCTCTAGCCTGCACGAACCAGGCATGGCACAGCCTTTTTCAGCGCCGCCGGTGCTTTCCCGGAGGCGGTTTTTTCCGAACTGGCCGCAAACCGCCCGGTTGTCGCCTGGCTGCTGCCGCCCGGGCAAATTCGCGCTTTGGGGGGTGTTATTGTACTATGACTCGGGAACATCCCGAGGAACCCGGCAAATCGGCGGGCCGCGGGTGACCTGTAGAAGAGTGAACCTGTAGCGAACAACTACTGACACCCGGACACTAGACTGAGAGGAACGCAAAAGACAATGACTGACTCCAAAAAAACCGGCGACAAACCGCATCTGGATACGCAGGATTCACTTCGCGTCCAGAAGGCGATGGAACGGGGCTGGAGCCGCCGAGACGTGATGAAAATGATCATGGCGACCGGTGTCGGCGCGACAGCCGCCCACCAGATTTTCTCGACCCAACAGGCCGCCATTGCCGCAACCCCTAAAAAAGGGGGCACAGTTCGCGCAGCGATGAACGTCCATGGTCCGGATGACACGCTCGATCCATCACAGTTCACTTCAGGGCTGGACTATACGCGCGGCCGAGTGGTCTACAACAACCTGACGCAGCTTGATGACAGCCTGACGCCTCAGCCGGAATTGGCGGAATCCTTCGAAGCCAATGCCAACGCTACCGAGTGGACATTCAAAATCCGCAAGGGTGTGGAATTCCACGATGGCTCAAAGCTGACGGCTGACGACGTCATCTACACCATGAATCGGCACCGCGGTGAAGAATCGACATCTGTGTTCAAGTCTATGCTTGAGCCAGTGACCGAGTGGAAAAAGGTCGGGCCTCACGAGGTCAAGGCAGTGCTGTCGAGTCCGAATTCGGATCTGCCGGCCATATTGGCACTGTTCCAGGCAAAGGTAGTTAAGAACGGCACCAAAGGCGAAGGCATCGGCACCGGGCCGTTCACGGTCGAGAGCTTTGAGCCTGGCGTCAAGTCGATGCACAAACGCAACGAAAACTACTGGCGCGAACCGGCCCATCTGGATGCGATCGAGGTGACGGCGATCACCGATCCGGTCGCTCGTGTCAACGCACTGCTTTCCGGCGATATCCAGATTGCTGGCACCATTGATCCGCAGGCATTCAGACAGATCGAAGAGTCGTCAACGGCGCAGCTGCATTCCGTGCCCGCCGCGCAACAAACCGGAATCTGTGTGCTGCGTAACGCGTCACCGGGTGAGAACATCGATTTTGTCCGCGGCCTGCAGTACATCCAGGATCGCGAGCGCATCGTCAGCCGCATTCTCAAGGGCAAGGGCACCGTCGGTAACGACCAGCCGATTTCCGCTGCGCACGGCAAGGACTTTTGCCATGAGTTACCACAGCGCGAGTATGATCCGGACAAGGCCAAGTTCCACTTCAAGAAGGCCGGCATTAGCTCCGCCGAGTTGCATGTAGCGCCGGTCGCGGTTGGTATCGAAGACGTAGCGCTGCTGGCGCAGGCCAACTGTGCCAAGATCGGTTTTGATCTGAAGATTAAGAAGGTGCCTGCCGACGGCTACTGGGGTGCAGTCTGGATGAAAGAGCCGATCAATGTGGTCAACTGGTTCATGCGTCCGACAGCCAACGCACAAATGGCGATTCAATTTGCACCGAACGGGCCGTGGAACGACACCTACTGGAACAACGAGCGCATGGGCGAGCTGCTGAAGTTGTCACTGGCGGAGCTGGATCCGGAAAAACGCCACGCGATGTTCTGCGAAATGCAAACGCTGATTCACGAGGACAGCGGCATGGTGATTCCGTGTTTTGTGAACATCACCGACGGCATTGCCAACAACCTGATGGGGGCGCCGAATGTGCCGATCGGGCCGGTTGGTGGCTGTGAATGGCCGGAGTTTGTCTGGCTGGCCTAATCGGGCAACGAGTGTAACTGACAGGCGGTGTGGCGAAAGCTGCACCGCCTTTTTTATGCTGTAAACAAAACAATGTTTTTCAGCTGGTGATAAACCGCTTTAGCAGATCCCAATAGGCATCGCCGCCGTCTTCACCCACACCGTGCCCGGCGTCGGCGAACATCTTGAGCTGACCGACGCCCGGTGTCAGGTGCGTCATGATTGTCTCGGCACATACGGGCGGTGTGATCGGATCGTCTTCACCGCCGATGACCAGCGTCGGACAACTTATTCGCGACAAAGCCGGCCGCAAATCAAATCCTTCTGCCGTGCGCGCGGTGCGATGAAAATCCAGTGCGACCTCATCGTGATTCAGGGTGGTGCCGTGAATCTCTGCAAATCGCGGATAGCGCCGATAGAGCGGGTAACAGACTTCTTTGTACGCCTCGTAGGATTCGCTTGTCGGCTGCGACCAGTAGGCCTGTGCGACCGAGCGCGCCCGCTTACCACCGAGCCGCTCGAAGGCTGCCAGCGATGCGTCGAAATCCATCACACTCGCCGTCGAGAGTAAAATCAGCTTGGCGGGATGATCAGGAAACTGCGACGCATAGGCCTGCGCCACCATACCGCCGAAGGACAGGCCGAGTACGATTGGTTTTTCAATGTCCAGCGCATCACAGAAGGCTGCAACGTCCTCGCCCCACTGCGCCAGCGTCCACTGTTCGCGCGGACCGTGCTCGCTGCGGCCATTGGCGCGGTGATCGAGATAAATTACCTGCGCCACTTCGGTGAGCTTGCTGTACAGCGGCTTGAATACCGAGTGATCTGCTCCCGGGCCACCGTGCAACAAAATCAAAGTGGGCTTTGCTTCAAGCCCATTGGATCCGGCGCGCACACTCGCGCCTTCGACGTCGAACCACAGACGTACGCCGTTGACCTGAACACGCATGAGTTTCTCCCCTGCAGTCGAGACAGTGACGCTATGGGCAACGTGTGTTGTCCCGATTAAAGTTCATCGAACTACTGTTTCACCGCGTCATTCAACCGGATTGATCCGGCCCGCTAGACGATGGATCGGCACAAGCGCTGCGCATCGAGCATCGCCGCATGTATACCACGGGCGGATACACAATCGCCTATGCGATATAACGCCAACGAAGACGGCTCGTCGAGTGCAGAGCCGGCTGGCAGTTGTCCACCTTCAAGCAACACCTTCTGATCGACCTGCCCACGGTTAGCGGACACGGGTATCAATGCGTTGTAGAGCTCATCGTCCGGTACGGTGCCGGCCTCAACGACGATCTGATCATAGACCTGGGTGGACTCTGCGCCACTGTATTCATGCTGAAAACAGGCTGTCAGCTGATTACCGGTGCGCTCGATTTTGTAAAGCCGTTGATCGGTTTTGATTGCTACACCCTGCTGATGCAGGTTACGCAGGTGAATAGCGTGATTCGTGACACCGACATCCTGCGCTATCATTCGATCCGCTGTCACAAGCTCGACGCTGGCGCCGCCGGCAGCTGCCATTTCGGCACATCCGGGGCCACTCTGACTGCCGGTTTCATCGTAAACAAGCACGTTCTGACCGATTGGCATATCGCCATTGAGCAGGTCCCAGCTGGTATTGGCAAACTGCTCGGCGCCTTCAATCGTATCCATCTGCGGTGATCCACCAGTGGCCAGTATGACTGCGGCTGCGTGCAAATCGAGAACGTCTTGCAGCTGCGCAAAGTGATTGAACTCGAACTCCACGCCCAGGGCTGTACAACGTTCATACTGCCAGCGCGTAATGCCGAGCATGCCCTGGCGCCAATCGACACCAGCGATATAACGAACCTGTCCACCCGACTCCTTCTGCGCTTCGAGCACCCTCACCCGATGCCCGCGCTCGGCCAATACCCGCGCCGCTTCCAACCCCGCCGGTCCGGCGCCAACAACTACAACCAGCTGTGGATTACGAGTGGGTTGCAACTCGTAACTGAGAACCTGCTCGCGGCCGGTCACGGCGTTGTGCAAACACAGTGAATCGCCGCCCATGTAGATCCGATCGATACAGTGGCCGGCACCGACACACGGCCGGATGGTTTCATCCTGTCCGGCGAGATGTTTGCGAACCAGATGCGGATCGGCGATGTGCGCGCGCGTCATGCCAATCAGATCCACATGGCCTTCACTCACGGCGCGATTGGCGGTGGCAAAGTCGGATATGCCCGCCGCGTGCAGGACCGGCAGGCCCGTGGCCTGCCTGACTTTGCCAGCCAGCTCGATGAATCGCCCCGAGGCGTAGGCCATGGATGGCACTGTTTCGGCCACGCCGGCTTTGGTCCAGTTGGCTCCGCCAGAAACGTTCAAACAATCGACAAGCCCGCTGTCGGCGTAGTGTTTGGCAATCGCTATGCCTTCATCCTCATCGATACCACCGTCGATGAACTCGTTGGCGGTAAAGCGCAGGCTGATAATAAATCGCTCTGGCACTAATTCCCGAATGCGTTCGAGCACCTCCATACCGAATCGCATGCGATTGTCGAATGAACCGCCATAGGCGTCAGTGCGGCGGTTAGAAAGCGGGCTCCAGAACTGGCCAATCAAATGACCCGATGCCAGTAATTCAATGCCGTCTATCTCACCATCAAAACAGCGCTTTGCCGCCATGGCATAGTCGTTGGCGATGCGCTTGATGTCGTCGACCTCAATCACTTTGGGCATAGCCCCATGTGCCGGTTCGCGCAGCGCCGACGGTGCGACCGTCGGCAACCAGTTGCCACTGGTGGGCCTGGTGCGGCGGCCAGCGTGACTGAGCTGGCACATCAGTGCGACATCGTATTGATGGATTCGGGCGGAGAACTCACGCAGGTGTGCAATGATCTGATCGGATCCCGCATTCAGCTGTCCAAACGACGCCGGTGAGTCATCGGATACCGAGGACGATCCACCGAACATGGTCAGCGACAAGCCACCTTTGGCTTTTTCCTCGTGATACAACTGGTAGCGCAACCCGGGCATGCCGTTTTCAGCATAGGCTGGCGAATGGCTGGTGCTGATGATTCTATTCTTCAGCGTCAGGTGTCCAAGCTGGACTGGCTGGAACAGAGGCTTGTAAGGTGATTTCATTGACACCCGTGAAAAGCGGTAAGTAACCTGGCAGGTGCCAGTATATCAGTCACGCCTGGCCGCAGTGCTCACGGAAGAACCGCGCAACCTCGGCACACCACAATTCATCAGGCACCTGTGCAGACAGACTGTCCCGCGAGGCGCGCAACTGTTCGTCCGGCATCAACTCTGCGCCAAACATATCGATCAGATCAGCTGCAAATTCGCGATCGTATTCGGGGTGAAACTGGACAGACGCAGCCGGAAAATCGTAAGCCAATGCCGCGACCGGGCAATGCGCTGCCGTGGCAGTCACGCTTGCGTTGGGCGGGGCCTGGGTCACCTGATCCTGGTGCGCGAGATAAGCGTTCACCTGCTTGCCATCGACATCGAACGGGCGAGAGCCTGCGACAAAGCCTTTGTCTGCTTTTTCTGCCTTGCCGCCAAACACATCAGCCATGATCTGGTGACCAAAACAGATGCCAAACATGGCGACGCCAGCTGCGTGCAGTTGCTGAATATTCTCGCGCAATGGCGCCATCCACGGCGTATCGTCATAGACGCCTTTCTCGGAGCCGGAGATGATCACACCGTCCATCTCGGCAGGTTTTGGCGGGGTGACATTGCCTGCGATGTGAACCCAGGAAAATCTTGCCTCGGGCAAATGCTCTTCGATCCAGCGGATAATCAAGGGTCCGGTACGACCGTACTTTTCTGTCAGCGCGTCACCGGTCACGCAGTCATAGACGACAATGTGCATAGAGCCTCGGGATGTTTGCCGAACGGGGTATCGCGAGATACCCTCGGCCGGTATCTCACCCAATTCGACTATGATAATCGAATCGCCCCGCCCCTACCCTGCCGAACGCGCACCATCCGGATTGACCGGCAGCTGTTGAGACTTCAATCATCCAGCACCGACAGACTCTGGAACTGCGCATTGACCGGATAGAGCACCAATTCGATGCGACGATTCTGCTGGCGACCCGCTTCGTTGTCGTTTGAGGCGATCGGTCGAAATTCTCCGTAACCCGCGGCCATCATGATCTGTGGAGGGATGTCAGTGGACGTTTGCATGTGGCGCACTGCGGCGGCGGCGCGCGCCACCGACAACTCCCAGTTACTGGCGAACCTGGATTGCAGGCCGACGCCAATCGGCACCCAGTCGGTGTGGCCCTCGACAACAATTCGCCGATTTGAAGTATCGCAAGGCTGACCCGGCAATCCGGGCCAGCCTGCGACGTTTCATCAGCCCGGGTTAACGCCGAGTCTTTGCAATACATCCAGCGTCAGTCCACCGGATGCCATACCGTTGTCACGCTGATAACGGTCCACCGCATTTAACGTCTCTGTCGATAGTTGTCCATCAATGGTGCCGGCGTTATAGCCTGCACTATTCAACGCTCGTTGCAGCCGCTCGATTGTTCCCTGCGTGGTATTGGTTTCACAGAGCACGGGGCGCCAGGCCATACGCAAATCAGATACCTTGACCCGCTTGCTCACCTGACGAGTCTGCGCCGGGATTTCCACCCTGGTTTCAACCGCACTTGAGACGATCTGGCGCACACGCTTGTTCTCGTAACGGGCGGGAACCTCGACCTCCCTGACGCTGGCAGGTGTGTCTACAATGAGCTTACTGATGGTCGATAGTTTTGCCGGAACCTCCTTTTTACAAATGACGTTACCGGTCTTTCGCGCGCCGTCGGCAAGGTCGTGGACAAGTTCTTCACGCCAGAAGTGCCTGCCCTCTGAAACCTTATTGGTAACTGAAATGTCGCGATATCTGGCCGGTGTCTCGACACGCACCTGGCGAGCCGGTTCAATGAGTTTATGCACGCGCACCGTCTCGTACTTTGCAGGTATTTCTACGAATTTCGTCGATGGCGCAGCTTTCAAAATCCGCTTCTCGACATTCTTGTAGACCGCTGGCACCTTAACCAGACACATGACATTACCCGAATACTGATCGATTCGCTCAACCTCGCCGTGTCCCGGTTTCCAGACAACTTTCGCCTCTTCAACCATGACCCGCTCGGTCACTGTTTCATAGGAGGCGGGAATCTCGATCAATTGCCTGCTCGACTCGGCGACCAGTTGCTGCTCTTCCACCCATTCGTAGCGCGCCGGTACGATTGAAATTTTCTCGCTTGGCTCCGACACCATTACCTGACGTGTGATTGTTTCGTATTCAGGTGACTGAAAGTATTCTGCAAAACATTGTCCGTGCTGCGCACCCTCCACCGAAACCCCCGAACTAGCGGCGCTCGACAACATCTGGGGACTGGCCTCGACGGAGCTGTATATCGAGCCTGCGACCCATTTTGACTCCGCCGGTGACGTCTCGATCTGCTCTGTGACGGTGCGTAATCTGGCTGGTACTACTTCAAGCCTGACAGAGGCGTCGCTCACCATCACCCGTTGAGTTTCCCATTTGTACTGCGCAGGTACAATTTCGACTCGCTCACTGGCTTCGCGAACGACAACTTCCATCATCCGTTCTTCGTATTGGGCCGGAATCATCACCCGCGCATAGCACTCGCCAGGCTTGGCGTCTGGCAAAATACTGTTCATGTCGGCAGCAGTGGCTGCGCCTGCGCACAGGGCCAGCACAGACGACGCTATCATTGTCTTCATCATTGGCATACTCGGGTCACTTTGGGTTCGGTAAACGGCCCTGCGCGTCAAATCTATGCCGTCCCGCAATTGTCCGTATTCCATTACCGCCACAGACCCGAATACAAAGTTGTGCACCTGTCGACGCGATTGACGGCGCATTTTGTCAGCACCGGAGCAACGACGCGAGGTTCGATCAAACCGCGTGCTCTGGCACCTCAGGGTTCAGTTATCGGCTGTATGATCAATCCATGAGTGACGCGTGCCACGAAGATTAGGCACAGCACGTTAAAGACACAATTTGTTTAATTAACTGCGATCTGCCTGATAGTTATTGCGAGCTCATGGTTATAAACAATCCCGACACACACAGCACAGCAGATCTGCACTGCCCGGATTTACCTTAAATACCGGCGAACTTCGCCCGGCGTAAAAGCCGGTACACCGTCTTACGAATCTCTATAGTTCCCGGCGAATAAGTTTATGTACACGCAAAGTAAAACTCACACTGCCAGCTTACGCTCTCCATCCACTGGACATCGCAAGTGGTTGCAGCCCAGGCAATATAAGTGCGAGGACCGCAACCACGCAGAGTTGATAAAACGCGGCGCCCACTTCTAACTGCGCTGAGCCTGTCGATGGCGACGTTGCGTCGATCGCTGAATGCATTTACCCCTGCTCCATCGGTCGCCATCGCGCCAGCCAGCCGGCAACGCGATCGACAATCGTCTGAGGGCGCCCGGTTGATACCGGCTTGCCTCGCTCGACGGCGGTTGTCGCGCCCTCGATCATCGTCGATGACAGCACGGTATAAGCCTCTATCCAGGCCTGTTCAACCGAGTCGGTGAAGCGCTCATCCAGCCCCTGTTTCAACGTCCACAGCAAGGCAGTAGCTACAGTCTGATAGTGACGCGTCTGCACGCCGTAGCCGACATGTCGCTCGCCCAGCGAACGCAGCGCCGGTTTAATTGTGTCGAGCCTGTCCAGTGATGCAACGGCGACATTGATCATCTTCACCAGTGCATCACCTTGTGCCTTCATGTCGCCCTTGAACATCGGTTTGATGTCCGGATCGATCTCGAACAGCTTGTCGTAAAACAGGCGAGCAGCGACATTTGCGATAGGTAAAACGGCCTGCCAGGAGTCCTGGACGTGTTTGATCTGTTGTTTGTTCATGACTAGTCCCTTAGTGATAGTAGGTGCCAGTGCCGTCAATGGCTCTGGCCACACTGGTACTATCGACTGTCAATGTTTCAAACAGATTGCGTCGCTGGCGCCGGATTGTTTCAATTGTTGCAATATGACGAGCCCGCGTTTTGTCGCCATCGGGCGGGCGGACTGCGCGCACTTTCCGTGCGAACGCATGGCGGAGTCTTCGTTTTTTTAAACGGCTGTTTTTTGCTGCAATATTTTTTCTATGGCAGGCCAGTCGAGCCACTTTCGCAAACCGATGCAGACAAGCTGCGCGCGACGTGCGCGAGTATCGCGAAGCACCTGCCAGCGTTTGCCCACAGTTTGAATCAAATACCAGTCACCATCCCTGCCCTGCACAAAGCCCTTGGCTCGAACAACGCCGGTGTCTGGCACTGCCAACTGTTCGGCGATCAGCTCCGGGTCAACCGGCTGCGGCACCGCAATGACTTTGCTGTCATAGGCCTCATCAGCATGTGGTGACGCTGCAGCATCGGTGTAGTGGTGTCCGAGTGCAACTTCGACTGGAATCGAGCCGTGTTCGGCGGTGACAATCGATGCGGTTTTATTGATCTGTCGCAGCCACTGTTCAACCTGATCGCGCTGGACTGAACTGACCAGATCGGTTTTGGTTTGCACGATCAGATCGGCATCGCTCAGCTGCCTGAGCGTCGTATCACCCAGATACTCATCGGCGGCGTGATCGCGCACGGTCTCGGTGTCGGCAAGTACCACAATGCCGGCGATACGGTAGTCGTCCAGCAGGCCGATACTGGCCCCTATTGCACCGGGCATAGCGACACCGGATGATTCGATCACCACGTGATCCGGCCGCGGCTCACGCCTTGCCATATCCATCAGCGCGGCGGTCAGGTCAGAGCCAAAGCTGCAACAAATGCAACCGCCGGCGATAGAAATCAGGTCATCGCTTTGCGCTTCGATCAGATCTTCATCGATGGGCAACGCGCCGAATTCGTTGACGAGTATCGCCAGTCGCAGTCCACTCGCATGGCGCAACAGCTGATTGACCAGCGTGGTTTTGCCTGCGCCCAGATAGCCGCCTATTACTGTTGCTGCCAGCGGCTCTGCGGTGCTGTGTATTTCACTGGCCAATCACAGGTCTTCCGCGGCAAAGACGCGACCGCCCTGCACGGTACCCCAGACGCCCACATCTTTTAGCGCCGTCGGCTCGACTGTATAGGGATCTTCTTCAAGCACGGCGAAGTCGGCGCGCTTGCCGGTTTCGATCGAGCCGATTTCTCCATCCATGTGAAGCGTGTAGGCGGCACCGAGTGTGATGGCGTACAGGGCCTCTGCCACCGTGATTTTTTCTTCTTCACCCTGCACGCGTCCGGATGCGGTGATCCGATTGACCGCGCCCCAGGCGGTGAACAGCGGGCCGAGCGGTGTGACGGGGGCATCGGAGTGAATTGCCAGCGGCAGGCCGCTGTCGAGTGCGGTGCGGCAGGCGTTCATACGAGTGGCGCGTTCGGGACCAACGGTCAGCCGGTAGTGCTCATCACCCCAGTAGAAGTGATGATTGGCAAACAGGTTGACACACATGCCCAGTTTGGCCGCCTGGCGCATTTGAGCGGAATCGGCGAGCTGGCAGTGCTGCAGCGTGAAACGATGATCCGGGTTAGGGGTTTGCTGCAGTGCCGGCGCGAGTTTTTCCAGTACCAGTTGGGTGGCCTGATCGCCATTGGTATGGGTGTGCACCTGAATGCAGGCCTGCAGGGCGAGTTGGTAAATTTCTGCCATTTGATCCGGCGCGATGTACCACAGACCATTCGGCGCACCGTTGTGATAACCGGGCCAGCGCAGACGCGCTGAAAAACCCTGGATCGATCCGTCGGCGACAATTTTGATGCGCCCCAGTCGCAGGCGCTCTGTCGATAACGACTTCAGGCGTTTGACTTCTTCAATCAGATCGGCCGGTGACAGCCCCAGGAAAAATCGCAGCGGCACGAGGCAGATCGGATAGTCATCCTCGGCGGTGACGCGCAGCATCATGTCGACCGCATCGGGCTGCAGGCGCGAGGCAAGATCGGTAATGGTGGTAGTGCCGGTACGTACACAAAGCCTGGCAAAGTTGCGCAGGCCATTTTCATCGGCATCGAGCAGCGTGCGTTCGAAACCGACGTGCGGCCCAACGGGCATCATGGCATCCGGCCCCTTTAATTCGCCCGTCGGCAAGCCGTCGTCACCGAGCGGAATGCCGGGGTGCTCCACACCTGGTTTCAGCAGACCGGCAAGTTCCAGCGCTTTGCTGTTGACGTTCATGATATGGCCAGACGCATGTAACACACCGATTGGTCGCTCACTGGAGACGCGATCCAGGTCGGTGCGACTGACGCGCTGATTGTCCATGTAGATCGGATCGAGCTGCCAGCCGGAAACCGGGGCCGCCGGATCGTCGAGCGCGTCGGCAGCCGTGCGCAGGCGCTCAATGACTGCATCAATACTTTTTAATCCCTGCCAGGTCACGCCATCGGGATCACTGCGATCAAACCAGCCGCAATAGACCTTGCTCCACAGGGATCCCTCCATCGCATGCGCATGTCCCTCGACAAACCCCGGCATCAGGATCTTGTCGGCAAAGCGATCATCCAGCGTATGCTCGCCCCAACTGCTGACGTCCTCGTAGCTGCCCACTGCCAGAACACGACCATCGCGCACGGCGACATGGCTCGCCTGCGGACGGCTGGGGTTCATGGTGAAGATTTTCTTTGCGGCGTATACGGTGATCGACATGACTATCCTCTGTTCTTACCCGCATTGAATCAGTAATCGGGCGTGTTGAACAGTATCAAAGCCAGTTCAGAGTCTGCATAGTCGACGGTTCACGCCGTAGCTGCGTACAAAGACTGCGCCCGAATCAAGTGACCGAACGCGGAACAGTGCCTGAACTCGTCGAGCACCTGACGCAATGGGGTCATCAGGTCTGATGCGGCACTGCTGCCCTGCAACTGCGCCAACCCGATCGACGCGGTCAGCTCAAACAAACTGGCCTCTTGACGACGGGCCAGCTCAATCGATTGTCGATAGATCTGTTCCGCTTCATCGGCCTGACCGACACTTGCCAGCGTCGCGGCCCTGATGCGCAGCCATTCGGCGCGAAAATAGTCATTGTGCCACTCATCCATTGACTGCCAGGCTTCATCCAGCAAGTTGTTGGCACGCGCTGCATCGCCAGCCTGCAGGTAGCCTTCAGCAACGTAGGTGATCCATTTTGGAACTCCCAGCATCGATTGACACGCGCGGTACAGGTCGAGCCCGTCACTGGCGATCCGAACCCCCTCTTCCGGGTTGCCGGACCGTATCGTCTGAATTCCTTGATAGAGCCGCGCACAAGCCTGGAAAAACACCAGTTGATGCTGATCGGCCATCTGGCCAAAGCGCGCCAGCAAGTCGCTAAAATCATCGTCACGCAGCAAAATCGACGTGATCCACGACTCCATCGCCTGACACACCGAAAACGGCTGGTTGAGACTTTCAGCCCGCTCGAGTGACTGCTGATGCAAGGCTTCACCCGTATCGGAATCACCGAGACAGGTCATTGTGATGCCGAGAAATCCGGTGCTCAGCACCCCGTCGTCCCACTGCGCCAGCGGCGAATGATGACCGCTGTCATACAGTGCGATAGCACGTTCGAAAGCGTGCCGCGAATCGACAAACCGGGCCTGCCAAAAATAGATCTGCCCCTGCATTCGATGGGCAAAGAAGTTTTGCATGGGCGTTTCGGCACGCGCGAGCATGGCGTCAGCCAACTGCAAACCGCGGGCAAACCGACTGGAAACGATATGGGCAGTGACGACACCGCGCGCTGCCTGACTATAGCGCTCGGCATCGCCCAGTGTGTCGGCAAGCTGCATAGCCTGACTAAAGTTGTTTTGTACCGTGTCGGCTGCGTACCCCTGGGTGGCCATGTACCCCATGCCACGGGCGAACAGTAATTCATAGCGAACCTGAGAATCTGCAGGTTGCTCGACAGCCGCGTCAGCCCGGGCTTTGTCCAGACATTGCAAGCCGGCTAACGCATGTGCCACTGCCTCAGGGTTGGCAACGCGCTGCAGCGCGAGCGTCGATGCACGCAACCAGTAGTCGGACGCTTCACGCTCCTGCGCCGCCTGTTGCAAGTGGTAGGCAATCAGCTCGGGCTGGGATTCGACAATGGATACATAGTGTTGCTGCAACACGCTGGCGGCGCGCCGGTGAATCTGCTGGCGCTTACTTCTGAGCAGGCTCTCGTAGGCAGCATCGCGTAGTAGTGCGTGCTTGAACGCAAAAGACTGTGCATCGCGCTGAAATACAACGTCGGCGCTGGCGAGCGATTGCAGCGCGCTGTCGAGAAAGGCTGCGTCAAGCTGCATGAGCTCACGCAGTTGATCGATCTGAAACTCACGTCCCAGGCACGCTGCAGTCTGCGCCACCTCTCGTACAGACGGCAACCGATCGAGCCTGGCCATCAGTGAGTCGTAGAGAGACTCAGGGATGTCCGGTACCAAACCCTGTGAGGCATCGCCGTGGTCGGTGTCAGCGCGGTCTGCTTCGATGATGGCTTTGGTCAACTCCTCGGCATAAAGCGGAATGCCGTCGGTACGCTGAACCAGTTGCGCCAGCACGCGATCACTCAAATACCGCTGCCCTGCTACCGAGGCGATCAATCGCTGACAATCTTCGTTGGCAAGTTTCGCAAGCTCAATGACATCGAGCAGGTCAATCGCCAACTGACTGACCTGAAACTCCGGCCTTGCCGTAATCACCAGCAACGCGCCAGTGTTTTCATGTCCCTGCAGAATGAAGCGTAATAGTTCCAGAGTGGTCGAGTCAGCCCAATGAACATCTTCAAGCACATACAGCGCAGGTCCGGACGCATCGCCGCTGACAGCTTTCGTTAATACGCCACTGATCGCCGCCAGCGTCAGTGTCTTCTGCTGACGGGCATTGAGATGCGCCAGCTGCCCTTGCACTTCAGGGTTGTTGAGACCGAGCAGCGATGCCAGCAGTGGATGGACATGTGCCTGAACATCGAGCGCTTTGACATCGGGCAGGGAGTGACAGACACCGCGAATTTTATCCAGCCGTATCGACTCGCCGGTCGTGGACTGTATGCCGGCCAGCCGGTTAATCAGAGCGATGGCCGGATAAAGCGCGCTGTCGCTGCGCACCGGATCGCACTGCAGGATGCTCTGGCTATACCGGGTGCTGCCGAGTGAATCCAGAAACGCATAGAGCAGCCGCGACTTTCCAATACCGGCCTCGCCGCGCAACAACACGGCTCGCGCTGCCCCACGTTGTGCAGCGAGCCAGCTTTCCTGCAGCGCGTCGATCTGCGTTTGCCGCCCCACCATGGGTCTGGTTCGATCGCCCTGGCGCGCCATGTAGCGACTCTCGACCTCACGAGCCCCAAGCACTTGGAATGCGGGCACCGGCTCGCGAATGCCTTTGAGTTGATGCAGACCCAATGATTGCAGCTGAAAGTGATTGCCAGCGAGTCGGCGGGTGCTGTCGCTGACGACAATCGCATTCTCGGTGGCCAGGCTCTGCAGTCGCGCGGCGAGATTGGGCGTTTCGCCAACAACAGCGTGCTCTTGCGATGTGCCGATACCAATCATTTCGCCGACTACCACCAGCCCGGTTGCGATGCCGCTGCGGCAGGCCAACGCGCGGCCATCCGGTGCGCTGAGCTGCATGGTTTCGCGGGTAATCTCAAGCGCGGTGCGAATGGCGCGGCTGGCGTCATCTTCGGACGCAGTCGGCCAGCCGAAGTAAATCAGTACGCCATCGCCCATATAGCGCGAAACATACCCCTGATAACGCTCAACACATCGCTGGACGCCCGCCTGATAGCTGCGCACCAGATCGCTCATGTCTTCGGGATCCAGTGACTCGGCAAGTGCTGTGGAGCCAACCAGATCGACAAACATGACAGTGAGTTGGCGGCGCTCCGCCTCAGAGTCGACAGGCGACGGATTCTTTGAGTCAGTCTGGGAGTTGGCTATCGCGCGCAAAAAACGCTTGCGATCACCCAGCGACATACCTAGCTCACGCAGATCGTCGGCGTCTAGATCGGGCAGCAACTCTACACTGATATCCTGACTGATAAAGGCGTCGAGATAGTGTTCGAGTTGATAACGCGTTAACCAGTCTGAAATATCCGGCATGAGGCATCCTGCGAGAAAACTCCTTGGGGCACCACCCTGAGTAG
>CAZNIS010000110.1:0-7056 GCA_964573105.1 uncultured Granulosicoccaceae bacterium
CTCTCCGAGCATTATCGCTCAATTTGAGTGTCTACAAAAGCGGGGGAATTCCAAGAGGAGCAGTCATCAGGACGGGGATTCGAGTGGCCTATCGGGATTCGATACCGATGAATATACGAACTTACCACAGGCTAAACACATCATTGGAAGAGATAGGAAAAAATCGACCAGGTTATGGTGGATTTTGTTGATTTTAATTTGTGGTGTAGCTTTTCTTTTGTATAAAGTCGGCTACTTCCTATCCAGTCATACATAAGCAGCAGGAGGATAGGCCTTTGCATAGCGTCGTTCGGTTGCTAAAAGACGTATGTCCTGGGTCGATGAGCGAGTGCTCAGTTTAATGGTAACTTAGCTCCGGCGAGAAATTCGTCAACAGACCTGTACTAGGAGATCGAATCGTCCCTATCCATTCATACGTGGCCAGCATCGTTTCAGCGCAAGCTACAAGAGTGCTAAAGGCAAAGAGAAGAGTGTGCAGCTGTTTTGCACTTCGGATTTGCCGATTCGGGATCACATGAGGATTCGCACTGTGTAGCTGGCTTTAGTTTCGGTATTTATCAGTATTAGTCCTTTGATTGTCATAGCCTGGATTGGTACTATCTGCTGGAGGGGTTGTTTCCATCGGTACGGCGATTCTTGCTGGCAGTAGAGAGTGGCTCTGAGTCAGGTGTCATGTTGTTAGTCCCGGTGTTTCGCTGCGGGCCTTGGTTAGTTGAAGTGGGTAACTGCCCATAAAGGAGTTGAAATGTCCGAGTTGTTAAGTCCGGTTTATTTGTTCGCTTTCGGTTTTTATCTGGCATTGCTAATGTTGCTATTGTCGATCGTTTTCGCCGTTTTGCGAAAATGGAAAAGCCTCAGATTCAGTTGTGTTGGATTGTGTTTGGCGGTTGGGCTCGTTGTGGCTGTAGTGGGCTTCGGTGATTGGCGGGTCGCAGCTTGTTATGATGGCAGCGGAAATCGTTTATCCGAGCTGCCACAGTGTCGGTATCCGTTTTAATCTCTTAAGTCTCAGGTTCAATACGCTCGTGGAAGTTTTCGCCCGGCTATGATTCTGGGTTGCGGACTGCTCTTTGTCTGCCTTTACAAGGCAGAGGTTGGCGTTAGCGTTAGATTCGTCGATATGATTAGATGCCGGTTTCACAGGATGATTTGGCCTGACAATGAGTTTAAGTAGACTTTCTGACGAAGAACTGATCCGCATAGGCAGTCCGATAATGGACAACCTGATGGAGGGGTCGGCGGAGCGGAATTGGGAAAAACACACTCGGGACTTTGCCGCTCGTATTAGAGAGCAGTTGACGGAGGCTGAGCTGTTGCGCCAGTGTAAAGCTTATCAGGCCAGTCATGGACACTTTGCCGATCGTGAGCTGATGGGCATTGTTCGTCACCCTGACTATGTGTCAGTTTACTGGAAGCAGCGCATGACAAAAGTGCCGGGTGAATACCTGGCGGTATTGTCTTTGGCTGAGATTGATGAGATCGTCCAGGTTATTCGCTGTTATGTAGATTTGTGGGAGCCTCGGCGCTAAGTGGTGCGATGGCTACTGGTTGGTTGCCTACAAGAGGACGACTAGCTAATCCTTCGGTAAATCTTCCATTCGCCCACCCATCGACAACATATCTTCCAACACACCGTCTTCCATGCCGATCTGCAGTGAATCGTTGAAGCGATTGAAAAAACCGCACAATGCGGTGCGCAGGGTCAGTTCTACGATCTGTTCTTCGCTGAAGTGTTCACGCAGGTTGGTGAACATCTGATCGCGGATGGTGTTCCAGTTGTTGGTCACCGCTACGGCGTAGTCGCGCACCAGATGATCGATGTCATCGAATTGGGGCACGGTTTCATCCAGCACGGCCGATACGGATTCTGGCGCCAGCCCCTGTTCTATGGCGCGTGGTGCATGGTGTGCAACGCAGTATCGGCATTCGTTTAGTTTGGATACGGTGACAAGCGCAATTTCGAGGTAGCGTTTGTCAAGTATGGCTTCGTCGGCCAGATCGAGCAGCAGGCCCATGATGTGCTTGAGCGCTGGCGGGCGGTGTGCAAACACTTTTACCTGATTTAGAAATGGACCGTAATCGCGGGCATAGCGCTCGTAGATCGGGCGCACTTCCTCGGGCACTTCGTCAATGCCAATATCGCGGACTCTGGCCATTCGGGTTTCCTGTGGTTGGTGGAGTTTTATGTGTTGCGTGTGGTTCGATTCATGTGCCTCGTTGCTGTCATGCAAATTCCTGGGTCAGTGAATAAACTCGCCAAATCAGCAAGGTTGCAATACTTGCCTCGCTGACGCGTCGGGCTACCGGTGCAGTGCGAACTCAAACGAATTGCACGCTGGAGACCCGCAGTGTGAGCAAGGTAAAAACCAGACCCTAACGACCATAAACCAGTTCAGGTAACCAGAGTGCCAGATTGGGGAAGGCCATTAACAGCGCGACCATGATGATCATCACTAACACGAATGGCAGGGCGCCCCAGGCAACGTCGTTGAACGCGCCGCCGCGGCTGCGTATGCCTTGCACTACATAGAGGTTTACCCCAATCGGTGGCGTAATCAGGGCGGTTTCCATCAGTACGGTGATCAATATGCCGAACCAGATCGGGTCGTATCCCATCTGTACGATCAGCGGGAAAACGACGGGTACGGTAGTCAGCAGCATCGACAGGGTTTCCATGAACATGCCGAGGATCAGGTAGAAAATGATCAGCACGATCATGGTTTGCAGCGGTGTCCAGCCAAGATCGCCCACGGCTTGAATCAGCGCCTGTGTCACGCCAATAAATCCGAGTACGAAATTTAGAAACACGGCGGCGAGAATGATCAGCATGATCATCGCAGTGGTGCGCATGGTGCCTTCAAATGCCTCGCGCAACATCTGGCCGGATAGTGATCGGTTCCAGGCGGCGAGAATCAGAGCGAACACGACGCCAACTGAGGCGGCTTCGGTGGGGGTGGCAATACCGGCGTAGATGGAACCCACGACGACGCCAAACAGCATGATCGGTGGCAGTAGATCGGGCAGCACTCGCACACGCTCGGCCCAGCTTGTCTGCTGGCGTTCGCCACTCCACTCCGGGCGGATCAGGCAGGCAATGACGATAATCAGGATAAACAGGCCAGCCAGCGCCATGCCGGGCAGGATGCCGGCAAGATATAGTTCGGGTACGGAGGTATCAGTGATCAGGCCGTAGATGATCAGGTTGATCGATGGCGGGATCAGAATACCCAGCGTGCCGCCAGCGGCGAGGGAGCCGAGGAAGAAGCCCTCGTGATAGCGCCGCTTTTCAATTTCCGGGTAGGCGACGGTACCGACGGTGGCAGCGGTTGCGACGGATGAACCGGATGTGGCCGAAAAGATTGCGCAGGAGCCGATGTTGGCGTGCATCAGGCCGCCGGGCAGCCAGCTTAACCATTGTGCTACAGCGTTGTACATGCGCCTTGCGATACCGGCGCGCAGCATGATCTCGCCCAATAGAATGAACATCGGGATCGCGACCAGGATAAATTCTTTTTGTTTGTCCCAGGTGAACTCGCCAATGGCGAGCCGCAGACGGCCGTCCATGTACATTTGGTCCAGCCCGAAGGACAACATGCCGAGCACGGCGGCGATCGGTACCGCGATGATGACCAGAAACAACAGCGAGACAACAATTCCCAACGGCATCAGCCTGTGATCTCCTTAATGCCGTGTGTCTCCTCGGCGATTTCTTCCTGCACGCTGCGGGTACCGGCGAGTGCCTGGACACTGGCTGGCCCTTCGACGAACAGTGAGATGATGGTGTAGAGAATCAGAAAGCTCAGGGTAAAAATGAAAAACAGCAAACCGCCCAGCCAAACCAGTTGTGGTATCCACAAGGGCGTGAGCAGGGTGGTGACCGATACAGAATCGTTGACCCAGGAGGTGGCAAATACGTCGACGGCCTTGGCGGTCAGATAGGCCATGTAGATAAACAGCAACACCAGGCCGACGATATCGAGGATGGCTCTGACACTGCGCGGCATGATGTTGTAGAACGCATCGATGCGAATGTTCGCGCGGTGGATCAGGCAATAGGCGTAGGCCCAGGTGGTGGCACCGGCAAACACATAGCCAGTGATTTCGTCAGAGCCGGACATCGTGATGTTTAAGAACTTACGACACAGCACGTCTACCGTCACCATGATGGCCGACAACAGCAGTGCGGCACCACCGATCCAGACCGCCCAGACTGACAGGCGCTCGAGTAGACGGTGGACTTGAGCCAGTGTTTGCAATGAAATCTGCCGGTGGTCGGCCGCAGCCTGTCGCTGCGGCCTGTTTCAATCAGTTGTGACCGAAACCTAGAGCGGCGCTTTGACGCCAGCGATCTCGCCGATGGTGCTATTCCACTCTTCGGCGCAGGCTTTGCCGCAGCGTTCGGCGAATCGCTTCAGTACGAAGTTTTCGACGATGTCTTTCAGCTTCGCCTGATCGGCGTCAGACGGCGGTACCGGAACCATGCCGCCGGGCTCACCCAGATCACACGGGCCGCTGGCGTTGCAGTCCATCGCGACTTTGTCGAAGTCTGCAGTCGTAGACCAGATTTCGTCTTCCATGGCGGCGGCTTTTTCGCGAATCAGATTCTGCGTGTCTTCACTTAAGCCATCCCACACCTTGCCATTGACGGCCATGAAGGTGGCAGCGTAACCCAGGCGCACCTGGATGTTGTGTGACACCACCTGCCACCACTTGGCGTTGTAGGCAGGGCCGGTGCCGGTGATGCCGCAGTCGGCAACACCTTTTTGCAGTGCGGGTACTACCTCTGCGAACGCGAGGGTGACGGCCGATGCGCCAAGGCCTTCGATGAAATCACCCAGCGAGGTTGAGTAGGTGCGAATCTTTTTGCCTTTCAGGGTATCGAGGCTGATGTTGTCGCCATCGAGCTTGCACCACAGTTGCTGGCTCGGGAAGGTGTAGAGCATCACCAGCTCGGCGTTGTACTTGGCGCGCAGTTCGCGGCGAATGATTGGCTCGTAGGCGTTCAGTGCCTTGCGGTAGGTGTCGAAATCCTGGATTACGCCAGCCAGATCGATGCCTTCGAGTGCCGGGCTGTCCTGACTGGTGTAAGTGGTGAGTGCGTGCACCGCATCGTATGAGCCGAGCTTCAGCAGCTTGACGACCTCAAAGCCGGAGAGGCCAAGTTCGGTGTAGGGTTTGGCGTTGGCGGTGATCTTGCCGCCGGATGCCTCGGGTAAGACGTCGTTCCACAACCGGCTTTCGAATTGCTTCCAGTTGTTCAGGTTGCCCCAGGTGCCAACGACGGCAAATTCTTTGGTGTCGACTTCAGCGTTGGCGGCTGTCGCGCCGAGCAGTGCAGCCATGGCTGCGCCCAGAAACTTTCTCATCGGCATTTCCTCTCTTGTGCGTGTGGGCACACGTTACACGCAATCAGGCGCGAATTCAAAGCCCGGCGCCGCAGAGTATTGCGTTTGCCAGCGCCGTGACCGTCTAGCGAATCAGTGGGTCGAATCCCCACGAAAACAGTGGCTCGCCGCCGTCTGCGGTGACCCTGATGACATCCTCCAGCCAAATCCGTTCGTGTTCATTGCCCGGGTAGAGCAGATGAACCGGGGCGACCATGTTCTCTTCCAAAGTCCAGTCGCCGTTTGGCTGGCCATCGGCGGTGGTGATTTCTATGTCCATATGCGAAAGCCCCAGACCGTGAAAGAAGATGATCGCCGAGTCGGCATCGGGTACGCCTTCACGACGATAGATCTCGCGCCCCTTCGCCTGCAGCTGACTGATTTTTACCCCCGGTTTCATCTCCTGCACCAGCATGTCGGCCACGCAGGCGGTGGCCTGTGAATAGCGTTTGGCGCCAGCCTCGGGCTCGCCGTCTACCACCCATGTTTTGCCGCCATCCCAACAGTACAGATCCAGCGTGCCGTGGCAGTCGAACATCACGTGGGTGCCGGGCTCGACTTCGTGGTCTTCGAGGCCGGTGGATAGCATCACGGTGCTGTCGCTGCCGCGCGGGTGGCCCCACACCATGCCGCCGGGGTCGCGCACAAAGCCGCCAAGCTGTGCGACGGCGGTGGCATAGGCGAGGTTCAGGTCGCGCCATGTGGCCCCTTTATCCCAGGCGGCGATGGTGCGATGGATCGCCTGCTCGTTGAGTGCAGTTGCGCGGCGCAGCAATTCGAGCTCGGTTGGGGTCTTGACCGATCGTGCGAACATCAGCGGATCGTAGGCGTCGGCGATTTGTGCCGGATTGATCCCGAGCCGGTAGCCGACACCGATGTCATCGAAGGCGATGCGCGCGGTGTCGAGTTTCAGATCGGCCAGTGCCTTGTGAATCGCGGCGGACTGGCTGTATTGATACTCTTTTCGGGCGTTGCGCATCAGTGCCGAGTCGCGAACGCCTGCCGGTACAAACGGGTTGATATCATCGGACATCGGCGCGCGATCCAGCGGCATCATCACCGCGCGAAACGGGCGTATGTCCTGCACCCAGCTCGGCTGCTCGACAAAATTGGCCAGGTAGTAGTCGCCGATGACGATGATCGGGTTTTCCGGTTCGTGGCGCGATAGAATGAACGTGAACGGGCGCGGCTCGTCGGACTTGTGGGCCACACCGTGAAAGGATGTCAGGTAGAACATGTTCAGCGGCGTGCTGACTACCAGCCCGTCGATGTCACGCGCCTGCATGGCGTGCAGCAACCGTTCAACATTGCAAAAGCGCGGCGGCAGTGCTTCGCGAGTGGCGGGTGCTGTCGTGTGCACGTTGTTCATCTACACTCCCTGCATCGTTAGTGACAGATCCATTCTATCCACATTCGATTGTCATGCGTCCAGCCTATCCGGTGAAAATTGTTTGAAACACTCGTCTGACAAACCACGTGCACTGGTGGTGGGTGGCGCCGGTCAGGATATTCTCGCCGTCGCTGCCATCGAATCTATACCCGGTGATTCTACCCCGGGCACGGTGATGACCAGCAGCGGCGGGGTGGCGCGAAATCTGGCCGAAAACCTGATCAGGCTCGATGTGCAAACCACACTGGTCAGTGCAGTCGGTGACGATGCGGCCGGTCGGCA
>CAZNIS010000110.1:7156-21943 GCA_964573105.1 uncultured Granulosicoccaceae bacterium
ATAACGCTGCAAGCGATACCGCGCCATCCGCACTGGTCAACCGATTGCTGGAGCGAGGCGTTGGCGCGGTACTGATGTCGCTCGGCGAGGCGGGCATCGTCTACGGTGATCGAGAGCGCCTGATTGAACGGCGCAGCCATGTTGTCGATGTCGTTAGCGTCAACGGCGCGGGTGATGCGCTGTTGGCGGCAGTGCTTGCAGCGCGATTGCATGGCGAGCCACTGGAGGGGCAACTGCAGTGGGGGTTGCGGGCCGCGGCGTTGACTTGCACCAGCCCGTCGGCGGTGTCCGGCGATATCACCCGCGATAAACTCATGCGATAATCAGGCGATGAATGAATGCTTGAGTATCGGTGACGACGTACAGCGTGCGCTGGCCGCCAAACAACCGGTTGTGGCGCTGGAGTCGACCATTATTTCGCACGGTATGCCATATCCGCAAAATCGCGACACAGCCTTGCGGGTCGAGGCGACGGTGCGGGAAAATGGGGCCACACCGGCGACCATCGCGATCATGGATGGAAGGCTGTGTGTCGGGCTTTCCCCTGATCAGATTGAACAACTGGCCGTGCGCGGGCAACAGGCGCGAAAAATCAGCCGGCGTGATATGGCTTTTGCGGTGACTGATCGCACGGTGACTGGCGCTACCACTGTCGCCTCGACCATGATCATTGCGGCGATGGCAGGTATTCGGGTGTTTGCTACCGGTGGTATTGGCGGCGTGCATCGCGGGGCGGAGCATACGATGGATATCTCGGCCGATTTGCAGGAACTTGCGCAAACCAGCGTGGCCGTTGTCTGTGCCGGTGCGAAATCCATTCTCGATATCGCTCTGACACGCGAGTATCTGGAGACGCACGGCGTGCCTGTGATTGGCTATGGCACCGATTGCTGGCCCGCATTTTACACGCGAAGCAGCGATTTTGACGTCGACTATCGCCTCGATGATCCGGCTGCAGTAGCGCGGGCGCTGGCAGCCAAGTGGCAACTGGGTTTGGGCGGGGGGGCGCTGGTCTGTGTACCGGTGCCGACTGAATTTTCAATGGATGCAGCTGTGATCGACGCGGCGATTGGCAGCGCATTGCATGAAGCAGATCAGCAAGGGATTGTTGGCAAAGAGGTCACGCCGTTTTTACTGGCGCGCATTGCAGAGATTACCGGTGGGGAGAGTCTGGCGGCGAATATTGAGCTGGTGTTGAATAACGCCAAAACCGCTGCACAAATTGCGGTGGCGTTGTCACCGGGCTAGATCTTCCAGACGGCCACGTCACCGGGTGCAAGCAAGCGTTTACCCATCAATGGCTCGTGTTCTATCGGGGCGTTGATGGTATCCGGCCCGAAGTTAAAACCAATCCGGTACGCGCCGTGCCGGCGCAGTCTGAATCCTTCGCTGCATTCGACAATGGTCAGGCCCGCCTCTTTTAGACGGTTTTTGATGAACTGGTTTAACGAGGGCTCATCCAGACAGCAGTTGAGGTAGTGCACTTTTTGATGCTGATAGTGAAATCCCCAGCCATCATCGAATACACCTGCCGGTTCAATTGTGCTATCGATGAGCTCCCTCCATCGCCAGGCGGTGTATTGACTGCCACTTGATATCACCGCTAGTGTCGCAAAGTCGGGCAGGGATTCAACGCGGGTAACTTTTAGTGGTATGAGTGTGTGCAATGCACCTGGTGGCAACTCTGGGGGTATGCAGTAGTCGTCGTTCTTACTGCCACAGCGTGGCCCGATAACAATGGTGGCGTTGCTGTTTTTCAGTTGACTGACCAGAGTGTTGGATACGATGGCAGTATTGGCCAGTATCAGCAGTTTGTAGGCGGATAGATCGGCATCGACCGCCACGATATCTACATTCACTCCACAACGTCTGCAGGCGGTATAAAGCTGCTGAGTCCACTGCCCGATATCAAAGTTGACTCCCTGCGCCTGTATGCGCAGCACCTGATCGCCGGTGTAGTCGAACAGAATAGCCACTTTGGCAGAATTGGATTTCGCGGGCAATGTCGATGAATCTTCCCGGTCAAGAAGCGAGGCTTGTTCTGCCACAAACTGCCTGACTTCAGCCACGGCTGCGTCTTCTTCGCCATTGGGCAGTAGCAGGCCGGCGTGAAACTGTTCCTGTGCAAACGGGGCCTGGCGCCAGCGAAACCAGGCCATGACTTCGGCGCCGTGCGCCATCGCCTCCCAGGCCCACAGTCTCACCATGCCGGGCAGCGGAGATGGATTATGCGGCGCCCAGTTGACGGGGCCCGGCTGCTGTTCGATTACCCACCAGCGGCCGCGACCAACGCCGCGATACAGATCGTGATGAAACGCAGACGAATCCGGGTGACCCGTGCGGTACCATTTTTTTTTGTCGGCTTCGTTGTCACTGTCTCGATCGAGAAAACCGAGTGGGTAGTTGTCCCAGGTGGCGATATCCAGATCGCGACCGACAGCGTGATGATCGAACTCGGTGAAGTTGCCCATGTAGTTATGCAGAATGTCGCGGCCGGGGGCGTACTGGCGCAACAGTTCAACCTGCAACTGGTTGAACGACACCACCTGGTCTGAAGAGAACCGCCAGAACGCGAGCCGATGCGCCGGATTCAGTTCGGTCACGGCGCCGCATGGCAAATCTATTTCATCGAAATTGCGATACTCCATGCTCCAGAAAACATTGCCCCATTGGCGGTTCAAGTCTTCTATTGAAGGGTATCGTTGTTGACACCACTGGCGAAACGCGAGCAGTGCGGCGTTTGAGAAGCTTGCAATCGTGCTGTGGCAGCCGTATTCGTTGTCAGTCTGCCACGCAGTGATGGCCGGGTGGTTGCCAAAGTGTTTAGCCACTGCGGTGACGATGCGCTTGCACTCATCGCGATACACGAGTGATGAAAAACAATAGTGGCGGCGCGAGCCAAAACCGCGTGTGGCACCGTGTTCATCGACGGCCAGAATATCCGGGTGTTCGTTGATCAGCCACTTGGGCGGGGTGGCGGTGGGGGTGCCCATGACGACTTCAAGACCCGCCTTGTGTAAGGTGTCAATGGCACGTTCAAGCCAGGCAAAATCGAATTGGCCGCGTGTCGGTTCCAGCCGGCTCCAGGCAAATTCACCAATGCGAACCACGCTGATGCCAATCTCGCGCATGTGGCGCGCATCATCCGGCCAGCGTACTTCGGGCCAGTGCTCGGGGTAGTAACAGACGCCGGCTTTCATGGGCAGCACGCTTTGCATTGAGTTATTGTTCAATCTGGCTGATATCAATCAGCAGCGCCGACTGTACCGGCATGATAGGCAATGCCAGACCAAACTTCATCAGCAAGTCACCCTGTATAGTAACCCGTTGATTCATCCAGTCTGGCAGGTGTTTGCAAAAGGTGGCAAAGTACTCGCGATTGTCGCTTGCCAGTGTTATTTGATAGCAGGCGTTGGCGTTCAGCTCTTCCGGATACAGCGTGCCTGCGGTGGCGGACGTTACGCTTGCTACGGTCACGACAAACCACAGCGATTGTGAGTGATCGTTCGACACCAGCGCGCTGCACAGCAGTGCCGGGTTGCTGTGGTCGAGCCGCACAGTGATCGATTCGGCAATCCATGCACGATGTTGTTTGTACAGATTCGCATAGTATTGCAGGGTGTTGCGCTCTGCATCGTCAAGGTGTCTGGCATCGACCTCATAGCCAAATTGACCCTGCAGTGCGACGATTGCGCGGGTGTGAATGTCGATGCTGCGACCGGTCAGGTGCGCGCGCTCGTGACCAACGTGTGCGCCCATAATCTCTGGCGGGCAGAACAAACTGTAGCCGCGCTGAATGGCTGCCCGATCCAGCGCGTCTATCGAATCTGATGTCCAGACCCGGCCGGTGTGTTGCAATACGCCCCAGTCTGCACGCGCCCCACCGGAGGCGCAGGATTCAATTTCAAGATCGGGAAATCGCAGGCGTAGACGCGACATTAAGGCGTAGCATCCAGTGGGTTGTCGATGCATTTTGTTACTGGTGCCGTCGCCTGCCAGCACCAGATCGCGATTCATGTCCCACTTGATGTAGTCGATCGAATACTCGGCGATCAGACTCTCCATGTGATCGTACAAATAATTCTGCACTGCCGGCAGATCCATATTTAACGCCAGTTGATTTCTGGCAAGTGGTGTCTCATATGGCGATGCATGCAGCACCCAGTCCGGGTGTTGGCGATACAGATCGCTGTCGGGGTTGACCATCTCCGGTTCGAACCACAAGCCGAATTGCATACCACTGGCACGCACGTGATCGACAACTGGTTGCAGGCCCTGTGGATAGATATCGCGATCGACGGTCCAGTCACCCAGGCTGGCATCGTCATTGCGGCGTCCGCGAAACCAGCCATCGTCCAGTACGAATCGCTCGGCGCCGACGGTTTTGGCGGCATCGATTAGCTCAAAGAGTTTGTTGCTTGAGTGATCGAAGTACAACGCCTCCCAGCTATTGGCGTGAACCGGCCGGGTGGTGCGGGTCCAGTTCGGCAGCACGTGGCTGCGCGCGTAGCAGTGCAGCGTATGTGATGCCCGACGCACGCCGTGGGCCGCGGCGAAATACACCGCGGGCGTTTGAAAGGTTGCGCCACTTGCCAGTATTAACTCGCCGGGTTGCAGTGCGATGCCGGTCTGCAAACAGCAGCGACCATCAGCCAGGCGGCTGACTTGTGTCTGGTGACTGCCGCTCCAGGCCAGATGGGCGGCCAGTACCTGGCCCTGTGTTTCATTAAACCCGTGGCTGCCGCAGACCAGACCCGGAAAATGTTCGTGGCTGGTGCGCCCGCGACGGTTTTGCAACAGCAGTCCCTGCGGCCCAATGGCAGTTCGGCAGGTTTGAAATTCCAGTCCCCAGCGACCGTGCAGGTACAGGCACTCATCGCACTCACGCTGCAAGGGTATAGTCGCACTGGCGATCCAGTTGACTTCAAGCTCAGTCGATGCGGTGTTGTGCAGCTGTGTGGCGATTGACAGCACGCCGCTGGCAGGCTCCAGTGTAAGTGTCAATTGAACCGCGATGCCGGCTGATTCGTCCTCCAGCGCGATGGTCAGTTGCCCGGTTTCACTGTCGACGCTGTGAGTGCGCAGTCGATGCGCAAAACCCTGGCCGTGACGATGCGCCTGCAGTGCGGCTGGTGCATCCAGGCCGCTGGCGTCCTGCGGAAACAGCGACAACGCAACCGGCACGTCGGCCTTTGCCATGCCCATCGGCAGGTCGACAAGCGTCGCTATCGCCGCCAGGTCGGGATTCGCCGGCAGCGTTTCTCCAAACCACAAGAGCGTTGGAATCTCATCGTCGGTGGTGGCCAGCAGCAGCGTGGTGTCGGCAGCGTCGAGGCGCCAGTGTCGGGAGTAGCGTGGCAAAGCAGTCTAGTCGTGTTGGGTGGCGCATTGTACGGCGCCAGCCAGTGGCGGGGGAACCACATTTGGCATACATGGAGTCAATGCTTGACGCCCCGCGTGATGACCTGCCATCAACACAGTGGAACACCTGCTGCGTCCAGATGTCGCTGTAAATGCTCCAGCACCTCACGGTCGCGCCAGTAGTCGGTGTGCCCGCGTGGGCCGACCGATGCGTTATTGATGTCTGGTGGGCCGTTGATCTGTGTGCCAATGTAGTCGTTCGAGCGATAGATATTCAGCCAGCGGTGATAGGGCTGATATCGATCGAACGGATTGGACGGATGCGTCTGGCCGAAATAGTGTCCGTACAGGTGCTGATACGGTGATCCCATGGTCACCAGATGAATGCGCTCTGCGATGGATCGGGGCTCGTCGAGTGAGGGATCGAGAATCTGTTCGATCAAGTGCTGCAGTCCATCAATTGCGATCATGGTGCCCTGACTGTGACTGACGATCAGCAGATGATCCGGCCGGGTGGCCAGCAGTGCCCGAAACGTGGCGACAAATCGCACACGCATTTGATGTCGCTTGTAGAAACCGACAATGTCGAAGCCAAAGGAGCGTGCGCGCGTTGATGTCTCAGCGTGTGGTGCCTGTGAACCAGACTGGCCTGTAAACACGCGCAGGCTTGCGATGGTCCGGTCGGTCTGGTTGAGCTTGCCCACCACACCGCTGGCAGCGGCAGTCGATGTGGATTGCAATGACTGCAAAACCGGTGGCAGCAGTTCACTTAAAATGCCGATTCGGTCTGCGCGCCAGTAGTTGGCGACATCCAGTCCGATATCCAGACCATGACCGATTTGCCGGTGAAAAAATATGATCGTCACGATGGTGGCGAACATCAGCCCCATCGCCAGGTGATTGATCAGATCGGGCGGTCTGAGGTTGTTTGTGCCAATGCTCATCGCCAGCATCCAGCCGACGATCATCATCACACAGACGATCATGATGGTCAGAAACAGTATCCATCGGTATAACGCATCCGGCAGTATCAGTCTGGGGTGTCTGTCTGCCGGTTGGGCAAAGCGGGTCCAGACAAACACCACTGCCGTTACGATCAGCACCAGATACGGCAGCATTAACAGTCGAACCACATCCAGCGGAATTTTTATCAGCCCGGTATTGCCAGATGTACCTGCAGTTAACGAAAACACATCGCAGTTGGCGCAAACATTTGATAGGTAGTCGTTGAAATAACCGCCAGGCAGAATTTTGAACAACATATAGAAGAGTGCGGCGGTAAACAGCGCCCACAGGCAAAAGCTCAGTTCGGTCAGAATGAAGGCTGCTGTGATGCTGTTGTTGTTATCGCGTTTACTGTTGTGCCTGACCCATAACAACAGAGCGACTGCGACGCCATTGATCGTTGCCGCCAGTATCCACAGCAAAACAATGGACAGTGGCAGCACTTCCATAAACACGTAGGGTGAGAGATAGTCGGTAAACGCGTGGCCTGGCACGCTAATCAGCATAAAAAAGGCCGCCACCATGCTGAAGTAAAACAGATAGATCAGCGTTTGCCGTGACCATCCGTGGCGCGCAAACCAGTGGCGCAGGCGACCGGCGGAAAAGGCCAGTAATGAAAAGCCGAACAGAAAAACGCTGGCGTCAAACCAAAGGCAACGCTCGACGCTGCAACTGTTGAGCACAATGGGTTTTGCCACATAGACCAGTGCCGATACCAGGATTGCCGTCAGGCCCAGTAGCGACAGTGCGAGAATCGGCCCGGTAATGGTCGAGTTGGCCAGCAATAGAGCCAACCGGAACCACGGAAAACTCGAGTGTCGGCAACCGGAGCTTGCATCGCGCAGCATGTGGCGAATGATGCCGGGCAGGCCATAGAGCAGATCAAACAGGCCTCGCAACAGATTGAACAGGCCCGGTTTGATTTGCGACAAATCCCCCCAGAACAACTCTGCCGCCAGGTAGTTGGTGCGGCCAATCGAAAATCGTGTTGCCGGTGCCTGATAGACCGCGTCGGGTTCGCGGGGCGTGGGCGTATCGACGATCAGATGGCTGTCGATGGTCTCGACAGCGGCATCGGCAGGACCGGGTTGCAGTTGGCTGGTGAAGCCCAGCGTGAATTCGTTGAGTGTGCCGCCCTTGACGGGATTGCCAACGCCGTGGACAACCATCACGGCAATACGGGATGAGTCTGACGAATTCGAGTGCGCGGTGTCTGGCATGGTCGTGGGGCGAACAAGGCGCTTGCGCGCTGGCAACTGACTATAAATATAGATCCTCTGGCTGGCAGGTCAAAGCTGCGGCAAAGCGTCTGTGCGCTCGCCGCCGGTGCCGCTGTCATGTTGAAGCTCGATCCTGCCGTGCTATTGCCGTTGGTGGCTCGCTGGCTGTATCGTGACAGCACCGTCTGCCCAACCCAGTCGATTGCCCAACGTGACTACCATTCTGCCGCTTGAATCACGCTACCGGGACGCAGCATTTGCGTTGCTGACCCGGGAGTTTGTCTCGCGCAGTCAGCCGCATCGGGCGCTGGCGATCGAGCTGGACGAATACCGCGATCATTTGTGGCCAGGCTTTTTGTTTATGGTGGATCAGGGACATAGCTTCGTCGCCGTCGATACCCATGATGAAGTGATCGGATGTCTAGTGGCCTGTGATTATTGTGTGGCGTCACCGCCGGTACCGACGAATGCGGGATCTGTCAGGCACAAAATGGCACCTTTGCTGGCTCTACTGGCAACGCTGGATCGACATTACCGCGAGCAACGCGAGCCGGTTGTCGGGCAGACGCTGCTTGTCGATATGGCAGTGGTCAGCCCGCAGGCAGCCGGCGGCGGGGTTTATCGCCACCTGCGCGAAGCCGCACACGATCATGCGCGCCGCTGCGGCTTTACGCGAGTGGTCGGTGAGTTATCATCCGCTGCCACGCAACACGTGTGCGTGAATATTTTTCGCCATCAGGTGAAGGCGAGGATCAGTTTCGCCAGTTTTGTCTATCAGGGTACGCGACCTTTTGCCGCGTTGACTGACCCGCCTGATGTGGTGCTGGTTGAAGGTGAGTTGTAGTGCGTCGCAGCCCGAAACCTTTCACGACATTCACTATCGGAAACGCGCCTTGAGCGACCTCTATCCCATGCTGCCGAATCATCCCGAATATGAACCGGGCATTGTCGATCCGCACTGTGGTGCGCGACCGCTGGTACGCCGCAGCGCCGTACAGGTGCTGCAGGCCATCCTGAATTGCTGTGATAGCAAAACACTGGTGTTCGATCTGGATTCCACTGTGCTGGACAATGGACCGCGCAACGCAATGATCATGCGTGATTTTGGTGAGGTTGCCGGTCTGCCGGTGCTCGCTGGTGCCCATGCGCGGCATTGGGAAAGTTGGGACGCGCGGCAAGCGATGGCGAATATTGGTTTGTCAGCGGCCCAGATCGATCGGCATCACCGCCACTATGAAGAATTCTGGAGCGAGCGCTTTTTTACCAGCGACTACTGCGCACACGACGCACTTACCGACGGCGCGGCACATTTTATTGCTCGTGCGCTGGAATGCGGTGCCAGAGTGGTCTATTTGACCGGCCGGCCAGAGAACATGCGCCAAGGCACGCTGGCGTGTTTTGAGCGGCTGGGTGTTGCAGCGCCAGATGGCAACCGCGTGGCGTTACAAATGAAACCCGGTGGCGATGGGTCGGATGATGATTTCAAGCGCGATGCAACGCTGCAACTGCGTGCCGCCAGTGACATTGCCGCGGCGTTCGACAACGAACCGCAACACATCAACACCTACCGCACGCTGTTGCCCGAGGCCCTGTGTGTGCACTTGTTTACCGATCATTCGATGCGCCCGATTGCGCTGGATCAGGGCATCGTGTCGATCCGGGATTTTCAACTGGGCGACTAGTCGCCACTGTGTGTGGTTAACATACCGAGCCGTCGTTCTCAAGCGCGATTGGACGCAAAGTAGGCGAGACAGTGCAGTGACAAAACCGTTAAGATAAGCGAGATGGAGGATACCAACCACAGAGGGCAGACGATAGCGGTCAACGGCGTTTCCAAATCGTGGAGCGGTGTTGCAGCGGTCGACAACGTCAGCCTCGAGATACCCGCCGGTACGTTTACCGTATTGCTCGGCCCATCCGGCTGCGGCAAATCCACTACATTGCGCATCATCGCCGGTCTGGAGTTCGCCGACAGCGGCAGCGTAATGATTGGCGATCGCGATGTTACCCATTCACCGCCGGTTAAACGTGATTTGGCGATGGTGTTTCAATCGTACGCGTTGTTCCCGCATCTGAACGTCGCTGAAAATATCCTGTTCGGTCTGAAGGTGCGGCGGATCTCAAAATCCGAACAGGCAGAGCGCCTGGCAAAGACCACGCAGATGCTCGGGCTCGGCGACTACCTGCAGCGCAAACCATCGCAACTGTCTGGCGGTCAGCAACAGCGGGTGGCACTGGGGCGGGCCATCATCGCCGAAAAGCCGGTCTGTCTGATGGACGAGCCACTGTCCAACCTCGACGCCAAGCTGCGCAATTCGATGCGCACCGAAATCCGTGACATGCAACAGCAACTTGGGTTTTCAATGGTTTATGTCACCCATGATCAGGCCGAGGCGATCACCATGGCAGATCAGGTGGTGGTCATGCGCCACGGTCGCATCGAGCAGGCCGGCACCCCGCGCGAAATCTACGAGCAACCGGCGACCAGTTTCGTGGCCGGCTTTATCGGTACACCACCAATGAACCTGCTGGCGACTGAGCAACTGCCGATCGACGCGGCCGGCGCGGGTGTGACGCTGGGTGTTCGCCCCGAGAACATTCACATTGCCGATAGCGGTATGCCCGCGGTGGTCGAACACATCGAGTATCTGGGAGCCGATTTGCTGGTCGAGTGTGCGATCGGCGAGCAGCGGCTGCTGGCCAGATTGGGCGGTAGTCAACAAGTGCAGCCTGGTGAGCGCATTCACCTGCAATGGGCGCGTGAGGCGATGCATTTTTTCGCCGACACCGAGCGCGGGCCGTTGGTCGCACCGCCGGCCGGTCTGGCCGATGCGCTGGCAGCTTGTACCAGTATTCATCAGTGATTTGCTCTTGCCCCCCAGTGATCCTGTCAATCCCGCTTCTCGCGGATCCCTGCAAGCAGCCGGTGTCGGCTGCGACAAACCAAAGGAACGCATGATGAACATGTTTTCAATTAAACGCGCGGTGGCGACATCCGCGTTGTTTTTCGGCCTCGCGTCCAGTGCGGCAGCCGTTGATCTGGAATTTTATTTTCCGGTCGCAGTCGGCGGTAAGGCGGCTGACACGATCAAGGCGCTGACCGATGAGTACGTTGCCGCAAACAGTGGCGTCAACATCGATGCCGTCTACGCGGGCTCCTACAAAGATACCGTGACTAAAGCGCTGACCGCAGCGCGCGGTGGCAAGCCGCCGCAATTGTCGGTGATTCTGTCGGTAGACATGTTCACGTTGATCGACGAGGGCATCATTATGCCGTTCGACGATCTGGTCAAAACGCCCGAAGATAAAGAATGGCTGGCGTCGTTCTATCCGGCTTTCATGGAAAACAGTCAGACTGGCGGCAAAACCTACGGCATTCCGTTCCAGCGTTCAACACCTGTGCTGTACTGGAACAAGGAAGCCTTTGCCGAAGTGGGGCTGGATCCTGAATCACCGCCGGCCAACTGGCAGGAAACCATCGAGATGGGCAAGAAGCTCGTCAAGAAAGACGACAGTGGCAATGTGTCGCGCTGGGGTGTGCGAATTCCGTCATCCGGCTTTCCGTACTGGCTGTTTCAGGGCCTGACCACGCAAAACGATGTCACGCTCGCCAACAGCGATGGCAATCAAACCTACTTTGACGATCCAAAGGTGGTCGAAGCGCTGCAGTACCTGGTGGATCTGAGCCAAAAGCATGAAGTCATGGCGCCCGGCATTATCGAATGGGGTGCCACACCCAAGGCGTTCTTTGAAGGGCAAACCGCCATGATGTGGACCTCGACCGGTAACCTGACTAATGTCCGCAACAATGCGCCTTTCGATTTTGGCGTGGGTTTGCTGCCTGCCAACAAGCGCCGTGGTGCGCCGACTGGTGGTGGTAACTTCTTCATCTTTGATGAGGCCAGCGACGAACAGAAAGCCGCAGCCTTCGATTTCGTCAAGTGGATTACCGCACCCGAGCAATCGGCCAAGTGGACAATCGCAACGGGTTATGTCGCACCGCGCGCCGAGACCTGGGAGACAGACACCATGAAGGCCTACACTGCGGATTTCCCGCCGGCACTGGTCGCGCGTGATCAGCTGGAGTTCGCCGTGGCTGAACTCTCAACTTACCAGAATCAGCGCGTCACCGCCGTGTTCAACGACGCACTGGCAGCGGCGATCACCGGTGCGAAGTCACCGGCCGATGCACTGGCCGAAGCGCAGAAAAAAGCGGATGCCATTCTGAAGGACTACCGCTAGTCATGACGTGTGCGGCGGCAAGTTATCGATTGGATTGCCGCCGCACGCAACATGATGGTGTGAATCACTAATGCTGCACAGAAGAGAATGGGTGTACGGCTGGCTCTTTTTGAGTCCGGCGCTGGTGTTCCTGTTTGCGTTCACCCACTATCCTGCAGTCAAGACCATTGTCAGTAGTTTTTACTCGACGCCGCGCGGTCGGCGCGAGGCAAAATTTATCGGTCTTGAAAACTATCAGAACATGTTGGCCGACGATGTGTTCTGGAAGGTGCTGGCCAACAATGCGTGGTTTGCGCTCGGCACCATACCGATTTCAATTGGTCTGGCGCTGGTGATGGCGCTATGGGTTAACAGTCATCTGCGCGGTAGAACTATTTCCCGCGTTGCGTTTTTTGCACCCACGGTGCTGCCATTGATTGCAGTGGCCAACATCTGGCTGTTTTTCTATACCCCCGGCTTTGGTCTGATCGATCAATTGCGCAACGGTCTGTTCGGGCTGCCCGCCATTAACCTCTTGGGCAACCCGGATACGGTGCTGGCAGCGGTGATTGTCGTGGCGATCTGGAAGGAGGCCGGATTTTTCATGATCTTCTATCTGGCGGCATTGCAGTCGATACCACCGGTGCTGCGCGAGGCGGCTGATATCGAAGGGGCGAGCAAGGGGTATTACCTTCGGCGCGTACTGTTGCCGCTGCTGATGCCAACCACACTCTTTGTCTCGGTCAATGCAGTGATCAATTCTTTCCGGCTTGTCGATCATATCTTTGTGATGACCGAGGGCGGGCCGGACAATGCCAGTAGTCTGTTGCTGTACTACATCTACGAGACCGCATTTCAGTATTGGCAGACTGGCTACGCCGCGACGCTAACCGTCGTGATGCTGGTGTTGTTGTCAATCCTTGCCATAGGTCAGTTTTTTCTGTTTGACCGTAAAGTGCATTATCAATGAGTGCGGCGCGACGGCGGTGGGATTTCGATGATGTGCTCAATACGCTGGCGATGTGGCTGCTTGCCTTTCTTTGGGCGCTGCCACTTCTCTACGCGATCTGGACGGCATTCCATCCGGCAGCCTACGAGACGCGCTTTGATCTGACCGCGCCACTGACGCTGGATAATTTTGTCAGCGCATGGGCCGCGGCACCCTTTGCACGCTATTTCGTCAATACCGTGATGCTGGTGACGATGATTCTGATCTGTCAGTTCATCCTGTGTACGCTGGCAGCTTTTGCGTTTGCACGTTTTCAGTTTCCCGGGCGCTCGATTCTATTCACCCTGGTGTTGCTGCAGTTGCTGGTGATGCCGGATATTCTTATCGTAGAGAACTACAAAACGATTCGCGCGCTCGGTCTGGTGGATACCATTGTCGCAATCGGCCTGCCGTATATTGCATCGGGCTTTGGCATTTTTTTGTTGCGCCAGACATTTATGTCGATCCCGCGCGAACTCGACGAGGCCGCGCGCGTCGAGGGCAGTTCATTCCTGGGATTGTTGTGGCGCGTCTATATTCCGCTGGCCAAGCCCACCTATCTGGCGTACGGGCTGGTCTCTGTCAGCCATCACTGGAACAATTTTTTGTGGCCGCTGATCATCACCAACTCGGTGGAAACGCGACCCGTGACGGTGGGGCTGAGTGTATTTTCGGCGATTGATGCGGGGCTTGAGTGGTCGGTGATCAACGCTGCCACGCTGATGACATCTGGCCCGCTACTGATAGCTTTTCTGTTGTTTCAACGGCAGTTTGTACAGAGTTTTATGCGGGCGGGCATCCGCTGATGCCGCTGTTGTCAGGCGATGGTCAGGATCAGCGGTTGATGATCTGACGCGGCAGTCTCGACATTCACCCCAAGTGCGGCGACGCGCTCTGCCAACACCTTAGAGGCAAAGAAAAAGTCGCGACAATGCGCGCCTTCCGGCCATTGCACCAGATCGAATATACCGCAGGTGGGTGCGTGTGGTGTGCCTGGATGAGCGAGGGTCCAGCAGTCCAGCAGGGCGCTGTCGCTGTCAGAATCAGACGCCAGTTGCCGGTAGTCATTTGAATCGACGCCCATGTTGAAGTCGCCACAGTAGAGTGACAAATTGGTTTCAGGGAGTGACTCGAACTGCAATTCACCACCAATCGCACCGGGACGCTTGAATCGATCCAGTGTCTGCTCGTGCCAGTGGCGCAGATACGCAACCTGTGCGCTTCTTTGCCGGGTGGCGAAATAATCCAGATGAGTGGTAACGATACGGCAGATGCCAAAGTGGGCCTGCACTATGACTTCGGTTGCCTGTCTCGGCATACAGAGACTGTCTGGGTCAGCGGGCTGGGGCAGGCGATGCGGGTTGTACTGCAATACTGGCAGACGAGAGAGCAACAGATTGCCAAACTGCAGACGGCCGTGTGGTTGCGAGCGATCAATGGCTGCGCCAAAGAACGGCTGATGGTCGGGAAACTGCTGAGCGAGTAACTCTACCTGATTGACATCTGTGCCATCGATGACGCGATTCATCACTTCCTGATAGCAGATGATATCGGCATCACCCAATGCCCTGGTAACCTGGACGATACGGTCGACATCGATGATTTCGTCGACCCCTTTCGCAGCCTGAATGTTCCAGGTAATTACTTTCATAAAATTGCCGAGGTTCTCTGACACTGGGGACAATCACCCATTGTTATACTCTTGCTGATGGTGAGACTGCAATGGGTAAAATTCCCTCTTGACTTGGGCGTCCAGTGTACCGCAAGCGGTGGCTGTTCACAGCACACCTGACCGGGTGATCCCGTCATTCCTGTGGGCAGTGTCGGTCGCAAACTGGCCCGCCGCTTTCCGTGGCTGCAATGGGGCAATCAGGGATGGCGTCGTTGGTAACTGTCCACAGCACGCCTGTCGCACCCATGGGTGGTGTCGGTCGTAACCTGGCCGGCCGCCTCGAAATACCCATGTATGTTCCGTGCGACCTCCTACCCCAC
>CAZNIS010000111.1:0-21459 GCA_964573105.1 uncultured Granulosicoccaceae bacterium
TTGCGCAGACCAACTTTCTTGCGTTCCACCTGCCGCGCATCACGCGTCAGGAATCCAGCTTTGCGCAAGTCACTGCGCATCTCTTCATCATACGAGAGTAGTGCGCGAGCGATGCCGTGTCGAATGGCACCGGCCTGGCCACTGTTGCCACCACCTGATACCGTGATGTTGAAGTCAAAACGGTTCATTACATCGACAGTCTCGAGCGGCTGACGCACGATCATTCGGGCAGTCTGGCGGCCAAAATACTCGTCGAGCGGACGATCATTGACGGTGACGTCACCTTTGCCTGCGCGCATATAGACTCGGGCAGTTGAGGTTTTGCGGCGACCAGTGCCGTAGTAGCTTTGTTCTGCCATCCGTAATTACCTGAGTTCCAGTGTTTCGGGGGTTTGCGCCGCATGCCGATGGGTGGCACCCGGGTAGACTTTCAGCTTTTTCAGCATGGCACGACCCAGCGGATTCTTTGGCAGCATGCCTTTAACCGCCAGTGTAATCGCACGCCCCGGCGCTTTTTCCTGCATTTTCTCGAAACTGATCGATTTCAGGTTGCCGATGTAACCAGTGTGGTGATGATACATCTTGTCGCTGGCTTTATTGCCTGTGACGCGAACCTTGGCCGCGTTCACAACGACGATGTAGTCGCCAGTGTCGACGTGCGGGGTGTATTCCGGCTTGTGCTTGCCACGCAAGACACGCGCGCACTCACTGGCAAGGCGCCCCAGGGTTTTGCCCTCGGCGTCGATGATATACCAGCGGCGGTTGACCTCCGCCGGCTTGGCGCTGAAAGTCTTCATGTCTACTCCAAGACGGGATTGAGCAGATGTGCTCAGCAAAGCTCTCCATTGTAGAAGAAGGCAAGCAAAGTAACAACTGCTTTTCGCAGAAGAATGCCCTTCCCTGGCGACCAGAACGCCGATCGCGGAGTGATCAATGCAAGCCACGTGCAAGGCATTAGAGACGACTCATATATAAAGCGGACGCCACAGATACCGAAGCTGCTGGAACCGGGCGATGAAGAGTTGTCTGGAATTAAAGCGACGCGGCCTAACGGCCGCGTCTAACCATCGTAGGAAGATGGAGGAGGAAATCTATGAGCGAATGGTGCCAATGTATCTTCAACTTAACAAGCTATACAACACATTGATTAATACAATGCAAGATACTTCGACGACTATTCTCCTGTCATATCAGCCAGTTGCCTGGCTACTGGCTATCTGCTTTTTCAGTCGCAGCGCTGTCGATAATCTCTACCGAATGCGTGATTTCGGCTGTCTTCTCTAACATTTTGGCGACGGAACAGTATTTTTCAACCGATAAATCAACCGCGCGTTGTACTTTGGCGGCAGACAACGCCTGACCGTAGACTCTAAATTTCATCTCAATGGCGGTAAACACGGCGGGCGGAGTGTCAGCGCGGCGAGCCTCCAACAGCACTTCACAGTCGTCAATATTCTGGCGCGCTTTCTTCAAGAACAAAACGACGTCAAATGCCGAGCATCCCCCCAGACCGATCAGCACGGTTTCCATCGGCCGCACGCCAAGATTGCGACCACCGTGATCGGGCGAGCCATCCATAACAATGCTGTGTCCACTGCCAGACTCACCAACAAAACTCATGTGATCCAACCACTTAACTCTGGCCTGCATATTGTCTGTGTCCTCGGGAAGCTGTTGTGACAGTCGCTGGCGCGATCGCCAAAGTTGAAGCAGTTCTCAAAACCTGCCGGTTCACAAAAAAAAACACTTCGTTTGTGAATGTGTGAACGAATTTTGCTCAGTCAACGCGCACTTGTCCAAGCGACGCCATCCAACACCAACGGAGAGACCTTTATATGCTTCCCCCACGCACGCTGCCAAAGCAGGCAGAATGGCTGGAGACGCTGCTACGACACAGCCATCGCCGTCAGTATCCTTCAAAGACCACCATCATCCATCACGGCGACAAGCCTGACACGCTTTACTACATGGTGGAAGGCTCTGTCAGCGTTGTGATCGAGGACGACGAAGGTCGCGAGATCGTGCTGGCTTACCTCAACAACGGCGACTTTTTCGGCGAGATGGGCCTGTTCGACGAAGAGTCTGAGCGCAGCGCCTGGGTTGTTGCCAGAACCAAATGTGAAGTAGCCGAAATCAACTACGAGCAGTTCAAGCGCCTGGCCGACCAGTCACCCGAAATCCTGTTCGCACTGTCGACCCAGCTGGCTGCACGTTTGCGCAAAACCAGCACCAAGGTCCGCGATCTGGCGTTCCTGGACGTGACCGGTCGCGTCGCATCGACACTGCTCGATCTCGCTTCACAACCCGATTCCATTACCCACCCGGATGGCATGCAGATCCGCATTACGCGTCAGGAAATCGCGCGTATCGTCGGTTGTTCCAGAGAGATGGTTGGACGAGTTCTGAAAGATCTCGAAGAGCGTGGATTGATTCACGCGCGCGGCAAAACCATGGTGATCTACGGCACGCGCTAAAGGATTATCTACCCAGGCGAAAATGCGGCAGGGAACGCCGTATTGCCTGGTTGATAAACCTGATCAGGAGAACAGTTCTCGCAAGGTGTCACCGGGTGACTCGCGGCGCATGAACGCCTCTCCGACCAGAAATGCGTTGACGCCGTGTCGACGCATACGCGCGACATCATCGCGGGTCAGTATCCCGCTCTCAGTCACCGTTAGACAGTCTTGTGGAATCGCCGGCAACATGTCGAGCGTGGTGTCCAGGCTGACATCGAAGGTTCGCAGATCGCGATTGTTGATACCGATGACGCCCGGCGCCAATGGCAGCGCACGTGCGAGTTCCTGGCTGTCGTGAACCTCGATCAAGACATCCATATCCAGATGTCGAGCCAGGCCGTACAGCTCACTCAACAGCGAATCCCCCAGCGCCGATACGATCAATAAAATGCAGTCGGCCCCAATCGCGCGCGCCTCGTACACCTGATACGGATCAATGATGAAGTCTTTGCGAATGACCGGCAGCGAGCAGGCTGCGCGCGCGCTTCGCAGATAGTCCTCAGAGCCCTGAAAGAAATCCCGATCAGTCAACACCGAAAGACAGGCGGCACCGCCATCTTCATAACTCACCGCGATTTGCTCGGGATCAAAATGCTCGCGCAGCACACCTTTGCTCGGCGATGCTTTCTTGACCTCGGCAATCACTGCAGCATCACCGGCAGCCACCTTGCGGTTTAGCGCATCGATAAAGCCTCGCGGCGCATCGGCGTCGGCGGCACGCGCCGACAAGGCCTTCAGGCTCTCGCGCTCACAGCGCTCGACGATTTCCTCGGCCTTGCGAGCAAGGATTTTTTTTAAAACATCTGGTGTGTCGGACATATCCGGTTTCAGCAATGGTTACTGCAGTGGATCAGCGCATCGAGCTTTTCTGCGGCGCCGCCATCAGCGATCAAACCGCGTGCGATGTCGACACCTTTGGCATGACTGTCGGCGAGCCCGGCCACATATATCGCCGCACCCGAATTCAGCGCAATGATATCCCGCGCTGCACCGGCCTGACCGGAGAAGACAGCCTTGATCAGTTGCAGACTCTGCTCGGCGCCATCCACCACCAGTGCATCGACGTTGCTTCGATCAATCGAAAACTGCTCCGGCGCAATAGTATAAGTTTTGACTTCACCTTCGATCAGCTCGGCGACGTGGGTGTCGGATGACACGCTGATTTCATCCATACCATCCTCGGCATAGACCACCATAGCGCGCTCGCTGCCCAGTTTTTTCAGCACATGCGCCATCTGCTCGACCAGATATTCGTTGTAGACGCCCATCACCTGACGCGGTGCATTGGCCGGGTTGGTCAGCGGGCCAAGCATATTGAAGATCGTTCGCATGCCCAGCTCACGCCGCGGGCCGATCGCATGACGCATGGCACCGTGGTGTCGCGGCGCAAACATGAAACCCACACCCACCGTATCAACGCATTTGGCGACTTGTTCAGGCTCAAGCTCAATGTTCACCCCCGCGGCCTCCAGCACATCGGCGGCGCCAGATCGGCTGGATACCGCGCGGTTGCCGTGCTTGGCGACTTTCACCCCTGCTGCCGCCGCGACCAGCGCGCTGGCGGTTGAGATATTGAAGGTGCTGGTACCGTCGCCGCCAGTACCGACGATGTCCATCACATCGGGTGTCTGGCAGACCACGTGCGAGGCCAGCTCGCGCATCACTTCAGCGGCCGCGGCGACCTCGTCGACTGTCTCACCCTTGCAGCGCAGGCCAACCAGCAAACCTCCGATCTGCGCCGGACTGCACTCGCCAGACATGATCATCCGCATGGCGGCCACCATTTCATCGCTTTCCAGGTGCTCGCCCGCAACGACTTTCGCAATCGCAGTCTGAATACTCATGGATTCTCCCCAGAGGTTTGAGACAGGAAGTTGTTCAACAGATCGTGCCCGTGCTCAGACAGAATGGACTCAGGGTGAAACTGTACACCCTCCACCGCCAGACTACGGTGTCGAACACCCATAATTTCCTCGATTTCGCCGTCCGGTGTTTGCGTCCAGGCAGTGACCTCCAGGCAATCGGGCAAACTCGCCCGATCAATCACCAGCGAGTGGTACCGCGTGGCGATAAACGGATTGGGCAAACCGGCAAACACCCCTGCCCCACTGTGGTGAATGGGTGATGTCTTGCCGTGCATGATCTCACCGGCGCTGACAATGTTGCCGCCAAACGCATCACCAATGCACTGATGACCCAGGCAGACGCCAAGGATCGGCACCGCGCCACTCAGTCGCTTGATCGCAGCGACCGACAGTCCAGCTTGCGCCGGCGTGCACGGGCCGGGCGAGACCACCAGTTGCCGCATGTTCATTCGCGCCAGCTGCTCCAGCGTCACGGCATCGTTTCGCACCACTTCAACGTCGGCACCCAACTCACCCAGATACTGCACCAGGTTGAAGGTGAAGGAGTCGTAGTTGTCGAGCATGCAGAGCATCAGACCGACTCCGTGTTGAGCGCCGAATCCAGTCCGGCCTCGGCCAGAGCCGCTGCGCGAAAGACCACCCGCGCCTTGTTCAGCGTCTCCTGCCACTCACTGGCTGGCACCGAGTCGTAGACGATGCCGGCACCGGCCTGAATCGTCAATTCACCGTCCCGAATCACCACCGTTCTGATCGCGATCGCAGTGTCCATGTTGCCGCTCCATGACAAATAACCGACTGCACCCGAATAGACGCCGCGTTTGGTCGGTTCCAGTTCATCGATGATCTGCATCGCTCTGACCTTCGGCGCACCGCTGACGGTACCGGCCGGAAAGGTTGCGCGAAGCACGTCGATCGCAGACAGCCCCTCTTTCAATCGCGCGTTGACGTTGGAGACGATATGCATCACGTGAGAATAGCGCTCGACGATCATCCGCTCGGTCAGCTGGACACTACCCGTCTGCGCCACGCGACCGGCATCATTGCGACCAAGATCGATCAGCATCACGTGTTCTGCGATCTCTTTGGGATCGGCCAACAAGTCTGCTGCCAGCGCTTCATCCTCTTCGGCGTTAGCGCCGCGCGGACGGGTGCCGGCGATGGGTCGCACGGTGACGGTATCGTCTTCCATGCGCACCAGAATTTCAGGCGACGAGCCGACCACCTGATGATCGCCCAAATCCAGAAAAAACAGATACGGCGACGGATTCAACATGCGCAGCGCGCGGTACAGGTCGATGGGGCGGGCACCAAACTTTAGCGACATCCGCTGTGACAACACCACCTGCATACAGTCTCCGGCGGTGATGTAATCGCGAATGCGCTGCACAGCTGTTTCAAATTGCTCGCGCCCAAAGTCGGACGCAAAGTGTTCCTCGCCAATTTCGCGGGCGCGATAGGCCGATCGAAACGGCGGCGGCCGGTGCAGCTGATCCTCGATATCCAAGAGCCGCTGCTGACCGCGCGCAAGCGCATCGGGCATGGCTGGATCCACGTGAACCACGATCAACAGGGTGCCGGCCAGATTGTCAAACACCACCACCTCCTCGGCCACCATCAGCATGATGTCGGGCGTTTGCCCGGGATCGGGCTTGCCGGGATCGATCAGGCCTGGCTCGATGTAGCGGATCGTCTCATAGCCAAAATAGCCCACCAGTCCACCGGTAAAGCGCGGCAGGTCGGGCAGCTGAGGGACTATAAATTTCTGCTGATATTCACCCACCCATGCCAGTGGATCATCGACTTGCTGCTCGCTGTCGATACGACCGTCGCGCTCGATGGTAATGGTGTTGCCGGACACGCGAATCATCTCGCGGCAAGGCAGGCCGATGATCGAGTAGCGCCCCCATTTATCGCCGCCAGTCACCGACTCGAACAGAAAGGTTCCGGGCTGATTGGCGAGCTTTAGGTAGGTGGAGAGAGGGGTATCGAGATCCGCCAACACCTTGCGGATCAGGGGGATTCGGTTACAGCCGGATTGTGCGTGTTGCTGAAAATCGTCGGGTTTCATCGCGTGGGAGTTCCATCAGGTCAAAAGGGGGCAGGTAACGGCAGAGGTCGCTGTGTCGCCAACGCCATCGCCAAACCTTCGTTGTTGCCCCGCTTTGCTGCATCTGTTTCCGAAACTCTCGTTAACCCGTGTCTACCCGTCGGCGCATTTATCCACAGCTGCCAGCAGAGTGTCAAGCGACATCGCCATGCAGAAGTGGGCATCAGCAATGCTATATTTAAATTTGAATTGAAACAGCCAAGGCCGGGCCCAATGACCACCATTCATCAAGATGATCTGATTCAAAGCGTCGCCGACGCACTGCAGTTCATCTCTTATTACCACCCGATCGATTTTGTCGAGGCCGTGCATCAGGCCTGGCAGCGCGAAGAATCGAAACCGGCGAAGGATGCAATGTCGCAAATCCTGATCAACTCGCGCCTGTGCGCCGAGGGCCATCGGCCCATTTGTCAGGATACCGGCATTGTCACGGTGTTCGTCAAGGTCGGCATGGATGTGCAATGGCAGGGCAGTATGACGCCGGCAGACATGATCAACGAGGGCGTGCGCCAGGCCTATCTGCACCCGGACAACAAGCTGCGCGCTTCAATTCTCGACGACCCGGCCGGCAGCCGCCGCAACACTGAAGACAACACACCGGCAGTCATCCACACTGAGATCGTCGCCGGTGACAAGATCGAAGTCGACATCGCAGCCAAGGGAGGCGGCTCGGAAAACAAATCCAAAATGGCGATGCTCAACCCGAGTGACAGCATTGTCGATTGGGTCGTCAACACCGTACCCACCATGGGTGCCGGCTGGTGCCCGCCGGGTATGCTCGGCATCGGTGTCGGCGGTACCGCTGAAAAGGCCGCCGTACTCGCCAAGCAGGTATTGATGGATCCGATCGATATCCACGAACTGCGCGCTCGCGGACCGGCCAACCGGCTGGAAGAACTGCGCCTGGAAATCTTTGAGAAGGTCAATGCGCTCGGCATCGGTGCGCAGGGACTGGGTGGCCTGACCACCGTGCTCGACGTGAAAATGTCCGACTACCCGACGCACGCCGCTTCACTGCCGGTATGCATGATCCCGAACTGCGCCGCGACCCGCCACGCGCACTTCGTGCTTGATGGCAGCGGCGCGTCACTGCAGACGCCACCTTCACTCAACGACTGGCCCGAGATCACCTGGGACGTCGGCCCGACCGCCCGATCCGTCAATCTCGATACGCTCACGCACGAGGAAGTGCAGAGCTGGAAGCCCGGTGAGACCCTATTGCTCAACGGCACTATGCTGACCGGCCGCGACGCGGCACACAAACGAATCAAGGATCTGGTGGAAAAAGGCGAGCCGCTGCCCGATGGGCTCGATCTGAAAGGCAAGCTGATCTACTACGTCGGCCCGGTCGATGCGGTACGCGATGAAGTTGTCGGCCCGGCTGGCCCAACCACCTCCACCCGAATGGACAAATTCACCGACATGATGCTCGAACACACCGGGCTTCTGGGCATGGTCGGCAAAGCCGAGCGCGGCCCGGCCGGTGTCGATGCAATCAAGAAACACAAATCGGTCTACCTGATGGCCGTGGGCGGCGCCGCCTATCTGGTGTCGCGAGCTATCACGGCTTCGCGTGTGGTGGCCTTCGAGGATCTAGGCATGGAGGCGATTCACGAATTTGTCGTCAAAGACATGCCGGTTACCGTCGCCGTCGATAGCCTCGGTGAAGCCGTCCATCAGACCGGCCCTGCCATCTGGAAACAGAAGATCGCCAGCGGCGAAGTACAGCCGATTTATTTCCAGTAAAAAGAGAAGGCCCGGTCAACCGGGCCTTCATCAATAGCAACGCGCACAGAACAAAGGGCTTGGCCAGTCACAACGGCCAGACACGACGATCTGTTTTGTACACTAGAACGAGTAGCTGAAGCCGAGTGTGACCACCGGATAGGCTTCGAAATCTGCCAGCTCTGCCTCGATTTCAGATCGCGCCTGCGCAATGTCGGCATCCGATATCACGCCATTTGGATTTTCCACCTGCAGTTCCACTGATCCACGCCCCTGAAACAAAATACCGGCATCGATTGAGAACATCAGATTGCCCTGACGGCCGGTGCGTCGCCCCCAACCCAGGCCAAGATAAGGTGCCGATTCTGGATAGGTTATATTGGCAGTGGCACTGCCAATTTCCTCGGGTTGATACACTGTCCCACCAAACTCGGTAGGCCCGGCTGGCTGAGCGGTACCCTCCACCTCGTTGCCGTTGAGCACGGCCCCAAATGACAAGCGAAACCCGGAATTTCGCACGGGATACACATCCAGAATCGCAGACGTAGAATTGAGCTCAACGTCGCCGTTATAACTGAGATCATCCACTTCGATATCAAAGTCTGTAGCAAACGCATTGATACCGATGCGCGCCTCCAGCACATCATAGATTTCAACCGCGAAGTTCGCACCGGCGCCAAGCGAACCGACAGATGCGCCCACACTCATGCGCGGCCAGTCGGCAGACATCGCTGTGCCCGATGCAGCCATCATTGCTGCAGCACCTGCGCCAGTTATCAATTTGCGAACAATGCTTTTAGTGTTTTGCTTACTCATGTAGAACTGTCTCCCCTTTTTTGTTTTGTTTTTATTTTTTACAAGCAACTACCGGCATATCACGAGGCCTTCGCACAATCGAAGCCACGCCACCTATCTGACCGGTTCTCATTTGTCTCAATCGCCGAACATTCCGTCACACCTGGCAGAGCCATTCGAATCCATTCGGTATACAAGGTCGGCTATGAAAACAGACCGTTACCAGCGGCATCAAAACTCCGCGTGAAATAGTTCGCCAATTGAAATTTCCGGGCTGCTCCTAGATTCGGCCACCTTAGCGAAAGGTTGAGCATGGTGTGCCGCTAGCCTAAGCATCGGTGCAAGCGTTTTGCACTGCACCACGCAAAAGAGCAAGAACCGAGCGATGGCCATTTCAGATCGCCTACTGAGCCCGGCACACTTCGATGTCGACCGGCTCGAAGTAGCCGCCAACGACGACAACGAGCCCGATCTGCTGTTCACAGTAATTGAAGAGCTGCTGCGCTGTGGCTCCAGAGAACTACACCTGGAACAGGAAGCAGGATTCTGTCGTATGCGCCACCGGGTGAACGGGCAACTCACCGAGAGCCGAATCACACGCACCGATATGGTCGACACCATGCTGAGTCGGCTGCGACAAGTCTCACGGCAAAGTGAACCACGCGAGTGCGCAAGCTTTCGTATCAGTGCCGACAATATCGATCCACTGGCAACCATTGATGCGGTCTATTTTCAGGCTGCCGCCGGTGCCTGCCTCACACTGACCTTACAAACGCCGCAGCAGATCCCCGAAACGCTGGATCAACTGTCGCTGTCGGCGCAGTCGATCAACGCACTGCGCGACCAAATGCTCACCACGCTGTCTGGCGCCGCGATGGTGGTATCAGACAACCCGGCATGCCTGCAGGATCTCTACTACGCGCTGCTCAGTGAAGACAACCAGCTTTCCGGAAAAACCATCAGCGTCGAACACCAGGTGCTTAAACGTGTACCACGGGTTGTGCAAATAAGTCCGCCACTCTACCCGGACAGTACCGCGATGATCGGCAGCGCCATCTACAATACCGATAAAGCCTACTGTGACTGGCAGTCCAGCCAATCTGGCTCCTTTTATGCCGAACAGCTTTGGCAGCACAATATACCGCTGGCCTCATTTCACCTGGCACGCAGTTGCGGTGCGGCCATGCGCGATCTCATTAACTGTGCAGTTGATCGCAACACGCTGGCGACAAGACTGCAAAAGGTAGTTCATGTCAGGCAGGTCAGTACGCTGTGCCCGCACTGCGCAGACAGTCATCAGCCCGGACCGCTACAACAACAATGGCTGAAATCGATGGCGCCGATCGATCGCAGCGACAAGCCAGGCGTCTATTTTAATGCAATGGGCTGCTCACGCTGCGAATACACAGGAGCAGCCGGCAAGCTGACGCTAATGGAAATTGCCGATTGCAACGACACCATGACAGCTGCAATCGAGGCGCGTTCAGCCAGCGATTTCTGCACGGGCTTTCATCAAAACCTTCACCACCCATCGATTGCGACACAAGCTCAGGCAGCCGCACACGCCGGCACACTGTCGTTCGATCAATACAAGTTGCTGATCGACAGTTTGTAGCACCGCACGAGTACAAGGTAACTCCGCCGTTGGCAATCGACCTCAGGCAAACGCCTTTGGCCAGCGGGCTCTGAGTGCCTGCACAGACGTCAACAACGAAGAATGATCACTACCCACCAGCGTAATATGGCCCATTTTACGCCCACCTCGCGCCTCTGACTTGCCGTACAGGTGTAGGTGGCTGCAAGGCATATCAAGCAAGGGCATCCAGTCAAAATCCGGCTCCAGCATCAGTTCACCCAACAGGTTCAGCATCACAGCAGGCGCATGCTGATTTACGGTAGCAGCCGGTAGTCCACATAGTGTTCTGACTTGTTGATCGAATTGCGAGTAGTCTGTGGCATCGATGGTGAAATGCCCGCTATTATGGGGCCTGGGCGCAATTTCATTGATCAGTAATTCGCCGTCGCTTACAAACATTTCAACCGCCAGCACACCGACATAACTCATCGCATCGGCAAGCTCTATTGCCAATCGCGTAGCGCGTTGTGCAAGCTCATCTTCAACGCGCGCCGGTGCCAGAGTGATGTCCAGAATACCGTGGCGGTGAATATTCTCCGCCACCGGCATTGGCATACTCTTGCCGCTGACATCTCTGGCGAGCACCACCGACAGCTCTCTGTCAAGTACTATGCGTTGTTCAAGAATACATTCCACCGAATCAAAGCGCGCAAACGCCGCCTGTGCGTCGGCAAGGCTTTCACATACGGCCTGCCCCTTGCCGTCATAACCGAGTGTCGCCGTCTTTAGTATTGCGCCGCCGCCAATCTCCGCAAACGCGGCCGGCAAATCTTCACTGTTTTTTATCGCGAAAAAACGATTAGTGGGTAATCCATTATCGCGAAAAAACGATTTTTCACGCACCCGGTCCTGGGCAATTTCGACGGCTGCCGCCGGCGGTGAAACCACCACCTGTTGCGACAGCCAGCGCAAGCTCTCGGCCGGAACGTTCTCAAATTCAGTGGTCACCGCCACGCAAGTGTCGGCAAGCTTCGCCAGTGCCGCGCGATCGGTGTATTCCGCCTGTATGTGGCAGCTGGCAATTTCAGCAGCTGGCCCGGTCGGAGCGGGATCGAGCACAGTGACGCGATATCCCATCTGCGTTGCGGCATGGACGAACATTCGGCCCAACTGTCCACCACCCAGCACGCCGAGCATCGCACCCGGCGCGATTGACTTATCCATGCGGCAGCTCCAGTCCCAGCACGCGATCGCGCTGAGCGGTGCGAAAATCCTCCAATCGCTTCGCCAGATCAGAATCGGTGGTAGCCAGCATCGCCACGGCAAACAATGCGGCATTGGCGGCACCGGCATCCCCTATCGCGAAGGTGGCGACCGGCACACCGCGCGGCATCTGAACGATCGATAACAGCGAGTCCTGTCCCTTCAAGTGCCGTGACGCAACCGGCACCCCAAGCACCGGAATTGTCGTCAGCGCCGCCAGCATGCCAGGCAAGTGCGCAGCGCCACCAGCACCCGCAACGATCGCCCGCAAGCCGCGCGACGCGGCTTGTCGCGCGTAGTCGTACATGAGGTCGGGCGTGCGATGCGCCGATACCACTTGCGCCTCGAACGGCACTGAAAACTCGGCCAGTAGATCAGCACAGTGCTGCATCACTGGCCAGTCGCTATCGCTCCCCATCACCACGCCTACCAGAGGTTGCTGCATAATCCCCAATCGATTCGAGTAAACTCGCTATGGTGACCAATTTTCAGTCATTTCGCCAGTTAATCGGGTAGCGCCACACCCGCTGCCACCCACCTGCAGACACCACTTCATCGTGATCCACGCCAACCCCGTCTTTGAAACCAGTATCGAGTCACTGCCACTCGTCCACCGCGGCAAGGTTCGCGATATCTATGCAGTTGGTGACGATCATCTGTTGATGATCGCAAGCGACAGACTATCCGCATTCGATGTCGTTCTACCTCAGCCACTGCCGGGCAAAGGGATTCTGTTAACGCAGATAGCACTGTTCTGGTTTGGCAAAATGGCCGAGGTGGTACCCAACCATCTGGCCGATATCGCACTGACAGACGTACTCAGCGATCCAGCGGAGATTGCCCAGGCCATTGATCGCAGCATGATCGTGAAGCGTCTGGATGCGATACCGGTTGAGGCCGTGGTCAGAGGTTATCTGATTGGCTCGGGCTGGAAGGATTACCAGGCCAGTGGTGAGGTCTGTGGCGTACCGTTGCCGAGCAATCTGAAGATCGCCGATCAACTGCAGGCACCGATCTTCACACCGGCGAGCAAGGCGGCGGTCGGCGATCACGATGAAAACATCAGCTACGAAGACATGTGCGAGCGAATTGGTCGCGCACGCGCCGATGAAATTCGCGCTATCAGCCTGTCGCTCTATCAGCACGGTGCAGACTACGCCGCGCAGCGCGGCATCATTCTGGCCGATACGAAATTTGAATTCGGGCTCGATGCGGATGGCCGCGTCACCCTGATGGACGAGATACTCACGCCAGACAGCTCACGATTCTGGGATGCGGCAAGCTGGCAACCCGGCACACCACCGGCAAGCTACGACAAGCAATTCGTCCGAGACTACCTGGAAACACTCGATTGGGATAAGACAGCGCCCGGGCCCGAGCTGTCAGCGCAGGTGCAGCAAAGCACCCTGGCGCGCTATCAGGAGGCAGTCGATATCCTCACCCGCCCATAGCGCAGTTCACAACGCAGAAAGGCCGGCGAGCCGGCCTTTCCAACAGGTACAGCCAGGACCGCTATCAGGCGATAGTGATCTTGTCGTCCAGATAGACATCCTGAATGGCGTTAAGCAACTTCACGCCCTCATCCATCGGCTTTTGAAACGCCTTGCGACCTGAAATCAGCCCCATGCCGCCCGCACGCTTGTTGATCACCGCAGTGCGAACCGCCTGACCGAAATCGTTCGAGCCACTCGCACCGCCCGAGTTGATCAGACCGGCGCGGCCCATGTAGCAGTTGGCCACCTGATAACGCACCAGATCAATCGCATTTTCGGACGTCAGCTTGTCGTAGACAGCGTCGTTGGTGTGACCAAATCCGATAGCGCGATAACCACCGTTGTTTTCAGCCTGCTTCTGCTTGACGATGTCAGCTTTGATCGTAGCCGCCAGATGATTCGCCTGACCAGTCAGATCGGCAGAGGCGTGGTAGTCGGATCCGTCTTTCTTGAATTCGGAGTTGCGCAGGTAGGCCCAAAGCACAGTTGCCATACCCAGCTCGTGCGCGTGCTCGAAAGCCTCGCTGATTTCCTGGATCTGGCGGCGGCTGTCTTCGGAGCCGTAGTAGATGGTGGCACCCACTGCGACACAACCCATGTCGAAGGCCTGACGCACCGAGGCGAACATGGTCTGGTCGTACATGGCCGGGTAGGTCAGCGCCTCGTTGTGGTTGAGTTTCACCATGAACGGGATTTTGTGCGCGTATTTTCGCGCCACCGCACCCAGCACACCCATGGTCGAGGCGACACAGTTACAACCGCCCTCGATCGCAAGTTCAACGATATTCTGCGGATCGAAGTAGATCGGGTTCGGCGCAAATGAGGCCGCACCAGAGTGCTCGACGCCTTGATCCACTGGCAGGATCGAGACGTAGCCGGTGCCGGACATACGGCCCGAGTTGAACAGCGTGCTCATCGCTCGCAACACCGCCGGAGAGCGATCACTGTGGGTCATCACCCGATCGATGTAGTCGGGCCCCGGCAGACACAGCGTGCTCTTGTCGATGGTGGTGCACTGGTGCGAGAGCAGCGATTCTGCTTCATCACCCAGCAGCGAATTGATATCTGTCATTTGTGTTTCCGATCAGCCATTAAAGGAACAGGGACGGCAGCGATTGCTAACTGAGGCCATCACACTCAACCAATGGAAGCAGATTTTAGATAAACCCGGGCTTGGTTGGAGTGACAATCAGGTTACACAGCCGAGGCCGGCGAATATGTCGTAAATGCTGAACCAGGCGAGTGCCAGGCAGTCGCCACATCAGGGTTCAGCACCTTTGTTACTCAGCCGCAGCGAAATATGTGCCGCCGGCACAATCCGGCACGTGACGCAGTTTACTGTTCTTCGATCCAGTCGCCGACATGGACGATTTTCATCGAGTTGGTGCCACTGGCCACCCCCATCATGTCGCCCTTGGTGATGATGACGAGATCACCCTCCTCCACTTTCTGGATATCCACCAGTTTGCGGACCACGGCTGTATTCGCCTCATAGGAAGAGGTCAGTTGTCGATCAAACGGCACCGCGTAAACACCGCGATATAGCGTGACCCGCGCCAGTGTGTCGGCACGCGTGGTGACGGCGTAAATCGGAATACCCGAGCTGATGCGCGACATCCACAGGGCAGTCGAACCGGTTTCAGTTAATGCGCCAATCGCTTTCACATTCAGGTGATTGGCGGCGTACATGGCTGCCATCGCAATTGATTCATCGACGCGATCGAACGTCAGGTGCAGCCGGTGCTGCGATTCCATGGCCTTGCGCTGTTTTTCGGCGTGCTCGCAGATTCGGCTCATGGATAACACAGCCTTGGCCGGGTGCTCACCGACTGCGGTCTCAGCCGACAACATCACAGCGTCAGTGCCATCGAGTACGGCGTTGGCCACATCAAACACTTCAGCGCGAGTCGGGATCGGGCTCTCGACCATCGACTGCATCATCTGCGTGGCAGTGATCACCACCTTGTTAGCTGACCGCGCTTTGTTGATCAGCAACTTCTGCACAGCTGGTAATTCCGGATCGCCGATTTCCACCCCCAGATCACCGCGGGCCACCATGATGACATCAGTCGCCTCAAGGATCGCATCGATCTCTTCCAGCGCTTCTGCACGCTCGATTTTGGCGACGATACCGGCGTTGCAGCCTACCTCACGCAACAAATCGCGGGCGTGATTGATATCCGCGGCATCGCGCGGAAAGGATACGCCCAGGTAATCGATCTTCAACTCGGCGGCCAGTCGCACATCTTCCCGGTCTTTGTCGGTGATCGCCGGCGCAGACAGACCGCCACCGCGTAGATTGATGCCCTTGCGATCGGACAGCTCGCCACCAACCAAGACTCTCGTCACCACCCGGGTGCCATCGATAGCGGTCACTTCCAGCAGAATCCGCCCGTCGTCCAGCACCAGTACATTGCCGGCCTTGAGGTCGTCGGGCAGTTGCGGATAACTGCAACCGACCACCTGCTGATCGCCAGCATCGTCATCGAGACTGGTATCGAGCGTGAAAGTCGCGTCCTCTTCCAGTTCTATGGGACCGTCCCTGAACCCGGAAATACGAATCTTCGGACCCTGCAGATCGCCCAGAATACCCACCACGCGACCCAGCTCACCGGCGATCCGGCGCACCGAATCCACGCGCTCGCGGTGGTGATCTGCATCACCGTGAGAAAAGTTCACCCGCACCACATCGACACCAGCTGAAATCAGCTGACGCAGCACCTCCGGGTCATCCGTGGCCGGTCCAAGGGTGGCAACTATTTTCGTTCTACGCATGAAATCCCATTCGCCGCTTTTGCAAGAAATTCGTCAGGGAGGCGATTCAGTCGAACGCCAGGCGCAGGCCACAGATGCGGTGCACGGGCCATCATGGCGCCGTGCAGCACATGCAAAACCTACTGGTCTCGACTTTTGAGGATTTTCACCGCAGGCAGTTCCACGCCTTCGAGAAACTCCAGAAAAGCACCTCCACCCGTGGAAATGTAAGAGATATCGTCCGACAGGCCAAACTGATCGACCGCTGCCAGCGTGTCACCGCCACCAGCGATGGAAAATGCACTGGATTCGGCAATCGCTTTGCCCACCGCGCGCGTGCCATCGGCAAACTGATCGAATTCGAACACCCCAACCGGGCCGTTCCAGACAATCGTGCCGGCGTTGCGCAGGATGTCGGCGTAGGCCGCTGCAGTCTCTGGCCCCACGTCGAATATCATGTCGTCATCGGCAACCTGATCGACGGACATGGTCGACGCTTGCGTGTCTGCCGAAAACGCCTTGCCGCAGACGACATCCGACGGCACCGGAATATCCCCGCCCTTGGCCTGTGCAGCCTGACGCAGGCGTTTGGCCTCCGGAATCAAATCGGCTTCCGCCAGCGAGTTGCCAATGCCGTGGCCCTCGGCCGCGATAAATGTATTGGCGATGCCGCCGCCGACAATCAGCTGATCGACCACCCCGGACAAAGAATCGAGTACTGTCAGCTTGGTTGAAACTTTCGAACCGCCGACCACGGCCACCAACGGCCGTGCCGGATTGTCCAGTGCCTTGGCCAAAGCGTCGAGTTCACCGGATAACAACGGTCCGGCGCATGCAATAGGCGCGTGCTTTGCGACACCGTGGGTCGAGGCCTGGGCGCGATGTGCCGTGCCAAACGCGTCCATCACGAAGACATCGCAAAGCTGTGCATACTGCCGCGAGAGCGCATCATCGTCAGATTTCTCGCCCTGGTTAAACCGCACATTCTCAAGCAGCGCGACACTGCCAGGCGCCAGTGTCGGCGCCTGTTGCAGGTAGTCGCTAATCAGCTCGACGGGCATGCCCAGCAGCTTGCCCATATGATCTGCCACCGGTGCGAGCGAGAACTCGTCGGCTGGCTCGCCCTCCACCGGGCGACCAAGGTGCGACATCACCATCACCGAGGCCCCCTTCTCAAGCGCCAGTTTGATGGTGGGCAATGACGCCACGATGCGCAAATCAGAGGTGACTGCGCCGTCTTTGACGGGCACGTTCAAATCCGAACGCACCAACACACGCTTGCCGGACAACGCAAGATCTTCGAGCTTTTTCATGCGTGGCTTTACTTGGCGTTCATCAACGCGACAGTGGTATCCAGCATACGATTGGAGAAGCCCCACTCGTTGTCATACCAGGAGCAAACCTTCACCAGGTTGCCGTCGGTCACGCGGGTCATGCCGGCATCAAAGTTTGAGGTGGTACTGGTGTGATTGAAATCGATCGAAACCAGCGGCGCATCGTTGTAGGCCAGGATCTTACCGTCAGCCGCCTTTTGCATGATCGAGTTGATCTCATCGACAGTGGTGTCGCGACCTGCCTTGAAAGTCAGATCCACGATAGAGACGTTGATCGTCGGCACGCGAATAGCGAAGCCATCGAGCTTGCCGTTGAGTTCTGGCAACACCAGGCCGACCGCCGCGGCGGCACCGGTACTGGTCGGGATCATCGACATGGTGGCTGAACGTGCGCGACGCAGATCAGAATGATAAACGTCAGTCAGAACCTGATCGTTGGTATAGGCGTGAACGGTAGTCATCAGGCCGGATACCAGCCCGACACCATCGTTCAGCGCCTTGGCCATCGGCGCCAGGCAATTGGTGGTACAACTGGCGTTCGAGATGACGGTGTCTGACGCTTTCAGCACACCCTCGTTGACGCCGTAGACAACGGTCGCATCGACATCCTTACCACCGGGTGCAGAGATGATGACCTTCTTGGCACCGCCTGCGATATGCGCGCTCGCCTTTTCCTTACTAGTAAAGAAGCCGGTGCATTCCAGCACAACATCAACGCCCAGCTCGCCCCAGGGCAGCTTTGCCGGATCTCGCTCTGCCAACACGCGAATGCGGTCGCCATTGACCACAATGTAATCGCCATCGACCACGACCTCGCCAGGAAAACGGCCATGAGCTGTGTCGTACTGGGTCAGGTGGGCATTGGTAGCCGAATCGCCCAGATCGTTGATCGCAACGACATCAAATTCATTGTTGCGGCCAGACTCGAACAGTGCGCGAAGCACGTTTCGACCGATCCGACCATAGCCATTTATCGCGATTTTAATCGCCATGTTTTCTCCTGCGGGAAGTAGCCAAAGTGGGTGTTAGCGTGGTGTAGAAGGACATCAAAAGCTTGCGGCCCGGACGGTCAAACAATCGATGCACTGAAGCCAGACCGCGCCGGCGGTAGAAAAACCACCGGTGTGATCAGTTTCGCGTTCCAGCGACAATTGTGCATCGTTAGACCGGGCGCATGGGCTTATCAATAGCCTGTATTTAGTCTGAACGTCCAGAACCACTACTTCTAGAGCAGATTCCTTACCGATTCTGCAACCTTATTGGCATGAAATCCGAAGTGCTCGAAAACCGCTGCCGCCGGGCCGGATTCACCAAAGCCATCCAGGCACACCATAGCGCCGTCGATGCCAACATATTTGTACCAGCCGTCCGACACCCCGGCCTCAACCGCAACCCGGGCCACCACAGATTTAGGCAGCACCTGCTCGCGGTAGCTCGCAGGTTGGCGATCAAAAACGTCTGTCGCCGGCATCGACACCACGCGAGTGTCCACGCCATCGGCTTTGAGTTGCTCGTAGGCCTGCACCGCGATACCGACTTCCGAACCGGTTGCAATGATGATTGCGGCCGGGTTGTCACTGTCGCGCAGCACGTAGCCGCCCTTTTCAATATTGGCGATCTGCTCGGCGTCGCGACTTTGATGATCGAGGTTCTGGCGGCTGAACAACAGCGATGTCGGTCCATCCTGGCGCTCGAGCGCAAACTTCCACGAAACCGCCGACTCCACCGCATCACAGGGACGCCAGACGGACATATTCGGGATCATGCGCAGAGTGGCAGCCTGCTCCACTGGCTGATGGGTCGGGCCATCCTCACCAACGCCAATCGAATCGTGCGTGTAGACGAAAATCGACGGAAGTTTCATCAGCGCGGCCATGCGCAGCGCATTGCGAGCGTATTCCGAGAACATCAAAAAAGTGGCACCGTAAACGCGAAAGCCGCCGTGCAGCGTCATGCCGTTGACGATGGCCGACATGGCGAACTCGCGCACGCCAAAGTAGATGTAATTGCCATCGGCATTGTCTTTGATATCGCGGCTCTGCTCCCAGATCGTCAGATTCGACGGCGCGAGATCAGCCGAGCCACCTATCAGCTCCGGCAGCGCCGGGCCAAAACCGTTCAATGCGTTCTGCGACGCTTTGCGACTGGCGATAGTGGGCGCGTCGGTGTTCACGCTGTTGATGAACGCTGCGGCCACGGTGTTCCAGTCTGCAGGCAAATCGCCACGCATACGACGCTCGAACTCGGCACATAGCTGTGGGTACTTACCCCGGTACTCGGCAAGCTTTTGGTGCCAGGCCGCTTCGCGCTCGGCACCGGCGGCGTGAGCCGACCAGCCATCCATGACATCTGTCGGGATCTCGAAAGGCGCATGTGGCCAGCCGATTCGCTCGCGCACCAGTGCGACTTCGTCTTCGCCCAGGGGCGCACCGTGGCTGGACCCCTTGCCCTCTTTGTTGGGAGAACCCCAACCGATTAACGTCTGGCAGCAGATCATGGTCGGCTTGCCGGTTTGCGCGCGCGCCGCCTCAATCGCCGCGCGAACGGCATCGGCGTCATGACCATCGACTTTTGATATCACGTGCCAGCCATAGGCCTCAAAACGCGCTGGCGTGTCATCGCTGAACCAGCCCTCGACTTCGCCATCGATAGAGATGCCATTGTCATCATAAAAGGCGATCAGCTTGCCCAGCCCCAGCGTGCCGGCCAGTGAGCAGGCCTCGTGCGAGATGCCTTCCATCAGGCAACCATCACCGAGGAACACGTAGGTGTAATGATCGACAATGGAGATATCGGATTGATTGAATTGCGCCGCCAGCGTGCGCTCGGCCATGGCCATACCGACCGCGTTGGCAAGCCCCTGACCGAGCGGGCCAGTGGTGGTTTCGATACCGGGCGCACATTCGCGCTCCGGATGGCCGGGGGTGGCAGCGCCAAGCTGGCGAAAGTTAGCCAGCTCGCTCATCGGCAAATCGTAGCCAGACAAATGCAGCAGCGAATACAGCAGCATCGAGCCGTGGCCGTTCGACAGCACGAAGCGATCGCGATTTGGCCAGTCGGGGTTGGCCGGATTGTGCTGCAGAAAATCGTTCCACAGCACTTCAGCCATATCGGCCATGCCCATCGGCGCACCGGGGTGACCGGACTTGGCCTTTTGAATGGCATCCATGCTCAATGCTCGAATCGCATTAGCAAGCTTGCGACGTTCCACCATGGTTATTGAATCTCGAGGTTTTGATGGGCGCAGCTGGCGACGAGTGCGTGAAGGACTCGATGCGCTGGCACCTGAAGTGCAAAATGAAACCGGAATGCCGTTGTAGTATTGAATGCTGCGATGAGTAGGGAATTATGGATCGCCGCGGGCGCTGTTGAGTACCAACCGCCCGGCGCGAGCAAAATCAATCGCAGAATGCCAGTGAATACCGGTAACGGACAGCTCGCCATTGTACCATTACCCGACCCGGTTCGGTAGATCGGTCATCGCCGCCTCGAACCAAAACAGCGGATTTGAACCGCTCTCGTAAGCACATGATCTAGCGGAAAAAACTTGAATTACCCACAAGGCTTCCCAAGATTGTGATCACACTTCAGATAACCCCCAATCGGTTAGACAACCAGAGCGAATTTCGCTAAACTGGTGGTTTGCCTTTCAACAAGGTCTACGGCATTGAGCACCCGATCTGCACGCACCTCCTCGATGGACCAGAATCAGCAGTCCCGAATCAAGGAACTCATCGCCAAGGGTAAGGAACAGGGTTACCTGACTTACGCCGAAGTCAACGATCACCTCCCGGACGGCATCGTCGAGCCCGATCAGGTCGAAGAGATCATCGCGATGATCAACGACATGGGCATCTCGGTCCATGAAGCCGCACCTGACAACGACACGCTCATCCTCTCGGACACCTCCCTGAGCCCGGATGAAGATGCCGCCGACGAAGCTGCGGCTGCGCTCGCGAGCGTCGACGGCGAGTTTGGCCGCACGACCGACCCGGTGCGCATGTACATGCGCGAGATGGGCACCGTCGAAC
>CAZNIS010000112.1:0-1972 GCA_964573105.1 uncultured Granulosicoccaceae bacterium
TCGAAGGTGACGAATTTGAAGAAGATGAGTTCGAGGAAGACAATTTCGACGAACAGGCAGACTGCGGTGATGATCATGAAGACGGCGATCACGGCGATGATGAGGAAAACCACGAGGGACACGAAAACACGGATACCGACGTAGACACCACCACCGACCCGATCGCCATGCACGGCCACGATCACTGCCAGATGATCCCGTCATTCGCAGACCACAGCATCATGACCCATACGGCCGCGCAGACCGGCAGCTGGTCTGACCCCGCCACCTGGGGTGGAACCGCACCGGCAGATGGCGCCATGGTGCTGATCCCCGAGGGCATCTCGGTGACGGTGGACAGCATGCTGCCGTCGCGACTGGAAACAGTACGGATCGATGGCACGCTCGATTTTGCCACCAACACCAATACCCAATTAAACGTGGATACGCTGTTTAGCTCCTGCAGTGGGCAATTGCAGATCGGCAGCGAGACCGACTCGATCCAGCCAGACGTCTCAGCACGCATCGTATTCATCGACGACGGCCCGGTGGCAGATCCGCAACTGCTGTCGCGAGGTGCGATCCTGATGGGTAAGACCACAGTTCACGGAGCACCCAAAACCCATCGCGCGGTCATCACGCCACACGCGGTACAGGGTGACAGCGCACTGCAACTGAATGCTGCTCCGTCTGGCTGGCAGATCGACGATCAACTTGTCATCACCGGCACCACACCAAATAATCCTGAGAGCGATGAAATTCGGCAGGTGTCTTCGATCAGCGGTCGCCAGGTCTCGCTCGATATGCCGCTGGAAATGGACCACAGTGCACCGCGAGCTGACCTCAACGTGTATGTCGCCAACACTTCGCGCAACGTGGAGTTTATCTCCGAGAGCACGGCGGTAGTTCACCGCGGGCACATCATGTTTATGAGCGCGGATGTCGATGTGCAAAACGCGAGATTCACCGAGCTTGGCCGAACCGACAAAACAACGGAACTCAACGATTTTCAGTTCGAGTTTGACGATGGCGGCAGTGGTGACGATGCACCGGCAACGGCTAATGTCATCTCGCTGGGCGGATCGAACGTGCGCGGACGCTACGCAATACACTTTCACAAGGCTGGCATAGATCCCAATTCAACGCCGGCACTGGTAAAAGGTTCGGTGGTTTTTAACGGCCCGGGCTGGGGATTTGTCAATCACTCATCACACGTGGATTTTATCGACAATGTCTCCTACGGCCTGCAGGGCGCCGGATTCTATACCGAGGCCGGTAATGAAATTGGCACCATGCAGGGCAACATTGCGATCAGAAGCGTCAACCGCAGTTTCACCATAGACGATCAGGGCGCGATCGATCCCGACCTGCGCGCCTACCTGATGGACTATGGTAACGACGGCGATGGCTTCTGGTTGACCGGCAATCGCGTCAGCATGATCGATAATGTCGCCGCCGGCGCCTCCGCACACGGCATCATCTACTGGACCGATGGCATCATGGAACCCAGTGCTGACCGCACCACGCGTGTGAGCATACCGGTGGCCGATCTGCCGAATGGCAATCTGATTACCGGCCGGGAGTCCGTGCCGGTCTGGTGGGCACCACTGGCAGAAGTTCGCGGCAACGAATCCTATGGTGCGACGGTTGGTTTCCGCATTCGCTACGTGCATGCAAAAAACTACCTGGGTCGCGACGAGCAGAGCGATTTCCACCGCTCACCACCGCAGGCCTATATCGATACACTCGAGCCCACCATCAACGATTTAACCGTGTGGGGCAGCCGGGATGGCGTGTTGCTGAACTACAACGAGCGTATGAACCTGAACGGCGCGCGCATCATTGGATTTGGCAGAGACATCAGTCAGTTCAGTTTTAACCCGGGCACTGCCAAATCCGGCATTGGTTTCGATATCGGCAACGATGCAACCCACGGCCCTGGTCGCGTTGAAAACGTTCAAATCGAAGGCTTTGGCATGGGCATGGCCACGCC
>CAZNIS010000112.1:2072-9386 GCA_964573105.1 uncultured Granulosicoccaceae bacterium
TCAGGTCAAACGCTTTTTGTACCCGGCTGCTACAACGCGATGACGGCGCGCATTCTCCAGATGACTGGTTTTCCGGCGGTCTACATGACGGGTTATGGCACGTCGGTTTCAATGCTCGGCATGCCCGATGCTGGCCTGGCCACGATGACCGAGATGCACTTAAACGCCCGATATATCGCCAACGCCGTTGACGTGCCCGTGATCGCCGACTCAGACAACGGCTACGGCAATGCGATCAATGTAGTGCGCACCGTTAAGGAGTACATTCAAACGGGTGTAGCCGCGGTTCACATAGAAGATCAGGTGATACCCAAGCGCTGCGGACACGTTGCCGGGCGACGTGTGATACCACTGGATGAAGCCTGCGGTAAATACCGTGCAGCAGATTTCGCCCGGCGCGAGCTAGACCCGGATTTTGTCCTGATCGCTCGCACCGACGCGCGCGGTGCACAGGGCGGCACTCTGGACGATGCGATCCATCGCGCCAATGCCTACCTGGATGCCGGCGCGGATATGGCATTTGTCGAAGGGCCGGTCGATCAAACCGAAGTCGAACGCATTTGCAATGAGGTCAACGGCCGGGTGCTGTACAACCAGACCGGTATGTCGCCTCGATTCGATCTGCAACAGATGCAGGCGCTCGGTATCTCCATCACCATTCAGCCCAGCGCCATGTTTTGTGTCACGATGCAGGCCGTCTACGACATGGCGATTGCACTGCGAGACAACGGGCCGCTGGCCGAGCGGGATTTCGACAAGCAATTTCAACAGCATCCGATGGGCGATTTTCATCAGTTCGCAGGCTTCGACGAAGTGCTGGATCTGGAGCGAAAGTTTATGGGTGAATCCGAGCTCGATAAATATTCAGATTCAGTTGGCCGCCAGCCAACACTCGGCGGCCAGTCAGACAGCTGATCTGTAAAGCGATGTTGCCACCGCGCGATTCATATGGTTAATACTGTCGACCCGGTGGTTTCGCGATTCTCTAAAGCGCGATGAGCATCGGCAGCCTCGGACAGCGCCCAGCGCTGATTGATATTGATGGTAACGCCGGCTCTGACCGCATCAAAAAGGTACTCGGCAATCTGCAGCGTGAGTTCACGGGTAGCGGTGTGCGGCCCAAGTCCGGGTCGGGTAAAGTACAGCGCCTGCCCTGCCAGCGCTTTGGCAGGCACAGCCGGCGGCGCACCAGAGGCAGCACCAAAGGATACAAACATGCCAAAGCGCGCGAGTGAGGCCAGTGTGCCCTCGTAGGTTGCGGCACCGACACCGTCGTAAACGCAATTGACGCCTTCACCGTTGGTGATCTCAGCTACCTGTTTGGCGAAATCGTCACGGGTATAGACAATGGGATATTCGCAGCCGAAGCGTTTGGCGATTTCGGCTTTCTCGTCAGAGCCGACGGTACCGATCACCGTTGCCCCCAACTGTTGCAACCACTGACATAGAATCAGGCCGACACCACCCGCTGCGGCCTGCACTAAAACGCGGTGCCCTGCTGAAACGACAAACGTGCGCTTGACCAGATAGGCAGCCGTCAGCCCCTTTAGTAACATTGCCGCGGCCTGCTCGTCAGAGATGTCATCCGGCAGTGGAATCAGACGCTCAGCCGGATAATTGCGCACTTCACAATAGGCACCAGGTTGCCCCATCACGTAGCCAACGCGATCACCTGCCGCCACTGTATCGACACCCTCGCCGACCGCCTCGACCACACCCACCGCCTCCATACCAATCGAGCCTGGCAGATCGCACGGATAAATACCCTTGCGCTGATAGACGTCTATATAGTTCACGCCAACCACCGTCTGACGAATCTGTACCTCGCCCGCCTTTGGCGCACCGACAGACCACTCCTGCCATTGCATTAGCTCCGGGCCGCCGGATTCGTGCATTACTATCGCATTTGGCATTGCTATTCCTCTGGTATCGGTGCCCGTGATCGGACTATAAAAACGAGTAGCTCAGCACAGTATTGTACTGATTTCACGGCCGGCCGGGGCCCGGTTTTAGATGCGGCTTGCGAATGAAATCGACTCCAGGACCTTCCATTGTCAGACCCCGCAACAGCAGTCCGGTGCAGGACCGCTTGCTGGCTGCTCAACTTCCCTGCGAGCAGGGAACGCTAACCGAAGTAAATGGTCTAATCCAACCCCGCTGTCCATTCAAACCGGCAAAGGAGAGATTCCAATGAAATGGTTATCGTCACTCGCTGTGGCAACGTTGCTGACGCTGCAAAGCCTGAGCATCCACGCACAAGATGATCCGAGGCGTTCTGTCACAGAAATCGCTGACGGTGTGTACCGGCTGCAGAACAACTTTCACTACTCGATGGTCGTGTTGACAGGCGAAGGCGCGGTGGTGGTTGACCCGATCAATGCCGACGCCGCCGCCTGGATCAAGTCAGAAGTGGCCAATCTGACCGAAAAACCGATCACCCACCTGATCTACAGCCACAGCCACGGTGACCACGCCTCCGGCGGTGCTGTACTTGCCGAAAACTCCGAGGTCATTGCGCAAAGCAACGCTCCCGATCACATCGATGGCGTAAAGCCTACGCTGCGATTTGACGACACCCACGAGTTCAAAGCCGGCGACAAAACATTCGAGCTGACCTGGCTTGGACCCGGGCACGGAGAGGATCTGATTGCAGTCGTGGTCAGACCCGCAAACGTGGCTTTCATCACCGATGCCGCCGCACCCAAAAGACTGCCGTGGAGAAACATGGGCGGTGCCAACATCGACGACTGGATCAGTCAGGTAAAAATGATCGAATCACTCGACTTTGACATCTTTGCTCCCGCACATGGCGAGGTCGGCGTTAAGACAGATGCCACTGACGTACGAATCTATCTGGAAGAGTTAAAAGCAGCAGTGCTCGACGGCCTGAAGGCTGGAAAGACCATCAAGGAGTTGCAGGCCGAAGTCACTATGGAGGACTACATCGACTGGGGACAGTACGAAAACTGGCTACCTCTAAACGTGCAGGGGATGGCGAGTTTTCTGGTCAAGACCGGACAGGCTAACTAATACAGGGTCTAAGCCCATGCAATTATAAGCTGCATCATTAACCCTGGTGAACGATACAGACCTGGATATCTGGAACGAGTAAAACCGTGCTCGCCAATGGAATGCTGAACTGTGTCGTGCAGCCGCACGACACGGTGAGGGTTCACGATACTACTGCTGGGACTGCCAGCGTCGCGCAGCCAAAACACTACTGAAGCTGCGACACACACCCAACCAAGCCGTACTTTGTGTGCCTCGGTATACGAATTTTGGAATTGTCAATGGCGCTTGCAGACTCATTTTCCAAATACGCGAAAGAGCGGAACAAATATCGCGATGATAAGTGCTTGCCAGCAATCGATCAACGATTTGCAATATGGCCGGCTTTGTGAAGACAAATCGAACAACTGTTTTTTACAGAGTTTTTATCTAACTGATTTCTCCACCAGTGAAGCATCTGTGATGGTGATTCCACTTGATTTTTCAACCGCAAAGAATACCGTTTGACCGACAGTGATAGTAATCTCAGCAGGATCCACCTTATCTCCAACGATATGGACCAGCACACCGTTCTCCATGGTTTTCATCAATTCAGTGGCGTCGGATTGTGTCTTAGCGGTATGTTCGAGCACTGTGACCACACCACCAATGCCGGAGCCGTTCGCATCTACCCACTCGTAAGTTCCTGGAAACCCGAATGCATGTGTAAACACTGCTTTATCAACCATATTGGCTGAACTAAAGCGCAATTTTCCGATACGCCCCTGAACGGCGAACGCCGGGCTTTTGGGAGTTTCGAGGTGGAAGACAAGTGAATCGCCTTCATGGATGTCCAGCTCCTGTTTCCTAAATACGAAGTTACCGTCCACATAATTCAATGGCACCACGTGTTGACTACTGCGTTTTTTGTCAGAATTGGCCGCTGATGACCGAGATTTTATTTTGGCCTTGATTACGCGCCGCTGATCAGCGGTGACGAAACCACCAGCAGCAGGACCCACTTCCAATTCGAGTTTTCCAGTAGTTGTCACTTGCTGAATGTAACAGTTGACTGGCCCGAGTGTTCTACTATCGATTGCGTATTGCATGAGGTTTCCTGTGGTGTTTTTCGACTGCAAATAGATCAGACGGGAACGATCTCCGCCTTGACGATGAGCTCGTCCTCATCGCTGCTTTCTACGGAGCTTGTAAGGCTCGCTACACGTATGTTGACAACCGGGTCGGCGGGACCGGCATCGGGAATAACGGTTTGTATTTGAGGGCGTCTGTAAACCTCAAATTCGAGACCTGATATCAGTGGTGTGAGAATACTGCCAAGCAGGCCAGTTATCGCAGCTATGCCAAGTGTGGCTGCGATGGCTGCACCTGCAAGTGCCAGGAATGGTCCAATAAACGGCACCAGGAGTAGCGCAGCGCTGATCGCTGCCGTGAGCGCGACCAAAATCGCTGTCGAGAACAAATCCAGTGACAGTTCAGGGACCTCGTCAATAACAACGATAATTTTCCAATCGGCTCCATCCATTTCTGCCTTCACTTTGAAATCGGCGGTGACGTCCAGTGAGCCTGTGTGGGAAACCGGGCCTATCGGAATAACTGGCCAGTCGATACATATTCTAGGTGTACAGACTCGGCCGAGGAAGGGTATGCGAACACAGACTCTGGGTAGACAGAACTCAGGCAGGAAGTCGTTCAGATCGATGGCAAAGCCGATGCTTGCACTAAAGTCTACTGCCAGATCCTCTATACGGATAATATCGGGCTCCAGCAGTGCTATAGTGCCTCCCGAGAACGCCGTACTTGCGGCCCAGTTGGCATCAAATGGACCAAGACTGTCGTTGCCGCTGGTCGATAATGTGCCAAGCGTAGATTGGCCAACGGTCAACAGATCGCCGGCGGCTGACTCATCGAGTGCAACAAGCAGGTTACTCATAGTGATTTCCTTGCATTCCGTCTAAGAAAAATTGGCACGAGCGGTAACGTTATCGTCATCGATAAATGGCGGATCACCAGATGGAATGATTGTGCCGATTTGAATGTAAAACGACTGGTAGGGAATCTGTATCTGAGCAAGCGCATCGTTGATCACAGCTTTCATGATACATTCTATGATGTCTTCCAGGCTGTCTGGCTTGATATCCTTGATCTCAATCTCATCTACCAGCAACTGGATTTTGTTAGAGATTCTTTCGACATGCCCTGTTGCACAAATCTCGATCTCTGTGGTTTTGGTCTCGCCTCTGGGTTCCTTGTCGTTCCCCATGTTTACGCAAAGAACGCTGAGTTTCGCGGCAGTTGTCAGTGAGAATTGATTGGGACCAGGCGGCAACAGTGAGTCTTCGGACTGTGGATGCAAATCAATGGCTGGCTGGCTCAGCAAAATCTGAAAATGAATGCCGCCGCCAAGATCGATAGCATCTACCTGGGTATGATTGACGTTGGTGGAAGGGACGAAAAACGAGGTGCCTATATGCAGGTACCGCGGCCGAGCGGTAAAGAATGCCGTAACAAACGTGTTGATTGCATCCTCGTGAATCGCCGCAAACAGTTCCTGGCTTTCTGTCAGACTCATATCTACCCACTCCATTCGGGAATACATGACTGATTGCCACGTATACGTAATGTCATGCTCAGAATATGAAGTGACGAAATAGCTGTCTATGGTCGATTTGAGTTAACGGTTCTTAGTCATAGCCGAAACTAAAAATACTCTTCCTTACGCCATGAGACAATGCTATCAAAGGTCATCCGATGGTGATAGAAACACAACATGTAGAAAGCTCCCGCTAGACCCAGCAATACATTCTACATCCGACCAATAGTCTAACGCGTTAGTATGTGTCGCATCTTGCATCAGCCTATAGTGGCGTCACTGCAGCAACAAATCCAATACGAAGAAGAACAGGAATATCATAGCACTGCTACTCACAGCATCCCTGCCACTGCTGTGCGGGCACGGCGGCGTCAAAAGACATGCCAGACATTGTACTAAAACGATTTCTAATAGCAGATGGCTCCCAACAGCTTGCAGACTGGACGCTAAACACACGCCAAAGGATCACTCAGCCCAAGCTATTCAAGCCCGAAAACCCCGCATACGCAGATGCCATTCTGTTCTACGAGTCAAGTATCGAACCAGATGAACAATTGGCTTCGAGAGAGATTCTGCAGTTAAACCAACTCGAACAACCCGTATTTCGAGCCCATCGCGCAGCAACGACAGATTTCGTCAAGACGATCGACGGCCATGCCAATGCAGCAGTGAATATGTACCTCTAAGGCGGTCAATTTGCCGGCGTGCCCGCCAAGGCTATGGCCTGCACGTGGAGGGAACAGGATCTGTGCGGAGAGGAGAGTTTCTGTTCTTTGGTACACGGCTTCATCGCCCCCGTCGAGCAATTCAAGGCGCTTGGCGATGGCGCGGTTCTCGCCGTCGCCTGGCTTCAACAGGACGTTCCGCCAGGCGTCACTTCGATGCAAAAATAGGGTGACGTGTCAGACACGCTCGCCGTAGAGAAGCTGGCACGCTATGCCGATAGCTGGATGGCCGGATACATTCAAACGCATGTGCAATTGATGCAATCGAAGAGAGCGACCCACAATATCAACCGACAAGTGATATCAAGTATGCAAAGCTACAACAATGCGCTATCACAATGCTACGGTCTGGACTGTTCTATTTCACAGGGCCCTGGCAATACCTGGTCTGTCACTACCGATCAATAGAAACTGGCGGCACTCTAATAATACTGCCATCGCCACTGATGGCGTCTACGATTCGCACTCCGCTAGAATCCAGTCCCTGAACCGAGCCGCCACGGGAGTTAGCGCATCATTGAATGGCCGCAGCAGATAATAGGCAAAGCGAGTATTCACATGAGCCTCGATCGGTGCGAGCAGCGCGCCGCTGGCCAAATCCTCATCGACAAGTCTCCGCCAGCCCAGCGCCACGCCGGCGCCGCGCCTGGCAGCGTCTATCACCAGAGGGTAGTTGTTACAGCTCATACGCCGCGCAGTGGTTGGCAATGGCAGATCCATCTCTGTCAACCAGATCGCCCAGTTCATCCAGTTCCATTGCTCGAACTCCAGATCAAGCAGACTGCAATGGGGCAAATCTGTGGCGGTGAGTTCGCCACCACGCTGCTCTAGATAGGATGGGGCACAAACCGGAAACACTTCTTCATCGAAGAGTTTCGTCGCAACCTGTCCCCGCCAATCTCCCTCGCCATGCGCCAGCGCAATCTGAAACCGGCTGCCGAGCAGCTCCGACTGCACATCCGTTGCAATCAGCCGCAGCGAAACATCCGG
>CAZNIS010000112.1:9486-20633 GCA_964573105.1 uncultured Granulosicoccaceae bacterium
CAAACATGGATCGTTTGAGCGTGTATTAGGCATAGTATAACTTTAGCCGGCTGAACACACTCAAAGGCGCATTATTGTGGATATCCCTATTATTCATCGCCAGCCGGACGATGCCCCGTTTGCCGCAGACCCGCGCCAGTCTTTCACGCTTCCCGCCCGTTTCTACCACGACGCAAGTATCTACGAGCGCGAGAAAGACGCCATTTTCTATCGCAGCTGGCACTACGCCGGGCACGTATCGCAAATCGCCGAACCGCGCAGCTACTTCACCACCAGCATTCACCAGCAGAGCGTTTTTGTCGCCAGAGGGCGCGATGACAAGATCCGTGCTTTTTATAACGTGTGCGCACATCGCGGCCACGAGTTGCTGGACGGTGCGGGCCGCAAGAATCTGATTACCTGCCCCTACCACGCCTGGGCCTATGATTTTGACGGCACACTGGTCAACGCTCGTAACTCCGAGAATGTCTCTGGATTCAGGAAGTGTGATTTTTCATTGAAGGAGGTACGCGCCGAAGTATTCTGCGGTATGGTGATGATCAATCTCGATCCGGACGCCATTGCATTTGCCGAGCAGTTCAATGGGCTGGAAGCAGAAATCCGCCAGTACATGCCCTCTGTCGATACGCTTGAGTTCGCCCAGCGTGACACCTACGACGTGGCATCCAACTGGAAGGTGCTGGTTGACAATTTCCTCGAGTGTTACCACTGCCACACTGCACACAAGGACTTTGTAGATCTGGTAGACATGGACAGCTACCGCACCATCACTCACAAGCGCTATTCAGCGCAGTGCGCCGCCGCCCCCAGAACCACCAACAGCAACGCATTCAGTTTCGAACCAGGCGATGTGGATTTCGGTTACGCCGGCTTCTTTGTCTGGCCCAACTTCAGTATCTGGATTTATCCGGGAGAGCCAAACCTCTCCGTTTTACAAATGAACCCGACGGCACCCGAACGAACCATCGAGTATCAGGACTGGTTTACGCCAGGCGGCCAGCTCTCACCGCAATTAAAAGAAGCGGTCGACTACCAAAAGGACGTACTGCAACCTGAAGATATCGCCCTGTGCGAAAGTGTACAGCGAGGCCTGCAATCAAAAGGCTACAACCAGGGGAGGTTTATTGTCGATGAGGGCAAGACGGAGCTTAGCGAACACGCGGTGCATCATTTTCAGGCCATGGTGGCAGACGCCTTGGGCTCGGTACTCGGATAGCGACTATTTGGCGAGAGCAGGCCACCATCTGTATGGCCCGCCTCGGCCGTTACCACCTCGCTTTACACAAAGCTCAAGGAATATCTATTTATTTGCGTTCTTGCGTCGCGCTCTGATCATTGGAAACACAACGAGCGCCACCGCCAGTGCCAGCAGACCCATTGTCATCGGGCGCGCAGTCACAAATCCAACACCATCGTACAACTGCATAGAGCGCGAGAAGTTATCCTCCAGCATAGCGCCCAGAATAAAACCAATCAGTAACGGCGCGAGTGGGTAGTTGGCAAAGCGCAAAACTGTAGCAAACATACCCAAGCCCACCAGAATCAACAATTCGGTTGCATTGTTCTGCCCAATGTAGGCGCCCATCAGGGTGAAAAACAGAATAAACGGAATCAGAAAATTGCGCGGCACTGCCAGCACTTTTGCGATATACGGAATCAGGGGCAGATTCAGAATCAACAACACCAGGTTGCCGATATACATCGAGATGATCACCGACCAGAACACCTCCGGCTGATCGGTCATCAAGCGAGGCCCGGGCGATACGTTCAACGCGATCAGCGCACCGAGCAGAATCGCCGTGGTGCCGGAGCCAGGAATTCCCAGCGTCAACAGCGGCACAAACGAACCGGTGCATGCGGCGTTGTTGGCAGACTCGGGTGCGGCTAGACCCTTGACTGAACCGTGGCCAAATTTCTTTTGTTCTTCCTCAGAGGCAATATTGCGCTCGACCGCGTACCCCAAAAACGAGGCAATGGTCGCGCCAGCCCCTGGTAGCACGCCAATTAAAAATCCCTGAATCGACTGCCGGCCTACAACCGGGGTAATTTGCCACGCCTCTTTGGCCGAAATTCGAAGTTTGCTGATTTCGCCGCCACCCTGCGTCTTCGAGCGACTGGGATCGAGCACCAGATACAAGGCCTCTGGCAGCGCGAACATGGCCATCGCAAGCGTGATAAAACCAAAGCCCGACTGCAGATCCATGATACCCATGGTAAAGCGCGGCATATTGAACTGGGCGCCCTCGCCAACGGTTGCCATGATCAAGCCGATCACGGTCATCAACAATGCCTTGCCTACATTGCCGCTACCGGCAAACGCGGCGATTGCTGACAGGCCGACCACCATCAGTGCAAAGTATTCCGCAGAGTGAAACAGCAGCGCTACACTGGCCAGTGCCGGCGCAAAAATCATCAGTAGAATTGCGCCAATGGTACCGCCGGTGAACGACGCAATCGCGGCGACTGTCAGCGCCTTGCCAGCATCACCTCGGCGCGCCATCGGGTAGCCATCAAAGCTGGTTGCAACCGTTGAGGCAACACCGGGGGCGTTGATCAGAATAGACGAGGTGGATCCACCAAAAATGGCGCCGTAGTAGACACCTGCCAGTAAAATCAGTGCGGCTGAGGGATCGCCAATGCCAATCGCCACCGGGATCATAATTGCGATGATCGACATAGGCCCGAGCCCGGGCAACATGCCGATGAAAGTGCCAATCAGGCAACCACCGATCACCATCAGCAGATTGCCAAAAGAGAGCGCTGTACTCAGCCCGATCAGGATGCCATCTAACATAATGATTTACCCGGCAAACGCCATTGGCCACGGCCGTAGAAATATACCGAGTACTTCCTGCACCAGATACCAGACGGATACGGTGGCAATCAGCGCGATGGGAATAATCAAGTGCCAGCGTCTGTCGCCCAACACCAATGGCCCCAAAATCAGAAAACCGCTGGTCGCCGCGATGAAGCCAATCGGGCGCAGCACCAGCGCGTAGAGCACCATCAGGCCGATCAGCGTCAGCGCCTGACCCAGGTTGTAGTCGAGTAGACGGCGATAGTCGATCTCGGCAGGTTCGTCTGCGGCCGATGATTTTTCCCAGCCCAGCAGAATGGCCAGCGATAACACGACGCCTAATACGGACAGGACTTTGGGAAAGGTGCTTGGCCAGACCGGGTTGCGCTGCATAAACGGCGGCAACAGATGGTCCATGGTGAAAAAGGCAGCGTAGCCATAGACCAGGCAGATGAGTAAAAAAACCAGTGCGATCCAGCGATCCAGCGCCACGTGGCTAACTCCAGATTGGTTGCGGGTATAAGCGGGACGAGACGCCTGTCGACTCAGCGACTACTTGGGAAATCGATCACTTCAATTGCTGTGCGGGAATCGGACGATTCCCGCACAGACACCAGGCTCAGTTACCTGGCAAATGGCTTACAGGAAGCCGAGCTTTTTCATCAAGTCGCCGATGACCTTTTCCTGACCTTCGAGGAAAGACATGAAATCATCACCTGAATTATGAATATTCACCCAACCATTGCGGGCGCGAACTTCTTCCCACTCAGGGGTATCGTACATCTTTGCGATGGTCTCCTGATAGGCGGCGACTTTGTCTTCCGGCAAACCGGGTGCGGCAAAGAACCCGCGCCAGTTGACGAATGACGTGTCGATACCCTGCTCTTTCATGGTCATACCATCGGCGTATGCGTCGACACGTTCATCGGAGGTGACACCAATAATATTCACTTCACCCGCGTTAGCCATTTCCACCGCTTCAGAAAAGCCGGTCGACAGCACTTTTATCTCGCCGGACAACAGAGCCGCCATCGCTTTACCACCCGCGTCGTAGGCAACGTATTTGAACGCTGTAGGATCCTCTCCAGCCGCTTCCATGACCATTGCCGCAACCAGATGATCCATGCCACCAGGCACCGAGCCACCGCCGACTGCCGTGCCAGAGGGATCGGCCTTGTAGGCTTCGATCAGGTCTTTCATGGAGCTGATCGGGCTATCCTTGGAGACAACCATGGCGGCGTAGTCACCGATGGTGCCTGCAATCAGGGTGAGATCGCGAAAGTTGTGCGGAAACACGCCGGTCAGCGATCGAATGACGATGGGCGTTGAGTTGACCATCAGGGTGCCGTGCTGGCTGTCGGCGTTTTCGATCAGGTAGCCGATCGCCTTGCCGCCGCCACCGCCGGACATATTCTCGAAACTGGCCGAACCCACCAGACCGGATTTGGTCAGCGCCTCGCCAGTACCACGCGCGGTACCATCCCAGCCGCCGCCTGCGCCGCCGGGAATCAGAAAGTGAATATCCTCCACCATTGGGGCGGCCTGCGATACGCCGGCCGTGCCCAGACACAATGCCGCACTGGCGGCAACAAGCAGGCTTCTGCGAACTCGATTGACTATCATGTTGTATGCTCCTGTTTTGACGCTGTTGATCGGTCGTTTTACAGTAAAACCCACGAACCTGACAACAACCTGTCGCCACAGACTAACTGCCACGGCCATGCGTTTTCTGCTCATTGAGGACAACCTGCAACTCGCCTCGGCCGTGCAGGAACGGCTGCGATCGTCCGGCCATGTCGTGGACCATGCGGCCACACTGCAATCGGCAAAGGCACACACACAGAGCGCGGACTACGATCTGATCCTGCTGGACATCATGCTGCCGGATGGCGATGGTCGCGACTTCCTGAACCATCACCGGGCGAGCAAACAGCAAACCCCGGTTATCGTACTGACCGCTCGCTCGCAGGTATCCGATCGCGTTGGCGTGCTGGATCTGGGTGCCGATGACTACCTGACCAAGCCGTTCGACTTCTCAGAGCTGGAGGCGCGTTGCCGCGCCGTGCTAAGGCGCCATAGCGGCGAGACCAGCAACGCCATTCACTACGGGGATATTAGCTTCGACGGGCTGGCTGGCACCCTTACAGTCGACGATAAAACCATCACGCTGCGCAACAAGGAATTGCGGCTGCTGGAAATTCTGATCTCAGCGCCGGGGCAGATTTTTTCCAAAAACAAATTGATCGATCGACTGTTCTCTTACGATGAAGACGTATCCACCAACGCGATCGAAGTCTATATTGGTCGCTTGAGAAAACACCTGGCGGGTGCGCAGGTGCAAATTATCACGGCCCGCGGCATGGGCTACAAACTGGATACCGAGTGCTGACCATGCCCTCGACGACAGCGGGATCGATACAGCGCCGGCTGGCGTTTTTCCTGATTGCCAGCGCCATGTTGCTGGCGCTGATACTGTTGTTGATCACTCGCCAGTTTACCGGCCAGATTGCCGAGCAGTCACAGGATAATATTCTCGCAGCCTCAGCGATATCGATACTCGAATCAGTCACGCAACGCGCCGATGAAATTTCTGTTGATATACCCTATGCCGCGCTCGCGATGCTCGGCAATGTCAGCGATGACCGGGTGTTCTATCAGGTGCTGGCGGGCGAAGAACACCTGACGGGCTATCCCGACTTGCCCGATGCACTCAGCGCCGATGACCCTGCTAAGCGCCGCTACCTGACAGGCGAATATCAGCGCGAGACGATTCGCATGGTGCAACTGCTGCGACGCATGACGATTGGCGGAGAAACAATTGATGTAGCCGTCAAGGTGGCGCAAACGCGCAATGCCCAGCAATCGCGACTGTCGGCGATCACCAATCGACTACTCTGGCCCGGTATTGCGATGTTTGTACTGGCGTTGTTACTGGCCGCAATCTCTGCGCGATCAACGGTGCAGCCATTGCGTGCGCTGGCCGACAGCGTTGCCGATCGCGGTCTGGATAATCTCGAACCGGTGCGCGCGCCGGTGCCGATAGAAATGGCGCCGCTGGTCAATTCGCTCAATAGCCTGATCAGCCGTCTGAAGATCAACCAGCACCGCAGTGAGGATTTTATTGCCGAGGCGGCGCATCGCGTTAGAACGCCGCTGGCCACTGTTCGCAGCCAGGCAGAGATCGCACTGATGCGCGTTGAACGACCGGAGAATCGCCAGTCTCTCAAGGAAATGATACGCGCCATCGACGAAAGCTCACGCGCGGCCGGGCAGCTGCTCGATCACGCCATGGTATCGTTCCGATCAGATCAACTGACGTTGACGATAATCAACCCGGCCGAACTGGTCATCGATACGGTTGCGCGCTTTCAGCCGATCGCAGACATGAAAGATATTCAGTTAAACACGACAACGGATGGCAGTTGCAAGATAAACGCAGATTCGATTCTGGTGCAAAGTGCGGTTCGCAATATCGTTGAGAACGCGATCAAGTACACCGACCGTGAGGATGTGATTGACGTTAGTGTCAGCTGCTGTAAATCATGGGTGTGTATTCGCGTGATTGACAATGGCGAAGGATTTCCAGCCGAGTCGACATCACTGACCGAGCGATTCACCCGTGGCTCCAACGCGGGCCATACGGTGGGCTCCGGCCTGGGTCTGACCATCGCCAGTGAAGTGATCAAGGTGCACAGCGGCAGACTGGACATTGCCAGCAATCCAAACGGGAGCGGCGCGTGCGTCAGTCTTTATTTTCCTGCCTGCTGATTCTGTTTTGCTACGGCTGTGCCAACGCCTTTGAGATTGAGGAACAGACGCGGCTGGGCAACGAGGATGCAACCCATACGCTTGAGATCATATCCACTGCCGATCGTGAACTGTTCACCCCGCTGTTGACGGACTTTCTGCGATCGCATCCTGCGATCGCAATCAACTACACCACGGTCAGCAGCACAGAACTAATGAAGGCCATCTACACAGAGGGCGTGGCGTTCGATATCGCCATTTCATCAGCGATGGATCTGCAGACAAAGCTCGCAAACGATGGATTTACGCGTAGCCACAGTTCTGCAATTAGTCAGCGCATTCCCGACTGGGCGCGCTGGCGAGATCACGTCTACGCGTTCACTCGGGAACCGGCGGCCATCGTCTACTCACCTGATGCGTTGCAGGGCCTTGAGATCCCGCAAACCCGTCAACAGCTGATCGCGCTTTTGCGTAACAATCAGGAGCGCTTGTACGGCAAAGTGGGCACCTACGATGTGCGCAGCAGTGGCCTGGGCTATCTGTTTGCCACGCACGATGCGCGATTTTCCGACATCTATTGGCGCCTGTCTGAAGTGATGGGCAGCCTCGGTGCCACACTGTACTGTTGCTCCGGCCAAATGATCGAGGATATAGAATCCGGCAAGCTAGCCATCGCCTACAACGTGTTGGGCAGTTACGCTCAGGCGCGCAAGGATCAGGGTGCCAACATCGAAATTGTAGAACCGGCCGACTTCACCACCGTGATGTTACGCTCCGCCGTGATTCCGGCCAACGCAAAGCAGGTAGCACTTGCGGGCGAATTTATCGATCATCTGTTGAGCGCATCCTGGCTGAACAAGGGTGATACCGTCTATCCGTTTCCGGCGATAGATCTTAACCCGGCCAGTGAGCAAAATGCGTATCAACCGATACGACTTGGGCCGGGGTTGCTGGTGTATCTGGATGATTTCAAGCGGCGGCACTTTTTGCGCGAGTGGGAGAATTCGATGATTCAGGAGTGAGGATAAGCTACAGCCATTCACCACAAGCGACATTTGGTACATGCGCTTTGGCTTATGGCCCCTACGGTTTCACGGAACGCCCGTAGAGGGGATAAGCCACAGCGCATCCGCCAACCAACAATAAAACGTCTGCCCAACTGCCAATGACCAACCATCCCACTAAACAAACTGTCGCAAGCCTTGTTGTCGAGTCGCTGATCGCGAACGGCATCGACAATCTCTATTGCGTGCCCGGTGTACAAAACGATCACCTGTTCAACGCAATCTATGATCGCAAGGATGCGTTACACCCGATTCAGGCGCGACACGAACAGGGCGCGGTATACATGGCACTGGGCGCGGCATTGGCGACAGGTCAACAACAGGCGTTTTGCGTGGTGCCAGGTCCAGGCTTCCTGAACGGCTCGGCCGCCCTTTGTACTGCCTATGCTGTCAACGCGCCCCTGTTTGGCATTGCCGGGCAAATTCCATCCGGTGCGATCGGCAAGGGCTTCGGTCTGCTGCACGAGATCGAGGGTCAGCTCGATATCATGGCAAAGCTCACCAAACACGCCGATCAAATTGTCGACAGTGATACCGCTGCTGCCAAGATGCGTACAGCCTGGCAATCACTGCAAACCGGTCGCCCGCGACCGGTGGGAATGGAAATCCCGGTCAATCTCTGGACACAGCAATGCACGTTTGATCCGTCCGCACTCGCACCCAAACCCGATGCACCACACGCACTGGACAATGCTGCGCTGCGCGAGGCGGCAAGCCTAATCGACAAGGCTAAACATCCGCTGATCGTCGTCGGTGGCGGCGGGCAAGCGCACGCCGAGCAGGTACGCGAGCTTGCCAAGCGGATCGGTGCCGGTGTGATCGCGTTTCGCAACGGACACGGTGTGATCTCGTTCGATGATCCCTTGCACCTGAATATGCCGGCGGGCCATGCACTATGGGCACAATGTGACCTTGCGATTGGCCTGGGTACTCGCTTTAGCGCACAAAAAAAGCAATGGGGCCTGGATGACACCATCAAACTGATTCACATCGATATCGATGCCGATGAACTAAACCGCGCTCCACAGGCCGATCTAACCATACAGGCCGATCTTGCCAGCGCACTACCAGCGCTGCTCGAACAGCTTGATACGCAACCGGATCGATCAGACTGGCACAATCAAATCGCAACGACCAGGTCCGCTGTCATGGACGAGATTGCGACCACACTCGCCCCGCAACTGAGCTGGCTGTCGGCCATTCGCAACGCTTTGCCGGATGATGGCCTTTTCGTCGATGAGCTGACGCAGATCGGTTTTGTCTCGCGCTTTGCCTTCCCGGTGCGATTGCCCCGGACATTCCTGTCCACCGGTTATCAGGGCACACTCGGTTGGGGTATCGCTACCGCGATTGGTGCGGCACACGCACGTCCTGATGTACCAGTGGTATCAATCGCAGGCGACGGCGGCGCCCTGTTTTCAATCACCGAACTCGCCACCGCCGTGCACCACAACATCCCGGTCAATATCGTCGTGATGAACGATCATGCCTACGGCAATGTACGCGGCATTCAGCGCGATGAATTCGACGGCCGCTATATTGCATCCGATCTCACCAGTCCGGACTTTGTCGCCCTGGCAAAAAGCTTTGGTGTAACGGCCAGTCGAGCGGATACTCCCGATGCACTGCAACAAGAACTGGAAAAAGCCATTGCACACGATGGCCCCAAGCTGATCGAGGTGCCGGTGGGGGAATTCCCATCGCCGTGGAAGTATATTCAGCTTGGCAAAGTTAGAGGCGAGTGATCAAAACCCGGTGACCGGGTACGGACCATCGGTGAACGTTTCCGTGTGATAGCCTTTGGCGCCGATCTCGTGCGTGATAGGGCTTCGATAATCCTGATTTGAAGCAAGCATCTCGATGGCACGCGCGAACGTATAGACCGGCCGCCAGCCAAGCATCTCACGCGCATGGCTGTTGTCGTACACTCTGCCGAGCGTATCGAACATACGCCACCCACGACGTTCGTACTGCTCCACATAGGCCGGGAAATAGCGCGCCACAACTGCAGGGGCATCACGCCCAAGCTCTGCCGCCTCACTGCGATTGAACGGCGTATCGCCAGAGATGATGAAACGATCAAATCCGATGCGATTCGCCTCGGCCACCGCGAGCAGATGCGCGCCGACCATGTCTGCGATGTCGGCACGGCGATACAACAACTCATTGATCTTCAGGTTGGCATCTTCAAACGCATCGCGCTGATCCTTGGCATCATCGGCTTCCGGAAAGAAGCGCGATGTCTTTAACACAATGCACGGCATCCCGGTGTTGCGATGAAACAGACTGCACAGATCCTCGGCGCTGGTCTTCGTCACCCCGTAGATATTCTTCGGCTTGTAGGCAAGCGCTTCAGTCACCCATACCGCCGGGTCACCGGACTGCGGTCGCATCGCATCGCCAAAGGTGCTGGTGGTGCTGGTGAATACGAACGCACTGCAATTGGCCAGAACTGCTTCTTCCAGCAAATTGAGGGTGCCGGTGATGTTGGTATCGATGAAATCCTGTCGGCTGTGAGTGCCGACGTGCGGCTTATGTAATGTGGCTGTGTGTATCACGGCATCACAACCTGAAATGCATTCCCGCACAAATGGTCGATCGGCTATTGTGCCGACGTACACGGTATAGGTAGATGACATGATATCAATGCCAACCGCTTCATCACCACGCTCGCGCAAGGTTCGAACCAGCGCCTCACCCAGGTGCCCGGCACTGCCAGTTACTAGTATCTTCATGCGTCAATATCATTGAAAGACATAATATTTCCTGGTACCGGGTGTTGAATCTAGTGTGGCACCAAAGCTTCCAGGTACGCGGCACTCGCTGGTGTTGCGCCTTTACAACCTTCGAATGCAACATCGCTGGATACGGTTACACCATTGACTTGCACCTCAGCACTTTCACGCAGCTTGTTTTTTAGTGCATCAAATTTGTTCTTCTCAAACAACCTCATCTTCCACCTGTTTTTAAAAATTCTTTGATCTGAGATCGTGGTGAGCCCATCACCAGGTTTTCTATAGTCACTTTCCGGTTTCTTTTTTAGTAAATCGCTAATACTAAATGTCTTGGTTTTTGCGGTTTTCTCGTTAGTTCTCGTCTCAGCCTCTACGTTCGTGTGGTTTTCTGTTTCGAGTCGATCGACAACAACAAAATAAGTATAAGTCAGCGTGCCATTTCCCGTCATTTTTGTGTCGGTCCACCGAATATGGGGACCAACCACTTGTCCAATTTGCATGTCAGCATTCCATTCCGGGTAGTGATCGCGCCAGTATTTGCCGTTGTAGTCGGGAACCGGGGCAACATCCTTAGGCATTGCCGGAATCCAGCGCTTGCCATCTCTTAATGCGTTGACGCTTGGCATATATTGCTCACGAACTTCTTCGATATCCGCCCCAGCCCTGAACATCTCAGCCACTTTTTTGGAATGCTCAAGCGAAAACAGGTCGATACCTCGCACTTTAAAGCCCACCGTGGTATTAACCAAAGGGTGAGCGTTGTCAATCAAGCGTTGATTCTCCACTTCGTACTCAGCGGGAGTC
>CAZNIS010000113.1:0-2482 GCA_964573105.1 uncultured Granulosicoccaceae bacterium
TCGATGCCGGACATCTCGACCGCGTCGCTTTCCATCGCTTCGAGATTGCCGGCGTAGGGGGTGACGAACAGGCTGTACTGCTGTTGTGACTCGGGATCGTTGAATTTCAGGTGGGCGGCAAGATTGCCACTGATAGTGCAGTAGCGGCCGCCGAGCAGCGCGAGTTTGCCGAACACGGGGTTGTCGGGCAGTTCGATATCAAACGGCAGCTCGGCGAGCCCGGCCTGTAGCGCATCCAGCCCCCTGGCTTCGACATCAAGCTGCAGTTTGGTGATGTGATTCATTGCCGCCTCGCGCAGTGCCAGCGTGGTGCGCTGCGTCACCAGCGAGCGCTGGTGCATCAAGACGACCACCGTCAGCAGCAACATGGCAGCCACGGCGTAAGCCGGCGCAAAGCGCCAGCGCCTGGCCGATCGCGATGTCTCCAGAATCAGTTCCAGTCGATCGGCGGGCAGCGTGCGCGACTGATAGTAGTCGACGATTTTTTTGTCCACACCTGTCATTCCTGCTCTCTCCCCCTGGGCTTAAGCTCAACCACATCGGCCATGCCCAGTGTGTCACCCTCATTGTTGATCCAGCGTCGCAACCGGGTCTTGGAACGGTGCAACATACTCAACACCGTACCGCGCACGCTGCCTGTCATGCTCGCGATCTCCTCGGCTGTGTAACCCTCCACGACCGATAGATACAACGCCTCGCGCTCCACGTCGCGCAGCCGATCGAGCATCAGCTCAACGATCTCGCCATCCATCAGCGTTGACTCGAAGCTCTCCATCCCTGCGTCCATTGTGGATTCCACAAACTCGTCAAAGCGAATCTTGCGCGCGCGCCGATACTGGTCAATGTACAAGTTGCGGATCGTACGGAACAGCAGCGGCTTGTCCGGTGATCGACCATAGCGACGCTCCAGCCTAATCCAGGCGTCGTGGACCAGATCCTCAGAGTCCTGTTGATTGGCCGACAGCGACATCGCATATCGATAGCCGGCGTTCAGGAACTCGATATCCGAGTTGCGTTTTTTGCCGAACATCAGTGCGCTCGCTCGGCTGTTGCCGCGATGGTCGCAAGCCCGTTCAGCCGATTGTCTATTCGTGTTTTCATGACAGCACAAACGAGCGGTGGTTGGCTTTGATTGCAGTTTGGAACCGTGCGCGGATCTCATTTGGCAGTGCCGTGCACCCACACAGATTGTGCACGAGGTGTGTTCAAAGCCACCTGCCGATGCAGTTACAATGACCCCATGAGCAATCGCGTCCTCACCCCAATTACTCAGGCCATGCAGGAAGGCGCGTTGACCCGCCGCGAGTTGAAGGCACTGATGCAGCGCTCAGATGGACCGGCGTTGCGACGACTGGCGATCTGGTTTGCAACCCTCGCCGCCACTGGCTCGCTGGTGTGGCTGTCGATGGGCAGCCTCTGGCTGCTGCCGGCCATGTTCGTGCACGGTGTGGTGCTGGTCCATCACTTCTCGCTGCAGCACGAGTGCATTCACTACACCGCATTCAAAACCCGCTGGCTCAATGACTGGGTCGGCAACTACTGCGGATTCGTGATCATGCTGCCGAATCGATTCTTTCGCTACGAGCACTGTGATCACCACACCCACACGCAGTTGAGCGGCAAGGACCCGGAGATGATCCCGATGCCGGCAACCCTGGGCGAATACCTGCTGTACCTGTCGAGCTGGCCCTACTGGCGAGCCAAATTCACTGAATTGTGGCGTCATGTATGCGGACGACTGAGCCCGGCCGAGAAACACTTTTTCCCGCGTGAGGAATACGCCGCGGTATTTCTAGAAGCCCGATTGATGGCGGCTGCCTATGCGTTGATCCTGGTGGCGTGCATAGCATTCGACTGGTGGGCGCCGCTTTGGTACTGGTGGTTGCCGGTAGTGCTGGGCGAGCCCGTCATGCGCGCCATCCGCATGACAGAGCACGTCGGCCGGCCGGCCGAGGCTGATATGAAGGTCAATACGCGCAGCAACCTGGTATCGCTGCCGTGGCGATTTCTGTGCTGGAACATGAATTATCACGCCGAACATCACTACGCCGCCTCGGTGCCTTTTCACGCGCTGCCGCGCCTGCACCGCAAGCTCGACGGCTTTGTCCACGTAGAGCCACGAGGCTACTGGGGTGCGCATCGAGATATCCTGCGCCAGTTGCGCACCTCACCCGATACCGCACCCGGCCAGTGAATTCAGCGCGATGAGCGACCCGGACTGGGAAGACCTGATCGCCGTCGCGGACCTGGAACCAGGCGATGCCACTCCCGTCGACCACGGCAAACGAGCGCTGGCAGTGTACGACACCAAAGACGGAATCACCGTCAGCGACGCGCGCTGCCCGCACGCCGGCGCCGACCTGTGCGACGGCTACTTCGACGGCACGCACATCGAATGCCCGCTGCACCAGGGCCTGTTCGACGCCCGCACCGGCACCGCCTGCGCAGCCCCCGCCACCCGGCCGTTGCGGATGATTACCTC
>CAZNIS010000113.1:2582-20135 GCA_964573105.1 uncultured Granulosicoccaceae bacterium
TTCGATCACGGCTTCTGGTTTACCCAGCAGGCTGTCGAGAAATATCTCTTTGGTCACGGCGTTGGCCTGCGGCGCGCAGCGGGCGATCAGGTTCAGGATATCGGTTAATCGCGCTTCCAGCGGCTCGCCTGCGGCGTGGACTTCATCGACCAGGGCGATCTGTTGCGCGGCCTCGCCGTCGAGCCGCATGCCAGTCAGTGCCAGCCGGCGTGAGGCGGCCAGGCCGATTCGCCCGGCTACATAGGGTGCGATCTGCGCCGGGGGCAGCCCGAGCGTGGTCTCTGACAACGAAAACAGCGCAGCCGGGCTCGCCAGCACCAGGTCGGCGCAGCAAGTCATGCCGAAGCCACCACCGAACGCCGGCCCTTCGACCACCGCGACCACGACTTTTGGGAAGCGGTTCAGCTTCGCGTACAGGTCTCCGACTTTGCGATTCATATTCACCAGCGGATCGCCATTGGCGTCGGCGGGTTGATCCAGTAGCGCCAGCGCGGCCTTCAGATCGGCCCCGGCGCAGAAGGCACCGTTGGCACCGCGCAGCACCAGCGAGCGGATCGACCAGTCCCCGGCGGCTGCGTCGAGCACGCTGTCGAGCTCGGCCATGAGCTGATCGGTGAGCGCATTCTTGGTCGGCGCGTGATCGAGAGTTGCGATGAGATGTGGACCACGAGCTGTGAGCTGAGTTCGCTCCAGTGACAGGGACGACAGTGAGTCAAACATACAAGTGGCTTCCGGTTTGGTATCGGCAGCCATAGTACCAAGCCCGGCGTCGGACCGGATGGCGAGATGCGTGAAGGAAAAGAACGCCCCGCAATCAGGGCGCAGTGAACATCCATGAACTACAACAGCCATGCAAGAGTCTGTCGAGAGACATCTCTATTTTATAGTTTTGATACCGGATCAACCGCGGTCTGAGATCGACGGTTTTGATTGCGGACAAACAGTCAATATTTGTCATTTGTTGAATAACTGCCAATCAATACTCAATTGCAGTGCCACGGCGGGCACGACCGTTTCACGGTCTGGCCAATCGAACGCCATCGGGCCATTCTGAAGATTACATCGCGACTGAATATCTGTACATACATACAGTTTTTGCTACCATTACCCCTGTCAGCGCAGCCGCCCCCATACCAGAGGTGGCCATGAACCCCAAACAACAACAATTTATTCTCAGATTTTGCAGGCAACTGGCCAGTGTCATTCAGGCCTGCGAACACAACGAATCGGCAGAGATCGAGCTCGGTCGCCGACATGTCGGCAAGCATCAGGTTAAAGTCAGGTTATTGGCAGAGCGGGAGAAGGGGTTTGCCGCCCCGATTGGCACCCACGGGAGCCGTGGCACAACATCAGGCAACAAGGACGATACGTCAGAGGGAAACGACTGGTAGCCGCCATCGCGTAGCGCCCCAGCACTGCCGAGGCAGCCCCCGAGATTCGGGGGCCCTCCTGATTCAGTAACTCGAATCAGCCCATTTTCTTGGCAAGATTCTTCTTGGTCGTTGCAACGGACTCGGCGTTCGCTGCCTTGACAACCTTGCGAGTGGTCATTTTGACCTCGGCAATTTCCGGAATTTCCGGCAGGTCTTCGACCTTGCGGCGCTCGACATCGAGCATGGATTCCAGCTCCAGAATACGCGCCATCAGGTCCTGACCGACACGCTGACGCTCTTTGACCAGCATCTTCTCCAGCGTGACGATTCTCTCGCGAAGTTCTTTGTCGGTTGATTCGTACTCGGCGATGGTCGCGCGCAGAACGCTCATTTCGCGCTCGCCCGCGGCGCCATCGGCGCGCGCCTGGTCGAGTTCCTTGGCGGTGGCATTCAACTGCTCCTGCAGCTTGCGCGCCTCGGCCTGCGATTCGCCCATCTGCCCCTGCAGACCTTCGATCTCCTTCTTAAGAGAGCTGATCTCCAGCCCCTGAACCTTGATATCCGTGGCGCGAACGTTTAGCTCGTCCTTGGCTGCGGCCAACTGCTTTTCGACATCTTTCTGTGCTTGTGCCGCCTTCGCCATTTCGCTTTTGGCATCAGCCAATTGCGATTTCTGCTGCTCAAGCAGGCGCTCGAGTTCGATGATGCGCTGGTCGCTGCAATTGGCGGATTCGTGGAGCTTGGCATAGAGAACACCAATTTCCTTCTCAATCTTGTTCCGCTCGCCGGAGGTCAATCGTGCGTGCATGGTTCTGCCTGTTTTACCCGAGGTGGAGGTGAAAATCGCGACGCCAATGGCGCGCGCCGGAGAAGTTGCGCGATCGAACTGGGCACGGCACAACCCCTCCTGTTCAACCATGTAACGTCAGATTTACAAGGAGCTGAACAATATTTACACGCACTAGAGAAAAAAGACCCAAACTATTGTAAGTTAACGATAATCCTAACGTGAATCCAATTTGCTCAGAGGGTCTCAAAAGCGCTCTGGAATCGGACATTCGTACACTTGTACCAGCAGAACCCTGACGCTCGGTCAGCCAGGCTAAAAACCTGCAGCCACCCTCACCGGACAGGTTGAAGATACCCATCTGCTGCAGACATGCCAGTTTGTTAACTATAGAAACAACGCGGTCCGGGCAGTCGCATGTCTGTTCAATAACGAATACGATGGCGTTGCCGTTCGGGAGCAGCGGCCAAAAGCCAAGCTGCTCGGCCGGGCTTATACCAGAGCTCGAACTTCACCTTTTAAGGACTTTAAAACAATGACCGTTATTGCTTGCCTTCTCATCTCAGCCATTAGCTTTGCGATCATCGCCAGAAGAGAAGACCATACCCTGTAGCGCCCCAGTGATTTGGTGCCTGGCGACCTCGGGGTCGCCAGCCTTTTACCGCCATCGTGCTACAATTCGGCAACTTCGCGATAGCCCTCTACCCGATTGCCAAGCCAAATTCTCATTGCAGCACTGCTGGTACTGTTGCCGATTTACTATCTAACCGTACGCCCCTATCTGCGACTGTCCGAGCTACGCAGCCGCGCGACGCGCGACGGTGGCACACGGATACCAATCAAACTGTCGGTAGCATCGGCCCCGATGCCGATGGTCAAATATCGAAACCGGCTGTTTCCTCGGCTGTATCTCTACGATGATCGCATCGAGTACTACATACTGACCAATAAGGTGGTGCCCTTCGCCAAGATCGACGCACTCGAACTTGGCAACCGATCGATGTTCACCTACACCTTAACCGTGCTCACGGGCGGCGGTGAAGACACCACGACCACCGTGTTCAGCATGACACCGGAAAGCGCAGAGCAGTGCTGGCAACTGCTGCGGGACCGCTGCGACATCGAAGACAAGCGGATTCCCTGGTCCTGATATAGCCTCCTACGGCGCACACTTTAAGAGACATAGGCCAGCCAGTCCTCTGGCCGATCATTCTACCAACCGCCGCGCTGCCAGCCGCAAAGCCGCTGGCCGCCCGGGTGTCCGTTCCTGCTCATTCTTGCGCAACACCCGATCTTTGTTCATACTGCCGCCAGTTTCGCGCACCGACACTACCTGCCCGGCGACAACGCGCATGGACGTCCAGTACAGCTACACAACTGACCATTGCACCGATCGGCACTGGTACAGTGCGGCACGACGCCGAGTGTAATTTCGGTCTCGGTGATTTGTGCAACCGTAGTAGCAGACGTGATGCGCCACGCTTTTAGACCAATCGCATGAAAAGAATATTCAGTAACCTGAGCATCAAATCGCGGGTCACGCTGATGCTCGTGTTCGTGACGCTGTTGTCCAGCATCGTCATTGGTCTTCTTGGCTGGCGGAATGGACAAATCGCCCTTGAGCAGGCGATTGTCAAACAACTCACCAGTGTTCGGCTCTCCCAGACACTGCAGATAGAAGAATACTTCAACCACATAATTCGCCACACCAGAACACTGGCGGAAGATCGCATGATGGTAAACGCGGTAAAGCAATTCAAGATCGGATTCAATGTCGGCCTCAACCGCACACTCACCACCGAGCAGCACCAGCGCGTATCGCAGTTCTACGAAAAGCAGTTCGCACCGAAACTGGCGCTATCCCACGACAAAGGCGAGTTTCCGATTCTATATCGCCCTCGCCGCAACGTAACCAGTTACTTTCAATACCACTACCTCGTCGATAACCCCTACCCGATAGGCAGCAAAGAGGGAATGGTCGAGTCCGAAAACGATTCAACATTTTATAATCGCTTCCATAAGTTCTATCACCCGCTGCTGCGCAACCTGCAGCGCGAATTCGACTACTACGATCTGTTTCTGATCGACATGGAAAGCCTCAATATCGTCTACAGCGTATTTAAGGAAACCGACTTTGCAACAAGCCTGAGCGATGGCCCCTACCGCGAATCCGGGCTAGGCATTCTCGCGCAGGAAATCAAGGCCCGCCCCGAAAGGGGGACTGCGAAAATTATCGATTACCGTGTCTATGCCCCGTCCTATGGCGCACCAGCCGCCTTCGTTGGCGCACCCATTTTCGATGGTAACGAAGCCGTCGGGATCCTCGCCTTTCAGCTTCCCGCCGACAGAATCAACTCAGTTATGACGAATCAGATGTCATGGGAGAAAAATGGACTTGGCGAAACCGGCGAATCGTTTCTGGTCGGCCCTGACAAATTTATGCGCTCCATCTCTCGCCCCTTCGTCAACGACAAAATCGGCTACACCCAAAAGCTCAGAGACAACGGCGTTGCGGTACAAACCATTCGCAATATCCAGAGTTTCAAAACCACCGTATTGTTTCAGCCTGTCGTCAGCTCCAGTGTCAACGCAGCCATGGAGGGCAAGTCGGGAACCCACCTGGCGACGAACTATCTGGGCGATTCGGTGCTCAGTTCCTACGGACCGCTGGAAGTACGAGACCTCAACTGGTCCATTGTGTCGGAGATCAGCGAGGATGAGGCATTTCAACCAATCAGACAGCTACAACGCAATATCCTGGTTTGGGGAGTCGTGCTGATACTGGTTGTCGCCTTTCTGGCAATGGCACTGGCACGATTTTTTGTAAGACCGATCGAAAAACTGACTCAGGGCGCACAATCACTGGCATCGGGCGACAATGATACCCACGTCGATCTGGAATCTGATGATGAATTTGGTGAGCTGGCCGAGTGCTTTAACTCGATGTCCAATACCATTCGCACGCAATCCGATGACCTCACCACACTGGGTGCCGAGAATAAGCGTTTGTTACACAATATACTGCCGCCGGATATTGCCAACAGAGTGTTGAATGGTGAGCAGGTTGCCGACAGCCTGCAACAGGTTTCAATCGCCAACCTGAAACTACTGACTTCAGACGAAGAGGCAATGGCTGCGAATCCGGCAGACACCGCACAGCATCTTACCCGGCTGTTCGGCATGCTCGACGAACTTGGCGAAAATTACGACGTCGAGCGCTACAAAACTATGGGCAATCTTTATATCGCTGCCTGCGGCATCACCCAGACGCGCCTCGACCACTCCAAACGGGCAATCGATTTTGCCGCTGCCGCTTCAAAGCTGCTGCGGGCCTACAACACCGACCATCGTACGGATTTCTCACTCCAGACAGGCATCGATTCCGGCGCAGTGTCCGCCGGCGTCATCGGCACCCGTCGCTTTAGTTTCGAGCTCTGGGGCGATGTGATCGATATCGCCTACCAGCTCTGTGCCATTGCCAATCGCAACAGCATCGTCGTGTCCGCCTCGGTTCAGAATCGATTGAAGACGTTCTATGACTTCACTGCGCTACCTGACACAGCCAATGGTGGCGTCAGCGCCTACGCGCTCGATAAAAACGCCTTCGACGCGCCACCCCGAGACAGCCTGGCGCAATCGACATGACGGTATTCAGCTCCCCTTATGTTTACTGGTCCATCGGCCTGGTGCTGGGCGTCCCCCTGCTGATTGTCACGCTCAATGAACTCATTGAGGATAGCCGCAAGAATAACGCGATAGTCGTGAAGCCGCTGGTCACGATTCGAGATATTCTGCTGCCGATGTGCGTGCTGCTGATCCTGTTTCGCTTTGTCTTTGTTGTGCAAACCGACAACGTCACAGCCAACATCATCAGTACCCTGTTCTGGATTACACTCATTGTCGTTGTACACCAGATAACAAAGCTCATCGTTGGCTCGGGAGATCATTCAGAAGATAACTGGAGGACCTACATCCCGCATATGTTCCTGCGCTTCCCGCCCTATACGATTATGGGCATTATCGTATTCCACATCGTGCAGGATATCTGGTCACTGCCGATACGCGAACTCGCCACTACCCTTGGCATTGGCTCTATCGTTGTCGCTTTTGCTCTGCAGGACACACTGAGCAATATGGTTTCGGGTTTGCTGCTAGTAGCCAACAGCCCGTTTAAAACCGGAGAATGGGTGCATGTGGGCGATGTTGAAGGGAAAATTGTATCGGTTAACTGGCGCTATACGAATATCGAAACCTGGAGTGGCGATCTGGTCGTTATCCCCAATGGCTCAATTGCAGGTGAGTCAATTGAAAACCACAGCCGGCCGCAGAAACCGACTGCTGTCACCGAAATTATCGAGATCGCACTGTCCAACCCGCCCAACAAAGTGAAACGCGCTCTGATCGATACCATGCTCGGCACTCCCGGTGTGCTTGCCGATCCACCACCGGTCGTGGCGGTAATCAGTATTTCTGATCCTGTCGTGAAGTATGAAATTGAATTCTGGATAGAAGACTACAGTAACAAGCCGGACGTTCTCGATGAGTTCATGACCCGAGTCTGGTATGCCACCCACCGCGAAAACATTACCTTTCCCACCCCGACCTACGAGCTGTACAGTCATCGTGGCAAAGACTCCCACCCCAGACATCAGGACAACAACGTTGATCTGGGCAAAAGCCTTGAACAATTCGCCTACTTCTCACGCCTGCCTGATGAACTGAAAGATATTCTCAGTGAGCAAGCCCGGCTGATGCACTACGCAAGCTCCGAGATCATTATCACCAAAGGTGCTCGCGAACAGGGTATCTACCTTGTTCTGTCTGGTGCTGTCGAGCTGATTATTTTCGATGCAGAGGGCAACGAATGCATTCTGGATTCACTTGACTCAAGGGGTTTCTTTGGCGAAACCGGCCTGACCGGCCGCGCGACCAGTCCGGTTACTGCGCGCGTTATAGATGACGCGCAGATACTCCTGATTCCACATGAACTGGTCAATCACGCTATCAACCGAAACGCAAATTTCGCCGAGGAAATAAATACGCTTGTCGAACGCCGCAGACTGACCGAGCGCAGAATTCTGGGCGATCTGCCGCCGGCGGTGGCAACCGTTGTACCGCTCGACCACCTTCACACCACAGGGTAGCCATGCACAGGATTTACACGCTCACTGGCCTGGCGAGTCTGATACTGACACTGGTCCTTGGCGGCTGCGATCAACGAGAAAGCCGTCGAGCCGAAGTGCGGTTGCTTGAACTGACCGCCGAGAACAAAGCACTGAGAAGTGAAAACGACTCAGTGAAATCCATTCTAACCCGAATGGAAAATACCCGGGCGGGCTTACTGCATCAGCGAGTGATCAGTAAGCCTGCCATTTTCCACGAAGGTGGCGAGACGCTTCAGTCGGTCAGGAATCGCAAGATACTGCTGTGCGGCGGCAACGCAGACCTGCCAGGCTTTGGCTATCTGTCGCCCGATTCCGGCACCTTTGAAGGGTTTGATATCGACATCTGCCGCGCCATCGCCGCTGCCGTGCTGGGCGAAAAGGGAGCAGAGCAAGTAGAAGTCATTCCACTCACCAGCAAGCTGCGGTTCGCCTCATTGCAATCGGGGCGCATAGATGTTCTCTCACGCAATACCACCTGGACCCTGAGCCGGGATACCGAGTTCCGTACCGACTATGCCGGTGTAACATTCTACGATGGACAAGGCGTTCTGGTCCGCCGTGCCAGCGATATCCGCAAAGTATCAGACCTGCGCGGCAAAGCGGTCTGCGTGCAGGCCGGCAGCACATCTGCATCTAACATTCTCGACCACTTCGAAAGTCTCGGCCTAACGATCGAATTGCGGGACTTCCAGGACCGCGTCGCTGCACTAAAACAGTATGACGAGGGCGGTTGCGATGGCTACACTGGCGACAAATCAAGCCTGATCGCACAGCTTTCCCTGCTCAGCAATCCCGAACAACACACCGTGCTGATCGACGACATCAGCAGAGAACCGCTGGGCCCGGTGGTTCGCCACGAGGACAATAACTGGAAGGACATTGTCGCCTGGACGGTGCAGTGCCTGATAAATGCCGAGGCACTGGATGTGACCATGGCAAATGTGCAGGAACGCCGCGAACAGGACTCAATCGCTATAAGGCGACTATTGGGAAAGGATTCGAATCTGGGAGAGAAAATGGGGATTTCGAATGACTTCTGCTACCAGATCATCAACCAGATTGGCAACTACAAAGACATCTACAATCGTCACCTCGGCCCCGGCTCACCGTTTAATCTGCCAAGGGGGCTGAACGCACTGTACACCGACGGCGGGATACTCTACCCGATGCCTTTCAAGTAAGGTCATGCGAAGCGTGAACAACGCCCGAGGTAGCCATTGCTACGCTGGAAGCTTTTTACGCTAGTGTACTGAAGCATTCAAAGTGTGAGAATGAGAGTTCGTCAGTTGGTGTGCGGCAAGACGAAGCTCGCAGACAATGGTTACCCCCTTATCAAGAGCTTTAACGCAGTCGCGCGCCAACTGACGAGCTCCCGCAGGGTCGGTTGATCAACTCATTTGTAAGGTTTGAGCGTTGCAGTACACTAGATCAACGACCAGTTCTGCTGTAACAGCCGAATCAGTTCACCGGTCGTCTGCAGGCGCTCCTTCGCGTCCTTGTGCAAACACTTTATCACGGTATCCTCCAACATCGGAGGCACATTGTCCGTCAGTTCCGAAGGCTTGGGCGGCTCTTCATTCAGCGTGCTCTGAATGACTTCATCGATCATCTCACCCTGTGCCGGCGTGCGGCCGGTGATCGCCTCGTACAGCACGACGCCGAGGCTGTAGATATCGGTGGTCGAATCGATCACCGGATCGCGCTCGATTTGTTCGGGTGACATGTAGAACAGCGTACCCTGCAATTTCTGATGCCCTGTCATCGCAAAGTCAGTCGCCTCGTGACTCGGGTCTTCGCTTTCGATTGGCGATTGCTCACCTTTCTTGTTCCATACTTTGGCAAGCCCCCAGTCCAGCAGCAATACTTCGCCATAGGGGCCGATCAAAATGTTCTCGGGCTTTACATCGCGATGGATCACGCCGTGTGAGTGCGCACATTGCAGCGCATTCGCCACCTGCACAATGATCTCGACCAGCTGCCCCAGATCGTAACGCTCGCGGTAGTCGAAGATCTCGCGCAGGGTATAGCCATGCACAAGCTTCATCGTGAAGTAGTAACGGCCCTTGTTGTCGCGCCCGAGCTCGTAGGTCGGGACCGTGTTTGGATGCTGCAGAATTGCGGAGATTCGAGCCTCTCGCAGCAGGCGCTTCTGTTCGATCGCATCGTCGGCAAATTCGGGCAGCAGCGACTTGTAGCAAATCACCCGGTTAAGCTGCATGTCCTTGCAGGACTGAATCAGCGACTTGCCGCCGCGCGCAATGGTTTTGAAGTAGGCGTAGCGGAAATTCGGGTCAATCTTTTGCGCCAGATCCTTGTCCGTCTGCTCGATAAAGAGCGTGGTCTGATCAGGTAACTTCAGTTTCGGATATTCGCTCATATCGCATCACCTGCCTGGCCGGATGAGTAAAGTGTACTGCAACCCCGCGAAGGTACAACGCGCATTAACCCAGTTTGACCATCTCCTAACGCAAAAATCCCCGCTCAGGGCGGGGATTTTTCACACCAGAGCATCCACTGCAGTCGCGCAGCAGCGCCCCACCAGCACGTCAGAGGTCGTGCTAGGCCAGCGCCTCAGCGGTGGTCTTGATGATCGCTGCTGCGACTTTGTAGGGATCGGCGTTGGATGCCGGGCGACGATCTTCCAGGCGTCCTTTCCAGCCATCTTCGATGGTACCGACCGGGATGCGGATAGACGCGCCGCGGTCTGAAACGCCATAGCTGAACTGATCGATCGACTGTGTCTCGTGCTTGCCGGTTAGACGCTGGTCGTTGTCCGCACCATAAACGCTGATGTGACGCTGGATGTTCTTACCGAATTCTTCGCAGATCTTGTTGAACACATCTTCGCTGCCAGCATCGCGCATCGCGCCGTTTGAGAAGTTCGCGTGCATGCCGGAACCGTTCCAGTCGGTGTCGCCGAGCGGCTTGGGATGCCAGTTCACCGATACGCCGTATTTTTCTGCGGTGCGCTCGATCAGGTAGCGTGCCAGCCAGATTTCGTCACCGGCACGCTTGGCACCCTTGGCGAAAATCTGGAATTCCCACTGGCCGGACGCAACCTCGGCGTTGATGCCTTCCACGTTCAGACCCGCTTCCAGACACATGTCCAGATGCTCTTCGATAATGTCTCGACCAAAGGCGTTCTTGCCACCGACAGAGCAGTAGTACGGACCCTGGGGCGGCGGGAAGCCGTTGGCGGGGAAGCCCAGCGGCAGATTGGTCTCGGTGTTGATCAGGAAGTACTCTTGCTCAAAGCCGAACCAGAAATCGTCGTCGTCTTCTTCGATCGTTGCGCGGCCGTTAGAGGCGTGCGCGGTGCCATCAGCGTTGAGCACTTCTGTCATGACCAGGTAGCTGTTCTTGCGGTCAGGATCGGGAATGATTGCGACTGGCTTCAGCAGACAGTCAGAATCGTTGCCTTCAGCCTGCTCAGTGGAGCTGCCATCGAACGACCACATCGGGCAATCTTCCAGCTTGCCGCTGAAGTCCGAACGGACCATGGTCTTGCTGCGCAGGCTCTGTGTGGGCACGTAGCCGTCCAGCCAGATGTATTCAAGTTTGCTTTTCACTCTGAGAGTTCTCCAATGTTCAACGATTCTGTTGCGACTTCGGCGCCCACCCTAGCTGTCCTCACTCGCCTTGCAAACCGGCAATGATAACAGGAAGCTGCGACGGTTGTTCGTCTGCGGTGTGCAAGCCGCCGCCTGCAAGTAATGTCTGTCGGGCGATTGCAACCTCTTACCGGACACCGCCTTCGGTGTACTGCACGGCCGCACGCCTGCCAGCGTAACTTACTGGTTTAGGGTGCACTTGAATTGTGCTAATTTTGCAGCGTAGCGATGCAATTTTTGCATCACCTTGCCAAAAAAATTATAAGGTATTGTTTCAGCGATATTTTTCCGCGGCTCTTAATGCCGCCGGAGTATCAGTCGGGGCGCGTCCCGCCAGCGTTCTGCCAACAATCTCACGACGCCAGACGCCCAACCCACCTAATTACGACAGCGATAGCGGCAAACGCCGGTATTACTCCATCGCGATCGCTCCACCCCATACGCCACAAGGCAACCCGACGCGTCAGCGAGGCAACCACACATCCAACCCTGCCTCAACACCCAGCCGGTACTGTACAGAACGCCCATCAACCACCCCATGCGCCAAAAGGCAACCCGACGCGTTAGCGAGGCATGTAAAACGTACTTCGCCGAACCATCGACTGCCATGGCATCCACAATTTAAACCCGAACGGACCTACCGCTATCCACAAACTGGATGATCTGGCATCGTAGATGCCTGCTAGCGACCCGGCCACGTCCCGCCAAAGCACCTCGGCCTGATCAATGGCCATCGCAACAAACACCGATGCAGTAGATATGTATAGATCTCCACTCCTCTTCGTACTTCTCGTACTCTTGCTCGGCAGCGCTCAGGCAAGCCCCATCGAACGTTACGCAAACCCTCTCGGCTGGCCGGAAAAATGGGAGAAGATAATATCTCGCCCAACCGAGACCTACATCGGCAGACTACAGGATGAACTGGGCGACCTGTCCGAATCAGACCGCAGGCAAGTCACCAGCAGAATAAGAAAGGGCATGAGCGTGTGGATGGGATGGCAGAATCAGGGCGAGCAATTTACCCAGAGCTTTGTCGATCACTGTGGAACAGATCTGCTGGACAAGCTCGTAGAGATGCACAAAGGCGTGGAGTTCACCCGCAAAGACAGACAGAACATCGCAAGCGATTACGAATCTTGCGCCACCGGGGCAATTCAACAGGCGCTGGGCAACATGATGCCATCTATCGATGATCTTGAGAGAGCCGGCACACCCGAAGAGCGATTCGACCGGATCGTCGCCTCAAGCGTTATCATTCGAAAAAAAGCGCGCACCGCGTTCGAGCAAAAATATCGCAAAGCCAGAGACCACAAAGCGTTCGCCCAATCCGCCAGTGGCAACTGGAACTGGCGTTCAAACAGAACCTCGAAAGACCACGCGATCAACAATGCACTGGCCAGCTGCCGTGCCCGAAATCACGAACACGAAGCAAAACAACCCTGCCGAATCGTACATGTCAACGACGAATGGACGGACCTCTATCGACAGACAATTACTCATCAACGCGCCGATGAGTCGTTGATTATGTCGAAAAAGGCGCTGAATTCCTATCGCGAGAAATTTATCCATACAACGAGAGACAAAGCATTCGCCCAATCTGACAACGGCGCCTGGTCGTGGCGATCAAGCCCACTATCGAAACAGGATGCGACAGAAAAGGCACTGGCGGGATGCAGGAAGAACAACAAAAAACACGAAGCAGCTTTTCCGTGCCGGATAATTAACTTAAATGACAAATGGATTGGTGAATAAGCTGACTTGCGACATCATCACTTTCCATTGTTGAAAAAGCCGGGCTAGCCAACCAACTGCGGCCATAGACGGGCGACCACGAACAGCAAAACAATCGCCACGATCGCTGCGACCGCGAGCAACCCGTGTTGGGACGGTGTCAGTGGTTTGCGTGGTTTTCTTTGCATTTTCAATCGTTATCTATTCACACTGCCATCGCGAATCAACGGCAGCCTGACAGGTCGCCGTTGTAAAATTACGTGAGCGCCACACAGTGTAACCGGGAGCACATAGCTCTTCTACTCAGCTGATCATGCAATCGTACAGCTCAATGGTCAGCTTGGCAGCCTGGGGTCAGGCTGAATACTTCTTGTGACGAACATCAGCACCATCAATACAAATACCAGCAGAGCCGTGCCCATCAACAGCGCATAGTCTTCAAGCTGAAGCAGTGAATACAGTACGGCATACAGGGCTATCAGCATCGCCATCACCCCTGCGGCACGTACCATACTGCGCAACACAAGCCAGGTGTAAGACCCGATCATGGCAATGACGAGTATTGCGGCCGACGCATAGGCTTGATGGAATCGCATATGCTCTGACAGCGACAGTAATACAAGAAAGAACAGACACAAGGCGGAACCGATCAAAACGTACTGGATAACATGCAGTTTGCGATCAATCGACATCTCGAATATCAGCAACGTCAGAAAAGTCAGCCCGATAAAGAGAATGCCGTATTTAACAGCCCGTGTGACACGCGAGTACAGCGATACCGGTTCAAACATACTGACACCGGCAGTGAACTCCCGCAAGTCAATTTCATTGCGTCCAGACATCCAGCGCTGAGGATAATTACGCGCCAGGTGCGGTATCGTCCACCTGGCATTGAACCCGTCCGCACTGATGTTGTGCTGATCCGGCAAGGCGTCACCCTGAAAGCTCGGGTGGGGCCAGACCGAAGATAACTCAACCCGGGTCGTCTCGCCCAATGGGGCAAAGCGGAATGCATCCGAGCCGTTGACATTCATCGCTATGCGCAGCGTGTGGGACTCCCGCCGCGTCGCCTGCAAGGCAGAGCCGAGCGTTGCATGAAAGCCTGAAGACAGATATTGCAAACGCGTACCGGGTGCCAGTTCGCGAGGCGAATTATTCCACTGAAAGTCATCTACCGAATTGATCGCGCGCGTATCCGACAGCCCAACGGCCAGCCAGGCCTGATCCCAGTGAACTTCGCTAGTGTTGTTCGACAGTGATTTCACATCAAACCCATCGAAACTGGCATCAATTTCAATCGTGGCCCGATACACCAAAGATTCAAAAATGCCCCTCCGGCGTATTTCATCAGTTAACCGAATGTCGATATCGAGATGCTCAGGTAAAAAGTGCGCCGTTTTCTGGTAGTGGGCTTCCCGCTTGACCAGCCGGGACTTACCATCCTCATCGGTCACTTTTTCCTCTCTCACAATCGTCTCGGTGAACGGCACTGCCACCACCGGCGCCAACAGCGTTTGAGCCTCACCCCAGGTGCTCGCAATATCTGACAACACGGATCGATATCGATAATCGCGTTCATTGACCACATTGCCGACCAGCCCCAATGGAATCAGCATCACCAGCGCGAGTACCGCGATAATAACCGAGCGCACCGTCAGCGACTCGGTCAAGGTGGTTAGACGCGATGAATGCGCATCAGTGGTAGTCGCCATTCCGGGCCTCCTCAGGTAACGAATCAGCCACAGCACGAGCCAAACAGTCACAGCGATGATGACCAGCATCATCAACAACACAAAGATCATGAACACAACGAGCTCGCTCTGTGGGCGTGGTCGTTATTAGAGCAGCGATCCTTCCCCAGATCCCGGATCCGGAATGTTCAATTGTGGCGAATCATGGCAGTGGGAAACTGAGGGGTTTTTGATGGTGGTGAGTGCTCTTTTTCACGCTGCGCGTATCTACTATACGGCGTCATACCCGGCACGTTCACATTGCACTGCGTGAAACGAAGGAGGTAGCCCGACGCGTTAGCGAGATAACTCCATGCCGACCTTCTCACACGGCCCGCTCGATTTGCACAGCGTTGTACAAAGCGGGTAGCCCGACGCGTCAGCGAGGAAACTCCACGCTGATCTTCTTACCCAGCGCGCTCGTATTTCACAGCATTAAACGAAGGCGGCAACCCGACGCTTCAGCGAGGCAATATAGAACAGCGTTGCCTTGCTCACGCTGCGGGCTTCCCTTTCGCGGCATCACTCACAGGGGCAACCCGACGCGTCAGCGAGGAAACTCCATACTGATCTTCTCACCCAGCGCGCTCGTATTTCACAGCATTAAACGAAGGCGGCAACCCGACGCTTCAGCGAGGCAATATAGAACTGCGTTGCCTTGCTCACGCTGCGGGCTTCCATTTCTGCGTCAAACGAAGGAGCAGCCCTACGCGTAAGCGAGGTGATATAGAACACAATTGCCTTACTCACGATGCGGGTTTCCTGCTGTGGTAACAGGCAAATCACCTGCGCGCCATGGGAGCTCCGACAATTCAACTTAGTGAACTAGATCACATACACCCACCACGCCACAGCTAACACGCAATACACACCCACCCTCGTGCGTAATGCGGATTTTCTTACCCTATACGCCCTCGCGACCGACAATCGTCAACGAGCACACATTCTGGTGCGGGAAGCCGCCGAGATTGTGGGTCATGCCGTAGACGGGCTCTTTTTGCATTTGCCGATCGTCCGCTCTGCCCTGCATCTGCAGATACATTTCGTAGATCATGCGCAGACCACTGGCGCCGATCGGATGGCCGAAACACTTCAGGCCACCGTCTATCTGGCACGGCACTTTGCCTTCGGCATCATAAAAGCCGTCCATCACGTCGGTGATCGCACCGCCTTCGGGTGAGATGTAGAGGTCTTCCATCGTCACAAGCTCGGTGATCGAGAAGCAATCGTGCACGTCGAACAGCGAAATCTGATCGCGCGGCTTGCTGATACCGGCTTCTTCGTAGGCGCGCTTGGCGGCGGCGCGGGTGGTGGTGAAATAGCTGCCATCCCAGGAATTGTGTTGTGCTTCGCTGCCGTTGGAGACGGCAAGCTGCATCGCCTTGACGGTGATCAGATCTTTCTTGCCAAGTGATTTGGCAATTTCCGGCGTGGTGACGATGGCACAGGCCGAGCCGTCGCTGACACCGCAGCAATCAAAAAGACCTAGTGGCTCTGCGATCATGGGCGCGTTTAGCACGCGATCCTCATCGATGCGGTTGCGCAGATGCGCTTTGGGGTTGCGCGATCCGTTGTCGTGACTTTTGACTGAAATATGCGCCATAGCCCGTTTAAGATCCTGACGATTGACGTTGTGCTTGGCGGCATAGGCACTGGCCAGTTGCGCAAATGAACCAGGTGCCGATGCATTGGCCCACAGCATGTCGTTGACCGAGCCACGATTGCGTTGAGGCAGACCGCCGTAGCCTGTGTCTTTGAGTTTCTCCACACCCAGCGCCAGCGCAAAATCACAGGCGCCGGAAGCCACGGCATAGACCGCCCCGCGAAACGCCTCAGAACCGCTGGCGCAGTAGTTTTCCACACGGGTGACCGGAATATTCGGCAGGCGCAAACCCATCGACAGCGGCACTGCGGATTTGCCGACGTGCTCTTCTTCAATCGCGGTGCCAAACCAGGCGGCCTGAATCTCGTTGCGATCAATCCCCGCATCGGCGATCGCCTCTCCGAACGCTTCGACCATCAGGTCTTCGGCGTTGTCGTTCCAGCGCTCGCCAAAGTGTGAGCAGCCCATGCCGAGTATCGCAACCTTGTCTTTAATACCTGTTGCCATGTCAGATCTCCAGTGCCCGACCGATTGCCGGGTTGTTGAGTGATTCCATAACTATTGTAGTGCCTGTCAGCGAGTGTCAGTTAACAGCGCCGCAAAGCGCTGGATTGTGACTTCGTTGCCCGTCCCCAAGTCGCATTGCAGGCTGACTACACAGCACTTCAAATCTCTTCCGGTACGGCTTTCCAGAAATAGCGGCGAAAACCGCGCTTTGCATCAAAATCCTTGACTCGAAACATCATTCGCATTGGCATGCCGACCTGCAATTCTGCATCGGCAGCGATATCGGCAAAATCCGCCATCAGCCGGCCACCGCCCTCGAACTGCACCATGCCATACCAGGCTGGAGGGTCAGGGGAATAGGTCAGGCGGTCGGCGGTGAAGGAGTTCAGCCGGCCGAGCTTCTCGGCGAAAGGTTCGTCGCGCTGAGTGTCGGTGGCGTGACACTCTGGGTTCACGCAGATGCGGCTTTTGGGAAACTGATTGGTGCCACACTCGGTGCAGTGTCCGCCGATCATGCGCTGCGCTTTATCACGGTTGCGGTACAAGGTGGACAAGCCGGTTTTGCGATCCACTTCGGCTCGGATACCACGCTCCAGCGTGATCAGATCGTTGTGTGCCAGGTAGCGATGATAATTATCTTCAGCGCGGCGGCGCTGCAGGTGACCGGCTACACCCTTTCGCTGTGGCTCCTTAATGAAACTAATCGCATCGGTAACTACAAACAGCAGTGCATCACAACCCTGCCCAAAACCTGTAACAAGAATTTTTTCACCCGCACTCGCCTGCTCCAGCACATGCACCAGCATCAGCAGCGGATGTGCCGTACCGGTCTCGCCACAGTTGTCGCGCAGGTTGTCGGCGACGCTGTCGGGATTGAGCTTGCACGCCCTGGCCACTCCGGACGCGACGCGCGCGGTGGCCGATGGAAAGCAGAAGTGATCGATCGCGTCGCCGTCGAGACCAGCCTTGGCAAGCGTGGCCGCCACAGCCACTGGTACAATTTTCATATAACCTTCGTCGCGAACCCAGCGCTCTTCCCAGCCATA
>CAZNIS010000114.1:0-20101 GCA_964573105.1 uncultured Granulosicoccaceae bacterium
ACCAACCCCCGCACACTCTCCAGAATCTCCGCCGTCTCCCGATCCAGCGCCTGTATCTCGTCCAGTATCTCCACAGGATCGCGCAGCACCACTTCATCATCAAGAGTTGGGTTTTTAACCGAAAGATCCCACGAATCCTGATCGACATCGGCGAGGTTCACCGTCCACGAATTATTCGAGTGTTCGGAGTTTGCTTGTAGCGTGACAAACTCCGCCAGATCACCATCGTTGAGCGGATTGGTTTTGCCGAGGTTGCGACCGGGGTCGAGCTGGTAGTACCAGATATTTGTCGTGGGCTGGCCCTTCTCAAAAAAGAGCACAACCGTTTTCACACCTGCACCCTGAAACGTACCGCCCGGGCAGTCGAGTATGGTGTGCAGGTTGCAGCTTTCCAGTAACTCCTGTCGCAGCGCTTTGGAGGCATTGTCGGAGTTGGACAGGAAGGTATTTTTAATCACCACAGCCGCACGACCGCCGGGCTTGAGGTAGGCGATAAAGTGCTGCAGAAACAGAAACGCCGTCTCGCCGCTGCGGATCTCGAAGTTCTGCTGTACTTCTGACTGCTCTTTGCCGCCGAAAGGTGGATTGGCGAGGATGATGTTGTGTCGGTCTTTGGGCTGGATGTCGTCGAGGTTCTCGGCCAGCGAGTTGGTGCGAACGATGTTCGGTGACTCGATGCCGTGCAGGATCATGTTCATGATCGCAATCACGTAGGCGAGGCTTTTCTTTTCCTTGCCGTAGAAGGTGTTGGTCTGCAGTGTGTGCAGTTGCTTGGTGGTGAGCTTTTGATCGCGCAGGTATTCATAGGCTTCACACAGAAAGCCCGCCGAGCCCACAGCGCCATCGTAAATCGACTCGCCGATCTGCGGGTTGATGACCTTGATCATCGCGCGAATCAGCGGCCGTGGTGTGTAGTATTCACCACCGTTGCGCCCGGCATTGCCCATGCGCTTGATCTTGTCTTCGTACAGTGATGACAATTCGTGGCGTTCGTCCTGCGTCTGAAAACGTAACTCGTCGACGTACTCCAGTGCATCGCGCAGCGAGTAGCCACTTTGAACCTTGTTTTTCAGCTCGCTGAAGATTTCCCCAACCTTGTATTCGATCTGATGGGTGGTGTCGGCCTTTTGCTTGAACGCCTGCAGATAGGGAAAGAGATCGTCGTTGACAAACTCGATCAGATCATCGCCGGTCAGCGCGTTGTTGTGGTCGAACGCGCCGTGCTCATCCCTTGGAGCCGCCCAGCTGGCCCAGCGGTACTCTTCGTCGAGGATGTAGCTGTACTTTTTGCCGGTGAGCTCAGCCTCCATCGACCGCTCGGTTTCCAGATCGTCCAGATATTTCAGAAACAGCATCCACGAGGTTTGCTCGGTGTAGTCGAGCTCGGAGGCACAGCCTGCGTCCTTACGCAGGACATCGTCGATATTTTTGAATGATTGGTCGAACATATATACCTGAGTCATTAGTACTGATTGAATATGCGCAAGTGTCTCGCAATATCTAATTGGCTAGCATTGCACTATTCAATGAAAATCCCTCTGCTGCAGCAAAGAAATGCAGCACATACTTCATCTGGTCTTTCGTCCCCAGGCCGAGACTCTTCGCTTTATTGAGCTGCGTTCCCAGATTTTCGTAGAACTCACGCTTATTGGTGCAATTCACCATTTCACCATATGCATCTTTGAGTCGAAAAACAAACCAGCTGAGACTAGCAGCATCTTCGGAATGGACGATAAGATCCTGTTCCCTGCGCGAACGATCTGGATCACTGGTTATAATCAATCCCGCACCAGCGAACGGTTTCGAACGGACCGGCAAAATGGCGATATCTATTTCCTGAATAATTTCGACTAACTTGTTTTTCATATTACTTGATCTCAAATGGTTACTGTTAGAAATCATATAAACACTCCTCTGGTTATAGATTTACTTTCGGGTCAATCCCAAGAGTTAATATTCAGACTTCAAGGTCATCAGCCCATCTCAAAAAACGATAGCGAAGCTGCCAATGCTTGCTGCTTCTGCCGCAACAATTCAATCTCCTGTTGAAACGCCACTTCCTTTTCGAAAACGGTGACCGCCGCTTTTGCGTCGTCAACATCAGGAATCACAACTTGCATTTTTTTCAAATCTGATAGACGCAACATAGAGATGGTTGCACCCACGGCACACCCCGATAAAAGTTGCTGCCCAAACTCTGAACGCAGCTGCAGAAACAGCACTCTCGGATCTATCGGTAGGTCTCCATCACAGCGCAAAACCGCAGCAAAACGTGGAGCAAACCAACCAGATTCTCCCGCTGGCGGAACATCCGGAGGCACTATTGCCACTCGACCTGGCGTCCCTTTGGTGGATATCACAATATCATTTGGCTGCAGGTAAAGCTCATCGCGTTTGGCAACCTTCTGCGCGGTATCTGTAGTCTTCTGCGGTGGTGTTGCGTAGCCGTAGTCAGTGAAACAGGCAGTGTCCATGGTAAGGATGGGCGAACTTTGTTCGGATTTGGGAAACGCTACAGGTGCCATGATCTGGCACACATCGGCCAAACTCGCTGTATTCGCCTCCGCCAGTTTACGCGCAACCTGTTTACGGTCTTCGGAAAGTACGTATTTGGAGACTTGCAAATCTACATCATTCGCCAGGGCCTCTGTACTATCTATTGTGACCTGCGACTCTCCATCGCCGTCATCTAATAGTATCCTCGGTATCTCTGTCGCTAGTGATTCCGTGTCAAACAATCGTGCATCTATTAAACGAATCGATTTATGCCCTCCTTTGGGATCGAGGATCAGTACGTTGTTGGCCCAAACCCTGTGTTTAAATGACCATTCTTCAGGTAGTGCAATTACTGACTGCAAATTACCATTGGCGACCAATTGCTTGCGTAGCGCTGCTTCTGCTCCGCTGCTAAACAGCATCGCTGGGGGCATCAGCAACACTATACGATCACTCGTCTGCGCAAGCAGGTGATACACTGCCAGTACGGTACCAGTAAGAACCCTCTTTTCAGGAAATCTGCCATAAAAATCACTACGGAGGTCAGTGGCACGGTATTTCACACCTAGCGGAGGACAGGCGACCGCCAAATCGAACCGAGCGAGCTTTCCGTTTGTCACAGCGGATGGCTCACGTATTGGGTCTGTCACCACAATTTGAGGTGGCTTCGAAGCCAGCAGTGCAAGAAATCGCAACAACGGGTGATATCGAGTGCCGATGTCTACATAAACAGCATTCTTGGGCATACGACTGGTTAACTGGCCACCCTGATCCCATGGGCAGTAGACACTGCTTTTTGCAGTCGGCCCAGCCAGCGCTATCAGTAGATCTGCGATAGCAGTTGGCATTGCATTTAGTTCACGCGATGGATGCCAGATTGCTAAATCTCTAAGATCGAGCTGCCCGATGACGCCTGACTTCTTCAATGATATTAGTAAATCCCAGATATTGAGCATCTGGGGCAGACGTAATTCGAAATCGATGTGGTGATGCACAAACTGTGAGAAACGGTTATCAGCAGTATCCGCAGTATCGAACTGTTCAGACTCTTCGAGCGCGCCATCAAACGAGAGGCGGGCCCAGACCAGAGCACCGATAGCGATCTCAAAATGCTGATCGACAGTACCAGGGTCGGATCGCAGTAGATCCATCATTTCAGAAATGACTTTCCGCAACACTACCGTGGCCTGCGCGAAAGGTTGTAGGTGGTAATCAAGGTGTTGTCATCTTCCACAACGACGAGACCTCCCTTGTCCATAATCTTCAGCAAAGCTTTTTCTTCCTGGCGAAGTTCGGCAAGGCGTGCAGCCACCTCTTTGCGCCCCAACACATATTTCTCACGTATTGGTGTGCCATAGGCGAATGCGAGATCGAGCATCTGATGTGATATGCCGCGCTGATTCATTCGCTTCTCGATGTGTTTGGTTTGGTGCATACAAAATTCCTGCGAGCCAGTTCTGACAGTGAGATTAGTATGACGAGGTAATCTTTGTATGTCAATAGTATAGAATACTATTTCTATTTCGAACCATCTTTTTGCATTCTCTCACTACTATTTGATCCGGAAAACTACAGACTGATGTTGACTTGTTGTACCGACATATACTAAATATAGGTATAACGCAATCAGACGACCACATCATGCCAAAAACCAGCATCACCATCAGCGAGCACTTCGAGGGCTTCATCGCAAGCCAAATCGAATCCGGGCGATACGAGACGGCAAGCGAAGTTATTCGCGCCGGACTGCGAATGCTTGAAGATTATGAGTCGGGCTACCAGCGGCATTTGGAGGCACTGCGCGAGCATATTGATGAGGGCATCGCGCAACTCGACAGGAACGAGTCAATCGACGGCAAGGAATTTTTCGATGAGCTGCTGAATCGTAAAACCGGATGATCGACACGTTTGTACTCTCTCGTCGCGCGGCGAGGGACATTGTGCAGATCAGAACGAACAGCCTTCGCACCTGGGGCGAGGAACAGACACTCGTATATTTGCAAGACCTTGAGCGTCGCCTGAATTGGTTGGTCGACCATCCAACGGCAGGAAAACAGCGGGATGAAATACGCATTGGCCTGCGAAGCTTCCCACAGGGAAAACACATCATTTTCTATAGATTGGGATCAACCGCCATTGAAATTGCCGGCATTGCCCATCAACACCAGGACGTCGATCAATTCTTCACGAACTCGTGATGAGAGGGTCTGATTGGTAAATAGGGATTGGCGCGCTGCCACCGTGGATTGACCACCATAGCAATGCCTATCAGATTTTTAGTGCAGACGCGCCCTTGGAATAGACAAGCATCGCCAGGTGTTAATAACTCATGGCAATCGTCACGAGCCACATCTGACAGCCTCGCACTTCACTACTCGATAAGGAAACCCCATGAAACAAACTCTCTTGATGTTAACACTGTTACTCTCAATCGGGACCAGCTACACCACACTCGCGGACGACTCGGGCGACAGCTACAGCAGCCCTTCTGCGCTCACTGGCAAGCAACTGGATGCACGACTTGAAAAGGCGCGCGCCCATCTGGGCAAGCAGAAATACAAAAAGGCGATCAAGGTACTCAACAAGGTCGTTCGCGCCGATGTGGATAACGCCGACGCGTGGAATCTGTTGGGGTACTCTCACCGCAAACTGGGTAAATACAAACAGGCGGGCAAGGCCTATCGAATGGCTCTGAACTACAATCCGGAACACAAGGGCGCGCTGGAGTATCAGGGGGAATTGTTTATCAGCCTGAAAAAGTTTGATGACGCGCGTGCAAACCGGGAGCGATTAGCCGCACTTTGCCCCGACGGCTGTCAGGAACTGGAGAAGCTGGATAAGGCGCTGGCTGCGATTAACTAATCCAGAGCTGATGGCTGTTCCTCAGCCGACAATGCTCTCACCATAAATTCAACTAGCGTACGTGTGCGCTGACTAAGAAACTGTGCTTCTGGATACACGACATAGATGCCACGGGGATTTACTGTGTAAGGCTGCAATATCTGTTGCAGCTGTCCACTCTCGAGCGCGGGCCCGGCCATAAAATCGGGCACTCCTATAACGCCCAAACACTCGCACGCTGCATCAATCAGAAAACCGCCATCGTGAGAATTCAGTGAGGCTCTGAGTTGAACGTTGATCGGCTTGCCGTTTTTAGTCACGAATGGCCATTGCGGCCGAATGGTCGATCCATACTGAATGATCCGGTCCTGCAAGGGGGACATGGCTGACTTAAGCGGAATCTCTCTTGCCGGTGTCGGGCATAGATAGGCTACAGGTCAGCCTCTAGGGGAAAGTCACCAATAATTGAAATGACTATATCCTGTCAGGCGGATTGGGAATCGCGAGATAGGCGTCAGGCTCAATGTACACAAGACCAGCAATGCCCAGCAGCGCTTTGTCATCAGCCGATAGTTCATCAATCGCCGCGGCAATTGATGCAAAGACCAAATCGCTATCAAGCCCTTTTGCGCAGATATAGGGTAAACCCGGCGTGGGTATGGTCCATTCCAGCACGCGAAGCGTACCTGCAAAGGGCTCGTATCGCTGCATCATCATCCAGGTTACCGCATCCAGCGATGCGATATCGGCACGCCGCTGTGCCACAGCTCGTGCCGACTCGATATGTTGTTCGGCATGCAGTGTTTTTTCAAACCAGAATCCGTGTGGTTGCAGATGCCAGTAAGCGGCCGCAAAGCCGGATTGTGAATAGGTCTGGTTGTAGGCAAAGGTAGCATCGCGAAATTCATCGATGCGTTGTTTCGGTTCATCTTCGCGCACTACCAACGGGCTGCGATAGTAGCCGGGTGGGCAACCTTGCAAGTCAAAGTTGACGGTACCCACTAGATTAACCTTGCCGTGCAGGCGTGTTCTATACGGCATGCCGCAGGTTTGACTCAACACCAGTTGCGGATTCAGCCAGACTGAAAACTCCTCGTCTTGCTGTGACAGTTCTTCGGGACTATCGATGCCACGCTGCGCAAGCTGACGCCGAATTAACTGCCAGTAGCGACGATGGGCGTCGGCCAGCTGCGGGCGTTCGTACATCATCATACTGGCGATCAATTCGAGTGCTCCAAAGTCTACAACCCCTTACACATACACGATGACGAAATCGGCACATCCGTTTTAGCGAGTGCGGAAGCCAGCATGGGTTCGTAAACGGCAAGCTCATCCTCTGCCCGCCGATGGCGCAAACACTCTACCAGGCCATGCAGCGACCAGACGTTACGCGGATGCTGTGCACAGCGTTGCAGCTGATTATTCAGCCCAAGGTCAGTGCGATAGATTAGCTCGGCCTCTTGATATTCATCTTGCTCCAACAGCAATGCACCAAGCGCGTGACGCGGTGGGTGCATCCACGCCCAGGGCTCGGAATACTCCAGCTTGTCGTCGCGGCGCACAGCCTCGCGCAAGGCATCAAAGGCAGCGGTGTAATAACCCTGATGATAGAGTAACTCTCCCTCAAGCATTTTCTCACCGATCGCAAGCGTCGTCCGCGCCGGGTTGTTAAAGAAACGCCTGTCAGCCGGCAATCGATCCAGCGATTCCACGAACAGGTGCTGTTGTTGACGTGCCCGATCGAACTGTTTCAATGCCGCAAATGCCACCCCTTTTGCATAGTGGTGCATACTGGTGGAGACGCAATAGAGCGTTTCGCACTCGGGCATATCGGCATCGATGATTTGCTGCCACTGACCAAACCGCACCAATACGTGCATTTTCATCGAAAAATAACCTTCCATGGTCATCGCCAGAAAGGGCTTGCCCTCGACATTCAGCACCTCCGGTGTGAGCGTGGCACACATTTGCTCTGCAGCCTGCAGGGCGGGCTGCAACTTGCCAAGCAACATGCAGGTATACATCATCAGGTGTAGATCGTGGCAGCGCGCGGTGGTATAGAAGTTAAACGGCCCGGCGTATTCAACATACTTTTCGTCGGCGGCAATCGCCTTTTCACTCGCCCGCATCGCCTTTTCATAGTCACCGCACAGTACATAGGTATGCCCTGGCATATGCGATAAATGCCCTGCATCCGGACACAGTGTGCCCAGTCGATCCGCCGATCGCATCGCGCGCTCCGGCTCGTTGGACATTTCAGTCAGGTGGATATGCAAATGTAGAATCGCAGGGTGCTGTGGCCGATGATACTGATCGGCCAGCGCAATGGCGCGCTCGCACACTTTCAGTGCCTCCAGCGTATCGGCATGATGTGCCGGCTGCCCGGTCTGAACATTCCAGAGCCTCCAGGGCGTGCGAGTGATTAGTGCCTCGACCAGCAAGGCCATGACGTCCTGACTGTCGCCAAATCGGCTGTAGGCTTTGCGCATGCCATCAGCGTAAGCATCGTCCCAACGATTGAACTCTGCCTGCTCCACCGGGTGTGGTTGCTGGAAGCGGTGCTGTAAGCCTTCTATCAACGCCTGTTCGATGTCGCTGCAGCTTTCGGCACATTGCAACGCGCGGCGGGCGTGATCAAAACAATAGCGTGTGGCGTGCACAGCTTCTGCTTCACTCATGTCACACCAGGGGAAGTTGTAAAAAGGCCCGGCAGCGTAGGCTACACCCCAGTGTGCCATGGCGCACTGCGGATCGTATTCGAGCGCGCGCAGGAAACACTTGACGCCCTCTTCCTGATTAAACCCGTAACACCAGTTCAACCCCAGATTGAACAATCGCAGCGCTACGGCTGATGCCGTTGTAATCGCAAACTGATGCTCGCCGAGATCGAATCTTTCCATTGGCCTGTCAGCTTGAGAGTATTTTTTCCAGTTGAGTCTCCACTCTACCCAGTGAGACTTTCTCTGCAGTACCCAGATCCTGTGCAAATACGGATACGCGCAACTCTTCAAACAACCAGCGCAATCGCAGCATCTGGTGACCGGTGACGGGATCGTCGATCGCGGTTTTGATTCGCTCCCACACCGGCAGCATTTCGGCGCGGCGGCGGCGATCGCGATCCGGCTCACGATCCAGAGAATCGAATCGGCGTGCGATGGCTTTAAAGTACACCGGCAGGCGCGCAAGCCACTGCGGTGGCGTGGCCGAGACAAAACCCGGATAGATCATACGGCTGATCTGGTCTTTGATATCTGCCGATGGCTCAACCCAGCTCAACGATACCGAGCCGCTCATCCGGCGGGTGATCTCGCGATGGGCCTCGAAAGTTTCTGCCAACACGGCGCAGATTGCGTTGGCATTGCCGACCAACTCGCTCTTCTGTGTCTCAAGTATATCGACAAACTCTTCGCGACTGCGCGGGGTGATCTGATCGTGTATGAAAGTCCGATCCAGCGCTGCATCGACGATATCCCGCTTCAACACATCACTTTTTCCAAACACCGCAAACCGCAGGCACAGTACGTCGATACCCGGCAGATTGCGTATCAGGTATTTCACTTCCTGTTGCAGCTGCCTGCGATAGAGCGCCCGCAAACCAGCCGGCATTTTTGCAGCCGCACCTTCAGCGGTCGCCAATACGCGCAACGATACACAATCATCCTCTTCCACCAGCGCCGGAAAGCCCTGCATCATCACGCCCTGAGTCTCAATCTCGATGGACTCTGGCAGGTCGCCAAAATTCCAGTCGGATAGATCGGTTCGCTCAAAGCTGTTGTCAGCAGTTTGCGCAAGACTCTGTTCAATGCGATCGGCGTAGCGGTCCTGCAACAACTCCACATCGCGTGAGACATCAAGCGTCGAACCATCCGACTCTGTCACCACAATACGCATAACAAGGTGCGCTGGCAGCTGATCCGTCTGCCACTCAACTGCCGACACTTTCACTGATGTCATCGCCTGCAGTTCAGACGACAGGGCCGATGTCAACGACTCGTGGCGGCGCAGGGCCAGACCCGCGATACTTTTTTGCGCATAATCGGGCGCGGGCACAAAATTGCGACGCAGGGTTTTTGGCAGTGACTTTATTAGCGCTACAATTTTTTCTTCGAGCAGGCCGGGCACCAGCCATTCGCATTGCTCGGCCGTGATCCGATTGAGCAGACTGACGGGCACGTGCAGACTGACGCCGTCGTCTTCTGCCCCCGGATGGAAGTGGTAGTGCAACGGCAACACCACGCCATTGAATTCGAGCTGATCGGGAAAATCCTGTTTGCTAACCTCCAGCTCATCGTTTTGCATCAGGAATTCGCGCGTCAGCCACAGGCCACGCGGATGCTCACGTTCATATTCTTCGCGCCACTTTTCAAACTGCGGCCCTGAGTAAATGCTTTCGGGGATGCGCTGATTGTAAAAACTGTAGAGCTCTTCCGGGTCAATCAGAATATCGCGGCGGCGGGTTTTCTCCTCCAGGGTAACTACCTCATCCACCAGTTTCAGATTGTGATGAAAGAAGTCAGAGCGCGTGTTGTAGTTGCCGGCAACCAGCGCATCGCGAATGAAAATCTCTCTGGATTGTTCCGGGTTGATCGGCCCGTAATTGATCTTCTTTTTTTCAACCAGCACCAGACCATACAGTGTGGATTTGCGAAAGGCCCCCACTTGCGCACGTTTGCGGTGCCAGGTGGCGCCAAAATAACTGTGCTTGAGTAAATGCTCGCCCAGCGCCTCGGCCCATTCGGGTTTGATCGCCGCTACACCCCGTGCATACAGACGCGTGGTTTCACTGATCTCGGCCGCCATCATCCACTTGGGCCCTTTGCCAAATACCGCAGAACCGGGAAAGATCATCACCTTACGATTGCGAGTGGCGAGATAGTCGTTGCGATTGTCTTTCAAGGCAACGTTGCCCAGCAGACCGGACAACAAAGCGCGATGGGTTTTGTCGTAACCGGCCTCGGAGGTGTTTTCTGTCATACCCAGTTCGCGACAAAGCTGAGCCAGCTGGCGCCGAATGTCTCGCCATTCACGAATGCGAAGATACGACAGATAGCGCTGCTTGCACATCTTGCGAAATTTGCTGTTCGAAAGCGCCTCACCCTGCACCCGACAGAACTCCCACAAATTCAGTATCGAATTGAAATCGGAGTGCTTGTCGTTGAACTCGGCATGTAGCTCATCCGCCGCCTGCTGTTTCGCCAGCGGCCGCTCACGCGGATCCTGCACCGACAGTGCACTGACAATGGTCAGCACCTCGCTGACACTGCCCTCCTCTCCCCCTTCGATCAGCATTCGCGCCAGCCGAGGATCGATCGGCAGGCGTGCGATGCGTTTACCCAGTGAGGTCAGTTTGCGTTTCTCACTGACGGCACCTAACTCGATCAGCAAGCGATAACCGTCGTTGACAAACCGACTGTCCGGCGCTTCAACGAATGGAAAATCTTCGACATGGCCCAGTCGTGACACTTCCATTTGCAGGATGACTGAGGCGAGATTGGTACGCAGTATCTCCGGGTCGGTAAACTCGCTGCGCGCATCAAAATCTTCTTCTGAATACAAGCGGATACAAACACCGGGGGCCTCGCGTCCGCAGCGGCCCTTGCGCTGATTGGCCGATGCCTGCGACACCTTTTCGATCGGTAGTCGCTGCACCTTGCTGCGCACACTGTAGCGAGACATACGCGCATCACCGCTATCCACTACATAGCGAATGCCCGGCACAGTTAACGATGTCTCCGCTACATTGGTGGCAAGTACAATGCGACGCCGCCCGTGCGGCTCAAATACCTTCGCCTGTTCAGCAGCTGACAGGCGTGCAAGCAACGGCAGCACTTCTACGCCGCGCAGCCGCTTACTGCCGGTGGCGGCCTTGCCGATGTAATCGGCGCACTCACGTATGTCGCGTTCACCGGGCAAAAACACCAGCGTATCGCCGGCCCCCAGACCCGCCAGTTCTTCACAGGCCTCAAACACCGCCTGTGGCTGATCGCGATCATCGTCTTCCAGTTCCTTCCACGGTCGATAACGCAGCTCGACCGGATAGGTACGACCCTCGGCGAGAATGACTGGTGCGTTGTCGAAGTGCCTGGAAAAGGTATCAGGGTCAATCGTGGCTGATGTGATGATAACTTTGAGATCGCGCCGGCGCTGCAACAGTCGCTTGAGGTAACCGAGAATGAAATCAATATTCAGCGATCGCTCGTGCGCCTCATCGACGATAATCGCATCGTACTGATTCAGCCACGGGTCAGACTGAATCTCTGCCAGTAAAATACCGTCGGTCATCAGCTTGATGTAAGAATCGCGGGAGATCTTGTCGCCAAAGCGAACCTTATAACCCACCGCACCACCCAGCTCGGTTTTCAGTTCGGCGGCAATTCTTGCCGATACCGTGCGAGCCGCAATGCGTCGGGGTTGCGTGTGGCCAATTAACCCGCTGACACCGAGCCCCGCTTCGAGGCACATTTTCGGAATTTGGGTGGTCTTGCCCGAGCCGGTTTCACCGCACACAATCGTTACCGGATGCTTGCGAACGCTGTCGATGATCTGCTCACGGCAGTCGACAACCGGCAGTTCCTGCGGGTAAGTCGGCACGGGCAGATTGCTGTGCCGGTGCTCTCTGTTTTGTTGTGACTGGGTGATGGCGCGCTGCAGGGATTGCAGCGGATCACTGGTATCGGTCTGCGTTTCCGGTTTATCGGCAGCAGGCTTGGCCGCACGCTTCTGGCCGTCCCGGATCTTTCGCAGTCGATTGCGCAGCCGGTGTTGATCGACGCGCAGACACCGATCGATGTCTGCGTGCATCGCTTTGAAATCGATCTTCATGCCGCTAGCCAATTACGGCACCGTGTGACTGAAACCGGCCGCATGCCCGGCACTGAAAATACTGGCCGAGCTACCGGCTGTGATATTGATGCCAGTTTCGACTGCGATCCGGCTCTGACAATTCGCGCGCGAACGATTAACTAGCTCTGGACCTTGATCACAAGATAGCTGATACCGCTACGACCCAGGCGGGTTTGCGCCGAGTAGAGGGTATCGGAGTCATAGAAAGGCCCGATTCGCACCCGGTGCCATTTCTGGCCATCGATCGCGACGGTTTTGACAAACGCATCCATACCGGCGCTGACCAGTTGATCCTGCATGCGGTTGGCATCGTTGTTATTGGTAAATGCACCCGCCTGCAGGTAGTAGGCGGTGTTCGGGTTGTTGGGAATCTTTCTAACGATGGTCTTCTGTTTGACAGGCGTTGTGCGAACCAACGGATCGCCTGCGGCTGCAGACACCAGATTGCTGCCGGTCTTGGCTGACGACGCTGCCACTTCTACGGCCTGGCCTTCGTCGGCGCGAGCGATCAGATCAGCTGCCAGCTCCACCGCCGATTGCTTGTCGGTCTGGGCGGTTTGCACGCGACGATCTTCATTGGAAAACGCCGGCATGTTCTCGCCCTCGAATTTGGGCACGACGGTATTGAGCTTGTTCAGGCGATCGTAGAATTCGAATTCTGATGCGTCGGCCGATTTATATTGCTCGACGGCGGTTTCCGTGTCGATCAGCGTGTAGTGTTCCTCGGGCATACCGGATAGAAACAAAACAAAGCCAACGATAAAACCCACCATCAGGCCGAGCGTTAACAACACCCAGCCATTGCCAAAACCTTGTTGATTATTACTGTAAATATTAAGTAGTTTTTTCATTTTATAGTTCTTCTATTTATCCTACATTGCTTCCGGTGCTGTCACGTCTATCAAGGCCAGGCCATTTCTCATCACCTGCCGTGTCGCTACCACCAGATTCAGGCGGGCGTCGCGCAGGGCGGCGTCGTCAACCAGAAACTGCTGGGCGTTGTAGTAGGTGTGAAAGGCATTGGCCAGTTCCCGCAAATAGGCGGTGATCTGGTGCGGCTCAATTGCAGTGGCAGCCGCCTGTACCACTTCGGGATATCTTCCGAGCATGGTCATCAATTCGGTTTCGTGAATCTCTGTTAAAAGGCCGAGATTCGCATTGCCGTTGTCCGGGTTGTGCGTCAGTTGCTTGCCTTCGAGCTGGCGCAGCACGCTGCAAACCCGGGCATGAGCATACTGTACGTAGTAGACCGGGTTATCTGACGATTCAGATTTCGCAAGATCGAGATCGAAATCCATATGTTGTTCGCAACGACGCATGGTGTAGAAAAAACGTGCCGCATCGGCGCCCACTTCATCGCGCAATTCACGCAACGTGACAAATTCACCTGATCGAGTGGACATTTTGACTTTTTCGCCGCCGCGATAAAGCGCGGCAAGCTGAACCAGCAGTATTTCGATTTTCGATGGATCGTGACCCAGCGCCTCGGCACCGGCGAGCAGTCTTTTCACGTAACCGTGGTGATCTGCACCCCACACATAGATCACGCGTTCAAATCCGCGCGCAAACTTGTTATTCAGGTAGCCAAGGTCCGATGCGAAGTAAGTCGGCTGGCCATTGTCGCGCACCACGACGCGGTCTTTTTCATCGCCGAACTCGGTCGATTTGAACCATAGTGCACCGGACTCTTCACGCAGGTAGCCATTAGCTTTCAGCTTGTCGATCGCGGTGCTGACGTCACCGGCATCTACCAGCGAGCGCTCACTCAGCCACTCATCGAACTCGACGCGGAATTCGGACAGATCGCGACGAATATCATCGAGGATGGTATCCAGTGCCGCATTGAACACGATGCGATAGCCATCGTCGCCGAGCAGCGCTTTGGCACGTGCGATCACACCGTCGATGTGGGCCTCGGCGTCGCCACCGTCCGGCAGGTCGGCCGGCACGCCCTGCATGACCGTCTCGATCGGATGGCGCAGCGCGTCTTCGTTTTCACGATGCACAGTCGCCGCAACATCCCAGATGTAGTCACCTCGATAGGCATTGCTGGGGAAGACGATCGTTTCACCGGCAAGCTCGAGATAGCGCAGCCAGGTGCTGGCGGCCAGAATATCCATTTGCCGCCCGGCGTCGTTGACATAGTATTCCCGCTGCACATCGAATCCGGCAGCATCCATCAAATTGGAAATTACGGCGCCTGTCGCTGCTCCGCGCCCGTGACCCACGTGCAGCGGGCCGGTTGGATTGGCAGACACAAATTCAACCTGTATGCGCTTGCCAGCCCCCAGATCGGAGCGCCCGAACTGCTCGCCCTGCTCCAGCACCTGGCGAACCACAGCGCTCTGGCTGTCGGCAGCTTCGAAGAAGTTAATGAAACCCGGCGGCGCGACCTCGACCTTGGCGACGCGCTCGGACGCCGGCAGTCGAGCGACCAGCTCGGCGGCAATGTCCAGCGGCTTGCGACGCGCCGATTTGGCCAGCATGAGGGCAAGATTACAGGCGTAGTCGCCATGCGCAGCGTCGCGCGTGCGGCTGATCTGGATCGCGGGCAGCGCTCCTTCGGGCAGCAAGGCTTCGCTCTGCATCGCCAGAACGGCATCTGCAATCAGTTTTTCTAGATGATTTTTCAATGTCAGTCAGATGGTTACTGGCGCTTGTTATTCTAACGCCTGAAGTGTTTTTACGAAAGCAATTCGCAACAAAAATCAGCCTCGGCAAGGGCCGCGTCAATGAATCTGTTAATCTTTTGAAAAGCACTATATCTGGACAAAAACACTAAGCCTTCAAAGCATATCGTGTGGGTCAACATCCAGTGACCACCGCACTTTGCGCGCAGATGGTAATTGTTCCAGAGCCGGTCTCAACCAGGCCAGCAATCGATGCAATGCCTGCCGGTCTGATGAGGAAAACAGCAACTGCGAGCGGTAGCGGCCGGCGATTTTCTCCATTGGCGCATGCGCCGGACCCAGCACATGGACAGCCTCCGATCCAAGCGCCGCTGCGCGGTCCCTGACTTCCACAAGGAAGTTCCTTGCCATGCGGGCATCTTCGGAATCAGAACGCAGCAGCGCCACGCGTGCAAACGGTGGCCACTCGGCCTCGCTGCGCTCCTGCAACAACTGCCGGGCGAACGCGTCATAGCCCTTGTCGATCAGCAACTGCAACAGCGGATTTTCCGGATCGCGAGTCTGAATAATGACCGTGCCAGGTTTGTCAGCCCGACCGGCGCGACCGGCGACCTGCACGATCATCTGCCCCATCTGTTCAAGCGAGCGAAAATCTGACCCGAACAGCCCCTGATCCGCATCGAGAATACCCACCAGCGTGACGTTCGGAAAATCATGCCCTTTGGCGAGCATCTGGGTACCGACGATGATATCCACTTCGCCATCGGCGACCATGGCCAGACGCCGCTCCAGCTCGCCCTTGCGGCTGGTCACATCGCGATCAATACGCAGCACGCTGTAATCCGGAAACTGTTGCGATAAGTATTCGTCAACGCGCTCGGTGCCGGCACCCACGTGGGCAAGTGAGGCAGATTCACAGACCGCACACTTGATAGGAATCGAGCGCTCGGCCCCGCAGTGATGGCAGCGCACCTGACCGCTGCGCGCGTGTACGGTCATGTGCGCATCGCACTGATCACAGTCAGTGATGGCTCGACAATCCTCGCACATCAACACAGGTGCAAAGCCGCGCCGATTGATGAATACGATCACCTGCTCGCCGCGTGCCAGCACTTCCTGCATGCGGGTTTGCAGACGCTCTGATACACCGTTGGACAGTCGCCCGCTGCGCACATCCAAAAGCCCGATCGCAGGCTTGCTGGCACCGCCGGCGCGCTGCTGTAAGCGATACAGCGTCAGCTGCCCGCGAGCGACATTTTGCAAACTCTCCAGCGCCGGTGTGGCACTGCCCAGAATCACTGGCACGGCACGATCGCGCCCGCGCAGCAGCGCCAGATCGCGCGCGTGATAGCGAAAGCCATCCTGTTGTTTGAGCGAGCCGTCATGCTCTTCGTCGACGACGATCAGGCCCAGTCGCGGCATTGGCGTGAACACCGCCGAGCGGGTGCCGATCAACACCTGAGCATCACCGGTACCCGACGCCTGCCAGGCCAGCATTCGCTCGGTGTCATTCAGCCCGGAATGCAACACCTCCACCCGACAATTGAGCGCCGCCTTGAGCCGATCGAGCAACTGCGGGGTCAACCCGATCTCGGGCACGATAAAGAGGATTTGATCACCCGCCGCGACAACATCGCGCGCGACATCAATGTAAACCGCAGTCTTGCCGCTGCCGGTCACACCGTGCAGCAATATCGGAAAATACTGTCCAAGCTGCGCGCGCACCGCGCCGGCGGCGGCAGCCTGTTCGTCATTCAGATCAAATGCCGGAGCCGGCATCTCGCCCTTGTAGACCGCCTGCTGTTCTTCGACCAGCGATTTTTTCAACAGTGGTTTGATCGCCTGCGACCAGCGCGAATCGAACAGCCGACACTCGACCGCCGTTTTCCCCTGGCCCGCATCGCGCAGGTATTCAAGCAGTCGCCACTGCACTGGCGCGCGGGAAAAATCGGCCTCCTTCGCAGCAGCGCCCGCCGCGGTTACTACGTACTGGCATGGGTCAGCGACATTGACGGCACGCTCGCGGCGCAGCAGTTTGGGCAGCGCGGTCTGGACCGCATCACCCAGCGGATGGTGGTAGTAGCGACTGGCCCACTGCAGCAACTCGATCACATCGGGCGGCACGACCGGCGCCTGATCCAGCACCGCGAGGATCGGTTTTAACGTGCGATCGGGATCATCGGCCGGCCCGAGCGCCACCACAAAGCCGATACGCTTGCCCGGACCAAACGGCACGCTGACGCGCATGCCCGCCTGAACCGGGGTATTCGGGTCAGCTGGCAGGTAGTCGAACAACTGGCTGAGCGGGACCGGAATGGCCACCTTGATAACATTGTTACGATCTGGCAAACATGCCTCTGTCGACTGACTCGCCCTGTGGATAACTTTGTGGAAAAGAAATTCTCACTGCACCCAAATGGAATTGACAATTTTTTCGTTTCGTGCCAGCCGAAATTCAACACCAGCCGCTATTTCTTTATTTAACAGCAGCTTAAACAGGCTCGCACAAAAATTGTTGATTTTCTTTTGAGTTTGCCGTACGAGCTTAATCGCTTTTGTTCGCATGTGCATAACACGATTTGGCAGCCAGGGCTTGTGCAAACATTTTGTAACACAATAGTTGCACTGAGCCTCCTAAGAGCACAGTCTCTAACCTCTTAACAATCAGCCATTTTTAACTGCTAGAGAAGCAGCCAAAGCCACAATTGGTTCCACCGTGTTAATTGACCCGTCTACTCTGACTGTCAAAATATCGACTGCGATACAGCGTGGCAAGCGGTTCACAGACGGGCACTGAATTAGCCGCACAAGACCCCATATTGAGCGATCACGCCGACGTCGCAACGCACTTGCGACACTGCCTGGAAACACTCGACGAATCTACAGATGAAATATATTGGTGAAGCCAACTACCGCCACGGATCAAAATCACAGCTCGGCATACTGCTGGTCAATCTGGGCACCCCGGACGACACCTCCACCCCGGCTGTGCGTCGCTACCTGAAACAGTTTTTAAGCGACCCACGCATCGTCGAGGTGCCGCGCGCGCTGTGGTGGTTAATTCTGAACGGCGTCATCCTGCGCATCCGCCCGGCCAAAACCGCCGAGGCGTACAAATCAGTCTGGGACGATGAAAACGGCTCCCCGCTGCTTAGCATCGGCCACCAGCAGACCCAGGGGTTGACGAAAATTCTCGAGCAAAAACTCTCGCCTGAAGTGAATGTTGCACTGGCGATGCGCTACGGCAACCCGTCGATCGAATCAGCGTTGGCCGAATTTCGCGAACGCGGTGTTCGCCGCCTACTGGTGCTGCCGCTCTACCCGCAGTACTCCGGTTCGACGGTCGCATCGGTTTTTGACGAAGTCACTCATCAGCTTACGCGGATACGGTGGATTCCAGAGACACGCTTTATCAATCAGTACTTCGAAGAACCGGGCTACATTGACGCACTTGCGACATCGGTACGCGAAAGCTGGCAACAGAACGGCCGTGCGCAAAAACTGGTGATGTCATTCCACGGAATACCGCAACGCTATCGCACCAATGGCGATCCCTACTTTTGCCAGTGCCAGGCCACCGCCCGCCTGCTGGCAGAACGCCTGGAACTATCCGCCGACGACTACATGGTGGTGTTTCAGTCGCGCTTTGGCAAAGAGCCGTGGCTACAGCCCTACTGCGACAAAACCATGGAAAAACTGCCGGGCGAAGGAGTCGAATCAGTCGATGTGATCTGCCCGGGATTTTCTGCCGACTGCCTGGAGACGATCGAGGAGATCAACGAGGAGAATCGCGAAATCTTTATGCACGCGGGCGGCAAAGGGTTCAACTATATATCCGCCTTGAACGAGCGCGATGACCACCTGCAGGGGCTGGCAACGCTACTGCTGCGGCATCTGGGCGGCTGGCCTGAATCGGGTGGTCAATCGCTGCCGGATCAGTCTGAGCGTGAACAGTCGCGCGAGCGCGCGCTGGCGATGGGGGCGACGGCCTGACAGGCCATGCTTTCAGCGCTGGCGCTGCTTACGCGTCCAGCGCAACATGCGATAGATAAATACCGGGTTGCCGACAATGTAGCGCCGCCATAACCGGCCCGGCTCAAGATACAGCCGGTACATCCACTCAAGACCGCGCTCACGCATCCACAGTGGCGCGCGTTTCTTATCGCCCGAGAAGAAATCAAATAACCCGCCGACGCCGAGCAGCAGATTGGCATCGATGCGATCGCGGTTTTCGTGGATCCACTTTTCCTGGCGCGGCGCCCCGAAAGCCACCAGCACGATGTTGGGCTTGGCGTTGTTGATCTTCTCGATCACCGCATCGAGTTCAGTTTCCGGGTTGAAATAGCCGTGCTGCTCGCCGCAGATATTCAGTCCGGGCCAGGCTTGCTCCAGATTGGATTTCATCCGCGCAGCCACTTCTTCTGCGGCACCCAGCAAGAATATCGAATGCCCGTTTTTAACGGCATTCTCGCAGATATGCGGCAGTAGATCGGTGCCGTTGAGGTTCGCCACCAGGCGCTCGCCAATCATGCGACAGGCGATGCTGATGCCCGCGCCGTCCGGCAACACGAGAGACTGACCGTTGAGGATGTCGCGGTAACCGCTGTCGTGGTAGCTGATATTCACGCAGTCAGCGTTGATGAATGAGACTGCCTCTTTGCCACCACTGCTGATGACCTGCTCGAACAGCTCCAGGGTTTTCTCAACCGTTATGCTGAGAAACCCCACATCGAGAACCACCAGTTTTCGCAGATCCTGCATGGCCTAGAGAATGACTCGCGCACAGTAAAGCCTGGCCAGATTCGGCGTCACCAGGCAGGGGTCAGTGTCTTTTAGGCGATACACAATCGATGAATTACCCAATACTGTGCGAGCACCAATGCTCAGGATGTCCGGCGCGCAGTCCAACGCCAACCAGCGTCGTCAGGCAGTTGAATCACTATTCAACACTGGCCGACAGGGTCTGACCAGTTAAAAACGTGAAACATTTGCAAAGGACTGATTACAATTCCGATGCACCCGATCATTGACGCGCACCGCATCCCGTCGGCGCCAGTCACTTGATGAAGGTCGAGTGCAATCAGTTGAAAGCAATTCTTGCTCCGCCTGTATCCGGCGAGACAAGATTTTGAACAGTCGATCACACTCGCCGGCGATGCCGGGCGGCATCGCCAGCAGTGCTGCGGCGAATTACTCGGCAAGACCCCATTTTGCGGCAGTTTCGCTGAAAAAGCCCGACAACTTGCGGATCTTGATCCAGTTGTTTACATAGTTGATCCAGACCTGATCAT
>CAZNIS010000115.1:0-19690 GCA_964573105.1 uncultured Granulosicoccaceae bacterium
CCTTGCTCACGCTGCGGGTTACCAGTGTGGCTGGACAGGAAACCCGACGCGTAAGCGAGGAAACTCAGAGCTGCAACAATCTTGGCCCGTCAGAGCTTGCGATCGCCCGTACTCTGAACCGACAAGTCGTGTCGATGTTGTCTTGCTCGCGCCGCGGCTTACCAGCGTGCGGTTTCACGTAACTCACTGATTTCACATGCTGGACCGCCTGATTCCACAAGAATACCTCTCGCACTAAAGCATCCTTCGTACTATAATTGTGTAATATAGGAATACAACTCCGTATTTACACAAAATTGCTTCGCATGATCAATAGAGCTTTGTCGGATGAGTTTCTGCGCCAATTGGCCGAATATCCGTTGGTCACCCTCCTGGGGCCACGTCAGGCCGGCAAAACCACACTCGCCAGGCAACTGCTGCAAGACTATGCCTACGTCAGTCTGGAAGCGCCGGACACCCTCGCGTTTGCTCACGACGACCCGAGAGGCTTCCTCCGGCAGTACCCTGAACACGTCATCTTCGATGAGATTCAGCGAGCGCCTCATCTGCTGAGCTATTTGCAAGGTGTTGTTGATCAAACTGGCGATGTTGGCCAGTTTGTACTCACCGGATCACATCAACTGGAACTCAGAGCTGCTGTCACGCAGTCACTCGCGGGGCGCACTGGGGTTCTGCATTTGTTGCCGTTGTCGATTAAAGAAATGCACGATGCCGAAATCACTTTCGAGACGGTCGAGGAATATCTCTTCACAGGATCTTTGCCTCGCGTTTACGACAAGCAACAGCGTCCATACACAGCTTACTCGAACTACTACCAAACTTATCTTGAACGGGACGTACGGCAGATCATTCAGTTGAAAGATGCCAGTCTGTTCGACAAATTCATCCGCCTTCTTGCCGGCAGGACCGGCCAGTTAATGAACTATCAGGCGCTCTCTTCGGATGTCGGGGTTGATGGAAAAACCATCAAAGAGTGGCTATCGATACTCGAAGCCTCGTTTGTGATCTTCAAACTGTCGCCGTACTTTGAGAACTTTGGTAAAAGAGTAATCAAGTCACCTAAATACTATTTTATGGATACCGGCCTGCTGTGCTTCCTGCTTGGCATTGAAGCTCCTTCACAGGTCACACGCGATCCGTTGGTGGGTCAAATATTTGAAAACCTCGTCGTACTTGAGGCACTAAAAACACGTTACAACCAAGGCCGCAGCCCGAATCTCTATTACTACCGTGATAGCCATGGCAACGAAATCGACATGTTATACGCCAACGGTCGCGAGCTCGTTGGCGTGGAAATTAAATCCGCCGAAACATTCTCCACCCATTTCAAGAAATCCCTACTAAGATTCTCGCAAAAACAGCAGAAGCTGCAGAAAAGCTACGTTGTCTACAACGGCGAAGAGCGACAATATAGCGATGGATTAATAGCTAGAAATTTCCGTGATACCGGAACAATTTTTTGAATAGTGACTGTCACATGCCGTGAGCTATCGGTGTGTGGGCGTCCAGGAAGCCCGACGCGTAAGCGAGGAAACTCGGAGGTGCAACATTCTCCGCACATCAGTGTTTGCTATCGCCTGTACCCTGTGCCGACAAGTCATGTAGATGTCGCCTTGCTCACGCTGCGGGCTACCATTGTAGGGTTTCAGGAAGCCCGACGCGTAAGCGAGGAAACTCAGGGTTGCAATGATCTCCGCCCATCAGAGCTTATGATAGTTTTCACCCCGCGCTGACAAGTCATGTAGATGTCGCCTTGCTCACGCTGCGGGTTACCAGTGTTGGTTTTCAGGAAGCCCGACGCGTAAGCGAGGAAACTCAGGGTTGCAATGATCTCCGCCCATCAGAGCTTATGATAGTTTTCACCCCGCGCTGACAAGTCATGTAGATGTCGCCTTGCTCACGCTGCGGGTTACCAGTGTTGGTTTTCAGGAAGCCCGACGCGTAAGCGAGGAAACTCAGAGCAGCAACCATCTCCGCTCATCAAGTGCTTACGATAGTTTTTACCCGTTGCCGACGTGTTGAAACCCGTTTCGATCACACGGTGACAGGCGTCCGCAACGACTTGTCCTGGCTTGCATATCCCGACCGTCACCAGTATATTGTCATGACATATAAATGAAGAACAGTCAGATGGTCAATCTTTCAGCCACAGTACAACGCTCTCGTTATCTCATTATGTTTCTGCTTGCGCCGGCGGTGGCACTCGCCGATGCCAGGCTGACAGTTGGGCCCTTGCCAGAACCCCTGATCTCTGCAGAATCCTGCCAGCCCACCGGCACTTCCAGGTGGGGTTGGGACGGCACACAGTCCTGCTGGGTAACCAATGTCAGGATGTTGGGCGAGTCGCAACCGCTGGTGCAAACACGTCATGACTTCGGCGGAACAGCGTTCTCCTGGCAAAGAGCAGATTTCGCCGGACGGACACTCCGCTGCGATCGATACCGGCGCCTGAACGTCAATCGGGACAACGTCCTCTATATCAAAGAGCGATACGACATCACCTTTCTCAATCAGGATTCGGCACCGGCCAGCGCTATTGCTGAGGACTACGGGCAAGTCACCGCGCATCTGTACACAAGGGGCTGGACAATCGGGCAGTTCGGACGACTGCACACCGGCCTGGAGTTGCAGTTCAACCGGGGAGTTACGACGGCTGATGGATACATACTGTTCAACGAAACCCGACGCAGCCTGGTAGATGACTATCTGCTGGACGACTTTTCCCATTGTTACTACCGCGACAGCGATGAACCCCTGCGCTCCTCCGGCTACTGTGTCGCCTACGACGGTGACGGCATAGGCTGGAACGGCCATGACGCATGTGAAGTGCAACCCGTCGATCCTGCCTGTGACTACAGCCAGGCAGATATCGGATCCAACTATGGCTGGGGCTATCACACCGTAACCGGAGATTCCTGCCCTCCCGCACCCGGCACCTCCAGCTATGTACCACTGAACGAATGTAGAGCCGGCAGTGATGGTTGGGGCTGGAATGAAGCCCTGCAACAGAGCTGTTTTGTGGGTGATTAAAACGGGAGGTGCAGCGATCGCTGTATTGCAGCGCTTGTGATCACTGGTACCTCATGCTGATGTGTCGTGTTGGCGTTGCCTTGCTCACGCTGCGGGCTACCGGTGTGGCTGGACTGGTAACCCGACGCGTCAGCGAGGCAACTCAGAGTTGCAATGATCTCCGCGTATCAGAGCTTATGATAGTTTTCACCCTGCGCTGACATGTCATGTCGATGTAGCCTTGCTCACGCTGCGGGTTACCAGTCTGGTGCTGTGGGTAACCCGACGCGTAAGCGAGGAAACTCAGAGTTGCAATGAGCTCCGCACTTCAGAGCTTATGATAGTTTTCACCCCGTGCTGACATGTCGTGTCGAAGTTGCCTTGCTCAGGCTGCGGGCTACCAGTCTGGTGCCGTGGGTAAGCCGACGCGTAAGCGAGGCAACCCAGAGTTGCAATGATCTCCGCGCATCAGAGCTTATGATAGTTTTCACCCTGCGCTGACACGTCATGTCGATGTAGCCTTGCTCACGCTGCGGGTTACCAGTCTGGTGCCGTGGGTAACACGACGCGTAAGCGAGGCAACACAAAGCCAAACAGCAACTAGCCACACCTCCAATAACCAACGCCCAAACCGACCAACGGACTGTGTCAAAATCCACTACCCGGATAACCCGCACAGCCACTAGCGAAACCTCACCTATGCCAGACACACCATCATTCGACCTGGAAGCCTTTCGCCAATTTGAACACGCCGGTTGGAATGAGGTTGCTGGTCGTTACCAGGCTACTTTCGGACGTTTAACCGTGCAGGCGGTGGAGCCGCTGCTCGATGCGGCGGGTGTGGACGGTGATACTCGCGTGCTGGATCTCGCCTGCGGTTCGGGCTTGCATGCACGGGCTGCGCTGCAACGCGGTGCAATGACTACCGGCATAGACTTGAGTGAAGCGATGGTAGAGCAGGCGAGGCGTGAGGCGCCGGCTGCCACTTTTCACCTTGGCGATGCAGAATCACTACCTTTTGATGACGCGAGTTTCGATGCGGTAGTCTGTGGCTTTGGTGTTCTGCACTTTCCAGACGCAGCCTGCGCGGTGGCAGAAGCGTGGCGGGTATTGGCGCCTAACGGCAAGTTTGCCTGCTCGGTGTGGCGGCCACCGAGTCACTCGCCGTTTTTGGCGTTGCTGAATGATGCAGTGGACAACTATGGAACCCGACAGGTTGATGTCCCGGCCGGCCCGCCGCCTTACCGGTACGGATTGGCTGAAAACCTGGAGGCGCTACTCGCCAATCAGGGCTTCGTGGATATTGCGTCTTTCGAGATTCCGGTGATGGTACGCCTGAATGCTGCAGAAGAAGTCTTCGATGCACTGATCGAAGGCGGGGTGCGATCACGCGCCTTGCTGGAGGCGCAAACACCAGAGGCGTTTGCAAAGATCCGCGCCGCTGCTATTCAAGGCGCAAAGGATTTTGCAACCGGGGAGGGCATTGAAATTCCTCGTCCGGCGTTGATTGCTGTGGGCGCCAAAGGGGCTGGTTAGTGGCGGGATTGTCCGATTGAAAAAGTGCGTGTGACAACTAATCCGCGGCAACCGGCGCATGATAGCTACCGATGCCGGCTGGCCTGCAAAAACCCCAATCCCCTGAATAATCCAGGTCACCACTCAAGCCAGCTACTGGCTCCACTCCAGCCGATACGCTAAATCGTGACCTGCCAAATTCGAATACTGCCTTATCGATTTTTTCGCAAGTTTTAGTGTCACCGTTGGTGGCAGTAAACCGGTGACACGACCAAACAACGTCCGTTCCTCACCGACTGGCGCGGCCTTGGTGGTTGGGAATGATACGTCCACCTGTGCGCGACGTTCACCCGCTCGATCCAGCAAAACCGACAGTCGCTCAAACATTTGCAGCAGCGGATCAGATCGGTGCGTCGACCAGTTTGCCGCCGGCACAAAATCCACAAAGTGCATCAGGTGATAATTGAGATTAATCCAAAGACTTTCCGCGCTCACGGTTAGCGGGTGATTATCAATCACACGATTGACATGCAGCGCTGCCAGCTTGTCAAGGCGGTGAATATTAGCCTCCAGTTCGTCCAGAAAGTCACCGTTGTAGAACAATCGAAGTGTAGAGGGGAAGAGATCCACCTGCTCGGCTTCAAAGTCGGTGAGCAGGTGCCTTAATTCCGGTATTTTTGTGGCTTCCATGGCGAACGTATTAGTCGCCGTACCCAGTATCGAATGCAACAATGCCACGTTAGGCGAGTGTTCCGGGTAATAGTAAACCGCGTAGTCATGACAGAACACCAGGTGCTCCAGAAAAGAGCCATCCGCGTGCTCCATGCTGAAGTCGCATTCGTTCTTCATAAAATCGACCAGCCGCTGATCAATAGCAGGCGCTGTGCTGACAGTTTTAGAATATTTTTCTTCCACCGCACTGGCGGCACCATCCGGCCACACCGCCTCCTTGCCCAGCTTTTCAGCCATGAACATTTTCGGCAGGCCCTTCAGGCCGCCGAATATCGTCCGTTCCATCTGCAGGTTTTGCATCCGTACCACTTCCACCTGCCCGGCCAGGTCGAAAGCACCGCCCTCGGTGATCGCGGATTTGCGCTGGAGATTGAGTGCGGTGTTGAGTCGAGTGTCACTCATGAATGAATCCGTGTGAGTTCTTCGGTAACGTTGATGATACCGTATAAACGGATGGATCAAGCCCGGATCGGGTAGTGGTTGCAAAGGCCAGGGCGACTACTGCATGCACATTCCCGCGCTGTATAGTACCGATACCGCAACGCAAATCTCCGGGATATCTTGTGACTGATCCTCTACTGTTCAAACCTCTCACTATACGCGGTGTCACTTTAAAGAATCGTGTGGTCATCGCACCGATGCATCAGTACTCGGCGGTTGATGGCGTTGCCCAGGACTGGCATGTAACCAACGTTGGCCGCTACGCTGCCGGTGGTGCCGGGCTTGTGTTTGTCGAGTCGACCAAAGTTGAGCGGCGCGGCTGCGGCACGATTGGCGATCTGGGTGCATGGCGGGACGATCATATTCCCGGGCTCAAACGGCTTGCCGATAACATTCGGCAAAACGGCGCGGTCGCCGCCATTCAGTTGGGCCATTCAGGCGGCAAGGGCCGGCGCGCTCGCCCGTGGGAAGGCGGCAAACCCTTAACTCGCGCTGCGGCAGAAGACGAGGGCATCGGCGACTGGGATGCCTGGGAACTGGTGGGCCCGTCGGCAAGCCAGGACGGCGCTCGCGCGCTGACGCTCTCCGAGATTCAACAGTTAGTCACGCACTGGTGGCAGGCAGTGCGGCGCTGTAGTGAGGCTGGCTATGACATCGTAGAGATCCATGCCGCCCACGGTTACCTGGTCCATCAGTTTCTCTCGCCCGTCACCAACCAGCGGACCGATCGCTATGGTGGGTCGGAGGAAAACCGTCGCAGGCTGTTGATAGAGATCGTCGAGGAAGCCCGCCGCTTTTGGCCTGATGATAATCCGATGTTTGTGCGTCTGTCAGTCGAAGATGGCGCCGGCTTTGGACCAGATCAGAGTGTGGCGGTGGCGCAGGCCGTAAAGCCAATGGGGGTAGACGTTATCGATTGCTCTTCTGGCGGTATCACCGGCACGCCGGTCAGCGATACATTGGGCTATGGTTATCAGGTGCCCTATGCTGAGCGATTAAAACGCGATGGCGGGGTACTGTCGATGGCGGTCGGGCTGATCGTCCACGCGGATCAGGCCGAAGCCATTTTACGCAATGGCCAGGCCGACCTGATAGCAATCGCCCGCGAGGCCATGTACAACCCCAACTGGCCCATGGATGCGGCGATTAAACTCGGTGCAGACATCAACGCTGCCTCCACGCCGCCACAGGTTGCCTACTGGCTGGACAAGCGCCGAGGCTCCGGAAGCATTACGCCCAGTACATTTGGTGCCAGTATGGATCGGCTGTCTGATGCTGGCAATCGGTGAGTCCTGTCAAGCGCCTGTTAACTGCAGCGTTTACAGTACTTTCCTGTAAGCCTGCCGGCCACACCTGGCCGGCCATTACATACAATAGCCTTGCTAATTCTCTGGTGCTGCGTGCACTGGCCAGGTGTGACTAGTTTGGCTGACCAGGGGGCTCGCTTGTACTCACAGTGATTGACAGCGTGCCCCCTGGACAACTTATCTACAAACCCGTTCCAGACCAATAAACATAGGCAGCACCTGATGCGTTCACCGAGTTGTCTGCATCATTGCCGTTGATTCCACCGGCACCGCCATCTTCGCCGAATGCTCCAACGACCAGGGTGGTGCCGTCGCCACTGACCTGCAAATTCAGTCCAAAGGCATCACCTGCATCGGTGTTGCTTGCCTTCAGGTAAGCAGTTTGTTCCCAGGTATCATTACTTTGGCTGAAAAAATACACAGCGCCCGATCCAGAGGCGTCGTTGTTGGTTTGATCGCCATTGAGGCCGGTTGCAGCGCTTTGCTCGTTAAGTGCTCCAACTGCGAGGAAGCTGCCATCATCGGACAGCGCGACGTCAATGCCGAACGAGTCACCGAAAAAATTTCCGCCCGGGCGATCGTTGCCTTCGGTGTTGCTGGCTTTCAGATAGGCCTGTTGCATCCAGTTGCCGCCGCTTCGAGTGAATACGTAGACGGCCCCTGCGCCGTAACCTGTTTTATCAGTTGGGTCACCGTTGACTCCAGTTGACAGACTCGGTTCATTGTCGGCACTGATGACGAGCAAGTCACCGTTGGCTGTGAGGTCCAATGATCTGCCAAAACTCTCACCTTCACCCGCGTTGCCGGCTTTTATATACGCCTGTTGTGACCAGCTGCTGCCGTCGAAAGCGTATACATAGGCAGCACCCGCCCGTTGTGCGCTATTGTTTTCCTCGTCACCGTTGATGCCGGTCGCGTTGCTGTCTTCCTGAAGTACGCCGAGCGCGATGGTGTTGCCATCTCCGCTTATAATTGCCGGTCGGCCAAACCAGTCATCCCGGTCTGAGGCATTGGTTGCCAGGCGCGCCTGTTGTGACCAGGTACTTCCGCTTAAGGTAAAAACGTATGCGGCGCCAACCCCGGGGGTGGATCCGGCGCGCTCGGAGAACGCGCCCACGACCAGTCTGTCTCCTGCATCGCTTAGCCCAACAGACGAACCAAAGTTAGATGATCCGACTATGGTGTCGGCCTTCAGATAGGCCTGCCGGGTCCAGTTGGTACCGGTGCGCATGAAGACATGAACAGCACCTGCGCTTGGTAAATCATTGCCCGTACCAGCGGCATTGGCGCTTGCGTCTCCCTGTGCGCCGACTGCCAGGGTATTGCCATCAGCGCTAAGAGACACACTGGACCCCAGTTCATCGCCTCGCTCGGTATTGGCTGCGTTTAACACGGCCTGTTGCGCCCAGGTGGTGCCGCTTCGTGTGTATAGGAATACTGCCCCGCCGGTACTGGTATTCGAAGCGCTGATGGCAAGCGTATTGCCGTCCGCGCTTAGAGAGGTGGCCAGGCTGTAGCCCCCTTGCTCAGTTGGGGTGTCTGCTTTTAAATATGCCTGTAAAAGACCTGTGGCTGTGGTAGTGCCAGAGTCGACTATGCCATCGCAATCGTTGTCGATTCCATCGCCGTCAATTTCAGTGGCACCTGGAAAAGCAGTGGCATCTGTTGGTACGCAATCGTCTGTATCGATGCTGCCGTCGTTGTCATCGTCGGCATCACAGGCGTCGCCTTCGCCGTCTGCATCGGTATCAAGCTGGTCTTCGTTGGCAATCGCCGGGCAATTGTCCTCGGTGTCAGTGATAGAGTCACCGTCCAGCGAATCTGGATTGGGTTCACTGACGGTGCCAGAATTTCCGCTATCCGAAGAACCACCGCAAGCCGTTAAAATACCGAACGCGAATGCAATCACCGCTGCTTTTTTAACATCCCTGAATATCACTGTATAGTCCCTTCTAGTTAGTTGAGTTGTTGAGTGTGTGTCCCATTGTCGGTAAGTGGAATTAATAAGCAGTTAACTGCACAATTAGGCCGTCAACAGAATCAGATAGAACGATAGTGTCTATATCTTCTGCGCGTCAACCGTCTGGTTCGAGTTGAGATTCAGTCAAGTATCTTTCTGTACCATTTCTATTGACATGTCTCTCTGATAGCCCGTTCTTTTAAACTTCACGTTTTTACTGCCTGCGCTCCAATTGTTTTGACCGGAATATGGTTAAGGTCGCTTTCGGTAGATATCATAGGCAGGAAATTCGAGATCAATTCCTCTGATGCTGATACTCAAACACCCGGCACTGTTTCTTTCGTGACAACCGATGACCGCTATGCCTGGTGGCGACTGCTCGTCTCCGTGTTGCTTGCCACACTCGGTGGCATCGGTATATGGGCCAATGTAATCGTGCTAACTGAAATACAGCATGAGTTCGGCGTCGATCGCGGTGGCGCCTCGTTGCCCTATGCCGCCACTATGCTGGGTTTTGGCGTGGGTGGTCTGTTGATGGGGCGGCTGATCGATCGCTATGGCGCCATGTGGCCAATGGTGGCGAACTCGATTTTTCTCGCAAGCGGATTTGTGCTGGCCTCGCAAGTGCAAAGCTACTGGCAGTTTATTGCCATTCAATCGCTGCTGATTGGCATGCTGGGTATGGCGATCACCTTTGGTCCGCTGGTGGCGGATATCTCGCACTGGTTTTTGCGCTACCGCGGTCTGGCGGTCGCCGCCGTCGCCAGCGGTAACTACCTGGCGGGTTCTATCTGGCCCAGCCTGATCAATCGGCTGGTGGCTGCAGAAGACTGGCGCTACGCGTATCTCGTGATCGGACTGGTGTGTCTGGTTACCATGGTGCCGCTGTCGTTTGCGTTGCGTCGTCGGCCCGATCTGCATAAACAGCAAGAGCCGCAAGGGGGCGTGCACGGGCGCGTTCAATCGCCGATCGCGCCGTGGCTGTTGTTCGGCATGATCGCCCTGGCGGGGTTGGCCTGTTGTGTCGCCATGTCTATGCCGCAAGTGCATATCGTCGCCTACTGCAGCGACCTGGGTTACGGCCCGGCACGCGGTGCAGAGATGTTGGCGATCATGCTGGCACTGGGAGTTGTCAGCCGGATGGTGTCCGGTGTGATCGCCGATCGAATCGGCGGCTTGCTCACACTAATACTTGGCTCGGCACTGCAAATGCTGGCGCTGATTGCCTATTTGCCGTTCGACGGGTTGGTCTCGCTCTATGTGGTATCCGCATTGTTTGGATTGGCTCAGGGCGGTATCGTGCCAAGCTACGCACTGGTGATCAGGCAGTATTTTCCGGCAGAAGAAGCGGGATTTCGGGTCAGTGCCGTATTAACCATGACCATCGCCGGCATGGCGCTGGGCGGCTGGCTGTCCGGTGAGATATTCGATTTAACCGGCAGTTACACCGCCGCTTTCGTGAACGGGATTGGCTGGAATGTGCTGAACCTTGCGATCGCGTGCTGGCTGCTGTCACTTCGCAGGCCGGCTCGGTTGGCTACTACCTGACGGTGCCAGCAATTAAACGAGCATCAAAACGACAAAAGCGATCAACGCAGCGATTGCGCTGTTGTACATCGCAGCGCGCGGTGGGAGTCAGGCCTTGCGTCTACAAGACCTGACTCGACTGCCGGTCAGGCTATTCGCCTGAACGCGACTGCGCTTTCATACGTCTGCGCCCAAACAACCCACCCAGGCTTGCCAATACCAGCACCAGCAGCGTTGGATCTGTGCTTGCCGAGTGGCCGGCGACTGTGCAACCCGCAGCACCGTTGACACCGGTGACAATCTGGCTGTCAGTCTCACTATTAGTGTTGGGTGCGTCGCCGGAGACGCTGTTGCCTCGACCATCGCCATCCGGATCGGCTTCGACGCTGTCATCGATACCGTTGTTATTGATATCGTCGCCGAACGTGATGCTGGCGTCGAATTGATCGTCGATGCCATCGCTGTCGCTGTCATCACCGCCAGTTTGATCGACGTCGACATTGTCCGGAACACCGTCTTCATCCGAATCCAGAAACGTATCGATCATGCCATCGCCGTCAATATCATCACCGCCGGCCTCAACCAGATCGAACATGCCGTCGTCGTCACTATCGAGATCGAGATAGTCGACGGTCAGATCATCGTCGGTATCAGGCAGTGGCAGTGGTGATGCCGTGATGCTGTCAGACCAGCCGTCGCCGTTATCATCGATCGAGTCGTCCACTCTGCCATCATCGTCGGCATCGGTACCACCAGCCTCAAGCAGATCAGTCAGCCCGTCCTGATCAGAATCCAGGTCGAGATAATCCGCGATACCCTCGCCGTCGGTATCCGGCAACGGCAGTGGATTGGCTGCCACCGCATCATCCAGACCATCCGCGTTTTCGTCTACATAGTTATCGACGATACCGTCGTTATCAGCATCGGCACCACCTGCCTCGACGATGTCCTGAATGCCATCGTTGTCGCTGTCGAGGTCGAGGAAATTCGGGATGCCGTCGCCGTCAGTATCGTCGGTTCCCTCAATGGCGTTCGGAATGCCGTCACGGTCGGTGTCGAGGTTAATCGAATCGTCAACGCCGTCCAGCGGGTCGCTACCAGTCAGTACCTCTTCACCGTCAGGTACGCCGCTGCCGTCGGTATCCGGGTTCAGCGGATCAGTGTTGTAGCTGCTGATCTCCTCGCCATCACTCAAGCCATCGCCGTCCGAGTCTGCAACGAGCGGATCGGTGCTGTACTCGTTTTGCTCTTCTGCGTCAGACAAGCCATCGCCATCGGAATCCGGGTTTTGCGGATCGGTACCAATGGTATTTTCCAGATCATCCGACAGGCCATCACCGTCGCTATCGATCGCGGCTACATCATCGCTCGCATCGCCGACCGGATCCGTGCCGTTGGCTATCTCGGTACCATCGGGTGTGCCGCCGTTGTCAGTGTCCGGATCGGTTGGGTCGGTATTGTGCGTATTAACTTCGTCACCATCACTCAAACCATCGCTGTCACTGTCGGTGGCAGTTGGATCGGTGCTGTGCGTGTTCACCTCCTCGCCATCGGTCAGCGAATCGCCGTCGCTGTCTTCCAGCAGCGGATCGGTCTGGTGATTGTCTATCTCCGCACCGTCGAGCAGACCATCGCCGTCAGTATCGGGGTTGTCTGGCTCAGTCAGGTGCGTTTGAACTTCATCGCCATCGCCCAATCCATCATCGTCGGTATCGCTCGCGAGCGGATTGGTGCCGTGTGTACTGATCTCGGCATCGTCTGCCAGACCGTCGTTGTCGCTGTCTGTCACCAGCGGATTGGTGGTGTAGGTATTCACCTCATCGCCATCTGCCAGCGAATCGCCATCGGTGTCGGCATCCAGCGGATTGGTCCCGTGCGTGCTAACTTCAGCGCCGTCCGCGAGGGTGTCACCATCGGTATCCGGGTTGACGGGATCAGTGTTGTGAGTGCCGATTTCGGCGTCGTCAGTCAGGCCGTCGTCATCGCTGTCTGTCGCCAGCGGGTTGGTGCCGTGCGTCGCAACTTCATCGCCGTCGGTGAGCGAATCACCATCGGTGTCCGGATTAGACGGATTGGTCAGGTGTGTATTGACTTCCTCGGCATCCGACAAACCATCACCGTCTGTATCGGGCAGCAGCGGGTCGGAGTTGATGTCGTTGACTTCTGCGCCGTCGAGCAGGCTGTCGCCGTCAGTGTCTGCAACCAACGGATCTGAGCCGACAGTGTTCACTTCTGCACCGTCCGACAGGGCATCGCCGTCAGTATCTGCGTTTGACGGATCAGTGCTGTGTACGGATATCTCGGCGCCATCGGGCAGGCCATCGCCATCGGTATCTACAAGCGTTGGATTGGTGTTGTAAGTGTTGACTTCATCCCCGTCCGACAAACCATCGCCATCGGTGTCCGGGTTATTCACGTCACTGCCAGCGGCTATTTCCTGTGTGTCTGTCAACCCATCCTGATCTGAATCGACAGCGACAACACTATCAGACGCGATGGAAAAATGCGTCACACTGCGACGGTCGTTGTTGTCCTCAGTGTTGATAGAAATGATTTCGGCCGCAGCGGTTGCGGTGAAGTTAAAAGTCCTTTCTGTCCAGTCGGTCGAGTTAAAACTAACAAACCCGCTCGATTGGCTGCCCACCTGTATTCGGTACCGATTTCCCACCTGGTAGGTTCGGCTCGGCGCCGCGGCGATGGGTCTGAATCCCGCGACGTAGAAGGTAATCTCGTAATTCTCGCCAGCGGTCAGGCCGGTAATCACCGCCTGTGCACCCTCGCCCTGCAACCATGTTCCACACGAAGTGAAGTGCGTGTGACCGTTGTTGGGTATCGGGCCGGGTGTGTCGACGTAGCCTGCCAGTGCCGGATCATTGAACGCGCCCGCTGATGCCTCCAGCCCGTATGTCGTTACTGAACTGGTATCACAGGATCCATTGATATTCGACCAGCCGGGATGTGGAGGTGACTGATACCGCCAGGTCGTGTCATCTGTATCGGGCATAATCGGATTTGCAGATACAGCTACAGAAAAACATCCCATTACCAACACAGGAACACCCACACGGGAAATCCGTGCAATACTCAAAGGGCCGCGTTTCATATCACACCTTCAAAAGTAAAGTGATCGGAACTTACAACGCTAGCGGCTATGGTGAGATTTTCCCTCCGAAGTAATATAAGTCTTCACGATACTTTGCAATCGTTGTCAACAGCACGAATGGCATTAAAAAAGTAGTGACGGCAGATTAAACGCTGTCTCACATTGAATAAGGCTTCTAGCTTGTCAGGAAAAATGTGACAGGTGTCTTGGTCAAAGCGTCTATGTACACTCGTGCCATCGTGTGTTGCAAGCGACCACGCGAATTAAAACGCCGATAGCTTATCAAAAAAGCGTTGTTGGATTTGGCAGGCAACGCGCGACAGGCCTGTTTACTGTGGTACGCAGTGATGCTTATAAGAACTAGCGATCCGCACGTCTTAGCTGTCAGTCGGCACAAGCAATAAAACCATCAAGTCAAATAAGAACCACCATTGACGTGTAATGTCTGGCCAGTAATGTAACGCGATTCATCTGATGCCAGAAATCGAACCGTGGGCGCTACATCATCAGCCGCTGCTATCTTTCCCAGCGGGATAGTGCAGGCGGCGTCGGCCAGATCCTGTTCCGTCATACCATAGCGCGGTTGTGCGGTATCAGTAAGTCCGGGCGCTACCGCATTCACGCGAATATTATGCGCCGCCAGTTCCTGTGCTATGGCGCGTGTTAATCCAACCAGGCCCGCTTTGCTGGCGACATAGTGGCTGCCGCGTGGGGTTCCGCGAAAGGCCGCACCGGAGACGATGTTGATAATCGAGCCACTCATATTGGCTGCGATAAGCTTCCTGGCCACGTGGCGGCTGAGGATGAACGGTGCTTTCAGGTTGACTGTGTGTACCTCGTCCCACAGTGTATCCGGTAACTCTAAAAAATCTGCGCGAGGAAAGATCGCTGCGTTGTTGACCAGTATATCGATAGTGCCGATCACTTCGCAGGTGTCAAATAGTTTGTCAAGTGAATCGCGATCTGACAGGTCGGCCTGCACCAGATGGCATTCAACACCGCTCTGTTCTACCTGGTCTGCGAGTTGCTGTGCGGATTGTTGGTTGTCGTGCCAGGCGGCAATAACTTGCGCACCGGCCTTTGCCAATTCCAGCGCTATGGCCGCTCCAATACCTTGTTGTGCGCCCGTCACCAGTGCGCATCGGCCGATTAGGCTGGTTTTGCATTCACGATTATGCATAGACATGAGACGGCCCGGATGAGAAGCGCGGGTTAGTCGCCAGCGGCAAGCGTTGGCACGGCGCGCATGGAAGTAATGTTTACAAATCCATCGTCGGAGGCTCAAACCAGTTGGTTAACGCCAAACCGCCATCAACCACGATATTGGTGCCGGTGACATAGCCACCGGTTTTATTTGACAGCACCGCCAGTGCCATCGGCGCCAGATCATCAGCTACGCCAAGCCTGCCGAGTGGGATATGTTTGGCCAGTGCAGGGTCAGCCACAAATCCACCCGCGGCGATGGCACCGGGCAGCATCGCATTCGCTCTGATGCCGTATTGCCCCAGGCGGCCCGCGACTGCTACGACGATCTGGGCGAATTGCCCCGGGAAATCAGAGTCAGTGGCGGTGGCGCTCGCTCGGAATCACTAAAACAGATTCTCGCCAGTGTGATGAACAAATCGATCCGGTCTGTCGAGCGAGAGGAGTCGGGTGCGGCCGGGGCAGCCATGATTGCGGCGGTGCAGCAGGGATACTATGACTCTGTCGATAGCTGCGTAAGCGAGTGGGTATCACCGTTTATTGGGCCCGAAGTAAAACCCGATCCGCAAGACGCCGAAATCTATCGGCAGATTTTTCCACTCTACAAAAGCCAAAGAAAAATGCAGGCGCCTGCATGGCAGCATCTGGCACAGGTTAGACAAAGCCGGAGCAGTGGCGAACAAGGCCACGGAGAGTATCAATGAAGGTAGCGGTTGCAGGTGATAACTTTATGCTTGCCAGCGCATTCAGTGATGCGCTGCAGCGCAGAGTATCCACAAGTATCCAGATAAACGCATTCGATTTGCCCTTCCCCAATAAGCCAGTAGTGCAGCGATCAGATGATCCGCTATTCGCCGAGATCAGGGAATTTCAAGGCTCAGCAGATCGAGTGATCAATGCCGCACGGGACGCCGAGGCCTTCATCACGCATGTCGCACCATTGACGAAGCACATCCTTGATGAATTACCCGCACTTAAATTCGTTGGGGTTTCCCGGGGTGGGCCGGTCAATGTGGATCGATCTGAACTGGGGCGCAGAGGTATACGACTGGTTAATACGCCCGGTCGCAATGCCAGTGCGGTGGCCGAGTTTACCATTGGGGTATTGTTGAGTGAGACGCGAAATATCTGCTATTCCCACGCCTCGATGAAACAAAACACCTGGCGTGGCGATTTGTATCGCGCCGACGTGCAGCGAAAGGAATTGTCGGAGATGACGGTAGGTCTAATCGGTTATTCGCACATCGGTAAGCGGGTCGGACAATTGTTAAAGGCGTTTTTCACGCGAATACTGGTTGCCGACCCTTATATAACACTGGACGAATCCGATAGACAATATGGCATTGAGCAACTGCCACTTGAAGCACTTCTGCCACAGTGCGATGCGGTGTCACTGCATTTGCCCGCAACGGCTGAGACAAATGGCCTGTTCGGCCGAGAGACTTTGGCAAAAATGAAGCCTGGCGCAGTACTCATCAATACATCTCGTGGCTCGCTGATAGATGAAAATGCACTGGCGGCGGCGCTGCAGAGTGGCCATTTGTCCGGCGCGGCTCTCGATACCTATCAAACCGAACCACTGCCCGGTAATTCCCCGCTGCTGGCATTGGACAACGTATTGTTTACCTCACACATTGCCGGTGCATCTTACTCAACAGTGACAATCGCTGCTGATATGATCGCAGAAGAACTGCGCAGATTCATTGATGGTGAACCGCCGTTAAATCCTGTTGCAACCTGAATTTTGATGGCAGAAAACGGTTGAGTAGATCAGCAAAAAAAAGTACCGCTCGCGGCAGGCGGCCCTATCGGTATGCGCACACCGATGAGGCGAAGGCCTTTGATTCGCTGGTGAAGAATATCAAACTCGATAGAGACCAGGAGAGCCCTCTTTGGCTTCAGCTAAAGAACGAGCTAGAAGATTCGATAGACTCCGGTCAACTGCCACCCAATACCCGTCTGCCACCCGAGCAGGTGCTCTGCGACTACCTGGACGTCTCCAGGCCCGTCGTTCGAGCTGCCATCTCGTCACTGGCGAATGACGGAAAAGTACTCAAGTTCCCAAGAAAGGGTATGTATGTAGCGGCACCTGACGAATACGTAGACTACATGCATACCAATCTTGGTGCATTCAGTGATCTGACAGAAAAAGGTTATAGCGTTGCGGTAAAAACGCACCAACTGTATATCGCAAAGGCGAATGCAAAGGAATGTGAGGTGTTTGGCCAGGATGATGAATTCGATGTCATACGCATTCTGCGTGTGTACAAAAAAGACAATCAGCCAATCACGCTGGCTAATATTTCGTTGCCTGCTCACCGTGTGCCCGGTCTTGAAAACCTGAAACTGGATAATCGTTCGCTACTGCGGGTGATAAAAGATAATTTTGGTCTGAATGTCGTTGACGCAGATCGTTGGCTATCGGCTGTTTGCCCGCAACCCGAGGAAGCAGAGCTTTTGCAGGTCGGTGCCGAAACCCCGCTGATATTTATCAGGTCACTGGGGCGCGATGCCAGCGGCGCACCGCTCGAGTACTACGAGGCGCTGCATAACCCGCAGATAGCGGAAATCCATTTAACCGCTTATGGAAAGCGTTAAGCTGGCGGTAACAGTCAAGCATTCGCCCACACGATAACGAGAATTCGATGATTGAGCTGAAGACCAGAAAAAAGATTATCGAACTCTGCCTTGAAATGAATGCCTCCGGGTTGAATCAGGGTACCTCAGGCAATATCAGCGCACGCTACGGCGATAGAATGCTGATTACGCCCAGTGGTATTCCCTATGATGTGCTGCAGCCAAAAGATATCGCATCGATGGTCGTGAATGACGATGCCTATGAGTGGAAAGGGCCGCACAAGCCTTCATCAGAGTGGCATTTTCATCGCGCCATTCTGCAAAGCAACGATGACTTTGGCGCCGTTATTCATACCCATTCCATGTATGCCACTACACTGTCTATTGGGCGACGCGAGATACCCAGATGCCACTACATGATTGCCGCCTTTGGCGGTGACACCGTGCGATGCGCCCAATACGCGACATTTGGCACACCCGAGTTGTCAGCCAATATTCTTAAAGCGATGAAAAATCGCAGTGCATGTCTAATGGCCAACCATGGCATGGTGGTCGCGGGGTCTGATCTCGATAAGGCGATGTGGGCGGCAGTAGAACTGGAAACGCTGGCGAAACAGTATTATCACGCTGATCTGTCCAATTGCGTTCATCTGTTGAGCAAGGCTGAGATAAAAAAGGTTCTGGGTGCGTTTGCCAATTACGGTCCGTCAAAGGACAAGTAAGCTCAATACAGGTTACCAGTCCAGTCAGTGGTGAACCAGGCTGAGATACGCAAGGATAGTCTCGGCCAAACCGGCCAGAAATCGCCAAACGCGGTCCCTATTCGAGATAGAATCCCGGGCTGTTGAGGAGGCTCGGTATGTCCTGGCGATCTGTAGCCGCGTTGGCGGTAATCATTAACCTGGTGGCGGCTCTGACAACCGTTGTGGCGGCTCCGCGCACCGGTTACGTTCTGATCGATGCTAACAGCGGCCAGCAACTGGCCGCTAAATCGCAGAACACGGCGTTTATGCCCGCGTCGACGATGAAGCTTGTGACGATACTCTCCGCACTGGATCATCTGGGGCCGGACCATCGCTTCGAAACCTCGCTATCGGTTAACGGTCTTGTTAATGACAACATGCTGCAGGGCGATATCGTCCTGCAGGGCAACGGCGATGTCGAGCTCGACCTGAATGATTTGATGCGAATGGGTCTGACTTTGCGGCAGATTGGCATTCGCGCAGTGAGAGGCCGGTTTGTCGTTTCGGATAATGCATTCTTACGCGTTAATGAGATAAACCCGACCCAGCCGCTGGATGCCCCCTACAACGCCGGTGTCGGGCCGCTGTCGCTAGCCTTTGGACGAGTTACCGTACGGTCGCAAGACAACGGCAGACTATTCACCAATCCGCAGTTAATCGAACGCGGGCCAGCCTGGCGCATTGCAAATGCCAAACGTAAGCGTGCTCGCGCCATACCGGTTCGCGATGTGGGTATGCACACGGCCTTAAGCCTGCGCCGGATGGCCGGTGAGCTTGGCATTGACCTGCCTGTCCCTGAGCGCGGTGCACTCCCTGCGCAGATGCAAAAGATCGTTCGAATACAAAGCAAGCCCCTCGTCAATATGATCGAGGGAACAATGGTCTACTCCAACAATCAATTGGCTGAGACCATTGGTCTTGCCACCGCGAGCAAGCTCAAACCTGGGTCTAAAACACTGGCTGAAAGCGCGGTGACACTCTGGAGAGATCTGCTTCCACGGTTACCGCAGGCCAACTGGCAGGGTTTTACCATCACCAACCATTCGGGCCTCGACTCCAGCGCGCGCGCCACACCGGCGCAGCTGGCAGCACTATTGAAATATGGATTGTCGCGTCACCAGTTGCCTTATCTGCTGCCTGCCAACGCCTGGTCCGGTTCACTGTCGCGACGGATGATAGAAGCAGGGCGCTTGCAGCGAATCTGGGCCAAAACAGGTTCTATCGATTTCGCCACAGCGCTATCGGGCTATTTGCTGCCGGAGTCTGGTGGTTTATGGCTATTTGCGATCATCAGCGATGATCCCGAACGGCGCGCCGTCTATGACGCCATGCCCGAACCCAGCGCCGAGATCCGCAAAGAATCCAAAGGCTGGGAACGTGACATCAAGCGCCAACATGATGTGTTGCTACGTCGTTGGATCAGTGGAGTCTTCTGAACCAACCCTTAGCGTGTTGTTCGTGGGTAGACGCGTCGATCCTGTGAACCGTCATGCGTTCAGGTATTGGTAACCCGACGCATGAGCGAGGCGACTAAAGGGTTGATGCGGGTGATTGAGTTGTGTGTTGCCTTGCT
>CAZNIS010000116.1:0-19513 GCA_964573105.1 uncultured Granulosicoccaceae bacterium
CTCGCGACCCCAACCTTGGCAAGGTTGTGCTCTACCAACTGAGCTATTCCCGCGTGAGCCGCAAATTATCATCCCGTTGCTGGTTGCTGTCAAGCGTTAGGATGATGTTTTTGAGTGGTTCAGGCGATTGCGACTTCGGCCTGTGGGGCGGGGTCGCTGGCGGTGCCGGATTTGCCGGTTTTGGGCAATTGATACTGCTGCCAGACGGTTTCCAGTGCGCTGACGAGGTGCTCGATGTCGGCGTCGCTGTGGACCGGCGATGGCGTGATTCGCAGGCGTTCGGTGCCGCGCGCGACGGTGGGGTAGTTGATCGGCTGGACGTAGATACCGTGATCGGCGAGCAGGGTGTCGGTGATGGCTTTGCAGATGCTGGCATCGCCGACCATCACGGGGATGATGTGGCTGGGGTTATCCAGATGCGGCAGGCCGGCCTGGTCGAGCTTTTTACGCACGGCGGCGACGCGCTGCTGCTGTTGCTCGCGCTCGACACTGCTCTGGCGCAGGTGGCGGATGCTGGCGGCGGCGCCGGCGGCGACGCTGGGTGGCAAGGCGGTGGTGAAGATGAAACCGCTGGCGAAGCTGCGGATGTAGTCGCACAGGTTGGCAGATGCTGCAATGTAGCCGCCGGCCACGCCGAAGGCCTTGGCCAGTGTGCCCTCGATGACGGTTAAGCGGTGGCTGACGCCGTCGCGCTCGGCGATGCCGCCGCCGTGCTGGCCGTACAGGCCGACGGCGTGGACTTCGTCGAGGTAGGTCATGGCGCCGGCTTCGTCGGCGACGTCGCACAGCTCGGCGATCGGGGCGATATCGCCATCCATTGAATAGACCGATTCAAACGCGATCAGCTTGGGGCGAGCCGGATCGATGGTCGCGAGTATGCGGCGCAGGTCTTCCGGGTCGTTGTGGGCGAACAGGTGTTTTTCGGCGCGGCTGTGGCGGATGCCTTCGATCATGGAGGCGTGGTTCATTTCATCGGACAGGACGACGCAATCGGGCAGGCGGGCGGCGAGCGTGCACAGTGACGCCCAGTTGCTGACATAGCCTGACGTGAACAGCAGCGCGGCTTCCTTGTTGTGCAGCTGTGCCAGCTCCTGTTCCAGTTCCACATGGTAGTGGTTGGTGCCGGAGATATTGCGGGTGCCGCCGGCGCCGGCGCCGCAGCGATCGATCGCCTCGTGCATGGCCTGCAGCACCAGCGGGTTTTGACCCATGCCGAGGTAGTCGTTGGAACACCAGACCACCACTCGCTGCTGCGGGGTAGGGCTGTTGTGGCAGGTGGCGTGGGGGAAGTTGCCGGCCTGTCTCTCAAGATCGGCAAACACGCGATAGCGTCCCTCGCTATGCAGTTTGTCGAGTTCTGTCTCGAAGTAGTTTTCGTAATCCATTGGATTTCCGTTAGTGTTGAATCTGGTACAAGTACGCGCAGCGATGCGAGGAGCGGTCATCGGAGGGCCGGTTCCATGGCGGTTGTCCGATGATCAACGCTTGAGCGCGGCGATGAGTTGACCTCGCTCAAACGGCCGGGTTCATCTGCGGTGGTTTCAGTGGTTCAAAACCAGCGCGGTACGCTGTGCAGGTACTGATTGTATTCTTCACCGAATTTGTCCAGCAGGATGCGCTCTTCGGCTTTGATCTGGAATTGCGTGACGACCCACATGAACGCGGGTAATACAATGATCGGTGATAATGATCTAAACACGAATACGATACCGGTCAGTGCAATCAACAGGCCGGTATACATGGGGTTTCGGCTCAGGCGATACAGGCCACTGGTGACGATCGCGGTGGTGCGCCCCGGCTGCAGCGGGTTGACGGTGGTGCGATGCTGGCGAAACTGCCAGACGGCGATCAGGTCGGCGGCGACGCCGGTAGCGATCAGGCAAAAGCCTGCGATGCGCGGCCACTGGGCGTCGGTGCTGGCCAGCGGCAGGTGGCGGTAGAGCAACCACATGCAGGCGGCGGCTGCCAGCGCATAGATCGGCGGTGGTATGCGGATCAAGCCCTGGCGCACCTGTGCTGGCGGAGTGCTTGTCTGGTGTTGGAGTGCCTGTTGGGCCGATGTGTCATTGTGGTTGGTATGTACAGTTTGGCTGTTTACTTCCCGGCGGGCGCTTGCGGTAGCTGATCGATGATCTGATCGAGCAGCCCCCAGAAGAAATCCTCGCTATTGTAACCGGTGATTCTGCCGACTTCGCCGCTGCCGTTCCATAGTACGAAGGTTGGGGTATAGCGGATATCGCGCAGCGCGCCGTAGCCTGCGCTGTGGATGTCGTCGATGTCGAGCGCCTGCAGTGGAAACTGTTGGCCCTGCGGGGTCTTGTGATAGATCACGCCGACTTCGGCTTTCCATTTGTCGCAGTAGGGGCAATGGGCTTCTTCGAACATCAGCAGCACGGGTGTGCTGCTTGGCAGCAGGGCCCGCGCGGTCTGGGTGGCCACCAGCGCGCAGATCGCAAACAGGCCGATTTGCATCCAGCGCGATCGTGGGGAGGGCATATTCAATTGGAAATATTCAATTGCCAGAATTTCTGAGTATACAATGACAGAGCCCGCGCAAACGCGTGATGCGACCTAACAATATGAGGGGAGCCTATGTTCAAGAGCCATGTCACGTTGCCTGCGATCGCACTGGCACTGTGCACCGCCGGTAGCACCGTTGCAGGGGATATAGCGCCTGATGACATCGAATACAAGGATGGTCGCTGGATTGAAAAGCCACTGACGCAAGCAGCCGGTGATCCGGTTGCCGGACGCAAGGTATTTGTCAATCGAAAGCTCGGCAACTGCCTGGCCTGCCACGTCAACAGCGACATCCCCGAACAACCCTTTCACGGTGAGATTGGCCCGTCGCTGGATGGTGTTGGCGGCCGCTACGATATCGCGATGTTGCGCGGTATGGTGGTCAACATGAAAAACGCCCTCAATCCCGAGTCGCTGATGCCGGGTTTTTACTCGCTCGACACCGGATCCCGAATTCATAAAAAATTCGCTGGCAAAACCATCCTCTCTGCCCAGCAGGTGGAAGACGTGCTGGCCTATCTGCAAACGCTGAAATAGCCGGAGCCTGCAAGAACATGAGAACTGACAGACGAAACTTTTGCGCGCTCAGTGCCGGTGCGCTGACGCTGGCGATGGCCGGCAGCCGTGTGGCATCCGCCGATGGTCACGAGGTTGATGAGCGCGTTGCCGAGTTCACTGGCGGTGTCGAGCCGACAGCCGGCACGATTGAGCTGAAGGCACCTGAAATCGCTGAAAACGGCAATACTGTACCGATCAGTGTCAGCGTTGACAGCCCGATGACCGAAGACAACTACGTCAGCGAGGTCATGATTCTGGCCGCTGGCAACCCACTGCCCGGTGTCGCCACGTTCAAGTTCAGCCCGATGAGCGGGTCGGCAACTGCGTCCACGCGCATACGACTGGCCAAGACGCAGGATCTGATTGCACTGGCAAAGATGAGCGATGGCTCGATGTTCATGGACCAGAAATCGGTAAAGGTTACGATCGGCGGCTGCGGCGGCTAGAGGAGAGAAGACATGGCGAATATCAAACCCCGCGTCAAGGTGCCGAAGAAGGCGGCAGCCGGCGATCTGATCACAATCAAAACCCTGATTAACCACAAGATGGAATCCGGGCAGCGCAAGGACAAGAAAACCGGCGAGCCGATTCCGCGCAAGATCATCAATAATTTTGTCGCGCAATTCAATGGCGAGACGGTTTTTGAAGTCGCTGTTGAGCCTGCTGTTTCGGCCAATCCCTACTTTCAGTTCAGCGTGAAAGTGATGGAGAGTGGCGAGTTCAAATTCATGTGGACTGACGATGACGGCACGGTCTACGAAACAGCCAAATCGATCGAGGTATCGTGATATGACTGGAAATCCTGTCAGAGTACCCGCTCTGGTTGCCGGCCTTGCCATGCTGTTGCCTTTGGTAGGCCAGGCAGGCCCGGATGAAAACTCGCTGATGGTTGAAGATCAGACGATTGGCACCGACGCGCCGGCGCCAGAGGGCAGCCCGCTGGATCACGTCTACTCGGGCTGGCGCTTTCGCACCCCGGAGACACAGGCCTTGCAGGCCGATGACTTCGAAAACCCGGCTTTTCCGATGGTCGATCAGGCCGAGGAGCAGTGGAGCACCGTGGAAGGCACTGCGGGCAAATCGTGCGAAAGCTGCCATCAGGATGCCGCTACCTCAATGAAAGGCGTACGCGCTGCGATGCCCAAGTGGAACGAGGAGATGGGCAAGCCGCATACCCTTGAGACTCAGATCAATCAGTGCCGCACCGATCGCATGGAGGCTGAGCCGTGGAAGTGGGAGTCTGGGCAGATGCTGGGCATGACTGCTTACCTTGGCCTTCAGTCGCGTGGTATGCCGGTCGCGGTGCAAACTGACGGCCCGATGGAGTCGTGGATCGAGAAAGGCAAAGAGATCTACTACGAGCGAGTCGGGCAACTGGATATGGCCTGTGCCAACTGTCACGAGACCAACTACGGCAAGATGATTCGTGCCGACCATCTGTCTCAGGGGCAGATCAACGGCTTTCCGGTCTATCGCCTGAAATGGGCCGGTCTGGGGTCGATTCATCGCCGCTTCAAGGGCTGCATGAGTAACATTCGCGCCGAGCCCTACAAGGTGGGCAGTGACGAATTCATCGCGCTGGAAGCCTACGTCGCCTCGCGTGGTGCCGGTCTGAATGTAGAGACGCCGTCAGTTAGAAACTGATATCAGTAGTGTTTTGGGCAGACGCGGCAGACGCCGCGTCTGCTTCGCTTCAACCTGCGGCGGCCTTGGCCGGTGAGGCGCTTGCAACAGTCGCAAACGGAAATTCCGCAATTCTGACAAACGCTGTCTCGCGGCTTGTCTGTCGATACACTGCCAGCCGGTCAAGACTGGCTGCGGCCTCTGGTACCATCTCTTCAAATCGATGTTCAAGCCAGGCGATGAAATCGGCGTCGACTGGATCGAGTGGGCCCGTCAGGGTCATGTGAAAGTTGAATTCATCGAACACAAACGGGTAGCCGAATTCGTCCAGATAGTGTCGCTGTCGCAACGACAGTGATTCGGGGCGTCGCCGGGCAATATCGGCCGGCATCAGCGGGGCGCGGAAATCCTCCAGATCACTGACAACGGCTGCGGTAAGTTGCAACAGCGATTCTGACTGTGGGCCGCGCAGCGCGATATGGGCCGACGCGGATGTGCTGCGGATGCAGAGGTCTGGCAGGTCGACAGGCGCTAGGCTGCTGCAGAGGCTTTCGGTGGCGGTGAGTAATTCTGTGGCGGTGCTATCGGCCGAGAGTTCGAACGGCGCCTTGATGGTTGAATGAAAGCCGTATTTTGCCGGCACTTGTGTCAGTGCGTTCCAGCGTGCCGGGTCGGCGAAGGCGATACTGTTGGTGGGTGCGCACGGACGCCCGGCCTGCATGGCGGTACGCCTGAGTACGGTGTTGCCAAAATGCGCCAGATCGCTGGTGTCAGCCGGGGCGTAGTAAATGGCGTAACGCGCTGTCATCGGATGCTGCTCTCGGGTTCGAAGTCGGGCGTCACTGTCAATCTCGCAACTGGGACAGCCCTTGTCGCCAGAGTTTGTTAACGTATCACAAGTTCTGCCGTGCAACTTTCACGCAGATATGGATGGATTGAATCGAGACAGTGAACGATCTCACATTATTGAATGGATTGCCCGATCCAGTGCTGGTTGTGCGAGGAAGTGTTGTTGAATTTGCGAACGATCGGTTCTGCGAGCGAACTGGCCTGTCTCGCGAGCAATTGCCAACCACCCTTGAGTTGACTGTGGCTGCCGGTGCCGCGATTGATGGCGACTGGTGCAGCGGTACGCTGCTGCCCGGGCAATCTGGCGAGCTTGCGATCGAGTATCGGATCTCGACGCTGCCGGACAGTGAGCGGCAGCTCGTCAGTTTTCGTGAGGTCGCGGTAACGCGCAATATCGAATTCGATCAGTTACTCGAAGCCCTGCCGCATCGGGTTTTCTACACTGACGCGGACGGTCGGCTGCTGTGGCTGAATGAACGCGCGGCGGAAAAATTCTCGCGCCCGCGTGAGCAGATGATTGGCCTGCAGCCGGACAGCATGATGAGCCCGCTGTTGTCGCAGCGCATGCATCACGAGCGACAGCTTGTGATCAACCAGCATCGGGCATCTACTTTTTCCAGTGGTAAAACGCTTGGCGACAACGACGGGCCGTCGTTCAGCAGCGAGATGTTTCCGGTCGACAGTCCGCAAGGGACAAATCTGCTGGTGCTGTCCAGCGACCTGGTGGATCACAGCAGCATGCACGGCTGGTCATCGTTTCGGCAGACCATGCTCGAGCACATTGCGCGCGGATCGGATATCGGCGATTCGCTGCAATCGCTGGTCAATTCAGTCAGGCGCTACACCGGGGCGCGATGTGCCTCGGTGCTGAAAATCGATACAGAGACACGTCGGTTTGACGTGGTAGCCAATGCTGCCTTACCGCAATTTGCGTTTGAGTTTTTAAGCGGCGCGCCGGTCTCGATGGAGAGCGGGCCCTGTGGCAGTGCGGCGGTGAAGTTGTCACAGCAGGTGTATCAGGATGTCACTACCGAACCGGGCCTGGAATCAATGTGGCCCCATTTTGAAGTCAATGACATGCGCTGTTGTTGTTCGGTGCCAATTATCTCGCCCACCGATGAAACCGTTGGTGCACTGGCGGTGTATTTTTCCAGCGCCAGTCTGCTCAATGACTTCGCCCACAAGGTGATCGATACCGCCGCGCTGATGGCCGGTCTTGCGATTGAGCAGGCCGCTCGCGAGAAGGCGCAACGGCAGTTGCACAGCTCGCTGGAGAACGAGGTACTCAAGCGCACACGAAAGCTGAACGACACTGTCGCAGAGCTGGATGAGGCGCGCGCCATTGCCGAGCGCGCCACCGAGACCAAGAGCCGTTTTCTGGCCGCCGCCAGTCACGACCTGCGTCAGCCGCTGCAGGCGATGTTGCTGTATCTGTCGATGTTTGAGCGCGAGTTACCCGAGGCGACCCGGCGGGATCTGTTCGAACGGCTGGGCAGTGCGGTGGATTCGATGGGCGATATTCTCGAATCGTTAAACGACATAACGCGGATATCGTCGGGCCAGATCGACTGCGAAATCTCCAGCCTGCCGCTAACCAGTCTGTTCAGCCGGCTGGAATCGGTCTATACACCGCTGGCGGTGGAGAACAGGCTCGATCTGGAATTTGATGCGGGCAATCTGGTGGTTGAGAGCAACCCTGCGCTGCTCCTGCGAATTCTGGAAAATCTGATCAGCAATGCCATACGGCACACGCGCCGCGGTGGGGTCAGGGTGCGGGCGCTTGTGGAGGGCGGCGGCGTGCGGCTGGATGTGATCGATACCGGCATCGGTGTGCCGGCGGACATGCAGGAGACGATTTTCGATGAATACGTCCAGCTCAATAATCCGGGGCGTAATCGCAGCCGAGGGCGCGGGCTGGGGCTTGCGGTGGTCAAGCAGTTAAGCCGGCTGCTCGGGCATCGGGTTACGCTGATTTCGCGCGTCGAAGAGGGCTCGACCTTCAGCATCCATATCGATCGTGGGCAGCTCGATAGCACGAACGATGCGCTCGGGCAGGGCACGGCAGGTGATGAAGTGCGCGAGCTCGACGCGGTGCCTACCGTGATGGTGGTCGACGACGACGCCGAGATCCTGAACGCGATGTCCTGTCTCGCCGAGCACGAATCGGTAGAGCTGCATCTGTTTGCCACGGCGGCACGGGCGCTGAGCGCTTTGCGCGATGGACTGAAGCCGGATCTGCTGCTGACCGATTTGCATCTGGCTGATATCTCCGGCTCGCGACTGGTCGAGACCGCGCGTGCCGTCACCGGACGCGAGCTGCCGGCCATCATCATGACCGGTGACGCCGATATCGCCGTGGGTGGCAGCGACAGTGACAGTGATCTGGTGCTGCGAAAACCGGTGCGACCGCAAAGTCTGCTCAACCACATCCACCTGATGATTCGCCCGCGAAGTCTGCACGTCTAGTCTGGCGCTATCGAGCCAGGAGCGGCCGGTGTCTGCAAGGCCTGGCAAGTGTGCAGGGCGCGAGGTGGCTGCCACCGGCTGCTAAGCGGTTGGCGACTGTGATATAACCCTTGCGTGAACACTGCACCAACAAGCTGATGGCGCCACCCCGCAACGCACAGCCCGTCGTTCTGGACGCGCTGGAATCCATCGCCTCTGCCAACGGCCGCGTCGAGAAACTCAATCCGGTTGAGTTTGCAATGCTCGAACAGTTGATTCGCTTTCCCGAGCAGGGCATCAGTCGCGATTCACTGCGCAATGTCGCAGGCTACGAGGATGAATCGAGCCTGCCCGACCGCCGCCTCGACAACTGGTTGCGCGCGTTAATTCGCAAGACTAATGCGTTGAATCCGGATTTTCCAATCGTGCGGCAGGACGGTGCAGGCAATTATTTGTACTCCCTGAAACCACCGCCGAAAAAACCGAGGCGCTGATTCGCCGCCCGGCAGCCTTTCATTTTGCGAGAATTCATGACAGACAAGTTCGATTTTTCCAGTATCGTCAATCCGGGCCTGCAGCCACCGGCACAGCCGTGGGCAGGATTTCCGAAGTACAATTTTGTCGGTGGTAACAATGATCCCGAGTCGATCCCGGTGGAGTCTTTGCGCGAGGCCTGCGATCGATTGCTCAGTAAGCACGGCAAACATCTGGCGACCTATCATCTGGCCAGTGGTCCGCAGGGCTACCTGGGCTTGCGCGAATATCTGGTCAAAAAACTTGCACACTACGCGGCAATTGACTGCAGCGCGGCAGATATACTGCTGACCTCCGGTTCGTCACAGGCAATGGATTTGATTAACACGGCTCTTGTAAAAAAGGGCGATGTGGTGATCGTCGAGGAATCGAATTACGGCGGTGCGCTGTCGCGATTTAACCGTCTGGGTGTAGAAATGGTGACGGTGCCGGTGGATGAAGACGGTATGCAGACCGATCAATTGGCCGAGGCGCTGGCACGACTTGATGCCGAGGACCGCAAGCCAAAGTTCATCTATACCATTCCCACCGTGCACAATCCGACCGGATCCATTCTGACGCTTGAGCGCCGGCATCACCTGCTGGAGCTTGCCAGACAATACAACGTGGCAGTCTACGAAGATGAGTGCTATGCCGATCTGGTGTGGGACGAGACGCGTCCGCCATCATTGTATGCACTGGATGAAGATTCGCGTGTGGTACACATTGGTACCTTTTCTAAAACCATTGCGCCGGCGCTGCGAGTGGGCTACGTGGTGGCCGACTGGTCGATGCTTGGACAGTTGCTGGCGGTAAAGACTGATGCCGGTTCCGGTGCATTGGAACAAATGCTGTTGGCCGAGTACTGTGAGGCGAATTTTCAGCCACATGTCAGCGCGCTGAATCGCACCCTGAAAGGCAAGCTCGATTGTCTTACCGAGGCCATTGATCGGGAGTTTGGCAGCGCCGCGCACTATGTGAATCCGCCGGGCGGTATTTTTCTGTGGGTGCGATTGCCCGCCGAGGTGGATACCTCGGCACTGGCGGTGGCGGCAGCGCAGGAGGGCATTGCGATCAACCCCGGGGCCGAGTGGTCACATAAAATGCCTGACAGCCACAATTGGCTGCGACTGTGCTTTGCCAACCCGGATAAGGAAACGATTCGCGAGGGTGTGGCAAAGCTTGCCGAAGTCTGCCATCGCGAGTTCGGCACGCCCGAATATGGTGGCAACGCGCCGCGTGGCTAAGTAGCAATAAATTCGATGTAAAACGTGCGCCGCTGCACAAGCGGCGTAAGTGAATGGCCAGAATCTGTTAACCCACACTGTCAGTGTGGGTCATTGGCGCGGGTGCTGCGTCGGCAGCGGTTTTCTTCAGGGCCATGAAGATGAACCCTTTGCGAATAGTCTCGATTGTTCCCGTTGTTGTCTGTCTGTTGATCGGCGGATTGGTGCAGGCGGGAACGGCGCCACCACTGCCCAGTGTGGCTGATGCCCAATCGATTGGTGGCGATGGTCAGGGGCAGTGGCAAAAGGCCACACGAAGTAGTGCAGATGCCGCTTTGCCCTATCAATTTTTTGTGCCGTCACAAAGTGATCTACAGCCACTGCCGCTGATGATTTTTCTGCATGGCTCTGGTGAGGCGGGTACTGACAATCAACTGCAAATGTACGCAAAGCGCAACGTAGGCCCCACGTTTTTTGCCAGTGAAGCTGTACAGCGCAATCACAAGGCCTATGTGCTTGCACCTCAAACGCCAAAGGCGATTCGATGGGCGAGTGTGGATCTGCACGAGTACGACTTCGCTACCACGCCGATCACCGTGTCGATGCAACTGCTGCTGACGCTTATCGATGAATTGGTGGCAGAGCACAATATTGATCCTGCCCGGGTTTACATTGGTGGTTTGTCGCGCGGCGGACACGGTACCTGGAATGCACTGTTGCATCGCCCCGAGTTGTTTGCTGCGGCCATACCGATGGCCGGTGGTGGCAGTCCGGCGTATGCCGATCGAATCGACCATCTGGCGATCTGGGCGTTTCACGGCACCGCCGATAATATTACACCGCTGCGCTACACGCAGAGAATGTACGGCGCAGTGAAGGCGCTGGCAGGTGATACCGATCGTCTGCGATTGACCGAGTATGAAGGGGGCAATCACGCCAGTGCGTGGATGCGCGGGCATCGCGAGCCCGGATTCGCCGACTGGCTGTTTCAGTGGCGCAACCCGAATGTTGCTGCGCGCAGCACGACAGGTGCCACCACGCAGGCGACTATGGAGGATTAACCGCCGCGCGGTTAGTGTGCCGGCACTCGCAGGCCCGCGAGTCAGATAGCGTCGAAAAAGATAGAATGGCTGCTCTGCTGGCACACACAGGGCGGCTGCATTGCAAATCCATGATCTCTCCATGCCACTTGAGCGCGATCACATTCGCTGGCCGTTCAGCCGCGGGGTGCGCGGCAACTTTGATGACGGCGATCTTTTCGAGGTGAGCTGGCTGCAGACGAGCTGCCATGGCTTCACGCATCTGGACGCGCCGCGGCATATGGTGCCGGGCGGGGCCACGACGACCGATTTGACGCTTGATCGTGTGGTTGGGCCCGCGTCGATTATCGACATCAGCGATGTCGAACCGGAGCAGGCGGTTGATGCGTCGCTGCTGCAAAGTCGCGGTGGGCATATTGCTGCCAATGAAATTATTCTGTTTCGCAGTGGCTGGGACGAACAGCGCGACTGGCACACTGAAGCCTTCTGGCGAGATTCGCCTTATCTGACGCGCGATGCCTGTGAATGGTTGCTGGCGCAGCAACCTACCGCCGTGGCCTTTGACTTTCCGCAAGACTGGACGATTCGTCTGTTGCTCGACGGCGAAGTCAGACCCATCGTAGAACATGTGTCCCATGATGTGTTGCTGCGAAATGGGGTCACACTGATTGAATACCTGATTGGCACAACTGCGATCACGCAATCGCGAGTCTTTTTTTCTGCAGCACCTATGAAGCTTCTGGAGGCTGATGGTGCGCCGGCGCGTGTCTATGCGATCGAGGGCATGCTTTGATGGTGTTCGAGCAAATCGGTGGGGGGTTGTTGTTCGACGTACCAACAACAGTTGATCCGCGTGCGGAGGTGATTTAAGTGAAGGCGGTACAGGTAGCCGTGTTTGGTGATGCATCGCAGTTGCAGTGGGCGGACATCGCCGAGCCTGAAGCACAACCCGGGCACGCGATCATCGATGTGCAATATGCCGGTGTTAACTTTATCGATGTATACATGCGCGATGGCACCTATGCCAAATCGGCCACTTACCAGACACCGCTGCCGATGACACTGGGCATGGAGGGCGCTGGGGTGATTCAGCAGATTGAACCCGGCCACGATTTGCAGACGGGTGATCAGGTGGCCTGGTGTCTGGCGCGTGGCAGCTATGCGCAGCGAGCCAGTGTGCCGGTCGACAAGCTGGTGCCGGTGCCATCGGATATGCCGCTGTCGGTCGCCACTACCTTGATGCTGCAAGGCAGTACGGCGCATTATCTGGCTCATTCGGCCTTTGACTTGAAGGCAGGGCACACTTGCCTGATTCATGCGGCCGCGGGTGGCGTTGGCCAGCTGCTGGTGCAGCGGGCGAAGCGTGCAGGCGCGACAGTGATTGCGACGGTGGGCAGTGCCGCCAAGGCGCAGACGGTGATCGCTCTTGGCGCCGATCACTGTATTTTGTATCGCGAGTGTGACTTTGCCAGCCAGGTGCTGGAAATCACGGCAGGCGAGGGAGTAGATGTGGTTTATGACTCGGTTGGTGCTGCCACCATTGCGGGCAGTCTGCAAAGTCTCAAACGCCGAGGCTACTGCATCAACTACGGCGCGAGCTCGGGGCAGGCGCCGCCAATCGCACCGCTGCAACTGGCCGAGGCTGGATCGGTCTTTCTGACGCGCCCGCATCTGGCCGATTACATTGCAACGGCGCAAGAGCGGCGCTGGCGCAGCGCTGAGTTATTTGCTGCCTGGCAGTGTGGTGAACTTGCCGTATCGATTGATCGGGAATATGCATTGTGTAATGCCGCTGATGCCCATCGTCGGCTGGAGTCGCGCGAGAGCAGCGGCAAGCTGTTGTTGCGCGTACAGGACTAAGCCGGTTCGCGGCGTTGGGGCACGGTCTGATACACTCGATGCTGCATTTTTCCACCAGCAAAACAGAGTGGTAACTATTCACAGCACGCCTGTCGCACCCGTGGGCGGTGTCGGTCGTAGCCTGGCCGGCCGCCTCGAAATACCCATGTATGTTCCGTGCGACCTCCTACCCCACGTGCACGACAGACGCACTGTGAACAGCCACTGAAAAAGCGCCTGCTATGGCGTGAACTCCTACAACAGAGCGAATCACATGAGCATAAAACGAATCAAATCCGGCGAGCGCATGAGTCAGGCCGTGGTCCACGGCAACCTTGTCTACACGGCGGGCCAGGTGGCGCAAAACGCCGGTGGTCAGAGCGTGACTGAGCAGACCAAGGATATTCTGAACGCAATCGACGGGCTGCTGGCTGAAGCTGGTACCGACAAATCCAAGTTGATCTCCGCCACTATCTGGCTGACCGATATCGGCACGTTTGCAGAAATGAACGCCGTCTGGGATGCCTGGGTATCGCCTGGCAATGCGCCGGCGCGCGCCTGTGTGGAATCCAAACTCGCAGCGCCGCAGTTTACTGTTGAGATTGGTGTCACCGCAGCGATCGACTGATCCAATGGATGCCGGCATGAATAACAACCCGACTGCTGAGAGCGATTTTGTCGATCTGCCGTTCACCACGGCGGACACGGCATCGGCCAGGTTGGGGCTGGTCGTGCTGGCATCCGACTACACCATCGAGAGCGAGTTTCGACAGATCCTGCACGGCAGCGGGATCGAGACTTTTGTCTCCAGAATCGAGATGTCGACCACGGTCACACCAGAGACGCTGGCTGCGATGGAGAAAAAGATCGCCGCTGCGGCCGAGCTGATATTGCCCGGCGATCATCTGGATATGGTTGGCTATTGCTGTACGTCGGCGTCGGTGGTACTGGGTGAGCAAACCGTGGTCGATCAGGTGCACAATAGCAAGCCGGATGCGCAGGTGACGACACCGATTACTGCCGCGTTTGCCGCGTTTTCTGCACTGGGTGCCAGGCGCATCGGCGTTCTGACCCCTTATCGGCGTGACGTCAACGAAAAGCTCAAAGCCTACATCGAGAAGGCAGGCTTTGCGGTGCCGTTGTTTGCATCATTCAACGAGGAAAACGATCCGACGGTCGCCCGCATCGATCGACAGAGCATCGCCGATGCGGTGGCGATGATTGTCGATCGGGCGTCAGTGGATATGGTGTTTGTCTCCTGCACCAGCGTGCGTATGGCTGCAGCTGTGGCCGACATCGAAAAGCGTGTCGGCAAACCCGTGACCTCTTCTAACCTTGCGATGGGCTGGCACGTACAGCGATCGCTCGGCATCAGCCGTTCGCAACCGGAATTCGGCAAGCTGTACGATTTGCCGCTCAGCTAAGCTTCGCTATTGTCGCCTCAATCGCGCTGACTACAGCCGCAGACTTTGCCTGATCCAGCGCATCGGCGTGTGGCGGGCCGAAGTCGCCGGCGTCGTTGTCAAAGTATTTACCAGATGCGGTGGCGAATGCATCATCGAGCGACAGGCCCGTGAGTATGTTCGCGCCGATGCGAATATCGCCACCCTCCATACCGAACCCCTCTTTGACCATTTTCGAGCCCAGGAGCGATCCGGGATTGACCGCGATCACGACGGGTGCACCGGATTTGGCGGCAAGCACCGCAGACCACATGGTGATTGCGAGTTTGCTCTGGGCGTAGGCATCCATATCGGCCAGTTGCCCGTTGCCGGCAAGCGCTTCGATATCGACACTCGCCTGAGCTGCAGAGGATACGTTGATAACGCGACCCTGGCTGCCAAGCAGAGGCAACAGGCGTTGTGTCAGCAGGTACGGGGCAATGGTATTGACCGCAAAGCGCACATCCAGCCCTTCAGGTGTGCGGGTGACGGGCGTTTTGTAGACACCGGCATTGTTTAGCAGTACATCGATTGTTTGATGTTCGCTTGTGACTTTGTCGGCAAGCTTTGCAGTGGCGTCCAGGCTTGACAGGTCGGCAACGTATTGTTCGATCGTCGCGTCGTCTGCGATCTCGCGCAGCTGTGCTTCGACGCGTTGCAGTTTTTCTGCGCTGCGGCCATGGATGAGCAAATGGTGGCCCTGCTGCACCAGCATTTTCGCCGTCTCCAGGCCGATGCCGTCGGTGGCACCGGTGATCAGTATGGTTTTTGGCATAGTGGGAATTCCGGTTGAATGGGATAGATGGTGGGAGACGGGTGGGCCCTGTCATCCGTGATGGTAGAGAGCTGAACCATAGTTTAATTCAGCGGTTGTTATAAGATGGCGAAAACCGATTTCATAATTCGGGATAACGATACAAAGATGGACATCGACAGTATTCGACTGTTTGTTCTGGCCGCTGACAAACTCAATATCAGCGCTGCCGGCAAGCTGCTGGGGCTGGCGCCGGCGGTGGCCAGCGCGAGGCTTGCAAAGCTTGAAAAAACGCTGGGTGCCGACCTTTTGCATCGCTCGACGCGCAAGGTCGCATTATCGCTGGAAGGCGAGGAGTTTCTACCCTTTGCGCGCGAGATTCTGGCTCAGGAACAGGCCGCCCTGGCGGCGATGGGCAAGGGCAGCAATGCGGTTAGCGGGACACTGCGCTTTGCCGCACCCAGCACCTTTGCCCAGCTCTATATTGCCCCGCTGTTGCCGCAATTCAATCGACTGCACCCCGGTATCAGCCTGGATCTGCGCTGGTCCGATACGCAGTTTGAGCTGATCGATGGCAGCTTTGATCTTGCCCTGCGCAATAGCGCGCTGGCCGACAGCAGCCTCAAGGGCAGGCGACTGGCCGACGACACGCGCGTGTTATGCGCCGCGCCCGATTACCTGAAACGCCACGGCACGCCGCAAACGCCGGCAGATCTGAATGATCACCAATTGATAGCATTTCGCGATCTGGCCAGTATGGAGCTGATTGATCGGCGCGGCAATAAAGCTTCGTTTGATCCGGCAAACCGCGACACGCGAATGATCTTTGACGATGGTGCCGGTCAGAAGATCGCGACCATAGCCGGTGCCGGTATTTCGGTTAACTCGCTGTGGTGCGTGCACCGCGAGTTGCGTGATGGCACGTTGGTCAGAGTATTGCCAGACTACAGTCAGAATGACAAGGCAGCGCTGTGGCTGGTGTATCCGAAATCGAATGTGCTGACCGCCAAGGTGCGGGTGTTTATCGATTTTCTGTTAGAGCATATTGGTAAGTCGCCTGAGTGGCTTAAATGAGAGGGCCACCTAACGTTCGCACGGCAGCCTGCAGGCTGCGGCATGGCAGCAGGCCGGTGGTGCTGTATGCGATTTGCAGATAGATGGTAAGCTGCCTTGTGGTGATCTAAGTTCAGTACCAGGTGGCGCAGATGAAGTGGATGATAGTAGTTGCTGTGGTTGTTATTGCGGTCAGTAGCGGATGTCACTTTTCGCTACCCGGGCTTGCGCCAGAGTTGGTGGTACACAAAAAGGAAGGCTTGCCTGGTGACAATACGCTGTCGATTACCTTTCTGGGTAACTCAACACTGGTGCTGGATGACGGCGAGACTGGCATTGTCATCGACGGCTTTGTCAGCCGGCCGGGGGTCACTCAGTTGCTCGAGCCAATTGCCCCCAATACACGTGCGATAAACGAGATCTTTAGCGAGCAGGCATTTCCTCGAATTGATGTTGTAGTGCCATTGCATGCGCACTTTGATCACTTCCTTGACGCTCCCTATTTGGTTCGCATGCGGCGCGCCCAGTTAATCGGCTCGAAAACCAGTGTGATGATCAACAGGCAGGTGCAACGGTGCTACGGCGAAACTAAATTCGATTTGGGATCTCAGGTAGCGGTGCTTGGCGAACCGATAGCGGTTGGTGCGTTCGGTATCGACTTCGAGACCGGCAGCCACAGCAAGACGCGAGGACTGGTGCAAAGCGTCGCGCCGCGAAATACCTTTTACCGATATTCGATCAATCCGGATGTGGTCGATTTTTGCAAACCCGTACATGCGCGGTACTACCGGCAGGGCAAGTCGTACAATGTTTATCTCACCCACCACAGCACCGGGGGTGATATCGAGATTGCCGTACTCGGTGGCATGGTGCAACGCAAGCACCGTGTCGACGCAAGCGAGTCACACCGTCTGAAGGATGCGGACATCATCGTTCTGCCATTGCCCGTACTTGGCCGTGGCAGTGACCATCAGGATTTCGCCAAATGGCTGTGGAAACTGCTTGGCGAGAAATCCGCCATCACACACATCATTCCGGTGCATTGGGATGCATTTTTCTCGCTGCTGGACAAAGAACGATGTGGTGACGACAGGGTGAACTGTCTCAGAATGCTGCCGCAATTTCTGTCTGTCGCCGAGAAGCTCGACGCGCGAGCCAGCGAGAAAATTGCTGTTCACTGGATGAGCGCTTTCGACACCCTGCGGATCAGGCGGGAGCCGGGGTGATTCGAGGCTGAGCGGAATCCGGGTTTTTTGCGCGGCAAAACGCAAAATTCCTGGTGATTGCCATTTACACGGCTGCGACAACCCACATATACTCAAACCGTGACCATTGGGTCATACAACGTTCTCGGGGCGGGGTGAAACTCCCCACCGGCGGTGAAGCGACACGGGCACCAGCCCGATCGATAAGCCCGCGAGCGCGTGGCGCCGCCCGGCGACACGGTCAGCAGATTCGGTTGGAATCCGAAGCCGACGGTAACGCCTGTTTTTTCAGGCTGAAAGTCCGGATGAGAGAGAGCGGGTGCAGGCACTGTTCGCGCGTGCGCCCCGACGCCCTGATTCCTGGTGTAATTTTGGAGATTGCCATGAATCAGCAAAACAGTTCTGTTCAAGTAGAATCCCTGCCGGTGCAAACCGCCGACTTCAGCAATGCCCGCGTGGCATGGATTGAGGCGTGCTGGCATCAGGATATCGTCAGCCAGGCGCGGCAAGCGTTCATCGCGGACATGGCCGAGCGCGGTATGGCCTCGAGCCAGATCGATATCATCGAAGTGCCCGGCAGCCTGGAAATCCCGCTGCAAACCAAATTGCTCGCCAAGACCGGTAAGTACGATGTGATCATCGGCGCCGGCCTGATCGTTGATGGCGGTATTTACCGGCACGATTTTGTCGCCCGCACGGTGCTCGATGCGATGATGCAGGTGTCGCTGGATAGCGAGATACCGGTGCTGTCTGTGGTGCTGACACCGCACCACTTCCACGAGAGTGAAGAGCACCACGACTTCTTCTTCAATCACTTTAGCAAGAAGGGTAGTGAGGCCGCCAACGCTTGCGCGAAGACGCTTGGCAATATGCAGCGGCTGAAGCGCCAAAGCGCCTAACCAGAGCGCCTGACCCCGATGAACTGCCCTAAGCACTAATTGACCGCTGTGGCGACGTTGCTCGTCGCCGGGTGGGTCGTGGTAGTTCGGCTGAGGATGATTGGCGCTGCACCGGGTGCAGCGTCTGTGTGTTGTGGAGCGTGTTGTTTACGCGGAACCAGTTGGCGTTGACACAGTCAATATGCGGCAAGCACAGTCGGAGACGCTACGTGGGCAGGCAAAAAGTCAGTTTTACCGGAAGTCAGGGTGTTCAGTTGGCGGGGTCACTGGAGACGCCCGATGGCGAGCCGCGGGCCTATGTGTTGTTTGCCCACTGTTTTACCTGTGGCAAGGACATCGCCGCCGCCTCGCGGGTGGCGCGCGCGCTGACCCGCCAGGGCCTTGCGGTACTGCGCTTTGATTTCACCGGTCTTGGCAGCAGCGACGGCGATTTTGCCAACACCAATTTCTCCTCTAACGTGCAGGATTTGATTGCGGCGGCTGACTTTTTACGCACCGAGTATCGCGCGCCGTCTCTGTTGATCGGGCACAGCCTGGGCGGCACTGCAGTGCTGCAGGCAGCGCCCAAGGTAGCCGAGTGTCGCGGCGTAGTGACGATCGGCTCACCGTCCAGCGCCTCGCACGTAGCGCATCAGTTTGCCTGCGATATCGACGCCATCGAGGCAGACGGTGAAGCTGAAGTGACGCTCGCAAGCCGCAAGTTCACGATCAAAAAGCAGTTCATCGATGACCTTCGGGCGTGGGATAGCAGTGAGCTTGGCAACCTCGACAGCGCCCTGTTAGTCATGCATTCACCGGTCGATCAGACGGTCGCGATCGGCAATGCGGAGACGATCTACCGCGCCGCCCGGCACCCGAAGAGTTTTGTCAGCCTGGACAACGCCGATCACCTGCTGAGCAACGCCGATGATGCGGCCTACGTGGCAGACACCATCGCCGCCTGGGCCAAACGCTACATTGGATCGCCGGATAGCTCACCTGTTCGGCCGTCGGTTGCGGCCGGGCACGTAGTGGTTGCCGAGCGCGATCACAAATTTGCCCAGAACGTCTACAGCGATACGCATCAGTGGATTGCCGATGAGCCGACACGCGTCGGTGGCGCCGACATTGGGCCCGATCCCTACGACCATTTGCTCGCAGCACTCGGTACCTGTACCACCATGACCATGCGCATGTATGCCAACCGCAAGGGCTGGCCGGTGAAGCACGTGAGCGTGGAGCTATCGCACTCGCGCCAGCACGGTGAGGATTGCGAGGCCTGTGACGAGGCGCATCCCCAGATCGATGTAATCTCGCGACAGATAACCATAGAGGGCAATCTTGATGCGGCACAGCGTCAGCGGATCATGGAAATTGCCGATCGCTGTCCGGTGCATCGAACGCTGCATGGCAAGCTGGTGATTGAGACTGAAGAGGTAGTAGCGGGGAACAGTTAGCCGCGATGCAGTATCGGGTCTCGACCAGCCTGTCGCCTTCGTGGGTTGTGGGTATCGTGGGACCAGAGCCCCGCTCAGGGAATAAGCGTGGTCGGCCTTGTTTCCCTCACG
>CAZNIS010000117.1:0-15868 GCA_964573105.1 uncultured Granulosicoccaceae bacterium
GGCGCGAGCAGATCCATGTCTTTTTCGCCATTGCGAAACTTGATGCGCCAGGCGATCACGCCTTTTTCTTCATCGCGCTTCACGCGTACTGAGTGGCCCAGCGGTGCGAAGTCGGCGTAGCCGCGCACGTCAATCGCCTGATGCGGGCAAGCCTTCACGCAGGAGTAGCACTCCCAGCACATGTTGGGCTCGATGTTGTACGCCCGGCGGGTGGTCTTGTCGATGTGCATGATGTCGGACGGGCAGATATCCACACAGTGGCCGCAACCGTCACAACGCGTCATCTTTACAAAAGTTGGCATAGAAAATCTCCGTAACCTGGGTAGTCAAATTAGTAGTGACGAGGCGCTTCAGCCTTAATTCCGAGCCCCATGTTGGGCGGGTTGTTGCCCATGTAAGTGGGGATATCCGGGAATTTAGCCTGAACCTCTGGATCTGAGAGGTCGTAGTCAGCCGGCAGATTCTCGTTGGAACCATCGGCTTGCGCGACTTTCTTCTGAAAGGCGGCCGCGGGCTTGAAAAACATATGGGCAAATTTCGACCAGTAAACCGTGCCGAACAAAACGGTCGTGCTGAGGACGAAAAGGAAGAAAAACAGGCCGGCCAGAAAACCACCGAACAGTTGCGAGAATGACCACAACAGACCGAAGGTTGCCATCGCAAGCAGCCCTAGAATGAACAGATCGCCACGGCCGTTGAATTGATTCCACTTGACGCCTTCAGCGGCGACATCGACGCGAATCGAGAACCAGAACCAGTAGCCGCCAAAGCACAGCAGCAGCGCGCCGACATGCCACAGCAGGTTCAGCAGAACCGGCGATTCAGCGTTTTGCGCGTAGGAGAAGATCAGGATCGCCGAAGTGACGACAAAGAGGATGAAACCATACATGGTGCACAGGTGCGACAGGCGCCGGCGACTGTTGCAGAATTCGGATGAGGTCAGCACCTCGTTGGCCACGGTCTTGATCGCAAGGCCCGCTTTTTTGCCGCCGCCGACTTTGCGCTTCGCTTCGTCCTGGGCTTTCTTGGAGTTCTCGAAGAAGTATTTGGCACTTTGCTTGTGCATCATGTCGAGAATGGTGCCGCCGATTACAAGCAGTACCATCAACACGACATAGCCCTGCATCACCGCAGGCGTGATGAACGCCGGGACCTCGGCGAACGGGTTGTTTATTAGCATTAGGCTGAATCCTTCGGAGTTTGCTGACAATAGCCGGTCGGAACCTCGCTGAAAACGAGATTCGAGCTGACCGGGGGTTTAAGGTTTTGGAGGTCTTATCGTCGCAGGTACAGGCGACCCACACAACATAGCTTTAAGCATATGGCCTGAAGGCTATAATTATAGGGCAAGAACTGTCCCGAGCATTGCCCGGTTGCCGGCGTCGCCAGACCCGCTTCTACCAGCGTGAATACTACCTGTAGTGGTTGGCGGGCAGCAGTACCAGTAGCGAGGGGCCATGTTGGGCCAGATACTGTGCCAGATGATGCGTTTGACTGTCAGGTGGTGCAGTCAAAGCATTCGTATTAAGCTGATTTGAGACCCTTTTGTCGGATCAACTGAAGGCAGTGCTGCCAGCATCCGGGCAAGCGCGTCTTGCCCGGTGCGGTCGATACCAAAAAATTGTTGCCGTCAGAAAACGCGACAGCTTCGTTGGTTTTCCCAGCCCCAACCATCTCCATCACTATCAGATGCGGCCGAGCGACATTGCGGGTCTGACATTTCCTGAACCTGGCCAACCCGACAACTGCGCTCGTTCTCCCACCCCCATCCATCTCCATCCGGATCGGCATGGCTCGATAGACAGATCGGATGTCCATTGGCGGCCTGCGCAGGCGCATCGACAGGAACCGGCCCGTCAACGCGGCAGCTCGCGTGGTTTTCCCAACCCCAGCCGTCGCCGTCCGGATCGCTGGCAGCAGACAGACAAACGGGCGTGCGACCCATGCTGGAATCGCCACCTGTCAGACAATCCAGATCAATCGCCGACTGCAGATCCGCAACCGGAAAGCAGCTGTCACTGGGCAGACTGGTCGGCACGTAGCGATCCAGCCAGCGATCGTGCAGGCCCTGCTCCACGAATGCGACCAGATCATCTACTTCATCGGCATCGAGACCAAGCGGCACAAAGCGCGGCGACAAGTGGCCAACCGACGCCGGATTCTGCGCCACCGCTGCATTCTTGTACTCGATGACCTCGCGCACCGAGGCGAACGACGCGCCATGGCCGAAAACGTCACTGTCGGTCAGGTTATACAGTGGCGGCACCTTGAATTTGTAGTCGTCTGCCGGGTCCCCGGTGAAGCCGCCGCGACCCTTTTTGCTCGCCTCGTCAACGATGCCGTGAACGCGCGAGTCCGCCGGGTCGAGATCGGCGAATCCAACGGCGAAAAAGATGTCATCGGCCCCCGCTCCCTCGACTGAGCTCAGCGCTGGCCCAGTGTGGCAGGCCACACAGTCAGCCTTGCCGAAAAACAGCAGGGCGCCTCTCAGCGACTGTTTACTCATCGCCCGCCGGTCGCCTGCCAGCCATTTCTGAAATGGCGCGAGGTTGCTGACTACGGTGCGCTCGTATGCCGCAATCGCCAGCGCTGCACCGAGTGCCGCCTGTGTGACCGTTGTGCCGTTGTCGGGGATAACGCCTGCCACGCCGCCGGGAAAGGCTCGCTCGAACAGATGCCGATATTCGCCGTTTCGCTGTAACACCGACTCGTTGTCGAACGCCAGGCGGTGTACATGGGTACCCGCCAGCGCCTGGGTCTCCAGACCAGCCAGACCAAAGGTGTTGGCCTTGATCGGTGCGGGACCGGCGCCTTCGACAGCATCGAGCGTCGAGTTGACCCCGCCTGGCAGATTGCCAAAAGAACCGTTCCACAGCATCGGCATTTGCCAGGCGGCGTTGAGAATCGTGGGCGACGCGAGTGGTTGCAGATCCGGCAGCAACGGATCGCCGGCCGGCGCGGTGGCATCCAGCCCCGCCACCAGCACGCGTTCCTCACCCGCCACGCCAAAACCGGTTCCGCCATCGCCGATGCCCTGCGGCACGCCTGACTTAAAACCGGCAGCAACGTGGTGACACGAGGCGCATGACCAGGTTTCATTTCGTTCGGGATCGGTGCCCAACGTCGCAACAGCAGTCTCGTGAAACAACAATTTGCCAAGCCGCACCTTCGCACGTGTGATCGGGTTGGACGGATCCTGCGGGATGGCGTCGTAGTCGTTGTTGTCTGGCAACTGAAACGCCTGCAATCCTTCGCCACTCGCGTGTGCCTCGATTTGTGCCTGTAGCTCCAGCGACAGCCGGTGGACATCATCTACGGCGCTACCTACCGTCCCCCACACGCAAAGGCACCCTGTCAGCACCGCCGCCGTGCGCCGCACCAATCCCGGTGCGACCTGCCGTTTGCCCCGCCTCGGTTTCAACGTTCTGCCAAACCTGCACATCATTACCTTCCCCCTCCTCGCTGATGAAATCTCCGTTTAGAACCACCCTGGTTCGACCTGCCGGGTGACTCCCGGCCGAACATCAAGGCAACAGTACCCTAGTGAATCCCACATCACCGGTCTGGATAATATCCCCGGCCATTATCGGTATTAGTACCACAGTAAATTTCAGCAGCACCATTGTCATTCGAGCACGGGGTTATAATCGCTGATGGCGTCTGGCGCACAGCCGCTACTGGCAGGTCAACGCCACGCTATCAACAGCTATGATCACGAGAATCACATGACACCATCTACCAACGCCCAGTGGTTGAGCCAGGTCGAAGAGGAGACGCTGGAACCGGATCTGCCGATCTGCGATCCACACCATCACCTGTGGGAATTTCGCGATGAGCGCGTCGCGCATCGCTATCTGCTGGATGAGATGCTGGCCGATATGTACTGCGGGCACAATGTCCGCTCAACCGTGTTCATCGAGTGCGGATCGATGTACCGCCAGCACGGGCCAGAGCCGTTTCGGGTCGTTGGCGAAACCGAATTCGTCAACGGTATTGCGGCGATGAGCGCATCCGGGCTGTACGGCGATTGCCAGATAGCGGCTGGCATAGTCGGTACGGTTCGACTCGAAGATGATCCCGCCGTCGTCGGCGACGTCCTCGATGCGCACATTGCGGCAGGCGGCGGTCGATTTCGCGGCATCCGCAGTCAGGCCTCATGGGATCCGGCCCGAGCCGAGAAAAACGGCCGCAATGTCGTTGGCCCCGATCGTTTCATCGACCCGAATTTTCAGCGTGGAATGGGCGAGCTCGCGTCCAGAAACTTAAGCTTCGAAGCCTGGTGCTACCACCCGCAAGTGCCGCAGGTCACTGATCTGGCGCGCGCCTGCCCGGATGTAACGATTATTCTCGATCACTTCGGCGGCCCGCTCGGCAATGGCCCGTACAGCAGTCAGGCAGACGAAATCTACGCCCAGTGGCAACGCGACATCAGCGAGCTCGCTCGATGTGAAAACGTCTATGCCAAGCTCGGTGGCATCGCGATGGAACTGAACGGCTTTGACTGGCACCTGCAGGCCACCCCCCCGGACAGCCTCGCGCTGATGCAGCGCACCCGCCGATACTACGACTACACGATTGAGCAATTCGGCGTCGAGCGCTGCATGTTTGAATCGAACTTTCCGGTCGATATGGTCAGCTGCAGCTATAACGTCCTGTGGAATTCGTTCAAACGCCTGACCGCAGACTATAGCGCCAGCGAAAAAGCCGCGCTCTACCACGACAATGCAGTTCGGGTGTATCGGCTCTGACCGATAGCGTCATTGGTGGCAGGGTTTGCCCTGTCACAAGCCTGTCATATTCATCCGCTAGTATCCCCTCGTAGATTGGTAATAACTACCCGTTACAGACACAGGTAAAAAACTATGAAATCACTGTCATTGAGCCTCGCAGCCGGCCTACTGGTTGCCACTGGCAGCGCTGCCGCGCAGACGGCGCGCGATCAGATCAGCATTGTCGGATCATCCACGGTCTATCCATTCGCCACGGTCGTTGCCGAACGCTTCGGCCAGACCACCGATTTCAAGACGCCGAAAATCGAATCCACCGGCTCCGGCGGCGGCATGAAGCTCTTTTGTTCCGGCGTTGGCGTCGAGCACCCGGATATCACCAACAGCTCTCGTCAGATTAAAAAGAGCGAGTTCGATCAGTGCCAGGAAAACGGGGTCACCGACATTCTGGAAGTACTGATCGGCTACGACGGTATTGCGTTGGCCAATGCTACCTCCGCCCCTCTGATGGAACTGACGCGGCGCGACATCTACCTCGCGCTGGGCAAAAGCGTGCCGAATCCGGATGGCTCCGAGTCATTCGTCGACAACCCGTACAACACCTGGTCAGAAATCAACCCGGCGCTGCCCAACACAGCGATCGAAGTGATGGGCCCACCGCCTACTTCCGGAACACGTGATGCGTTCGCCGAGCTGGCCCTGGAGGGCGGCTGCGACACCTTCGACTGGATCGCGGCACTGAAAAAGAGCGACAAGGACCAGCACAAGGCTGTTTGCCACACCGTGCGCGAAGACGGTGCCTACATCGAGGCGGGCGAAAACGATAACCTGATCGTGCAGAAACTCGAGACCAACCCGAACGCCCTTGGCATCTTTGGCTACAGCTTTCTGGAGCAAAACGAAGAAAAGGTACAAGGTTCGATCATCGATGGATTTGAACCGACTTTCGAGTCAATCGCAGACGGCGAGTACCCGGTCTCCAGACCTTTGTACTTTTACGTAAAAATGGCCCATGAAGGTATCATTCCGGGCATCGCCGAGTATCTTGCCGAGTTCACCCTCGAATCCACCTGGGGCGAGGACGGTTATCTGGCGGACCGCGGCATGATTCCGCTCGGTGATGAAGAGCGCGCGGAAATGGCAGACTCAATCAGCAACCGTGTGCCGCTGAGCATGTAACACCGCTGAACAGGCCCGTGTCGGTGGCAGCTTTTTTTACCGACACGGGCTCAGGCTACAGAATGGGATAGGACCCTTTCTCATCGTGCGTTTCAGAGCCGAGAAGCGCCGGATTGAAGACGCAGACAATACGCATATCCGTGGTTGCATCGAGACGATGGTGATCGTGTTTATCCAGTGTGTACATGGTGCCGGGGTGAAGCTCGAACACCTCGCCACTGGCCAGATCCGTCACCGTGCCGGTACCCTCGATGATCAGATTCGCTTCCAGATGATTGAGGTACTGCATCTGCTGCGACTGACCGGCCGCGACGGTAGTCTGCGTTAGCGTAAAGCCGACATTGTCATCGCGTAAAAGATAGCGCGCACTGGTCCATACACCGGGTTTTTCAGCATAACTGCCGCGCGCTTTCAGGTCATCCAGGGTACGAACGATCATGTGGAATCCTCTTGGCTGATTGAATCGATATGCGAGCAGCCGATAAGGCTACACTCGCACCATGCAAACCTACACGCATTTTCTGCTCGCCGTCGCACTGCGTAAACCGCTTTCGCGCGTGGCGGACCGGTTAAACCTGCCACCGCTGCGATTGTCCGCCCTGCTCACCGGATCGGTACTGCCGGACTTGCCGTTAATTCTGACCACACTGGTTTGCATGGCAATCGACAAGTACCGCGGAATCCCGCTGCCCTCGCCTGATTCACCGCCGTCGGCCAGTGTCACGATGCAATTGTTTCGCGAATGGTTTTTTGAAAACCCCTGGGTCATTGCTGAACACAATCTGTTTCACGGGCCGTTGTGTGTTGCGCTGTTGCTGGCAGTCGCGTGGTGGCTGTGGCGACGCGGATCGGAACAGGCCGGCTGGTTTATCTGGCTTTTCATCAGCTGCCTGCTGCACACCGCCGTGGACATACCCGTGCACCACAACGACGGCCCGTTGCTGCTGTTTCCGTTTAACTGGGACATCCGCTACATCAGCCCGATCAGTTACTGGGACCCGGCGCATCACGGCAGAGGGTTCGCAATCGTCGAACACATCGTAGCGCTTTTCCTGTTTGTGTTTGCCCTGCGAAGTGTCACCAGCTGGCTGCAACGACGATTCAAATCGGTTCGCGATACCCCGTTGCGCTAGAGATCGCACACCGGCGGCCGCGCACAAGGTCACCATGCCATCAGGCGGCAGTCAGTTGCTCTATGTCGCGAATGTGCTCAATGGTGGGACGTTCCACCCATTGCGCAAATGCGTCCGCCATCATTTGCGTCTGATCCACCACCCGGCGCCAGTAGTCGATGCGCTGGGCATCGTCCATCTTGCTGAAATCATCGCGATCGGGGATTTTCTGATACGGCAGGGATTGCACGAACTCGGGCGACGGGCAGATCATCACCGTCCTGTCGTGGTTGGCGGTGCGGGCCAGGCGATTGAGCTTTTTATCAAACCAGCCGGGTTTCAGGCTGGTGCTGTAGTGGGGATAGAGCACCAGATCGCTACCAGCAATATCCAGATCGAACTGATAATCCACGATACCGCCATCGCGATAGATACCGCCGTCGCACCCGGCGATATCACTGACACCCTGCATAATGACTGGCAGTGACCCGGAAGCCAGCACCGCATCAATCAGGTTGTCGCGATTCAGATCGACCCGGCGGGTCGGCAGCTGCCACGGGTCATTGAATGCAAACCCGCTGTCTACAGACTGAAACACATAGCGCTCGAATTGCATGGCCAGACCGGATCGATCGCGCCGATTGCGACGTTTGGCTGACAACATGCCCGCCAATTGCATCAGCCGCACTTGTGAGGCAGCCATCCCGTGGCATCGTGCGACGCTGACATGCAATTTAAAAATCGGATTGGTCAGCACCTGTTCTACGGCATCGTCAGGAAACATCGCGTGCAACATCAAGCGAACTTTCGACGATACTTCTGCCGGTGAGGCAAATTTCGAATAGGTGGTATCGGTGTAGGTGGTGGCCAGTGTTTGCAGCGCTGTCAGTGGTTGAGCCTGTGCGATGCAAGCGGCGCGAAACGCTCCTGCGCTGGAGCCAAACAGATGCAATGGCCTAGATCGGTCCTTAAAGAACTCGCCAAACAGATAGCGATCCAGACCATACAGCACAAACCATTTGGGGCCTCCACTGGCGCCGAGAAAACTCGAAAAGAGATCGGCTGAAAAACCGTGTTGATCAATCTGACGGCGCGCCGTCGGGCCTGCGTATATTTCGATCATGTTTACGTTTTCGCTGCTTTGCGCTCTGCGCGCAGACTAACGAGGTTGCCGATGATCATCAGTGCGGCACCGGCAAATAAAAATACGTCGATCGACTCTGCATACAGCCATGCCGCGACAATCGCGATCACCGGCAGACGCAGAAAATCCAGCGGCAACACCATTGATGCGTCGCCACGCGCCAGCGCACGAGCAAGGCAATAGTGAGCGCTGAGTGCAGTCAGACCGACAACAATCACCCAGGGCCAAAGTGCGGGCGAGGGAATTTGAAAGGTCGACCACGCCATGACGATACCGATCGGCAGCTGCATCAGCGTCATGTAGAATATTATGTTAAGCGGTGAGTCTGTAGTGATCAGCGACTTGGTGCTGATATGAGCGATGGCGTAACACACCGCACTGCCCAGGACCGCCAGCACTGCCACACTCAACGGCACGACCCCTGGCCGCAAAATCACCAGCACACCCAAAAGGCCAAGCACCAGTGCGATCACTCTGGGTATCGTCAGGCGTTCGCCCAGCGCCAGCACCGCCAGTAGCAGCCCCCACAATGGCACGGTAAATTCCAGCGCAAACACTTGTGCCATTGGCAACAGCGCGATGCCATAAAACCAGCCAAACTGGCCGCCGTAGTGCACGATATTGCGAAACAAGTGCGTGAGGGGCCGAGCGGTCTTTGCGTGATGCCAGCCGTTCCATTGCAGTAAAACCAGCACCACCAAAAGGCCGACTATCCCCCGCGCCAGCAGAATGCCGAAGGTATCCATCTCCGCCGATAACTCTCGACCGGCTACCCCCATCAATGTGAATGAGGCAATGGCACCGGCCATCCAGAGCGCTACGGCTAGCGGGGCATTCATCAACAAAGGTTTCCAGGGTGGGCAATCGCAGGCGACGCAGTATGGACAAGCCTGTCAAGTGTGACAAGCCATCCGTGCCGCCGGGCTTTTTCGCACTTTGCTGGAGCGATGGAATGGATCAGGCAATCCAGTTTGATGCCGGACTGCGGATTGAAGTGTCAGCTACCGGCTAGATCACCAGCCGTGGCTCCGCCCTGCCCGCCTTGACACCTTTTTCCCACTGGCGCGCATAGTCTGTTCGGTCGCGCAGACCGTCGGTCATCAGCCAAAGCCGCCATAACAGTCTGCGGCGCGATGGATCCGGATAGTCTTCGTAGGCGGTGCGGGTGTGCAAAATGGTGTAGTTGTTGACGAACTGCATGTCTCCCGCCTGCAGCTCCATCGATAGATGCAATTCCTCGGCGATGTCTTCCGCTGTGGTGATCGCCGTTCGCTGCAACGATGTGAGTGCAGGCGTATCCGGCAAATCATGGCCTTTGAAGATGTGTTTCGGGCCGAATGAGGTCGACAGCCGCCCGCCATTGAAGTTAAACACCGGGCTCGTGTAGTAAGGCAATTCTGAATCCGCGTGCTCGCCATGCTTGGTCCAGTACAGCGGCTCTGCCAGTGCTGCGGCCATTTCCGGTTCGCGAGCCAGCAGCGTGTTGTACATGGCCACCGAACTGGCAAGTTTTGAAAGCCCACCAGCTTTCGCCGGACGCACACAATACAATCCGACGATATCGCACTGATCGCAGTGATAGTCCATCGCCTCACGCGTCTGGTAGCCCCGACTTTTAGGATCGCTTTGCGTCTTGCCCAGATCAGTGACGTGACCGAGCATGTCACCCTGAGGATTGTTGGGCTGCGCTATTCCCAGATGCAAGCCAATGCCCCAGTAGATCGCAGCCAGCACCGACGGCTGCATTGACGCCTGAGGCAAACCGCGCAGCAGTGCGAAACCGAGACCCGATTGTAACGATGCACGAACCGTATGAAGCGTTGATGAAAAACACCCTGGATCTACGTCCTTGCGTGACAACTGCAAAAGGCAGGCGCTGTCACCGCCCACCTGATCGAGCGCGCGTTCCGCCATGGTTTGCAGATCCTCAACTTCAGCACTCGTCAATGTGTACAGCCAGCCACTGCCGTCCGCGATATCGGCAGCTCGCCAGTTGGCGGGATCAGAAACCGGTTCCAGTGCAGTCAAGGCGCGCTCCGCAGGCAGTTGGTCACCGCATAAGCTAGCACAGGAATCAACGACAGTGACAAACGATTAGCGGCCTGGAATTGACAGCCCAAGTGCAGCACTACAGTTACCCGCACCGGAGAGCCGAGGATCCTGATCAGGCAGATCGTTATCATCGAGTGAACGATCAAATAGATAGGCCAGTGCTGCGCAGCCAGCCCAGGTCGCATCGTCTGACCAGTCATTTGGCGTGGGATCGAAACTACGCTTGTCGCGAACTTCGCCATCACTCAGATCGCCGCCGTCGACGAGCTCGCCCGGCCAACGTGTGATCAGTGACGGAATCTGGCAACTGTTCTCGCGCGGTTCATTGGTATCCGGATCTGCAGTGCCACCGGGCAGAAAGGTCCAGCCCAGTGCAGGAATCTGATACTCGCGCGCGAAACGGTAGACGTGTTTGACAAAATCAGCCGCGCAACCCTGTGGGTACTGGCCAACTGAATTGCCGGTCTCGCCAAACATAACGCCGTAGCCGCGCGCCATCAGCGGCAACAAAGTCCGCTGCCAACAGGCTCGCGTGCGGCACTTTTCACCCGCCGGATAGGCGTGGTTGTCTGCCCACAATTTGCCCTGCGGATCGACAGGTGCATAACTGCCCCAGCCGCGCAGATCACCGGCGAAGTCGAGCCCGCCAATGACGATGTGGTTGCCGGCACCGGTTTCGCGAATCGCATCGACGAGCGCCTGCATACCCGCATAGGGCCCATATCCGTCGCGCCAGTGCGCCCACCAGTTTTGATCCTGTGCACGCTGCAATTGCTCATTGCCCAGCGCGGCGGCGGCACGGCTTGCGCTGGTGTCGGTTGCGGTGTGCGCGAAGGCGGTCGAACCGGATGGTAGACCACGCGGCACGTGCGGCTCGTTGAAGAGGTTGAACATTACCGATGAATTGTCAGCGAAGGTATTCGCTGCACTGCGCCAGAACCTGGCTGCAAATTCGCGATCAGGCAGCGGTTTTAGATCCAGCGCCTGCTCTTCTCGCGTGCCGGTCCAGTGCAGATCCAGCACCACGCGCATGTTGTAAGGTGCCAGAGTCAACAGGTCAATCAGCGCCTTCACTGATTCGCGATAGGCCGCGCCGGTAAATGCGGGGTTGAGCTGGTCAAAGCCCTCGGTATCAGCCAGCCAGCAATGCTCATTGACTGGCAGGCGCACCGTGCGCACCTGCCAGGCATCCAGCATCTCGGCAAGCTCCTGGTGTGTTACACCGGCGGCAGTATGATGGTGCAGCCCCCAGCCCTGCACACAGGCATATTCACCCCCCATCACGTTTACACCGGGTCCGACGGTGAAGCCGTCAAGCTGATTGGCCACCGGCGCGCGCCAGTCTACATCGGGATCATCGTAGGGTTGGCCGCACAGTTTCCATTCACCGATATCGTTTAAATCAAAAGCCGATCGGTCGCGCGTGATTATTGCCGTGATGGTGCTGTGGCTGCGCAAGCGCTGGCCAGGAAAAACTGCAGCGGCCTTTTGCCCGCCTTGCAGTGTCACCGCTACCGATTCTCCAGCCAGGTCGATTTGCGCAGGCCCGCTAATCGTGGCAGGCGTCAACTCCAGACTGATGGCCCGCATTGAATCGGCATTGACCCCGGCACGCTGATTGTAGTGCTGCAGTGCATCGGTGATCGCAAAGTGGGCAAAAGTCATCGGGCCATCGTTATTCCAGCTGCCAAGCGTCGCTTGCGTCAGACACACCCGGTCACCATCCATCGCCACCGGGCTCGGGGTCTTGGGCGCGCGGGCCCGGTCGAGCGCAAACCAGCCGGCGAGTGCTGCCAGCAGCAAAAAGACAAGTGCAACGACGGGCTTCTTCATACGTTTCAACCAGCTATTCCTCGACCGGGCGGTCATCTTCCAGCAGACGCCGCAGCAGCGGGATGACCTCAAGCGTCGCTGCATAACCCGCTTCGATTGCCGCCGCGCGTGAATCGAAATTGTGAATGCTGCCGGGCTCGAAATCCGGCTGAATAAGAATATCGGCATCCTGCGTTTGCGCGCGCGACAGGTCGCAGCTTTGCAACCGCGCAACCGCCAGTAGCGTTTTAACCATATTGCTCTCCACAGGCTGCCGCGCGCCGCACCAGACATCAACCGCTATCACGATGTCGGCGCCCATCGCCTGCACAAAGTGCACTGGCACCAAAGCCAGCGCACCACCATCACTGAATGTTCTGCCAATAGATTGCACTGGCACGAATACACCGGGAATACTGCTGGAGGCCTGAACGGCGTGACCGGTATCGCCACCAGTGACCAGCATCGCCTCGCCTCACGCAAGATCAGTCACCGTGATGCCGGTTCGAATCTCAAGTGCCTCCAGCGGCGTCTGGTCGACAACGTCATTAACCCAGCTCGCAAGCGCCTGCCCGTTGACCAGACCCTGGCGACTGATCACCGGATCGATTACCTGCCAGGACGATAGATCCCCGACTGCCGCTTCAATTGCCGTGTAATCCTGGCCAGTGGCATACAGTGCTGCGGCTATCGCCCCTGCCGATGAACCAACCACCACAGGCACGCGAATGCCTGCCTCATCCAATGCCTTGAAAACACCCAGATGAACAAACCCGCGAACCCCGCCACCACCCAGCGCCAGACCCGGAACAGGCGCAGTTGTTGCCACTTCAGTCGACTGTCGAAGCGTTTCCAGGGTTTCCACCTGCAGACTGTCGTACTGGTTAGGACGCGCACGACATTGCAGCAACCCCACGATCAAAAGCAGCAGGACACACAGCAGCACCAGCCTTTTACCCACCGGCGCGCCCTTTTGCGTGGTCAGTTAGCAGGCGGTCGCGATCATTCATCGCGCCGCAGTGTAGCGGGTCGGGCAATCGTTGCGCTCAGAACTTGCAGCGCGCTCATGTTGCAACAATCGCCAGTATGTTGATCGGGCAAACCACGTATGATTGCCGACCCAACCGGTGCGATTGGCAACAGACCAGCACGGCAGACTCAGGACAGGCATTGCCGATGGCAACAGACAATCAACAGCTGACGACAGGTCCGATCTACCGCCACTTGATCAACCTGTCGATTCCGGCAGCCATGGGCATGGTCTTCAACACGCTCTATAACCTGACCGACTTCTGGTTCGCCGGCATGCTGTCGAATCAGGCGCTGGCCGGCCTGTCCATCGCCGGCAGTGTGTTCGCGATCCTGGTGGCGATTGGTGCCGGCATGCAGACAGGCACCACCGCGATGATCGCCTCAGATGCGGGGCGCGAACGCTACGATGAGGTGCGCGCCTGGCTGGACAATGCAATTGGGCTGGCGCTGGTGTTGTCGGTAATCGTGCTGGCCGCAGGCTGGTGGGTGGCCGACGATCTGGTTCAGTTCCTCGGTGCCGAAGCGGATGTGGAACCACTGGCGCTTGCGTATCTGAACGTGACACTGATTGGCAACGCCGCCTTCATGCTGTCATCTATCGCCGCCGGTGCGCTGATGGCAATGGGCGATACCCACTCAAACCGCAATGCACTGGCGGTCGGATTTTTTGCCAACTTCGCACTCAATCCGCTGCTGACGTTCGGACTCGGACTGGGCGTAACCGGTCTGGCGCTCGCGACAGTCATCATTAAGGCGCTGTCGGCGGTCTATTTGTTTTACGTATTGCGAAAGCGACTCAATAGCCGCAGCCGCCCTGCATTTGCGATGCCGCGCTGGCAGGAGCTATCGCGTCAGGTATTTCCGGCAAGCTTCAATATGCTGACAATCATCCTCGGCGGTTTCATCACGGTGTCTTTCGTTGGGCGTTTTGGCAGCGAGCACGTGGCGGGCTACGCTGTGGGGCTGCGCCTGGAGCAGGTATTGTTACTGCCCGCTCTGGGGTTGAATATGGCGGTCATGGCGATCGTCGGGCAGAACTTTGGTGTCGGCCAGATCGATCGGCTGCGCGAGGCCTATCGCAAAGGTCTGATCATTGGCGTGGTGATGGCCGCCTGCAGCATACCGGTGATGGTGTTTCTGTCACCTTTGATGGTGAGCTTTTTTTCTGACAGCCAGACCATCATCGACACTGGCGCGACCTATCTGCGCATCGATGCGATCGCCTTTTACGCCTATGTGGTTCTGTTTATCAGCGTCGCGACTCTGCAGGCGATTAAGCAACCCTTGTTTCCGATGGTGCTGGGGATCGCGCGGCAACTGGTGTTGCCGGCGACGATCAACTATCTTTTGATCGTCAAGCTGGGCTATCCGATGGTGGCCCTGTTTATCACCATCGTCAGCGTTGTTGTTCTGAGCTCCATTCTCGCCGCGTGGTATACCGCAAGGCAGTTAAAGCAATTGTCGTCAGCGCACTGAGGCTGACTGGTTCATACGATATAACGCGGTCGTCAGTGACCTGAACCATTGGCGACTGACTGCAGCCAGTCGCGTGCACTTAGCGATAACACAGGTACCAGCTACTCAATTTCAAGCCGCGCAAGAACAGTGACTTTCTGATCATCGTCCAGTCGTACCACAACCATCTCACCGGAGGATGGATACACGCCGGACACTGCGGTGATGTTTACCTGATGTGTCACCAGCACTGGCAGATCGCCAGACTGTCGATCTGCCATCCATGCGATGAGCTGTTCTGTCTGCATTTGCTCGCGCTCCCATTGCCGGAAAAACGAATTGAGTGGCGGGAGCTTTTCAACCGCGCCGAGATCCAGCAACACAGCAGTATCCATACAGCGACACCAGGCGCTGCTGTACACAGAAAAAGGCCCAGAGCCGTGAGCGCGTAGCGCCTCACCAATGCGAACGGCCTGATCGCGCCCCTGTTGCGATAAATTGCGCTGGGTGCTGCAATCGTCCTCGGAGAATCGATCCGGGTCACCGGTTCCGGGGGCCAGCGCATGACGCATCAGCACGAAAGCGCCTGCGCTTTTCAGCGCGGCGCGAAACTGTGCCGCATCAGCCGCATGAGCCTTGCCTGAGGGTGCAGTTATCGGTGCCAGCAACAGCGCCCACAGCACAGCCAATGTTGCAGCCGCAATCGACAATCGGTTGTTTCGGGTGATCAAGTGTTCAGGCTCCGCTGGTTGCCGGATGGGAATGCCAGTTGCCCATAATACCCGAGCGAGCGATCCACTGGCAGCGCCATCGCTAATCTACCGGTTTGCGCCAGGGCTGACGCCAAAGCAGCGTCGTTAATCGTCTTCCACGGCGCTTGCAATTGCTTCGGCCGCGAGATCGCGCCGGGTTATAATCGTCGCCACCCACTTTACGCGCTGCCCGATGATCAATTTCAAACTGCCCGAGGCGAAACTCGACCCGCTGCTGGACCTGATCGGTAAATATCGCAACGACCCCCGCAGCCACAAGCTCGATCTGGGCGTCGGCGTCTATCGCAACAATGATGGCATCACACCGGTGATGCAGGCGGTAAAAATCGCCGAGGCCAAATTGCACGAGGTGCAACAGAGCAAGAGCTACCTCGGACTGACCGGCGACATCAGTTTTGTCAACAACCTCGCGACGCTGCTGTTTGGCGAGACCGATGCGACCATTGCAGGCGCACAGACACCGGGGGGCAGCGGCGGCTTACGGATCGCTTTCGAGACCTACCACAGCGCATTTGCGAACGGCAAAATCTGGATTCCCGACCCGACCTGGCCAAACCACGCACCGCTGGTGGAATCTGCCAA
>CAZNIS010000117.1:15968-19440 GCA_964573105.1 uncultured Granulosicoccaceae bacterium
TACATGGCGGCAAAGGACCCGGAGATCGCCCGCCGTGGCCAGGCGTATTTTGGCCAGATCGCCCGTTGCCTCTACTCGATGCCACCGGACCACGGTGCGGCGGTAGTCGATCTGGTGCTGGCGGACGATGCGTTGCGCCGTAACTGGCTGGCAGAACTCGACGAGATGACTGCCCGCGTGCAAAGCCTGCGCAACGCGATCGCCGAACACGGTGCCTCTCTGGGCTTGCAGTTTGTGGCGGACCAATACGGCATGTTTTCGCAGCTGCCGCTGACCAGCGCGCAAGTGCAGGCACTGGTCGATGATCACGCCATTTACATCGCACCGGACGGCCGCATCAATGTCGCCGGTTGCGCCCTGGCCGATGCGAAACAGTTTGTCGACGGCCTGGCCAGTGTCGGCTTCAGCATGGCTGACGCACGCGCATGATACGCACGATCAGTCGGGTCACACTATGAGCATCAGAGCAGTACATCGACAGCAAAAAGCGCAACCGACGATGGAGGGTGCCGGCGTCAAGCTGCACCGCGGCTTCGGCTTTGGCAACACTCAGGAGTTTGACCCCTTTTTGCTGTTTGACGACTTTCGCGGCGATCACCCGGAAGACTACCGTGCCGGATTTCCCTGGCACCCGCACCGCGGCATAGAGACGATCACCTATGTACTGGCGGGTTCGGTCGAACACGGAGACAGCCTTGGCAACCGCGGCACACTGGGCGATGGCGATCTGCAATGGATGACGGCAGGACGCGGCATCATGCATCAGGAAATGCCTGCCGGCGATGCGAACGGCGCGATGCACGGATTTCAACTCTGGGCCAACCTGCCCTCGTCACTGAAGATGACGAGGCCGCGATATCAGGACATCACCGCAGTCGACATACCCGTGTTGCAGGACGACGACGGCACCCGGATAAAAGTCCTCTGTGGCAACTACAAAGGCGTGCATGGGCCCGTTGATGGGATTGCCGCCGATCCCTGTTATCTCGATATTTCGCTGCGGCCACGCACATCAAAAAGACTGGCCGTCGAGACCTGGCGCCAGACCTTTGCCTATGTGTTCGCAGGCGATGGTACTTTCGCTGACACCTCCGAACCATTCGGTGTGCTGACCGAACACACAGGTCCGCACGGCGAAGAGATTATCCGTCGCGAGACGAGCGGCAACCGCAGCCTGGTACTTTTTAGCAGTGGTGATGAAATACAGGTAAGCAGCGGCGATCAGGGGATGCGCTTTTTACTGGTGTCCGGCCGCCCGATACGCGAACCGGTTGCCTGGCACGGCCCCATCGTGATGAATACACAGGATGAATTGCGACAAGCCGTCGCTGACCTCAACAACGGCACCTTTATTCGCGATCAATGACCACACCCACTGCTATCCCGGTACTGAGCTTGAGGGCATCGCCACAGACGCTCGCAACGCAACTGTTCGAGGCCTACACCAAAACTGGCTTCGCTTATCTGCAGGACCACGATGTAACGCCGTCGTTGATCGAGGCAATGTTTGAGCAATCGCGCCACTTTCACGCCCTGCCGCATGAGCAGAAAATGCAGATCGAGGTGAACCGCTGGCACCGTGGGTTCATTCCAATCAACACCTCCACCAATCGCACTTCGAGCATTGCCACGACCACGCGCCCCAACCAGAGTGAGTCGTTGATGATCATGCACGAGAGCGAAACAGGCAACGAACCCGCAGCTTATCTGGCGGGCCCCAATCAGTGGCCCGCGCAATTGCCGTCCCTCAAACCGATCGCACTGCAATATGTTGAGGCGATGAGTCAAATCAGTATCAGGCTGGTGGGCGCCATTGAACTCGCGTTGTCGCTAGCACCCGGTACACTGTTGCCACACTTTGAGTCGCCGACCACCTTCCTGCGCTTGCTGCGCTATCCTGTGCAGGAACTGGAACCTGGCCTCTATGGCTCAGCCCCACACACCGACTATGGCTTTCTGACGCTGCTGACACAGGATGACACCGGCGGGCTGCAGGTCAGGGACACAAACGGGGATTGGCTGGATGTTCCACCACGATCCGGCAGTTTCATCATGAATGCGGGCGATATGCTGCACCGCTACAGCAACGGCAAATTGCAATCGACACCGCATCGGGTAATCAACGTCGCCAGCAAGGAGCGATATTCAATCGCGTTTTTCTTTGACCCGCGTGTGGATACAGTGGTCAGCCCGTTGCAGGCTGAAGAAAATCAGCCATCCCTGGGTTCCGTATGCTACGGCGACTACTTGCGCGAACGGCTGGAAAAAAATCACACCCAGCACAACAACACGCAATAAAAAAAGGCCTCTGCTTGCACAGAGGCCTTGTTACCGCTTCAGTGCGTCACGTCGACATTACGACGTGACGGGACTTCTGTCAGGTCTTAGTAGACCTGTTCGATGGTGATGTCATTCCACTGAAAGCTGCCAGCGCCGTACCAGATTTCTGATCCGAGCAGAATGTTGGCCAGACAGTCAGAGTCTTGCAGGTTGCGCCATCCGCCACCGTAGGCAGCCGTGTTGTTTCGCGCTTCATTGATGAACTCGTGATACGGAACTGTACCAGTGAAGCTTTCGTCGCGAGCAACGAATGCCAGGTAGTTGCGAACGTTCTCACCGCGAAAGAACGCATCGGTCTTGCTGAAGACGTCATAGACTCGACCGTTGCTGTCGGTGAATACACCAGCTGCGCCATTTCTGCGCTCTGCAACCGGTCCACGCTCACCAATGTGCAGCCATACCATCAGCTCGAACACCTGATTGTCAGCATTGCCATTGTTGCGAATGATGTCACAGGAGTCATGCCAGAAAGATTCGATCGCCACGTTGAAACCGTCGAAATCGGCATTCGAATCAGCAGTACCTGACGCACTGCTGCTCTGCGTGTAGGTGTAGTCGTAGTCGATGTTGATTTCTGTCGGCAGCTTGCTGTTTTCAATCGGCAGACCGGTGGTTGCAAAAGTGCCGCCACGCTCGGCCGCAGACTTTGCACCGTAGATCAGCTCAGGAAAACTCACTGTGGCGAATACGTTGTTCAGATCGCCCTCGTTACCCCAATCGTAAGTCACGACCGGTACGAGATTGCCAGTGGAGCCGGTCAACTCGATGCTCTGTGACCAGTTTGAAAACTGAGTGTTATTGAAGTTAAACGCGTTGTTGACCCACCAGAAATCACCCAGCGCCAGACGCGGGAAATTGTTGGGCTGTGCAGCATTGTTCACGACTGGACCCGTGCCGGCAGAACCCGTCTCGGTGTTAGAGACAACTGACGCGCCACTGAGTGATGAGCTCAAAACCGTGCCATTGGCCGGTCTGGCTCTGTCTTCCTGCAAACAACAACCGCCTCCCATGCTGCCGTCAGTAGTGCCATCGGTAGTGCCATCGGTAGTACCGTCAGTGGTGCCATCGGTTGTACCGTCGGTGGTGCCATCGGTGGTGCCATCGGTGGTGCCATCGGTGGTGCCATCGGTGG
>CAZNIS010000118.1:0-1414 GCA_964573105.1 uncultured Granulosicoccaceae bacterium
AGGTCAACGGTCGACATAGTGGCTCCGTAGGATTCTGCTGGCATCTGATACTGGAATGCCATATACAAATCGTGCAGCGATAGTACAAGGCTGCATGCCATCGTGCAATTCCTGCAAAGAATTGCAATGGTCGGAACAGCAAGGCAGCAACCATGGTCACGGTTGGTTTAGTCAGTGAACAATACAGTTAGTTACAGGTGCGGAATTTTTTTTGACTGAAGAGGTGAGAATTGACGTTGAGATTCGAACAGCAATTGCAGAGATGAGGCAGATTGTGGTATCAGGTCGACGGGTATCGGTCACAGTACTATTGAATGTCCCCACCAGGCGGGTATTGGGTACCTGATTGGTGAAGTATGCCCACCGTGCGAAGCCTGTAGAGAGGAGGGCAGTGTCAGCGGTAAATGCATCCAGTCGGCCGCCTGGTGATGTATAGTGATCGCCGGTCCGCAAACCTGGAACAAGCCATGACCTGGGAATTTCTTGTCACTTCTCTGATCGTGGTGGTGTTGCCCGGGACAGGGGTGATTTATACGGTATCCACTGGTTTGTCTCAGGGTGGACGGGCGAGTGTGCTGGCGGCCACCGGTTGTACTGCTGGCATCGTGCCGCATCTGCTGGCCAGCATCTTCGGTCTCGCCGCGTTGCTGCACACCAGCGCGTTGGCTTTTCAGGTTCTAAAAATTGTGGGTGTGTTGTATCTCGCCTACCTTGCCTGGGCGATGTGGCGCGAGTCGGGCGAGATCGAACTGGATTCGCGCACAAAAGGCGGTTCTTCGCAAATTGTCATCAGAGGATTTTTAATAAACATTCTAAATCCCAAGCTGTCGATATTCTTTCTGGCGTTTCTACCACAGTTTGTCCCGGCGGAATCGGCGTCGGCGGTAAGCCAGCTACTTTGGCTGAGTAGCGTATTTATGCTGATGACGTTTGTCGTATTTGTAGGCTATGGGCTGCTCGCCGATCGGGTCAGGGAGTTTATTCGGCATTCACCTGCGATTATTCAGGGTGTTCAACGGGCCTTTGCCGGGTTGTTTGTGGCGCTGGCGATGAAGCTTGCGGTATCGGAAAGGTAGGTTGTTGCAAAGCTTGCGTGCCCAACGTTGTGCGGTTCTTTTTTCCCGCGCGGCATTGTTGGGCACGCTGTAGAGAAGCGGGCGTGCGTTTAATCGCGAAGTGATTTTTAGAGCAAAGGGTGCCCGGTAGTCTGGCTTTGCCCTACCTACAGCTGCACCGCAAAAATCATATAAACCAGCAGCTCGGTACAACTGTTCACGCCACCCAGCGTATCACCAGTAACACCACCCAGTTGTTTGCGCAGAAACCATTGCGCCAGCCAGACAAATGCAATGACACCAGTGGCGACCAGCAAGGCGTCCAAACCAACGCACACTACAGAAATGACGATAGCCAT
>CAZNIS010000118.1:1514-4125 GCA_964573105.1 uncultured Granulosicoccaceae bacterium
GGAAAGAACGCGGTGCTGGCAGCCAGCTCTTCATCGGAGTGTTGCAGGCTTGCCGGTACTGGCAGGCGGGTCAGGAACATCTGTGCGATGAAGTAGCGATTGAGTAGCCGGGGCATGTGTATGTCGCGATTATTCCAGTTTGCCGGAAACACCGGCATCGGCGAACGTCGCCATGTCGGTCAATATGGCACTGGCGGCGCGGATTAGCGGGATCGCCAGGGCCGCCCCTGAACCTTCACCCAGTCGCATATTGAGTTGCAGCAGCGGGGTGGCCTCTAAACGGGCCAAAGCAATGGCATGGCCAGGCTCTGCCGATTGGTGTGCGAATATCATGTGGTGTCGGCATTCAGCTTGCTGATGCACGGCACACAGTGCTGCAGCGGTGGCAATGTAGCCATCAACGACAATCGCGATCGGATGGCGGGCGGCTTCAAGCATCGCACCGGCCATGGTGGCGATTTCAAAACCGCCAAGACATTGTAGTGCATGGTCAGGCAGAGCAGCTGCATGTTGATGTAGTGCTTTTTCGACGACAGCGACTTTGTTGGCAAGCCCGTGATCATCGACGCCAGTGCCACGGCCAGTGACGGTGTCGGCATCGGCGTTGCAAAGGCTCGCGACAATGGCGGCGGCGCTGGTGGTGTTGCCAATACCCATCTCACCCAGTGCGAGCAGCTGGATATTGTCACGCGCAGCCTTTAGGGTAAGCGCGCGTCCATTGCTTATCGCCTGTTCATACTGCTGCACCGTCATTGCCGCCTCGTTTACAAAGTTGGCAGTGCCCGCAGCGATGCGGCAGTCGATGGTGCCGTCGACAGGTTCGCCTGCGATGCCGCAATCGACTACCTGCAGATCGATGTCAGCCGATCGACATAAAGCATTAATGGCGGCGCCGCCGGCGCTGAAGTTCTGCAACATCTGGCGAGTCACAGCTTGCGGAAAGGCACTCACGCCTTCGCTGGTTACGCCGTGATCGGCAGCCAGCACAATCGCTCGTGCGGCTTCGGCTCGTGTGTCCAGCGTGTTCTGGATTGCGCTTAGTTGTGCGGCAATCGTTTCCAGTTGGCCAAGCGATCCCGGTGGCTTGGTTTTTTGATCGAGTGCGTGCTGCGCCCGTTGCAGGCGCTGTGACCAGGGCAGGGTAGTCAAATGGCGAGGCTCAGTGTTGGCGGTGAGGCATCCTAACGAAACCGTTCCTTGTTGAATAGATGCGGTTTTGCACTGAATGCGACCCAGTGATATCGCGTGCTCGATTGCGTTAGGCTTGCATCGATGAGAAAAGCGATGGCAGCCACTGGGACTATCTCTATGCACGAGCGCAAATGGTGGTGGGTGCTACTGGGTCTGTCCTTAGGGCCTGCCGTCAGTAATGGCTTTGCGCGCTTTGCCTATGGCCTGTTGCTGCCTTCCATGCAGCAGGATCTTGGCTGGAACTACACCGTCGCAGGATCGATCAACACTGCCAACGCGATCGGTTATCTCGTCGGCGCGCTGCTGGCGCTAACTCTGGTGCGGCAGATTGGCGCGGCCCGGATGTTCATTGGCGGTATGGTGGTCACGACGATCGCGTTACTCTGTAGTGGATTCACCCGCGATATCGGATGGCTAAGCGTTTGGCGCATACTCGCAGGAATCGGCAGTGCCCCGGTGTTCATCACCGGCGGTGCACTGGCGGCACTGATTTTTCGCGAAGATCCGCGCAAGAGCGCGCTGGCCGTAGCGGTGTATTTTGGCGGTGGTGGTTTAGGCATGCTGATGACCGGCATCTCGATTCCGCTGCTGCTCGAATGGGTAGGTCCGCAGGCCTGGACGAGCGCATGGATCATCCTTGGCATTTGCACCGCGCTGATGCTGTGGCCATCGATAGCTGCAGCCAAAGCGGTTGCAGCGCCGGCAGCTGCCGGTGAGCATGAGCACAGACAGGGACTGCAGATCGCCGGCATACTGCCGGCGCTGCTCGGCTACTTTGCGTTTGGTCTGGGTTACTTCGTGTACATGACGTTTCTGGTTGCATGGATGCGCGAACAAGGCGAAGGCGTGTGGCTGGTGGTGGTGACCTGGTCGCTGCTTGGCATCATGGTCATGGCATCACCGTTTCTGTGGCGCGGTGTGATGGCGGCATCCAAGGGTGGGGTAGCTCAGGCGTTGACACTCACCTGCACCGGCCTTGGCACGCTGATGCCGCTGTTAGTGGCTGGGTCAGCCGGTATGTTGATCTCAGCCGTGCTGTTTGGTCTGGCTTTTTTCATGGTGCCGACATCGCTGACCAACTTCAGCCGCAAGAACTATCCTCAGTCGCAGTGGAGCGCGGCAGTGGCGCTGTTCACCACCGTGTTTGCCATTGGCCAGATCATAGGCCCAGCCGCGGCGGGCTGGGTCGCGGATCGGGCGAGCAGCCTGGCACCAGGCATGGCAGCGGCCGGCGTAGTGTTGCTGGTCGGGGCCGTGATCAGCCTGTTGCAGCAGCCACTGGCTGCGCGCGCAGAGCGATAGCTGAGGTTGCGCCCACTTGGAGGCCGCCCGGGGGCTACATCGGAGTAAAACGTTGTGCCGTAGCGCGGATCGATGCGAGAGATACCTTGCTCACGCTGCGGGTTACCAGTGTGACGCC
>CAZNIS010000118.1:4225-8076 GCA_964573105.1 uncultured Granulosicoccaceae bacterium
AGATACCTTGCTCACGCAGCGGGTTTCCAGTGTAACGCCGAAGCCACGGGACGCCCGACGTGTAATCGCAGTGAAAACCCACCGCCGCACCGCTCACACTACCTGGTCCACTTCCTGCGCGTCGCAGTTGGCAATTGTCACAATTTTCCAGTTGATCGTGACAAGCAATTGCTCCATCATTCGCGCACCTATCGGTTCCATACCGGAACAGCCCAGCGCTGTGGGGAACGGGGTACGGCCATTGACGTGGCCCAAGCCCAGACTGCCCTCGCAACTGTAGGCGGAGAGTGACATTCCAGGCGGCTATCCCTGTTGGGTAGTTGGGCCACTGGCGAAAGCCGGGAAGGCCGGAATGAGCACATTGACCCGCGAGTCAGGATATCCACCGATGGTGTTTTCGCGTTCTGCCGAACGAGGTGATTTGGCACGAAGTTGACATCCTGCGCGCCCGCGTCTGGATTGCACTTCCGGCCCGCTCCTCGCCCTGCAGAAGACACCAGGTTTTCAGCCGAGCGGGCTTGACTTGAACAACATCTCACATGGCTTGAGTCCAACACGCTTTTGTGTGATCGCGCTGGCGTTTTTGTCTGTGTCGATTGCTGTTCATGCGGATATTGGCCCCATTCTGATTACCCCGCACGGCCAGAGCGAGCGTCCGTCATTTCAGACTGGTGACGTTGCAGCTGGCGAATACACTGGCGCACGAGAAACCATCAGCGCCGAGCAATTGCAACGCGCAGGTACTTCGATTGCAGAGATTGCGGCCGCGGAGTCTGGTGTGCAGTTTCGCCAAAGTGGCGGCCTGGGAAGCTTCTCAACGGTGACCTTGCGCGGCTCCAGTGCGCAACAGGTGAATGTCTACCTCGACGGTGTGCTGTTGAACGAGGCTGCTGGCGGCGGTGTTAACTTAAGCGATGTTGAATTGCTCGATGCCAGCCAGGTTGATATCTACCGCGGTGTCGTGCCAGTGCAACTGGGCAATAGTGCGATCGGCGGTGCCGTCAATATCACCACGATGCGCGCGGGCGATCTTCCGACTGCCAGGGTGCTGGCAGGCACGGGTGCTTTCGGTTCATCGACATTATCGGCTGCCTGGTCAGGGCCGGTAGATGGCTTTAACACCAGCCAACTGGTAGCCACGTTCTCCCATCGACAAGCCGATAACAATTTTAGTTTTGTATCCAGCAACGGCACACCACTCAATCCGCTGGACGACCGGCGTGAACGACGCAACAACAGCCAAAACAGCACGACGTCGGCATTGTTTAAGACCACGCATGAACTGGGTCAGACCGGCAAGCTCGACAACGCATTCCAGTTTTTTAGTCGAAACCAGGGGTTGGTAGACTGGGACAATTCACCGACTGCCAGGGCCACCCTGGATACCGGCAACCTGCAGTGGCGCTCGACACTGCGCCGCGATCCGGACCAACGCGGCTGGGCGACGTTGTGGGAGTTCAATGCCAATGCCAAGGATGAGACCTTTGACGATTCCAACGGTGATATTGGTTTAGGGCGTCAACGCGTTAAGAGCGAAACCCAAATCACTGGTTTACGTTTATACCGTGAGAAAGTGATGCAGGGGCGCACGCTTGCCTTGAATGCCAGGGCGCGGCTGGAGGCATTGGATAGTCGCGACCTGTTGGGTGCAACGTCCAACACGCGTGCGCTGCGCCGTCAACTCGATGCGGCATTTCAGTACAACCGCGCTTTTGATGATGGCATAAATCATTTGAGCCTCGGTTTGTTTGCAACCATTGTGGATGATAACTACCGGATCGAGAATGACACGCAAATCCGGGATAATTTCGTCAACCGGGCCATCTCCCCGCAACTGGGGTTCAGCCGCACACTGAGTGACAACTGGTCAGTGCGCGCGAACCTCTCGGCCCAAACGCGAGCGCCCTCTTTTTACGAATTATTCGGCAGTCGCGGCCTGTTTGAGGGCAATTCTGATCTCGATATAGAGCGCGCAACCAATCTGGATTTGGGGCTTAACTGGCAGTCGGACGTGCGGGGCAAGCGCGATTTCTCGCTGGAGGGCGTGTTGTTTGCCGGTCAGCGTCGGGATTTGATCACCCGAATTTATGATGCACGCGGGGTCGGCCGGTCTTTTAATATCTCGCGCGCGACAGTTGTCGGTCTGGAGCTGGATGGCAAGGCAGATTTTGGCAACGGGTTATCGCTGGATTCCAGTTTGACACTCCAAGACGCGAGAAACCGCTCTTCGATCAGAGGCGCTAACGGAGAGCAGTTGCCCGGTGAGGCCCAGCTTGCGGGCACCATCACCACAACCTGGCGCGACGATAACTGGCGTTTGCAGTACGAGGCATCATTCGCCAACGGCCGCTACTACGACACCGTCAACTTGCTAAAAGCGAAAGATCAGTTGATTCACTCGATCAGAGCAACGCGCAGCTGGAAGCGCTGGCGCGTGCAGTTAGAGCTCAACAATCTTGGCGATGAGAACTACGAAGATTTCAATGGATTCCCCAAGCCCGGCCGCGCCGGTTTCATCAACGTTTTCTACCAACCCTGAGAAGGTCACACAATTGGATATCACAATATTTAGCGGCATGCGAAAAACTGCTGCACTGCTTGCAACATCAGTTCTGCTCAGCGCCTGCGGATCAGGTAGCGACAGCTCAGACACGGCTTTCAGTGGATTTTCCGCTGGTAGTCAGGCTGCCGTCGTTGCCACAGCGGCAGCTACTGGTGATGGCGGATCACTGGCACTACTGGATATTGCTGCACCCTACAGTGGCGGCACCAACCTTACTGCCAGCGCGTCTGACATTGTGGTGCGTGCCAACGGTGATCAGTACTTTGTACTGGGGCGCTTTATGACCGATAACATCACGGCTTATTCGCTCACCGATCCCGGCACGGCGCTCTATCAATTTTCGGTGAATGACGAATCGGCCGAGCCCGGCGTCAGCGCCAACCCCTATGATCTGGTGTTCGCGAGTGACGAGAAAGCCTACTTGATTCGGTACGGCAGCCCGTTTATCTGGATCGTTAATCCGTCGGCCACAACAGAGGCCAACTTTAAAATTGGCGAGATTGATCTCAGTGCTTATGACGCCGAGGGGCCGCCGGAGGCTGCTGGTGCCGCCATTGTCGATGGCAAGTTGTTTGTCATCATGCAGCGACTGGGTGGTGAGTTTGGGTTTACGCCGGTTCAAAACGCCTACGTTGCCGTGTTCGATACCTCGACCGATCTGGAAATTGATACCGGTACCGGTGGAGTGTTGCCGGGCATTGAACTGCCGGCGCAAAACGTCATCGACCTGAGTGTCGACCCCGCCACCGACAACCTGTTTATTGCTGCAGTGGGTGTCTACGCTGCATTTGATGGCTCAGCGCCGGCCGAGCTGACTGGAGGGGTAGTTACCGTTGATACCAGCGATTACAGCGCCGACCTGCTTGTCGATGACGATACCGTTGGGGTGCAGGTGTCTGCTGTTGCAGTCGCCAGTGCCAGCGCAGCGTATTTGGTCAGCTATACGGGCTTTGGCGATAACGCACTCGTCCGTTTTGACCCCACTACCGGTGCGCTTGGCAGCATGTCGGTCGCCGGTTTGGCGAATGCTGATATTGCTGACATTCAACGCGCCCCGGACGGCACATTGTGGGTCGCTGTCAACGACACAGAAAATCCGCGAATTGTGATTGTTGATCCTGCTGACGACAGCGTGATCAGCGATAGTGTAAACCCGGGATTGTCGCCGCGTAGCATCGCGTTTACCAACGAGTAAACAGCGCGCGAGTTGCTGGTGAGTTACTTGGTTAAGCAAGGCGTGCGTCGATTGGGCGCATGCGTCGCAGTGGCGGTGATGGCGGCTGCCTGT
>CAZNIS010000118.1:8176-19405 GCA_964573105.1 uncultured Granulosicoccaceae bacterium
CCCGGTGGGGTGACCAGTGGCACCGGCACCATGATCGATGAATTGATTACACGCGCCGGTTTCGAGAATTTTGTCCCCGAGCCCGGCTGGCGGTCGTTGCCGCTCGAGCGGCTGGCCTACGGCGATGCTGATGTGTTGCTGTCGGCGTTTTACGAGTCGCGCAGTCAACACAGTAGCTGGTGGTCGGTCACCCGGCACTCGATGTTGCGCGCTCACCGCACACGCACGCCGGTGGTGGATCTGGATGGTGCCTGGCTGACTTGCGGTGGCTGGTTTATGCTCGATGCGATCGAGGCGATGGCCGACGCACGGGCAAGACACTAGAGTGAAAATCTCCCCCCTCAACGCCTTGTTGGTGATGTGCAGTCTGGTGGCGATTGGCGCAGCCTGTCTGATCGGCTCAACCGCGATCGACCCGTCGCGAATGCTGGCTGCACTACTCGGCGGTGGCAGCGCAGGCGATCAGATCGTGTTGTGGCAGATTCGCCTTCCTCGCGCGCTGGCAGCATTTGTTGTAGGGGCGGTACTCGGCATGAGTGGTGCGGCGCTGCAGGGCTTGCTGCGCAATCCACTGGCGGAACCTGGTGTTCTTGGGGTTTCTGCCTGCGCCGCACTGGGTGCGGCGTTTATATTGAATTTTGGTCTGGCGGGCAGCAACGCGCTGCTGTTGCCGTTCGCCGCTATTGGCGGTGCGCTGCTCGCGACCCTGTTGCTGGCAGTTGCCGCAGCACGCATCAACTCCACCGTGACATTGCTATTGATTGGCGTAGGTCTGTCGAGCTTTGCCACCGCCCTGATCGCGCTGCTGATGAATCTGGCCCCTAATCCGTTTACGTTGGCCGATATGATCAACTGGATGCTGGGCTCGGTGGCCAATCGCAGTCTTGAGGATATTCTCCGAGCTGGCCCCTTTTTATTTCTTGGCATCGTGTGCCTGTTGTTTGCCCGCCGTGGTTTGTCGGCGCTGACCCTTGGCGAGGAGGCGGCCATCGGCGTGGGTGTCGATTTGCCGCGCGTGCGGTTGCTGACGGTGATCGGTGCCGGCATCTGCACCGGGGCTGCGGTTTCGATTGCCGGCGCGATCGGTTTTGTCGGCATCGTCGCGCCGCATCTGGTGCGTCCGTGGGTTGGGCACGATCCGGCCTCATTGCTGGTGCCGTCGGCTTTGCTCGCGGGTCTGTTGCTGGTAATCGCCGATATCGGTGTGCGGCTGATCTCGACCAACATTGAAATGAACCTGGGGGTTGTGGTCGCGTTGATCGGCGCGCCGGCGTTTGTCTGGATCGCCAGCCGTCGTGGGCTCGCCTCGTGAGCATCGAGTTACAGCAGGTCTGTGTGCAGGAGTCCGGGCGCGACATTTTGCGCGAGGTATCGCTGAGATTCGAGCGCGGCGAAGTCTGTACGCTGCTGGGCCCAAACGGGGCAGGCAAGACCACGCTCTTGCGTTGTGCGCTGGGGCTGCGCCAGCCCGATAGCGGTCAGGCCCTTGTCGATGGCGAGCAGGCCAGCGTAATGAATCCGCGACAACGCGCGTTGAAGATCGCCTATCTACCCCAGCAGCGACCGCTGGCCTGGCCCATCAGCGTGCGCGATCTCATCTCACTGGGGCGATTTGCCCACGGTGCCGCGCCACGGCAGCTTCAAGATGCCGATGCGCAAGCGGTGCAGGCGGCGATCGATGCCTGTGATTTGCGGGATCTGGCAATGCGCCGTGCCGATCAGCTCTCCGGCGGTGAGTTGGCGCGCGTGCACTGCGCCCGTGCGATCGCGACCCGGGCGCCAATGCTGTTTGCCGATGAGCCCGTCGCAGCACTTGATCCACTGCATCAGATTCAGGTCATGCGTCTGATGCGCGCACAGGCAGAGCAGGGTGTTGGCGTGGTGCAGGTGCTGCACGATGTGATGCTGGCCGCGCGGTTTTCGGATAAGCTTGTGTGGTTAAAAGACGGGCGAATCGTCGCGCAGGGCACCCCTGCCGAGACGATCACCTCGCAGCGCATGGCCGACGTGTTCGGTGTGCAGGCAACCATTTTTGACCACGACGGCAATCCGCAGATCGCGATTACCGGCACGGCTGATTGAATCACCAGTTCGCCGCAGTGGGCGAACGGGAATCCCATGACACTAAAAACCTGGCGACCGGATGCCACGCAGTGGCAGGCCGCTACGCGCGCCATCTACAGTGCTTTTGGCAGCGCCACGCTCGGCGATGAAACTGAACTGAAGCAAAATTCGCGTCCACCCGAGCGACGGTTGGCCGTAGCTGCCGACGACTCGATTATTGGTGGCTGCTTTTCCTATCCGTTCGATTTAACCGTGCCGGGTGGCGCAAGCGTTGCCGCTGCCGGTCTGGCAGGCGTTGGCATCAGCCCGCCGGAACAGGGTCGCGGAGGTTTGCGCGCGATGATGCAGGGCCACATCGAACAGAGTATTGAGCTCGGCGATGTCGCCTCAGTGCTGATGGCTTCGGAGGGTGGAATCTATGGCCGCTATGGCTATGGCATGGCCACCGAGATGGCGCAGTGGCACGTGTACGCCGCTGATGCTGTGTTCAATGATGCGGCCAGTGTCGCAGGTACGGTTGAGCTGGTGCACGATCGCCGCGTCGCAATCGATGTGCTCGAGCCGATTTATCGAAAGGCTAGCGCCAGGCAGGTCGGGGCGATTCATCGCAGCCTTACCTGGTGGCAGTTGATCCTCGAGCCCGACGAGGCCGACTGGATCGCCGTTGGTAAAGAGCACTTTGTCGCGGTGCATTACGATGCTAACGACCGTGCCGACGGCTATGCGATCTACGGCATACCGGACGACAGCAGCGATACCTTTGAGCACGGCCGGGCGGCGGTCAAGGTAGTGGTCAAAGAGCTGGTCGGCGTAGACGTTAACGCCGAAATCGCGCTGTTTGATTATCTGCGCCGGCTGCCGTGGTGTCGTGAATTGATCTGGGAGCTCGCACCCACGCAGCCACTGTTGCGACACTACCTGCAGGACCCGCGTCAGCTCTGGCAGCGCGGGCGTGTCGATATGATGTGGCTCAGGCCACTTCACTTCGAGCGACTGATGCTGGCCCGCCACTATGCCGCCGATGGCGAGCTCACCATTGCCTACAGCGATCCGCAGATTGAATCGCAATCGGCCTGCTGGACCCTGCGTGTGAATCAGGGAAGAGCTGAGCTTGCACTCGGCACGACAGCGCAATTGCAGCTTGATGCGGCCTCGCTAGGTGCGATTTATCTGGGCGGTACGCGCGCACTGGAGCTTGCGACAGTCGGGCGGATACGCGGCGACGCGGATGCCATTCGCACGCTCGATCGTATGCTGCTGTGCGACGCACCTCCCTTCAACGCCACCCGGTTTTAGCTGACACCGCCCAGGCAATCGCAGCGCTCGCCTGCATGATACGATAGTGCGCACCTATCGGCGATCAGAGTAGCGGCCATGTCAACGGGTTCCGGCAAGACAGAAGTAGCGATGCGCGGTGGCGGTTACTACTCGCTGGCAACAGCCGGTGCGCGCGATGTCATCGACGCCGCGACCCCATTGGTGCTGAGTGCCATCGACAGCCTGCCGGTTGGCGGCGGGCCGTTCACGCTCAGCGATATGGGCTGCGCCGATGGAGGCACCTCGCTGAACATGATCGAGGCGGCAATTCGTGCGGTGCAAAAACGCAGGCCCGGTACCGACGTGTCGGTGGTGTACACCGATCAGCCACGCAACGACTTCAACGCCCTGTTTCAGATATTATCCGGCGCCTCGGATTTCCGAAGCTATCTGCAGGATCTGGACAACGTCTACGTCACCGCCTGCGGAACGTCCTTTCACGATCAAATGTTACCCGCCGGCACACTGGATTTTGGATTCTCCGCCACCGCGATGCACTGGCTCAGTCGCAAACCCGCCAATATCAGTGATCATGTGCACGCGGTCGGTGCCAGCGGTGATGAACTCAAAGCGTTTCAACAGCAGGGCGCTGACGATTGGCAGAGGATCCTGCTGCATCGCGCTGCGGAAATGAAGCCAGGGGCAAAGCTCGTGCTGTGCAATTTTGGTATCGACGAGCAGGGGCGATATCTCGGCAACACCGGTGGCGTCAATATGTTCGATCAGTTCAATGACATCTGGCAGTCGATGATCGACGACGGTACCATCAGCGCACAGGAGTATGCAGCAATGACGTTGCCGCAGTACTACCATTCAGTCGACGAGTTCTCGGCACCGTTGCTGGATAAATCGAGCCTGGTCTACCGTGCCGGTTTACGGCTTGAGAGCATTCATACCGGTGTCACGCCGTGTCCGTATGCCGCAGACTTCCAAAAGCACCAGGATGCCTCGCGGTTTGCGCGCGAATACATACCCACACTCAGATCCTGGAACGAGAGCACTTACTTTGCCGGCCTGGCAGCTGAACGCCCACTGCAGGAACGTGAGGCGATTATTGAGCGTTTCTACGGCACCTACCAGCATCGCGTTGCCGCATCGCCTGCCGGGCACGCGATGGATTACGTCCACGCCTACATCGTGATTGCCAAAGAGAGCTAGCGAGACATTGAACGGCGCTGGCGCAAGCTACAGCCCGGCGTCTACTCTACCAAACTGAGCTTTGTCAATAGCCGTCAGTTGTGCGGCGTATTGGTGCTCTCTTGGTGTGGCGCTGATTCCCTCACAGAAGTATCACAAAGCGTTGACCGTCTCGCTCGCTGACAGTACCAGTGTCAGTCATCGACCAGGCACGCGAATTCGTCGAACTGGTTTCTATTGTTTTGCCGTGGCCGGGCAGCTGATGAGTATCGATTCGTTAACGGTGAGTTTGTCAATGCCTTAAATTGGTCATTGCCTGTAGTCAATTGTTGCTGATCTGCTGAACAGCTGCACATTCGAGCAGCCGTTTCTCACCCTATAACCCTGCTGATACGCGCTGTAACGTGATGTGAATTGAGCAATATTACCGCTTCAGTGTTCTTTGCCGGGAAATTTGGTAAATTTCAAAAAGGAGCGGTGCGTTCGCTTTGGTGTCACCTTGGCGGCTTCACAAGCTTGGAACTGTTTCAAACCAGACACGGAACAGCTTGGCCGGCGACTCGTCACGAGTTCTAAGGTCGTTGCAGGAGAAGTTCGCTGCGAACTTCATCGGGTATCGGAATATGTTGATGTCTACTTTATTGCCGGGAACGCTTTGCTTGCTCATTATTTATTGGGCCAGTATCAGTTGTCGGCTTCTGTCGAGGCGTAAACGTCATCTATCGATCGCGGCAGCCGGTCGAGACAGGCGACGCACGCCAAATCGCGATCACCCGGCTGCTGCTCGCAGCATGTTTTGTCTTCCGGTAGTGCTGCCGTTGAGCCTTACCCTGAGTGTTGTTTTCGCAACGAACACAGCAATGGCACAGGTATCGATAGATGCGGCTAACGTAGAATTTACCCAGGCCGCTGCCAATTATCGTGAAGGCGGGAACGAAGTCAGCTCAAGCAACCTGACCCACCAGATTGCAGTTGAAAAAACCGGCTTTCCTCCGGCTGCCGCAGTGATAAGTGTAGCGGGTGGTACTGCCAGCTCTGGTGAGGATTTTAGTTTTTTGCCCCAGACACTGACCTGGGCTGGTGGAGAGACTGGAATCAAGTTCGTCACACTGGTAACCGTGGCAGAGCGAATTGACGAAGAAGACGAAACTGTCGTTTTACAGTTGTCCGAGCCTCCCAGTGCGGCATTCCCGGTAACCTTTGGTCCAAACGAGACACACACCGCAACCATTCTCAATGACGACCAGCCGCCAATCATCGAGTTCACCAGTGCCGAGTTTACCGCGTTTGAACGAGATGGCACGCAGGACAGACTCTTCGTCACCGTTACCCGGCGAGACAATTCTCTCGTCGGCGCGAACGGGCTGTATGGTGGCCCGGTAACCGCTACTGTCAGTTTCGACAATACCGGCGCAACCGAAGGCGTCGACTTTTCCACGCCAGCATCGTTGCAGGTGAGTTGGGCGGCCAATGAAATAGGCGCGAAGAATCTGATCTTCCCGATCATTGACGACACTCTCCCGGAGGGTGATGAAACCATAGACTTCAAACTTGCGATCTCACCCAACTCAGCCGGAGTATTAAATGGTGAGCTTGGACCTCAAGACTTCACCACAGGCGTTATCCGCGACGATGATCCCGATCTTCAGATTTCGACGCCGGATGGCACGGCCTTCGAGACTGTAGCCGACGGACAATCGTTTGATACTGGCTGCTTTGTTGTCACCAACCCGGCGTCGAGCAACTTCTCGGCAACGGATGTTAAATTCAACATCAGTGACTCGCCGTTTTATCTGAGCACTGGTTCGGGAGGTTGTCCCGGCGTAACGCTGGAGTGTGGCGCGAGGGGGGCTGCAAGTCTGGCGCCGGGCAGCAGCTGCTATACCAAATTGCACTTCGGGTCTGACCCGGATAGCGCGACATCAGCCACTGAAGGTACCTTTGGTGGCACGCTGAAAGTCGACTATTTCAATCCACTGCCCGGGGCGAGTATCACAGCCACATCGATTGATTTAAAAGGCGAGGTTCTGGCTGCGCCGGACCCGGTTTTTACTTTTGAAATGGCGCCACCCCTGCAAAACCGATCAGAGGGCGGCCAGGCACTTGTTACGCTTCGAAGAACGGATACTGAGACTGCGTCCGCTACTGTGCGTCTGGAGACAGCGGACCCGGATTCTTCGATCGATCCGATAAATCGAGCCATAGCGGATAAGGACTACACCAGCCAGGAGTTGGTCGTCACGCTGGCAGCCGGTGAAGAAGCAACCATTACGGTGCCGTTGATCGATGATGACGACGCCGAGCTGGATGAATTTTTTATTGTACAGGCTGTGGAGGATGGCGCTGGTAATGCGCCGCTGGCTCAGGCGACAGTGGTCATTGCGCAAAATGACATTGTTCCGCTGTCGGTTGCACGCGTGGATAGTAGCGACAATCAGTTCACCATCACCGCTGATGGCGTGGATGTCGATTTTGGCTGCTATGCAATCACCGCGAATATTCCGGGTACCACGGTTGAAATCACGCGAATGGACTCGGGAGTGACTGCACCGTTTGCAGTTGACAACAATGCGCCACAGTGTGGGGCTTTTGGCAGCGTTTGCGCTGGGGGGGCAATACTGAACGAGGGTCAATCCTGCGTAGCACAGGTGAATTTCGGCCCATCATCTGATCCTGCACTCAATGTCTCAACTCAACTGCTGGCGACCGGGGAAGTATTTGATGGATTTGTGGTATCCGGTTCCTACTCAGTGATCGTAGAATCGTCGCCGATAACGCTGTCAGGAGAGGCGGCCGCTGAAGCGGTTATTGGTACATTGGCCTTTGTCGACATCGACGGCGCCGGACTCATCGATCCTGTTGGTACCGAATTGGACCTGGGCACAATGCTGGTTACTGTCAGTCGGACACTGCAGCCGAATCAGGTGGCGCAGGCGATAACGGTGCCAATCATTACAACGGGTACCGGCGACTTTCCCGCGACAGCAGGGGAAGATTTTAGTTTGTCTGATGTCAGTCTAACGTGGGCTGCAGGTGACACCGATGACAAGTCTTTCGAACTCAAGATACTCAACGATGCCGTTGAAGAGGATGACGAATCTTTTTCTGTTTCATTGGGCACGCCCAATGCCGGCGGGTCCAGTCCCAAGCGTTCAGGTTTGAAACCAGGTGGCAAGACACCACCGCTGGCTGCCGCGAGCAGTGGCGAATTCGAAGTAACTATACTGAATGATGATGTGACGTTTGACATTACTCCCGATCCGGCCCTGGTAATCACCACTCAGGTAGGGGTGCCTGTGAGTGACAGCTTCACCATCAGCAATCCGTCGTCGACGGATGTGACCAATCTTAGCGTCGATAGCAGTAATGTCCCGGCGCCATTGTCAGTCGCCAGCACTGATTGTACCTCGACGTTGCCTGCTGGCAGTAGCTGTACCATTCAAGTCGATTTTAATCCGACAGCCACCGGCAACACTGATGGCCTCATCGTCCTGCGCTATGCACAGGGACCCAGGACACTTTTAAATATTAATGCCACCGCCACGCCTCAAAGCGCTATTGGCGTGCTGGCCTTCACGGCACCTGCCGACAGCGCCGGCAATCTTATCGATGTAACAGGTCTGGAGGGTGAGTTAGGGGTTATACCATTCACCGTCAGCCGAACAATTGGTGCTAACCAGACGGCCGCTGCGATCACAGTGCCAATAGAGGTTGTCGGCACAGGTTCTAATGCCGCTACTGCCGGTGAGGACTACACGGTATCAACCACAGAGCTTACCTTTGCGGCTGGTGATACGGCGGCAAAGACCTTCAACGTGTCGATCGTAGACGATGCTATCAGCGAACCCAACGAATCACTGCTGGTCAGGCTCGGCACTGCGAGTATCAATGGTGGCGCGCCCAAGCGCAGCGGTCTGAAGCCGGGTAGCAAACGGCCGTTACTGGCGGCGGCTACCAGCAGCGAAATTGGCATTGAGATTCTCGATGATGACGTTGCACTGATTGTCAGCCCGGATCCGGCGCTGTTGTTAAGCAGCTTTGTCAATTCATCAACCACCGGTAGTTTCACTTTGACCAATCCGGCTGGAGGTCCGCAGATAACCGGCCTGACAATTAACAGCAGTTTTAGCAGCGGTACTAACAGCAGTGGCCTGAGTGAGTTGAGTAACGATTGTGCGACAACGCTGGACCCGGGAGATAGCTGTACGATCGAAATCGAGTTCGCACCAACTGTGGATACCGCTGGAAATTTTGGTGTGAACTTTGTTTTTGATCAGGGTGAAACCGTCTCTCGCAGTGTCCGTGTCAGCACGCGAAACGATGCCGTGCTGCTGGTCACTCCCGATCCAGTTATGGAGCTTTCGGCATTCATCAATGCCTCAGTGTCCGACACCTTTACGATCACCAATCCGGCCGATGGCCCGGTGATAACCGGCCTTACGGTCAACAGTAGTTTTGGGGTCGGTACGAGCAGTAGTAGTCTGAGTGAGCTGAGTAACGATTGCACAGCGACGCTAAATCCTGGTGACAGCTGTACCATCGAAATTGAGTTTGCTCCGACACAGGGCACTGCCGGCAATTTTGGTGTGAACTTCGTTTTTGATCAGGGTGAGACAGTTAGCCGCAGTGTCAGTGTGAGCACAATGAATGATGCGCAACTACTGGTGACACCGGATAGCAATCTGGAACTTTTTACTCCCATTGGAACCGCCGTCACCGGCAGTTTCACGCTGACCAATCCCGTCGGTGGACCCACGATCACCGGTCTGGGCTTCAATGCTGACTTTTCCTCCAGCAGCGGCTTTGAAGATTTGAGTGTCTCTAACAACGAGTGTACCGATGTATTGGTGCCGGGGGAGAGTTGCACCATTGAGTTTCAATTTGCGCCAAGCACCGGCACAGCCGGCAGTACCGGTGTGCCAGTCTTTTTTGATCAAGGCGGTGGCTTTAATCTGAACATAGGTATTGCAACGATCGACGCGCCGACGCTTGGAACCTTTGCTTACACTGCACCAAGCGAAGCCGGTACGCTGATCGATCCCGTTGGATTTGAGGGAGATTTATCGTCAGTTACTTTTACCGTAGAGCGAACCATTGGGCCCAACGAAGCGGCGCTTGCAGCGGTTCTGCCGATCTCTGTTTCAGGGGTTGGTGCCAACCCAGCGACTTTGGCGGAAGACTACGAGGTCTCTGCAACAGAACTCACCTGGGTAGCTGGCGACACAAGTACCAAGTCGTTCACGGTCACGATATTGGATGACTCAATCTCCGAACCCGACGAAACGCTCTCCGTCAGTCTGGGCACTGCCAGCGAAGACCTTGGGGGGTCAAACAAGCGTTCAGGTATGAAGCCGGGCTCCAAGCGGCCCTTACTGGCTGCGGCCACCAGCGATGAAATCAGCATAACGATACTAGACGATGATGTGGAGTTACTGGTCACACCAGATCCGGAACTGAGCCTGCAGACTCAAGTCGGCAGCACGATTGCGCAAAGCTTCACTGTGGAGAATACATCTGTCACCGACGCCACCGGCCTTAGTATCGATTTCAGCGCACTGGTAGCACCTTTGTCGGTAGCGAATAATGAGTGCGCCGCGACACTTGCGGCAGGGCAGCAGTGTACGATCGAAATTGAGTTTGCCCCGACAGTCGTTGGTCAGTCTTCGGCTGAACTCTTGTTCAGCTATGATCAGGGTGTGACGATCAAAAGGTCCGTCAGCGCCGAGGCGACACCCGAGGACGCGCTCGGAGTACTTGCGTTTACCGCGCCGGCTGACACTTCGGGGGCCTTGATCGATGTGATCGGGTTTGAGAGTGAGCTGGGCGTTGTTGAGTTCACGGTTAGCCGCACAATTGCCGCCAACCAGAATGCGATTGCGATTACCGTACCTGTCGAGGTAACTGGTTCCGGTACGGCACCTGCCACGCTCAGCGATGACTATATCGTTTCCGCAACTGAGCTCAGTTGGGACAGTGGCGAGACCACGCCGAAAACTTTCACCGTCACGATTCAGAACGATGAGATTTCAGAGCTCGATGAATCCTTGCTGGTAACTTTGGGCGCTGCAAGCGCCACTACTTCAAAGTTGAAAAGATCCGGTTTGAAGCCAGGGGGCAAGCTGCCGCAACTGGCCGCAGCGACGAGTAACGAAATTAGCGTAACGATACTTGATGATGATAACGAGCTTTTGGTCAATCCGGATCCGCAACTCTCTTTGAGTACACCGGCCGGTACGATAGCCACTGGCAGTTTCACAATCACTAATCCGTCAGATGTAGCTGTAGTAACCGGGATCGCGCTCGACACAAGCGATTTCGTTGCGCCACTTGCAGTAGCGGAAACAGATTGTGGCACCATTCTCGATCCGGGTGCCGACTGTACCATTGAGGTTGAATTCTCACCTTCTTCAATTGGCAGCAGTACAGCCAGTCTGAGCATCAGTTATGACCAGGGTGCAGATATCATCCGCTCAGTCAGTGCCGAGGCAACCAGCGTACCGGCATTGGGTGTCCTGGCGTTTACCGCACCGAATGACGGGGCAGGCAACCTGATCGATGTATCGGGACTGGAAGGCGAGCTAGGAACAATTGAGTTTACGGTCAGTCGCACATTGGCAGCCAATCAGACTGCACAGGCGATTAGCGTGCCGGTTTCGGTTTCTGGTACCGGCGCGAACCCGGCGACAGCTGGCAGCGATTTCACGGTATCGG
>CAZNIS010000119.1:0-19351 GCA_964573105.1 uncultured Granulosicoccaceae bacterium
GACGAACTCGACGAACTCGACGAACTCGACGAACTCGACGAACTCGACGAACTCGATAAATTAGACCAGCTGGACGAGATCGATGAACTGGACAAGATCGATAAGCTGGATGAAATCGACGAGTTGGACGAACTGGATGAAATAGACCAGCTGGATCAGCTCGACTGAACCCACTGGCCGGTCCGTGGACTCTGCGCCCTTTCCTTCTGCTCAGTAGACTTGCAGGCACCGCTGACCCGACAATACGCCCGGGCAGACCGGTATCCTTCCAGATTTGAACAAAGAACAGACACAGCAGCTTGCGGTCGACGTCTTGACGACCGAGGCCAACGCCGTCCTGGCGCTGCGACAACGAATTGATGATGACTTTCTGCGCGCCTGCGACATGCTGCTGTCGTGCAGCGGGCGTGTGGTGGTGTGCGGCGTCGGAAAATCGGGCCACATTGCCGGCAAGATCGCCGCCACCCTGGCCAGCACCGGCACCGCCGCGTTCTTTGTTCATCCGGCCGAGGCATCGCACGGCGACCTCGGCATGATCCGCGCCGATGACATCGTAATCGCGATATCGCACAGTGGCGAGACATCCGAACTGATGGTGATACTGCCGGTGTTACAACGCATCGGCTGCCAGATGATATCGATTACCGGCAAGCCGGCCTCAACACTCGCCCGCTCTGCCACGGTCAATCTCAATGTCGCGGTCGACCACGAGGCCTGTCCGCTGGGTCTGGCCCCCACTTCAAGCACCACCGCGACGCTCGCGATGGGCGACGCACTGGCCGTAGCCGTGCTGCAGACACGCGGATTCAACGAAGAGGATTTCGCCTTTTCACACCCGGGTGGCTCGCTTGGCAAAAGACTGTTGCTGCGCGTCTCGGATGTCATGGTCAGCGGCGATGACATCCCGCTGGTAGGCGCGGACATGCCATTAAAAGAAGCACTGGTCGAAATGAGCGCCAAGCAGCTCGGACTGCTGTTGATTTGCGATGCCGACCAAAAGCACCTCGGTGTCTTTACCGACGGCGACCTGCGTCGCTCACTGGATCACGACATCAATATCTATGACACCACCATCGGCGACGTCATGACACGCGGCGGACAAACCATCGCGCCCGATCGCATGGCGGTCGATGCGCTCAACCTCATGCAGCAGCGCAAAATCATGGCACTGCCGGTCGTCGAGGCCGACGGTTCCATCACCGGCGCGTTGAACATGCATTCGCTTTTTCGCGCCGGTGTCGTGTAGGGTGACCCCATTCATGCAGACGAGCAAGCCATGGTAACCGCGGCAAACCGGGCACAGGATATTCGCCTCGCGATTTTCGACGTCGATGGCGTACTGACCGATGGCGGTCTGTACCTGGATGACAATGGTATGGAGACCAAACGCTTTCACGCGCGCGACGGGCTCGGCCTGCGCCTGCTGCAAAGCGCCGGCATCCAACTGGCAATTATCACCGGGCGCACCTCGGGTGTGGTCGCCCACCGCAGCAGCGAACTCGATATCGAGCACGTCTATCAGGGCCGCAAGGACAAACTGCCCGCCTTCGAGGAACTTTGCGCCGAGACGGGCATCAGCGCCGATCAGGTCGCCTACATGGGAGATGACATCGTCGATCTGCCGATCATGCGGCGCGTCGGCCTGGCACTGACCGTGCCCGGCGCCTGTGAGGAGATCGCCGCCATCGCGCATTGGGTCAGCACCGCCACTGGCGGCAACGGCGCCGCCCGCGAGGCCTGTGAATTCATCCTGCGCGCCCAGGGTCAATACAGCAGCGCGATCGAGCGCTACCTGGTGTAGAGCGGAACCGCCGATGCCAAAAACCCTCGTTCGCAAACTGCTGGTGCTGGCATTGCTGGTGATTGCTGTGGTGTCGTGGCAATGGCTCGACGAGCGCTCGCCGGGTGAAGAATCACAAGCCGCTGCCGTCAGCCCGTTGAGCAATGAGACCAACTATTTTCTGCAAGGGTTCGATATCGAGAGCGTCTCGTCCGACAGCGATACGCGCATACGCATTCAGGGCGATGTGCTGGCAAGCTTTCTCGACAGTGGCGAATCCCGCGTCAGCAATCCGCGTGTGGGTATCGACGGCGCCAACAACCAGACCTGGCAGGGCGAAGCCAGCAGCGGCGTGCTGTCGGCCGATTATTCCACCCTGCAGCTCGAGGGCGGCGTCAGGCTGACCCATCGCCAGCGCAGCGACGCTGACACCATCACGCTCACGACCGAGTCGGTCCTGCTCGACACCCGCGATCAAACACTCATCAGTCAGTCCGCGGTTCAACTAAGCGCGCCGGGCTGGTCGTTCAATGCGAACGGTTTGCAGGCCAATCTGGCCAATGGCCATCTGCTGTTTCCATCCAGCGTAGAGGCACGCTATGCACCGGCACCCTGACAACCTGTCGGCCAGGCACCTGGTCGTACTTGTTCTGGCTTTGTTTCTATCCGTTCTGGCAACGCCTGCGCTCGCCGACATCGATGATCGCAACAAACCGATCAACATCAAGGCCGATCGCTCTGAGTTTGATCAGCGCCAGGGCAAACAGACGTTCAGCGGCAACGTCGAAGTGTCACAGGGATCGATGGCGATCACGGCAGACAAAGTCGTCATCGAGATTCGCGACGGCGCGTTCTATCGCATCACAGGCGTTGGCAGCCCGATCCGGTTTCAGCAACTGGGCAACGACAGCGAGCTAATTAGGGGGCAAAGTCGAAAGATTGCCTACGACACCAGCTCGTCGCAGCTCACCTTTGAAGGCAATGCCCAATTTGAACGGCCCGGGCAGAAATTCAGCGGCGAGACTATTCGCTACAACATGCGCAACCTGACCTTCGAGGCCAAGGGCAGCGACAAGGGGCGAGTCAGCATCATATTGCAGCCTGGCAAACCCAAACAGTAACTACGGCAAAGGCTACCTTTGCAAAACTCCCGCAACTCGAAACCCCGCCGATGCCACAGCTGATCGCTCGCGAAATTAAGAAGTCCTACAAGGAACGCAAGGTCCTGACTGGCGTCAACCTGCAGGTCGGCACCGGTGAGGTCGTCGGCCTGCTAGGCCCAAACGGGGCCGGTAAAACCACCTGTTTTTACACCGTTGTAGGACTTGTCACACCCGATGGCGGCCAGATCCTGCTGGACGATCGCGACATCACGCGGCTACCGATGCACGCACGCGCACGACTCGGGGTGGGCTATCTGCCGCAGGAGGCATCGATCTTTCGCAAACTCAGTGTCGAGGAGAATATTCTCGCGATACTGCAGTATCGCGATGATCTGAAAAAGGCAGACTATCGCGATCACATTGAGGGGCTGCTGGAAGAACTGCAAATTACCCACATTCGCGACAGCCTCGGCATGAGTCTGTCAGGAGGTGAGCGCCGGCGCGCCGAAATTGCCAGAGCACTGGCGGCCAACCCCGAATTCATCCTGCTCGACGAACCCTTCGCCGGCGTCGATCCGATTTCGGTGATCGACATTCAGCGCATTATTGGCCACCTGCAGCAGCGCGGAATTGGCGTGTTGATCACCGATCACAACGTGCGCGAAACGCTGGGTATCTGCGAGCGTGCCTACATACTGAGCGACGGCGTGGTGATCGCCGAGGGCGGTGCCGAGGATATCCTGCAAAACCAGCAGGTAAAAGAAGTCTACCTGGGCGACAGCTTCACGCTGTGAGCGGCGTTGAATCAAGCCCCGCACCGGGTGGCGATCAAGCCGGCAGGCAAGCGCTGCGCAATCACCGCAAGCCGCGTCAATACAGGCATTCAGGGTCGGATCGAACACGCGAATCAATGCGTAGCAAAGCCCCTGATCTTTGCAACATTTTGACCACATTTCGATGCTTTTTGTCGCCTGCTAGGCAGTGCGGTAAATAATCGAGCAAAGTCGTTGCAGAAGGTGACATTTGAACCATACTTGAAGCGAATGGCGGCGGTCGGCCCGGTCGGGTCGACGCTCCCGCTACACCGCCATCCATCCAGATCCCGGTCGATGGACTTTCCATTGCCTGCGACTGGCGCGTTTGCGTCCGTCGCGCATCGACCGGTCCGGGTGTGCGTCACCAACTAAAGTACAGAACGCCAGATGAAACATTCCCTGCAAATGAAAATTGGTCAGCAACTGGCGATGACGCCTCAGTTGCAACAGGCCATTAAACTTCTCCAGCTATCGACCCTGGAATTGCAGACGGAAATTCAACAGGCCCTCGACAACAATCCGATGCTCGAGCTGCAAGAGGATGACGGCAGCAGCACCGAGGACAGCGCAGAGTCCGAAGCGATCAAAATGCGCAGCGAAAATGAAAAGGAGAGCAAAGCAGAGGAATCGGCAAACGACCCGGATCACGAAGTTGAAATGGTTGCCAGCGAGACTATCGATGATCTGTCTTCCACTATGGAACTGAGCGACGCTGCGCCCGACATTCCGGATGAACTGCCCGTCGACAGCGCGTGGGAAGATATCTATGAACCCGCCTATGGCGCATCACAGATGCAGGCCGGTGACGATAACCAGCGCGATTTCACCGAATACACCAGCGCCGGTGCCGGCAATCTGCAGGATCACCTGCTCGAACAACTGGGTTTGCGAAAGCTCTCGCAAGCTGATCAGATCATCGCCGCAACCATCGTTAATTGTATTGATGATAACGGTTATCTCGAAGACGAAATCGACGACATCCTCGAGGCGATCAATGGCAACTATGTCAACCCCGAAGAACATTGCAGCTACGATGAAGTAGAGGCAATGATGCGTTTGATTCAGCAGCTCGATCCCGTCGGCTGCGGATCACGGGATGCGCGCGAATGTATGCTGATCCAACTGGCAGAATTACCGCAATCGCCACACATAGACGTTTGCATCAGAATCATTGCCGAACATCTGCAAACTCTGGCATCACGTGATTTTGCAAGAATTAAAAGACAACTGAAAATCAGTGATTCGCAACTGCAGGAATGTATTCAGACCATTCAAAGTCTGACCCCTCGGCCCGGCTCACAAATCGTATCAAACAAACCGCAATACATCGTGCCCGATGTATTTGTTAAAAAAATAAAAGGCGTTTGGCGAGTTGAACTCAACCCCGACATCGCTCCGCGTCTGGCAGTTAATTCAATGTACGCAGGCCTGGTTAAACGCGCTGATAAAAGTGATGACAACAACTACATGCGCAATCAGTTACAAGAGGCGCGCTGGTTTATCAAAAGCCTGCAAAGTCGCAACGAAACACTATTGCGTGTAGGCACTGCAATCGTCGAGCGACAACGCGGATTTCTGGAATACGGCGATGAGGCCATGCGCCCGCTGGTACTGCGCGATATCGCCGAACAACTGGAACTGCACGAATCGACTATCTCGCGCGTCACCACACAGAAATATATTCACACACCGCGTGGCATATTTGAATTCAAATACTTCTTTTCCAGTCATGTGTCAACTGCTGATGGCGGCGAGTGTTCAGCCACCGCTATCCGTGCCATGATAAGAAAATTCATCGCCAAGGAAGATCCGGGAAAACCTTTGAGCGACAGCAAAATTGCGAGTACACTGGTGTCGTCTGGAATACAGGTAGCGCGTAGAACAGTGGCCAAATATCGCGAGTCCATGTCGATCCCGCCATCGAACGAACGCAAGCGTTTAACATGACGGACCGACGCAGCTAAATGCTCACCGGCCTGCTGACTACGCCCTCCTCCGGTTGCCGGAATTCACCGGCACCGCACTCTGCTTTATCCCGTTTCAATTCTCTGCACCAACGCCAGTGGCACGCCTCTGGCGTGTTGCTGTGTTCACACCGCGGGTACAACACCCAACGTGTGTTCAAACCAGCGCAACCCCAAAGCGCAATCACGGCGCCAAAGCAACGCTTAAAACTTCACCATCAGGGCGCGCCAGTCAACGCGGGCCCCTGCCGGTTTTTTCGCGATTTTCTGCACAGGAGACAACAATGAATCTCACCGTCACCGGCCACCACATCGATGTCACCGATTCACTGCGCAACTACGTCACCGCAAAGCTTGATCGCCTCGAGCGACACTCCGACGACGTCACTGACGTGCACGTCATCCTGAGCGTTGAAAAACTCTCCCGCAAGGCAGAGGCGACGGTCAACATCCGCGGCGGCCAGCTCTTCGCCGACACCAGCGACGAGGACATGTACGCCGCCATCGATCTGCTGTCAGACAAACTCGACCGACAACTGATCAAGCACAAAGAGAAATCCAAGGACCGCCATCGCAAAGAAAAGGACATGCTTGACCGCAAGGAAAAGGACAGGCTTGACAACGACCCGCCAGAGTAGCCACTATCCGCACCTCCAGATAGCACCCGCTACCCTTGTCTATTCTCTATGTCTTCCCAACAAGAACAGCCTCTGGTGACGCCTTCGCGCGTCGCCTGCGGCGCCCGTTGTAGCAGCAAGAAGAAATCACTCGAACTCGTCGCCGAGTTGCTGGAGAGCGGGATCGAGCACGGGGACGACACCAACGACGATGAAATGGAAGTCATCGATGCGCTGGCCGCACGTGAACGCCTGGGTTGTACCGGCATGGGTCACGGCATCGCGATTCCCCACGGCCGCGTCGATTTTGTCGACGAGCCCGTCGGCGCCATTGCGATTCTCGACGAGCCAGTCAACTTCGACGCACCGGACGGCCAGCCGGTCGATATTATCTATGGGCTGCTCATGCCCGAGGAACAAATTGAAGAGCACCTCGAAGTCCTCGCCGATCTGGCCCGCTTCTTCCACAGCGAAGACAATCGCCAGGCGCTGCGCAGCGCCACCGACGCCAGCGCCGTATTGCGCATTCTGGACACTGGCCCCGATGGCGGCGATTCCGCCAGCGCCTGAGCCCGGCCTCGCCACCGGCTGGGCCGCAGCCGAACACCCATGACCGCCCGCTCGCTCACCGTCGATGAACTCTTCAGCGAACTGGAAGAGACTCTGCAACTGCGATGGGTGGCAGGCCACAACGGTTCACATCGTTCGATCGAGCAGGACCATCAGCCCGACGATCGCCCGAATCTGCTCGGCCTTCTCAATCTACTGAGCCCCAATCGCATTCAACTGCTGGGCCGCACCGAACTGCTGGCGCTATCAAATTCCACCGATAGCCAGCAGGCACTGGCAACCGAGCAACTGTTCCGCCAGAGCTGTCGCCTGGTGGTGATTGCCGATGGCGTCGATGCTCCCGAACGGCTGGTGACCCTGGCCGATCGATCGGGCACTGCCCTGCTGACAAGCCCGCTGCCGATCAACGTGCTGATCAACCAGCTCGGCCAGCACCTGACGCGCCGCTTCAGCGACACCATCGTGTTGCACGGCGTATTGATGGAGGTACTCGGTATCGGCGTACTGATCACCGGCGACAGCTCGGTCGGCAAGAGCGAACTGGCGCTGGAGCTCGTCACCCGCGGGCATACCCTGGTCGCCGACGACGCGCCAGAGTTTCGCAAGATCGCCTACAACCGGATCGAGGGAAGCTGCCCGGAACTGCTGCGCAATTTTCTCGAAGTGCGGGGGCTTGGCATACTGAATATTCAGCGCATGTACGGCCACGCCGCCACGCGCTACCACAAGATTCTGCGATTTATCGTCAAACTGGAGATAATGGACAGCGACGCGGCTGATAAACCCGCCGATCGGCTGCACTATCCCGAACAGCGGCGCAATGTGCTGGGCGTGGAAATATCCGAGCTGACCATACCCGTCGCCCCGGGCCGCAACCTCGCCGTACTGGTCGAGGCGGCAGTGCGCAACTACCTGCTGCGCGGCAACGGCTACGACAGCGCGGCGGATTTTGAAAATCGCCATCGGCGACTGATGGATGGCAAGCCGTCACCCGACGACGGCTAACATCAGGCAAAACCGCCGCAGATCGCAACGACCACGGGGACCAGCATGCTTGAACAGGACATCGAAATCATCAACAAGCTCGGCCTGCACGCGCGCGCCGCAGCCAAACTGGTCAAACTCGCCAGCAGTTTCGACAGCACCATTGAAATCGAAAAAGACGGCCAGCGGGTCAACGCCAAAAGCATCATGGGCGTGATGATGCTGGCCGCCAGTTGCGGCATCACCGTGCGCGCCTGCGTCGACGGTAGCGATGAGCAACAGGCCATGGAGGCACTGGTACAGTTGTTTGAAGACCGCTTTGGCGAGGACGAATAGTGAGCCTGATGCTCAACGGCATGGGCGTATCGCGCGGTGTATCCATCGCGCCGGTCTACGTGTTGCGCCGCAATCAGCCCGACATCACCGAAAAAAACCTCACCGGCAAACAGGTCACCGCTGAAATCCGGCGCTTCAAATCCGCCCACGCCGCAGCCAAAAAACAACTGCAGAAAGTCAGCGAGATCATCCCCGAAGACGCACCGGACGACGTCAGCGCCTTCATCGAGACCCACCTGCTGATGCTCGAAGACTCCATGCTCGCGACCACCCCGGTGGAGCTGATCAAGCAGAATAAATGCAACGCCGAGTGGGCGCTGAAACTGCAGCGCGACAAAGTCATCACCGTGTTCGAATCGATGGACGACCCCTACATCGCCACCCGCCGCGACGACGTCAATCACGTGTTCAACCGCGTGCTCGATGCACTGGCCAGCGCCAATCGCAGACGTGCGGTCGATGACGCACAGAGCTGGCGCGATCGCATTGTCGTGGCCGATGACCTGACGCCGGCAGACACCGTACTGATGCAGACTCACGGCGTCGCCGGATTCATTACCGAGATGGGCGGCCCGCTGTCGCACACCGCCATTCTCGCGCGCAGCCTGAATATTCCCGCCGTCGTCGGCCTGCGTGAAGCGCGCCGCTATCTCAAAGGCGGTGAGACGATTATCGTCGATGGCGAATCCGGCCTGGTGCTGGCCGAGCCGGTCGAGCAGACCATCGAACATTTTCGCAAGCGCCAGCGCGATATTCGCCGCAAAGTGCGAGAGCTGACCAAACTGACCGACGCCAAAGCCGTCGCCACCAGCGGCGAGAAAATCACCCTGCTCGCCAACATCGAAGTCGAAGACGACATCAAACTGTTGCGCAAGGTCAAAGCTGACGGCGTCGGCCTGTACCGCACCGAGTTCCTCTACATGCATCGCGATGATGTCCCCGATGAAGAGGAACACTACAAAACCTATATCCGCGTGATGCGCGCGCTGAACGGCGCACCACTGACGGTGCGCACGGTCGATCTCGGCGCCGACAAGGAAGCCGAATCGGTCACCACTGGCCCGCTGGCTCACAACCCTGCTATGGGACTGCGTGGCATTCGCCTGTGTTTGAACGACCCGGCGCTGTTCATCCCGCAGTTGCGTGCAATTTTGCGCGCCTCGGCCAAAGGGCCGATCAAGCTCATGTACCCGATGCTGACAACGGTGCCAGAGTTATTGCAGGCCATGCAGATACTCGAATCGGTTAAGGATTCACTGCGCAGCAAGGGTTTCAAGTTCAACGAGAACCTGCCCATCGGCGGCATGATCGAAGTACCGGCCGCAGCCATCTCTGCGCAGTTATTCGCCAAACATCTGGATTTTCTGTCGATCGGCACCAATGATTTAATCCAATACACGCTCGCGATTGATCGCATCGACGATCAGGTCAACTACCTCTATGACCCGCTTCACCCGTCAGTGCTGTCACTGATCAAACAAGTGATCGAAGCCGGCCAAAAGGCCGACATTCCAGTCACCATGTGCGGTGAGATGGCCGGCAACAGCGAGTACACCCGGCTGTTGCTGGGTCTAGGCCTGCGCGATTTCAGCATGCCGCCCAACTCGTTACTGGAAGTCAAAAGCATCCTGTTAAAGACCGATGTCGGTGCTGTGCGTCGACCGGCGCTGAGCTTTCTCGGCTGCACCGAAAAAGAACGTCAGCAAAACCTGCTCGCAAAACTCAATAGCTGACACAGTCTGTCAGCCAGCCAGTAAAGCCTTCTAGAGTTTGCTGTACCGAAATTGTCCAGCAGAGCTTGCTCTGCAGTGTTAACTCTGCCCCCTTTGATTGCGATATTACCCCGATGCCAGATTCTGCCAACGCCATCGATCAGTTCAAGCAAAACGCCGTTGCCGAAATTCTGGACAGCGGTTCATTTCAGTCAGCACGGCGCTTAATCGAAGCGCTGCAGCCAGCTGAAGTCGCCGACCTGCTCGAGTCCCTGCCCGTCTCGCGTCGTAAACTGCTGTGGAACCATATTTCGCTTGAAAACGAAGGCGAAGTCCTGCTCGAAGTGGGCGATGAAGTACGCGAGTCACTGATCGAGGAAATGGACACCGCGGCACTGTTGGCTGTCACCGGCAATCTCGATATCGACGACCTGGCCGACTTTGTTCAGGCCCTGCCCGATAAACTGACCAACGAAGTACTCGCGGGCATGGACAAACAGGAGCGAGATCGTCTGGAGTCGGTCCTGTCCTACCCGGAAGACAGCGCCGGCGGCCTGATGGATCTGGATGCGGTGGTGGTTCGCGCCGACGTCAGCCTCGATGTAGTGCTGCGTTTTCTGCGCAAAAAGGGTCAGATGCCGCGCCACGCCGATCGCATCATTATCATTGATCGCCACGGCCACTATCAGGGTGTGCTGTCGATTCGGCGTCTGCTCACCAGCGACCCGGATACCCTTGTCGCCGATGTCATGCGCACCGATGTCGACGTCATCAACGTGTCCGAACCCGCCGCCAGTGTGGCCCGTTTATTCGAGGATCACGATCTGATCTCCGCGCCAGTGGTCAACGACGACAACATACTGCTCGGCCGCATCACCATCGACGATGTCGTCGACGTGATTCGCGAAGAGGCCGAGGCCTCGGTCATGCGCATGGCCGGCCTGAACCAGGAAGACGATTTCTTCTCACCTGTTGTGCGCAGTATGAAGCGCCGCAGCCTGTGGCTCGGCATCAATCTGGCCACCGCGTTTCTCGCCTCCTGGGTGGCCGGCCAGTTCGCCGAAACGCTGGACAAAATCGTCGCACTGGCAATCCTCATGACGATCGTCCCCAGCATGGGCGGCATTGCCGGTTCACAAACGCTGACGCTCGTCATCCGTGGACAGGCGCTGGGGCAGATCGGCGCTGGCAACACACGCTGGCTGATGGCCAAGGAGGCCGTCGTCGGTTTGCTCAATGGCTTGTTGTGGTCGATCGTGGTCGCCACCATCGCCTGGCTCTGGTTCGGCGATGCGCGCGTCGGACTGATCATTGGTCTGGCATTGATAATCAACATGAGCGCAGCCGCTATCGCCGGCGTGCTGATACCAGTCACACTCAAAAGACTGGGCATCGACCCCGCACTGGCAGGTGGCGTAGTACTGACAACGGTGACCGACGTTGTCGGATTGTTGTCTTTTCTCGGCCTTGCAACCTGGTTTCTATTTTAGGCGCCATGGTAAAGCTTATACAAAAACAAATGTATTTTTCATTGCCCGTGCAGACAGGTTCTAATCGATAGTCCATTTGCACCATCGCGTGCACTGCACAAACAGTCTTCGCCAATTCGCGAAATACAGACCTCTTTCCTATTGCAATCACAGCCATAGCGCTGCGCATCCAACCTTTCCTGGCAGGGACACCTTCACCACGAATGCCATGCAAACACCGGATAATCTTTTTTCATTGGAAGCAGATTTTTCGTCGACCTACCATGCCAACAAGTTCGCCGTAGAAACAGCATGGAGGTTCAACCGTGAAACTGCTCAAACAATTCGTCATCTCGTTTTTTTTCTTAATCTTTTACAGCAACGCACTCGCAACGACTAACAAAGGTCTGAAGCTTGATATCGCTGTACCCGATTCAGTTGCCATCGGTGCAAGCTTCAACATAGATATCGCCGCACGCGACAGAATATCCCTGCAACAACTGCATCTCGACGTATCGGGCGAAGGCAATCTGCAACTCGCCGACAGCCACTATCACACTGCAGGCACCCTGTTCCGATGGTCCGGCACCGCATCGACCACCGATAGCGACAAAACCGGCCAGCTCACCCTCACGATTAGCATTGCCGGCAACGCCGAACCGCGCCATCTGCGCACCGCCTGGATCTATGGCGTAAGGCATGGCGAGCGAATTTTTCTTAGCAGTAACTCGTTTACCGACGCACGCATCAAAGCCATTCGCAGCGATGAACGCATCCTGAAACGCAATGGCGTGAAAGATCAGATTCGCCAACTGTCCCGCGTACCGGCCATCGAATCCAGCGAGCCGAACGCTGCACCGGCAATCGATCCGGCAATGGAAGAGGCGATAGATTCAATCCGGCCCAAAGACTCGTCCAGCCTGCCCGTCTCGCGTGCTGTCGTGGCCATCACCGTCAATGGCACAGCCATGTGGACGGACCGCGCCGGCAACACCCACGGCCTGCCCAACGCAATAGTTGAGATTTACGATAAAAACGCCAGCACCGATCTATTAATCGGCACCACCACAACCGGTGCTAACGGCAGCTATAGCGCGAGCCTCAATCCCGACGATGCGGACGGCGGCGTGGATTTGTTTGTGCGCATACTGGCGCAGTCGAGCGTCTCAGACATACGACCCAACGATGCCATGGGTGCGACTTACTTTATGGAATCAACCGTACGTGAAGACGTGGCCGACGGCAGCGTTGAAACCATTAACCTGACCGCATCCAACACCACCGAGCCGATGCAGGTATTCAGCGTTCATCATGCCCTTGTCGCCGCCTCGGCCTATCTAAACAGCATCAGCGGCGGCGTGCTGCCATCAGTGATCACGCGTTTTCCTTCAGACGGCTCGTACTTTGATACAGAGCTGAATCTGGTCGCAGAGGACAGATGGGACTGGGACGTCATCCACCACGAATACGGCCACTACATCATGGACGCACTCGGCTTTGAGAATAACCCCGGTGGCGCCCACAGCTCTGGCACCAATTTGGCGCAAACGCGCGGCAGCAAAGACATCGGCGTGCGGCTTGCCTGGGGCGAAGGCTGGCCCACCTATTTCGCTGTGTCCGGCCAAAAGCAATTAAACCTGGCCTCCCTGGGTATCGATAATGTGGGTGACACCAACTACACTGATACCGAAGACAGCACACTGAACTACGGCGTAGAGTCAGACAGTTCGCGCATGGCACAGGGCGAAGACGACGAACTGTCAACGATCCGCACGCTATGGGACCTCACAGACGCAACCGACGACGGCGAAACCGTAACCGTTCCCGCCGCCACCCTGCACAGCCTGATCCAGTCTGCCGGCGCCGAGACCCTCGGCGAGGCATGGAATGCCATGGTTGCCGGCATCAGCAATCAACAGCGCGCCGAATACGGCAAAGCCTTCGCACTGAATAACGTCGCGCCCGAACTGCTCACCCCGGCTGCAATGGATTCAGTCGCGGCGGGCACTGAGTTTCGCTGGGAGAGAAACGGCGGCGGCACACCCAACCCGCTCGATGAACAGAGTTTACGTTTTTTCAATAGCGATCTCACCACAGAAATTCTCGACATCCCGGTCATGGATGCCGATCGCTATACCCTGACCGACGACAACATGAACACCATTTTTGCAAGCGAACAATTGGTGCGCTGGGTCGTCACCGGTAAAAACACCAGCAGCCCGGTCACGCCTGGCGGCAGCGAGGAATACTGGAGCGAGGCGCGTCTGATCAATGGGGCCAGCATCGTTTTTGCCATTGACGACACTGGCTCCATGTCGGAAGAAATCGGCGCCGTGCGCAATGCGCTGGATCAGTACATCACCTTGCTGGAGAGCAGCTCATCAAGCTCGACACCCACCATTCACATGCTGACCTTCAAAGACGATGTCACCTCCAGAATCACCTCATCAGATCTCACCCAGGTCCGCGCCGCGGTTGCCTCGCTGAGCGCCTCCGGTGGAGGGGATTGTCCAGAGGCCAGCGCCCAGGCGCTGCTGAGCGCCAGCCAGCTGGTGAATAATGGTGGCACCATTTTAATGGCCACCGACGCCTCGACGCAGCCGGGTGTGGATATTGGCGCAGTGATCAGCGATCTGCGCAACCGCGGCGTGACGGTTAATACGATTCTGTCCGGTGATTGCGTGTCGTTCAAAGCGGCCAACGACGCCCTCGCGCAACAGAAACCTGGCGATGGCGAACCGGCATTGCCAGGCAATCAGATCGATACCGTCGATCTGATCAGCGGCACCGACTTTATAGGGGACAGTGTCGATAGCGCCGCCAGCATGGACGCCAACAGCACCATCGTCGGTGCGATCGAAACCGGCGACGACATCGACGTCTACGCCGTTGCGCTCGAAGCCGGCAAGACCTACCAGATCACCCTGCGCGTCACCACCGAAGCCAGCAGTTCAACATTTGCGACGGTGGCTTCCGAGTCAACTACGCTGACCACCCTGATCGCCACGTCCAGCCGGCCAGACAACAGCACCGTGACAGCTGCGGAAGATGGCGTGCACTTTGTTTCAGTCAACGCTTTCAGTACCGGAGGCTACGAACTGACAGTCAGTGAAGATGAATTCGCCGCACTCGCCGTCAGTTCGGTACAGCTTTTCTCGGTCGTATCAGCCGAGACCAACGGCACCTTTGCCAACGTCGAGGGCGTGAACTTCGGCAACACTGAAGAATACGTCAGCACCATCGTTAACACCCTGCGCTCGACCACCGAGCCCGCCATCATCAACGCCACCCTGCGCGAGATTCCGGCCGGTGCTGCCGCCACCATCGAATTCACCGGCAAGAACACCAACTGGTCGGCAGCCACGATGATCAGCTTCTCCGACCCGGCACTCAGCCTGATCGACAGCCAGGTGCTGTCACCCACGCGTCTGTCGGCAACCGTGATGGCAGGCGATGTCACTGCCCCCGTCACTATCGACATCACCGCCAGCACCGCGCTGGGTGCGAGCACCGAAGAGGCGACCGGCCTCGGCCTGCTGTCGGTCGTACCGTCGACCACAAGCCCGGTACTGCTGAGCGCCTCACCGCGCGACCTGATGCGCGGTGAAACGACCACTGTGACCATTCAGGGTGTCAACACCGCGTTTAGCGATGATTCTGCCGTCGATCTCGGCGCCGGCATCACCATCGACAGCGTATCAGCCCTGACGAGCGACACACTGCAGGTTACCGTCACCGTCGACGCGGCGGCGACCATCGGCTTTCGCGATCTGCTGGTCGATGGCAGCACACTGGCCGATGCCGTGCTGGTGGGCCTGGAGTCGACCATTGCAACCATTCAATCGATCAGCCCCGCCTCGATCATGGCAGGCGATACCGCCACCATTACCGTCATCGGTCGCAACACCGAGTTTGTCGACGGCGAAACCAGCGCCTCGATCGACGCCGTGACAATCGACGAACTCACCGTCATCAGCGCGACCGAACTGACCCTGACCGTCAGCGTGCCCGACGCAACACCCGTTGGATTTCGCGATCTGTCCGTCACCTACCCCACCGGCGTCGCCACCGCACTGGATGGTGTGTTTATCTCAGCGGGCGGTACTACCGAACCCACGCTCGCGCCGGATCTCGCAGGCCTGACTCAGGCCGAGGCCGTCGCCACACTCGAGGGCTTGGGTCTGGCCGCGGGCTCGATCGACGAGCAGAGCAGCGACACTATCGACGCCGGCATTCTGATCAGCCAGTCACCAGCAGCCGGTCAGCCGGTACCGGGTGGCGTGGTCGATCTCATCTTCTCCAGCGGCCCGCCGATCACCATGACCGATTGCATCGACAGCGATGGCGACGGCTGGGGCTGGGATGGCTCGATGAGCTGCCGCATCGGAGAACTAACGCGAGGTGAGTGTATCGATACCGACGGTGATGGCTGGGGCTGGGATGGCCTGGGCTCCTGTCTGATCGATGAACCGGAACCCGCCACCTGCATCGATACCGATGGTGACGGCTGGGGCTGGGATGGCACCGGATCGTGCCGCATCGGCGAGCTCGTGCGCGGCGCCTGCGTCGACTCCGACGGCGATGGCTGGGGCTGGGACGGCATCGAGTCCTGTATTCCATAGGCCACCCCGCGGCCAGACGGCAATTCACTGTGTGCCGGCCCGTTCGGGCCGGCCATTACCCGCCTGCCTATGGCGGCAAAACACCCGAACCACACCATGCTGGATCCGGTATCGGCGCCCTGCTTCCTATCGCTGCCGCAAGGCCTTTGGCACACTGATGCCGCCAGTTCAGCCCACAACTTATCCACAGCTTAGAAACAACCTGTGTACAGACAAGGGCACATCATCTAGTGGGTCCGAAGATTACAATCATCACTTTGTGGTGGTTGTCACTTGACCCACCAGAGGCCTGAACACTACCATTCTCCGGCTGTTGAGAAACAACACACCGCTACCCGATCATTACACCTAATACACAATATATAGTGTTGCGATGAACCGCAGATACTATATGCTGTATCTCCTGTAGCCAATCACTACAACCCAGTGCAAGACCACGGACCGGAACTGCGCTGACTGAATCAGACCCGATTCAGACAGCGCGTACGCACTGCTATTGCGTGGCGCACAGGCGATCGAAGCAGCAAGCCGACAAGTACCGCATACAACACAGGCAGGGCATCATGACCCTGACCGGGAAGGAGCAACAGACCGTATGAGCAAGGCCAAAGTGGTCGCCATCGATAGCCAGAGCCAGCCAAAAGAAGAACAACAACTGACGGAAGTACCGCTGCAGGAAGCATCGCTGGATATCTGGGATAAGAAATACCGCCTCAAAAGCCGTGAGGGGGATTTGATCGATGTCGACGTAGACGACACCTACCAGCGCGTCGCCCGCGCACTCGCAGACGTGGAAGACACCGACGAAAAGCGCGCCCACTGGTACGAGGAATTCGTCTGGGCACTGCGCAATGGCGCGATCCCGGCCGGCCGCATCACCTCCAATGCCGGCGCGCGCGAGCACAAGCCCGCCACCTCCACCATCAACTGCACCGTCTCCGGCACCGTCGGCGACTCAATGGACGATATCCTCGGCAAAGTCCACGAGGCAGGCTTAACGCTCAAGGCCGGCTGTGGCATCGGCTACGACTTCTCCACCCTGCGTCCGCGTGGTGCCTATGTATCAGGTGCCGGTGCCTACACCTCCGGCCCGCTGTCGTTCATGGATATCTACGACAAAATGTGTTTCACCGTGTCGTCGGCCGGTGGTCGCCGCGGCGCGCAAATGGCCACCTTCGACGTCCGCCACCCGGATGTCTTCGAATTCATCAAAGCCAAGCGCGAAGACGGCCGCCTGCGCCAGTTCAATCTGTCGCTGCTGATCACCGAAGACTTCATGCACGCCGTGCGCGAAGACCTGCCCTGGCAACTCGCCTTCCCGGTACAGGAAAAAGAGATCACCAACGACGGCCTAGCCCTCGACAACCCCGAAGAAATCATCTGGCTCGACTGGCCCAGCAAAGACGGCTTTCACGTCAACGATCAGGGCCTGACCGCCTGCAAGGTCTACCGCACCGTCAAGGCGCGCCGCCTGTGGGATGCGATCATGTCATCCACCTACGACTTCGCAGAGCCCGGCTTCATCCTCATCGAGGAAGTCAACAACCTGAACAACAACTGGTTCTGCGAAGAGATCCGCGCCACCAACCCCTGCGGCGAGCAACCGCTGCCGCCGTACGGCGCATGCCTGCTCGGCTCCATCAACCTGACCCGTTTTGTCACTGACCCCTTTACCGAAGACGCCGCCTTCGACTGGGACAAATTCCGCAAGGCCGTCGCCATCTTCACCCGCATGCTCGACAACGTCGTCGACATCAACGGCCTGCCACTGTTCAAACAGCGCGAAGAGATTCAATACAAGCGCCGTCACGGCATGGGTTATCTGGGCCTGGGCTCAGCCCTGACCATGCTGAAAATGAAATACGGCGCCGACGACTCACTCGAATTCACCGAGAAAGTCACCCGCGAAATGGCCTTAAGCGGCTGGCGCGCCGGCGTGGAACTCGCCCGTGAAAAAGGGGCCGCCCCGATCATGGACGACGAATTCACCATCACCGCCGACATGCTGCGAAAGCGCCCCGAGATCGCTCGCGACGGCTACCAGGCTGGCGACAAAGTGCGCGGCAAAATCCTGATCGGCAAATACAGCCGCTACATGCAGCGCCTGGCAAGCGTCGATAAAGCCCTGGTCGACTCCATCGCCGACGAAGGCTGCCGCTTCACCCACCACACCTCGATCGCACCCACCGGCACCATCTCACTGTCGCTCGCCAACAACGTCAGCAACGGCATCGAGCCAAGCTTCGCGCACCACTACTCGCGCAACGTGATTCGCGAAGGCAAAAAGTCCAAAGAAAAGGTAGACGTCTACTCCTACGAACTGCTCGCCTATCGCGAGTTCGTCAACGAAAAGGCCATGCCCTACTCCGACGACGAAGACAGCCAGCTGCCGGACTACTTCATCACCACAGATGACATCACGCCAAAGCAGCACGTCGACGTACAGGCCGCAGCGCAAAAGTGGATCGACTCATCGATCTCCAAAACCGCCAATATACCCACCGAATTCGACTACGAAGACTTCAAGGATATCTACCTGTACGCTCACGAAAAGGGCCTGAAAGGCTGCACCACCTTCCGCTTCAACCCCGAAGCCTTCCAGGGCGTGCTGGTCAAGGAATCCGATCTGGAAAACACCATCTACCAGTTCACCCTGGAAAACGGCGAGATCGTCAGCTGCAAGGGCAACGAAGAGATCGAATACGACGGTGAAACTCATACCGCTGCCAATCTCTACGATGCGCTGAAAGAAGGCTATTACGGCAAGTTTTAATCTGGGCCAGAGCATGCCCAAACGCGCCACCTCCCGGCACGTTTCCGCGCCCCGCTCAGCGACTTGAGCGGGCGCCAGACACGGACATTAAGCGCTTGTAATGCGCAAAAAAGGCAATATTATGAATGACATGCCCATCAAAATTGAAAACAAGATCGTCGGCTACGACGTCACCCGCCCCGAGGCCGTCGCCCCCCAGACCGCCGAAGTCATTCAAATGCACGAGGCGCTCAAGCGCCCGGACAAACTGATCGGCTCCACCTACAAGGTCAAGACACCCGAGCACGTCTCCGACCACGCGATGTACATCACCATCAACGACATCGTCCTGAACGAAGGCACCGACCACGAAATGCGTCGTCCGTTCGAAGTCTTCATCAACAGCAAAAGCATGGACCACTTCCAGTGGATCGTCGCCCTCACCCGCATCATGTCAGCCGTATTCCGTAAAGGCGGTGACGTCACCTTCCTGGTAGAAGAACTGCGCTCCGTCTTCGACCCGCGCGGCGGCTACTTCAACAAAGGCAAAATGATGCCGAGCCTCGTCGCTGAAATCGGCGACGTGATTGAAAAGCATTTGATCAGCATTGGCATGATGCACGATCG
>CAZNIS010000120.1:0-19345 GCA_964573105.1 uncultured Granulosicoccaceae bacterium
GCAGGCGCTGGACAGGCCGGTCAGGAACTGGGCAAAGTAAAATCCACCGGTCATGGTGTGGCTCTTGTCGGCAAGCTGGGGATATGTGATGACGAACGCCTGCCTGCAGGGTGCAGGCAGGCGCTATAAACGCTGACTATTCAGCCGGTCGCATGGCTTTGACTTCCTCATCGCTGGGCTGAAAATCAGCGCCATCGGCGTAGTACCAATCGACCATGACCCCTTTGCCATCGGCAACCGCAGTCTTGCCAAGCCAGGTACCCATGGTTGCCTGATGATCCTGCGCGCGATAGACGAACTTGCCGGACGGTGAATCGACTTCCAGCCCCTTCATGGTCTCGACCAGGTCTTCGGTGTCGAGCGACGGGGTCTTCTCCAGCAGTGCCTTCAGCGATGCCATCACGTTGTAGCCGACGATCGAGCCAAGCTTCGGTGCCTCGCCCCACTTGGCTTCATAGGCGGCGAAAAACTTCTTGTGCTCTTCAGTGTCGATCGCGCCCTGCGGGTAGCCGGTGACGATCCAGCCTTCTGGTGCCTCACTCTTCAGTGGCTCCAGGTATTCCGGCTCACCAGACAGCAGGCTCACGACCGTGCGGCCTTCAAAGGTGCCGCGCAGATTGCCTTCGCGAACGAACTTCGCAAGATCACCACCAAAGGTGACGTTGAAGATCGCATCGGGCTTGGCCGCCTCGACCGCGCGCACGGTGGCACCGGCGTCGATCTTGAATACTGTTGGCCACTGCTCTTCGATGAACTCGGCATCGGGTACCAGTTTGGTCAGCTCTTTTTTAAACGCGGCGACGGCATCTTTGCCATAGGCGTAGTTCGGTGCGACAGTGGCCCATTTTTTAGCGCCAGTGGCGGCCGCCTCTTTGGCGAGCATCGCTGCCTGCATGGTGGTGGACGGACGCAAGCGGAAGGTGTAACGGTTACCGCTGGACCAGACGATAGCATCGCTCAGTGGCTCGGCGGCGAGAAAGAAAGTTTTGTTCTGCTTGGCAAAGTCAGTAACGGCAAGCCCGATGTTCGACAAAAAGGTGCCGGCCAGCAGGTGGACCTTGTCGCGGTTGACGAGCTCTTCGGCGATCTTGACCGCATCACCTGGCTTGCCGCCATCGTCGCGATCGATCACTTCGATCATCTGCCCCTTGATACCGCCGGCCGCATTGATCTCTTCAAGTCCCAGTTCCCACCCTTTTTTGTAGGGGTCGAGGAAGGCGGGCAGCCGCGAGTAGCTGTTGATTTCACCGATCTTGATGGTATCGGCGGCCTGTGCGGTCACAGACGCAACGCTTGCAACCGCAGCGACAGCGGCGGCGAGCAATGTGTTTTTCAGTCCCATGGTCTCTCCAGTGTGTTGAACCGCCCTGGCGGTCGTTGAACAATCCAGTTATGCACGAACTTCTTTCGCCAGCAGCGTGTCAATGCGCTTGCGATATTCGTTCGGTCCCTTGTCGATACCGAGCCGCAGCGGCACCTCGGCGGTGTTGCTGCCGAGCCGCGTCTCCTCGATTTGAATCGCCTCGAGCACTTCCTTGTCTTCATCGAAGGCGATGCGAAACAGCGAATTCATTTTATCGCCAACCGCATCGTCGTCGGTGGCCCGATTGCGCAGATGCATCCAGCGATCAATGGTATGCGTGGCGCTGACCGGGGTTAAAAAGTGCAGCGCGAAGATACGCATGCCCTGCTCGCGATCCTGCTCCTGCAATTGCAGATCGCTGTCGGCGCTGCCAAAGTCAATCACCGCGGTGCTGGGCAGGTGCAAATAGTAATAGTGCCAGCGGTCGACATGGCCCTTGAATCCACCCAGTTCGCGAAAAAAGCCGATCGGCGGTGCATCGCGTATCCAGCGCCAGGCGACGATCTGCTCGCCATCAGTATCCACCTGCACAGGCACGTCTTCACTTTCCGGGTTGCCGAGCGTGGTGGGATGAACAAAACTCACATGCGCCGGATCGACCAGGTTTTCAGCCACATTCAGGTAGTTTGATTCGATGTGCAGCGCATCGCCATAGTGCGGTTTCCAGGCGGCGTCGTGAAACTGCGGCAGATCGAATACCTGATCGGTGTCGGCCAGTGTGGCGTCACCGATCCAGATCCAGACCACGCCGTGCGCCTCGTGTACCGGATAGGGCTGCACGCACTGACGCTTTGGAATAATGGCCTGCCCGGGCACTCGCACGCAGTGGCCGCGCGCATCGAACACGGTGCCGTGGTAACCGCACTGAATGTCATCGCCCACTACCCGACCAAGCGACAGCGGCAACAGTTTGTGTGGGCACAGATCGGCCAGTGCGGCAACGCCGCCATCGGCCTTGCGAAACACCACGATGTTGCGTTCGAGTATCGTCACCCGGACCGGTTTGTCGGCAAAGTCGCTCGACCAGCCGGCCACGTACCAGGCGTTTTCAACGTAGTTCATGCGCGCCCTCCGATTGATTAGCGCAAGCCATCCTCGCCCACCACTTCTGAATGCTGCAGCCCACCGACGCGTGGCAGCGGTCGGCCCGAATCGGTAACCGCCACCGCGACCATGATTTCACCGGCACGCGGCGAGTCTGAAATCTGTACCTGCATGCCATCGAAATGGCTGCGCACATAGGCGCCATCCTTGTGACCCAGCGGAATATCCAGTGGCTGCCCCGGTCCGCCGTATTTTTTGCTCGACGGCACCAGGGCGGCCCCTTTTTCAACGGCTGCGCGCAACGGGGCGCCCAGCGCCGGATGCAGGATCGCCGCGGCGTGTTCCAGTTCGCCGTGGCTGCCAACCATCGCCGCCTTGCCGTAGCTTTCGATTTGCGCGGGCGCGACACCCAGCGCCTGTACCGCACGTGCGCCGAGCATGCCACCCAGTGTGGCGCCGGTTTCAATCAGCTCGGCCAGATCCTGGACGTAGCGGTTGGCAAACGGATTGGCGATTACCGCAATCGCGGCGGCGCGACGCGTGGGCGGTGAAATCTCGCGCCCCATCTCAATGCGGGTGTCCTCGACCACGCAGACGATCTTGCGGATATCGATTTGGCTGGTGTCGCTCATCGCAGACCGTCTTCACCGACGACGTCGGCGGCTGCCAGCCCACCGGCACGATTGTGCACCCGGGCGCCAGTCGACATTACCAGCGCCAGCACCATTTCATTGGCACGCGGCGCGTCGTTTAAGCCCACTTCCATCGCGTCGAAATGCGAGCGCACGTAGGAGGCGTTGGTGTGTGTCATCGGCACGTCCAGCCGCGTACCGGGTGCGCCGACCTTTTTGGTCGATGGCACGATGGCCATGCTCTCCGGGATCAGCTCACGCATCGAGTAGCCGCCGGGCACATGCCACAGCGCACCGTGTTCGATCTCGCCGGCCTCGCCCACTATGGCCCCTTTTCCATAGCCCTCAATGGTGCCATTGTCGCCGCCCAAAGCCTCGATCAGCTTGCCGGCCATCTCGACGCCAAGCGGTTTCAGATCTTCCATGAAGTCGGCTATCTGCTCTTCGTAGCGACCGGCAAAGGGATTGTCGATCACGGCCAGACAGGCGGCCTTGCGTTGTGGCACTTCTGCGCGCGGACCACCTTCGTGCCAGATCTCCTCGACACTGACGACCATTTTGCGAATCACGACTTCAGGCATAATCTCGACTCTTTCTTTGTATGTTGACAGACGGTGGCAAGCCGGATGCGGCGATGCCAGTCAGTTGATATTGGCCCTGCAGACACAGGCAGGCGCCGAGCACATCGCCACTGGCCATCAGTTGCCTGGCCACGGCTGCACCGGCTGTCAGCGCGTGCATTTTATCCGCATCTGACAATGGGTTCACCGCAACGGTGATGGCGCGATCGCCCAATTCGCTGTCGGGATCGACCTCGTGCGCCGGCCTGCGAACGATGGCGCTACATGGCGATAGGTTCACCGCGTTGGCAATGGTGGTGGCCGCCGCATCCGCCATTGCGGCACTGCGTGCCAGCGCGGTGACCGAATCGGCGATACCGAGGCTTTGGCTGCGCCCGCGCCAGCCGCTGGTGGCGACGCCGCGAACCGGATCATTGGCACCGATCGCAACCCGCCCCAGCAGCTGCCCTGACTCGCTCGCCATCGCCACGTCAAAACGCGCACCGGGGGCCAGATACAGCGCGATATCGCCACCGTTATTGACACTCGCACGCTGCAGTTGCGGGTTGTTGTGTCGCATCGCGGCGACGATATGATCTGCCACCGCACCGGCAACCGCGATCATCGGGCTGGCAAACCCCTGGCCGCGAACTCGCGTCGCCGCCCGCCGCATGGCTCTGGCGATCTCGCCACATAGCGCACCGCTGGCAGTGACATCGCAGCGCAGTTGCGGCAGCTCGTTTACCAGTGTTTGCAGCACGCTGTCGAAATGCTCAATGGCTTGCAGATACGCCTGATCGATGGCCTTCTGCGTGCCGTCTGCCAGCACGATCAAATCGATTGGCCCGTGTTGCAGGTGCAGGCGGCGACCCGCATCGAGCCACGCCACCTGAACGCCACTATCGCGATAGTGTGGCGTGGGGCTGACGCAGCGATCCGCGTTGGTCACAGCCGCAGCAGCACTCACTGTCGATCTCCGGCCCAGGAGTAGCGATCGGCTGCGACTGGCCAGGGGTTGTCTGCGGTTTGCGAAAGCTGCTGCTGACCGGCCAGGATGTGATCATTCTGCGGCCCGGTGCGCCCGGCCAGCGCCTCGGCAAGCGGAGTCACGTGATCCAGGTGTCCACCCAGCGCCTGATAGTCTGCCAGCCGCATGCTGAATTCGACCGGTGCGACCAGTGCTGGTGTGGGTACGTAGCCAAATGAACGGGCCGGCATGCGGGTGACATCGACCATCAGCGTGATACCGCCGCCGGGCCACACATAAGCCGGTGCGCCACCGCAGGTGACGCGGGTCAGCAATCGTTTGACCGAGCGCGTCAGCTGCACCGGGTTTTCGGTCACCCCGGAACGCAGTGAGCCTCCGGCGCCGCCCATGAACATCACCGTGCACAGCGCTGGCTCGCAGTTTTCGGCGATGCGCATCACTGACGGGTTCAGGCGTTCGGGCAGCTCGTGTTGAACGGGTTGCAGATCGTCATCGAGTTCGAAGTAGGCGTAGTGCTCGCCGGTGGTCGAGACCATCAGTAACGACTGCCCGGCACGCGCCTGTTTGGCGTTAAATGGCCCGAGAATCGACAGCGGATCCTGGATGTCGGTGCCGCCCCAGCCGGTGCCGGGTTCGGCCACCTGAAAGTAGCGTCCCGGCGTCGAGCGGCGACCGAGCACTTTGATACCGGTGGGCTGCCAGCCAATGACCTTGCCGGCCTGGTGTTCAGACATCACGCCAGTGATGTGATCGTCGACGACGACGACTTCATCGACCAGATCTTTCCACTGCGAGGCGAACATGCCGACCGTTGCCGAGCCGCAGCCAACGCGCATTTTCTCTTCCGGCACGCCATCGACAATCGGTGCGGCGCCCGCCTCGACCACGACATTCAAACCGTCGTCGATGGTCAGTTCGACTGCCTCGCGGTTGCACAGTCGCAGCAGCGTGTCGCAGGTGACGCGCCCCTCTTTTTTGGAGCCGCCGGTCAGATGGTTGACACCGCCGAGCGATAACATCTGCGAGCCGTATTCGCCGGTGGTGACGTGGCCGACGATCTCGCCGTTGCTGCGCACGTTGCTCTGTTCGGCACCCAGATGACGATCGGTATCGATTTTGATCTTGACGCCGCAGTAACTGTAGATACCCTCGGTGACCACCGTGACCATATCGACGCCCTGCACCTGTTGCGAGACGATAAACGGCGCCGGTTTGTAGTCTGGATAGGTGGTGCCGGCACCGACGGCGGTGACGAAATACTGCCCGCCCTGTACCGGATTGCCGTCCCACTCATCGCGCTGTTCAACAGATTTTTCTTCGTCCGCCAAAAAAGGTACCACAGCAGCATTGTTGCGCGAGACGATCAAATGTGGATCGAGGCGGATCAACTGGCCGCCCGCATTGGCATAGCGATCGCAGGCGCCGGATTTACCGTCAGCGATGTAACACATCACCGGGCAGGCATCACAGCGAATCTTGCCTTCTTGTGCGGCGTTATCACTCACGGTCATTGGCCCCTTTTCTGTATCGCCGCCAGCACTTTATCTGGCGTGGCGGGCAGATCGCGCACCTCTGCCCCGGTGGCGTGACGGATCGCATTGAGGATGGCCGGTGCAGTCGGTATGAGTACATGCTCACCCAGCCCCTTGGCACCATAGGGGCCGCTCGCATCTGGTACCTCGACAATGTGATGGACAAACTCGGGAATGTCGCCGATGGTCGGGATCAGATAGTCGTGCAGGTTTTCGCTAACGCCGGGTATAAACTCTTCCATCAGCGCCATACCGATACCCTGCGTCGCGCCGCCTTCAATCTGCCCTTCGACCAGTGCCGGGTTGATTGCGCGGCCAACGTCGTGCGCGCTGGTCAGGCGCTCGAGTTTGACGGTACCCAGCTCGGTATCGACGATCAGCTCAATACACTGCGCGCCGTAGCCATATTGGGCGTAAGGTGACCCCTGACCGTTTTCGTCCAGATCGGTCGTGGGTGGGTCAAATTGCTCGATCGCGCAGAATACATAGCCTTCAGCGTCGGTCGGTCGATTGGCGATATCGATGCGGTGCCGGTTGGCGTCATCGATAATTTCAATCGCCCCATTGCTAAACACCAGTTGCGACGCCGGCGATGCATTGACCTCGCGCAGAATCGTCTCGCGCAGTGCGGTGGCAGACAACTGTGTGGCCTTGCCACTGACAAAGGTCTGCCGCGAGGCCGATGTTTTGCCAGCATCGGGCGTGGTGTCAGTATCGGGGCCGGCGAACTGCAACTGCGACACGGCAATGCCAAGTGCATCAGCGGCAATTTGCGCCATAACAGTAAACGCGCCCTGGCCAATATCGATGGCGCCCTGATGCAGCACCACGCCACCACAGGCTTTGACACCAATTTTGATCGCCGACGGATTCGGCAGCGAGGTGTTGCCGCAGCCGTACCAGCAGGTGGCGACGCCGCAGCCGCGCCTGTAGCGTGCGGCCGTTTGGTTGTACGCTTCACAGTCGGCCATCGCGCGCTGCCAGTCGAGCGCGAGCGCCTGCAGACAATCTGCAATGCCAACGCCGCTGTCGAATACCTGGCCGGTCGCCGTTGGCTGGCCGTTGCGCAGCGCGTTTTTTAGCCGGATCTGCAGCCGATCCATACCGATTTGATCGGCGAGTTGATCGAGAGAACACTCCAGTGCGATCGCTGCCTGCGGCACACCAAAGCCGCGAAACGCTCCGGCAGGCGTGGTGTTGGTGTGAATAGCCAGCGAGCGCGCCCGATAGTGCGGCACATAAAAGGGGCCAGAGGCATGTACCGGCACGCGATTGGCGACGGTCGGCCCCCAGCTGGCATAGGCGCCGGTGTTAAAGGTGCCGTGAAAATCCACGCCCTGCAGCATGCCCTCTTCATCGCAGGCCACCCGGATGTCGATCTCCGACGGGTGCCGTTTGGTGGTCGATTGCATCGTCTCGGTGCGCGAGTAGACACCGCCGACCGGTCGATTAAGATTCCACGCCGCAAGGCACAGATAGGGCTGAATCGACAGATCGAGCTTGGAGCCAAATCCGCCACCGACTGCGGTTGGCAGCACGCGTACATCGTCGAGCGGCAGGTTCATGATCAGCGCGATATCTTCGCGCGTCATACCGGCGGTCTGGGTGCAGGTGTGCAGCTCGATTCGATCGCCCACGCGAGTGGCAAAACCGGCCTCGGGCTCGATATAGCCGTGCTCGATAAACGGTGTGCTGTAACTGCCCTGCACCCTGTGCGGTGCGGATGCAATTGCACCTTGCGCATCGCCGCGTTGCACCAGGCCGCGCACCAGAACATTGCCGGGTCGACTCTCATGCAACTGCATTGCGTCATCCTGTTGTGCGACTGTCGGCAGCAATGACGCCTCGCGCGGCTGCCAGTGAATCGGAAACTGATCCAGATCCAGCTGCCGCATGACGTCGGCCGGCGCCACCACCGCAGCCACTGCCTCGCCGCGAAAACGGGCAGTCTTTTCGGCGAATACCGGTTGATCGGCAAACGGCGGGATCACGCCAAAACGGTTTTGGCCAGGCACATCGGCGGCGGTAAAGATTGCGAGCACCTGAGGATTGCTCGCGCGCCAGGCATCGATATCGCCAAAGCTGAAATCGGCACAGTGATGCGGGCTTCTGATCAGTTTTAGCAACAGCGCATCGGCTGGAATCACATCGGCGCCGAACTGTTCGCCGCCATCGATCTTGGGCGCCCCGTCGAGCCGCGCCAGGCGGCTGCCCACGGCAGCGCCAGTGTCCGCCTCGACCACACTAAACGACTGGCGATAATTCAGCACGGCATCGATAATTCGCGCGTAGCCGGTGCAGCGGCACAAAACGCCACCCAGTGCGTCCTGTACCTGTTGGCGGTTTGGCGCGGGATTGTCCGCCAGTAGCGCGGCGGCACTGATCATCACGCCCGGGGTACAGATTCCGCACTGTGCAGCACCATGATGCAGAAACGATGCGCGCAGGCGCTGATGAATATCAGTCTGATCGAGCCCGGCGGCGGTTTGCACCTGACAGCCTCGTGCCTGCGCCGCCGGTATCAGGCAACTGCAGACGACCTCGCCGTCGAGCAACACACTGCAGGCACCGCAATCGCCGGCGTCACAGCCGACCTTGGTGTCGTTCCAGCCGTTGTCACGCAGCGCCTGCGACAGACGATCCATCGGCTGCGCGCGCAATTCGACAGCGCGACCGTTCAATTCCAGTGAGATAACAGGTGCTGTGGTCAGACTCACGATGCGAGCTCCACACAATTGGCTATCGAGCGACGGGTTAGCTGCAGTGCCGCCGCAACGCGATAATCGGCACTGGCGCGCACATCGTCGATCGGTTGCAGCTGACCGAGCATGTCGGCGTCGATGAGGTTCTCTGGCTGGTCGGCCAGTGGCGCACCAATCAGACGCTGCTCGGCTGTGTTTAATCGAGTGGCGACTTCTGAACAGGCGCCAATGGCAATCGATGCGTCAGTAATGGTACCAGTGTCATCAGAGGCCAGGCGCACCGCCACCATCGCGATAGAGATCACCAGATATTTGCGGGCTCCGAGCTTAAGAAAATCTGCCACCCCTGCGCACCCGTCATGTGGCAGGTAGATGGCTGTCAGCAACTCGCTGGCAGCACGTGCGTTGCGTCGATTGCCGGTAATGAATTCCTGCAGCGGCAGCAGCCGATTGCCTGCCGATGAGGCCAGCTCCACCTGTGCCTGCATGGCGAGCAGCGGCGGCACGCTGTCGGCGGCGGGAGAGGAGTTGCACAGGTTGCCAGCCACTGTGGCACGGTTTTGTATTTGTATCGAACCGACCTCGCGCGCGGCGAGTACAAGTGCGCGAAACGCCGGCGGTAAATCGGTTTTGATCAGCTCGCTAAAAGTGGCTGTGGCGCCGATTCTCCAGCCCAAGCCGGTTTGCTCTATGCCACGCAATTCGTCAATGGCGGTGACGTCCAGCACCGCCCGATCGATGGGACGCTCGCCCTGCGCCGGGTAGTAGTCGGTGCCGCCGGCGACAATAGACCAGGGCTGCTGTGTCAGCAGTTGCAGCGCGTCGGCTAATGCTGTGGGTCTGGCATGCTCTGGCAACGTTGCTCTCTTCCTCGCCTGAATTCCCGATAGACATACCGATCGACTGATCCGCCAGCCGACCTTCAGGGCAAGTGTATCGACGGAAAACTTGTTTGTACACTAACAAGTTTCCCAGGCGGATGCGCGGCCGTTGCAAACCGGGCTGACGCGGCTGGATGATAGACTGGCGCGACGACTAACCGGACGGGTGAGACATGAACATTGAGTTTTGGTATGACTTCGGCAGTCCGGCAAGTTATCTCGCCTGGCATCGATTGCGCGCCGTCTGCCGCCGTTATAACGCCTCTCTAGTGCTCCAGCCGATGCTGCTGGGCGGTGTGTTCAAGGCGATCGGCAATGCATCGCCGGTGATGATCGAAGCCAAGGGCAAGTGGCTGTTCGCCGATCTGCAGCGCCACGCAGAGCGCCACGACATTGAATTTCGCATGAATCCGCACTTCATTATCAACACGCTACTGGCGATGCGCGGCGCGATCTGGGCGAAAGAAAACGACGTGCTGGAGCGCTATACCGAGACCCTGTTCGATGCTACCTGGGCACATCAGTGTGATATCGCCGACCCTGCGGTCGTTGCCCGGCTGCTGGAACAGGCGGGCCTGGATGCGGGCGCGATGGCAGAAGCCATCGCACAGCCAGCAGTCAAACAGCAATTGATCGACACCACCCAGAGCGCTGTTGAACGCGGCATTTTTGGTGCGCCGACGATGTTCGTCGGCGATCAGATGCACTTTGGTCAGGATCGCGTCGACTGGGTCGAGCGCGCGCTCGTGGGCTGAGCGCTATCGAACTGCCGAATGTTGGTCAGGGATCGATCCGCTCGAAGGTGAATTGACCCAGGATCGGCAGACCGAATTCAAAATCGCTGTCTGTCGGTGCACTGGTGACGAGCTGGATCGATTGCGGCGGATCGGCATCCAGGTTGGCGGATGTGTACTGGGTGCCATCATCGGTGCCCGCGTCATAGGCCGGCAGATCGATCACCAGTTGATCGACAAAACTGCCATCGCCGCCGAGCATCGTCTGGCCATGCACACCGACAAACCAGTCCGGGCTGGGGGCGATCATCGTCACCAGGGTCACCAGCGGATAGTCACGGGATACCGAGAATTCCACTGACACCTGATCCGGTGACTGATTGATGCCGCCACCGGCGATGACTGACTCTACGGTGCCGTCGACAGTGGCGAGATCGAGTTCCTGTGTCAGCGAGGCAGTAGCACCGGTCTCGGCCATTTGCTCGATGCCGGGGGTGGCAAACTGGCCCTCCTCCCAAATCACGATTTGTTCGTTGTGGACCGCGCCGATCAGACTCGAGAAATGCGCGGTTGGTCCAGGGAAATTCACCGGGTGCGAGGTTTCACTCCAGGTCGCGTCAAAAGTGACCCGATAGCGCGCGGTTGCAGCAGTTGGCATCTCTGCCTGCGGCGGGTTGAGGTTGTCCTGCTCATCGCCGGCATCGACTACCCCGCCAGAATCCGAACCACATCCACTGATGATCGACGCTGCGATCAGAAAAACCCACTTGTTTGATCCAAATTTCATTGGATGAGTGACTCCTGTTGGAAAAAAATGGTTGCGCCAGCTTTGAGTGTAGAACCCTTGCCGCTCTCATGGCCGGGCGCCTCGCCAGCGCTCAGGTGCCCGCAGTGCACGCTGCCGAATGTGTTACCATCTGCCCCGAATTCGGTCGTCTCAGACAGGCTGGCCGTCCCGCTAATCTGCTCAAAGCGAAGAACCACAAATGAGAGACAGTGCAGACCAGTACGATCGCGAATCCAGACGCTATCGCGACGACACCTACGAGCGTGACGAGCGCTACTACGACGATGAATACGACGCGGGCATCGACGAGGTCAACTTCGTCAATGTCATCGATATGGATATTCCGTTCTTTCAGCTGGTCTGGCTGATGTTCAAGGTGTTGCTGGCGACACTGGTCGCGGCCGGTATTCTCTCGCTGTTCATTATGCTCATTCAGTGGATTCTTGGACTGCCCGCTGTACAGGAAGTTCTGCCCGATGGCGCAAGCTGGCTGCGCAATCTGATCAGCTTCTGATCGGCCTCAAATAATGCGGTACCGGGCTCGCGCTACAACAGCGCGAGCCTGTCTGTAATCAGGTCAAAGAATTCCTCGGCCTGACCCGTCTGAATCACGTGTGCATTGGCCGGCTTGTCCGTCACCCCGAACCAGTCGGCGATGGTGCGCCCAAACGCCGGGCCCTCACTGGTCTCTACCTCAACGTTCATCGGCTTGCCCTGAAAAAGCCCGGGCTCCAGCAGCCAGGCAATGGTGCATGGATCGTGCAGTGGCGCGCCATCCCAACCGTACTTGGCGGTGTCGTAGCGATTGAAAAAATCCAGCAGATCGGCCACCACCGGCCCGGTTCTGCCGCCGGCATCGCGAATTTTCTGCAACCGTGGCGGCGTGATCAGCATCTGGTGCGTGACATCCAGCCCGAACATGACAATCGGTGCACCGCTTTCGAAAACCACTCTGGCGGCATGCGGATCCACATAGATGTTGAATTCCGCCGCTGGCGTGATGTTGCCGGGCTCAAAGCCGGCCCCACCCATCAGTACCAGTTGCCCCAGCCGATCGATGATTTCTGGCGCTTTGATCATCGCCATCGCCACATTGGTCAGCGGGCCGGTGGCGACCAGCGTCAGCTCGCCAGGTGGCAGACGCCGCACCGTATCGACGATGATATCGACCGCATGACCGGGCGCGAGGCCGGCTGTGGGCTCGGGCAGACCCTGACCGCTACCGCTGTCCAGACCGCTTTCGCCGTGCACATTTTCCGCGGTGACCATGCGCCGAATCATCGGCCGCGGGCAGCCGGCGTAGACCGGTAGCTGGTCGTGTCCGGCCAGCGCCAGTACCTTGCGCGCATTGAGTTCGGTCAGGTCCAGCGGTACGTTGCCGCCAACCACGGTAAGCGCCTGCAGATCCAGCTCATCTGCCGCCACAGCGAGCAGGATCGCGACCGCATCGTCATGGCCAGGATCGCAGTCGAGAAGGATTTTTCGCGTCATGGTTTGTGCACATTGTTTGGTAGCAAGGCATTATGCGTCAGATTCCGGCGGCAGTTTTTTCCACAGCAATATTGCAATGTGCCGACGCTTGTCCTATGTTGCCGTAGCCTGTGTTCCCCCCGCGACTGGTCAACTGATGATTCGAAACGCACGATTTCAAATAGGACAAGTAGTCAAGCACCGAGTCTATCCGTTCCGCGGTGTGATCTTCGATGTCGACCCGACCTTCGACAACACCGACGAATGGTACGAATCCATTCCCGAACACGTGCGCCCGCGCAAGGATCAACCGTTCTATCATCTGCTCGCAGAGAACGACGAGACCGAATATGTCGCCTATGTCTCCGAGCAAAACCTCTTGCCAGACGACAACGACGAGCCGGTTCGCCACCCGCAGATTGATGATTATTTTGAAAGCGTGCAGGATGGTATTTATGTCACGCGCGATTCATTGATGCATTGAGGGCGCGGGCAGCCCGGCCCGCTTGACTGTAACGGCAGGTTCACCGCCACCACTGTCGAGCCAACGATCAAATTCTTCAAACACAGCGGCGACGATCAACCCGCACTGGCGGTAACGCTAATGCTCGGCGCGCTGATGTTGCTCGGCCTGCAGGATGCGCTGTCGAAGTATCTGAGTGTTTATATCACGATCTGGCAGTTCCAGTTTCTGCGCGCGATTGTCAATCTTGGCGTCCTGCTTGCCATTGTGCTCTGGATGGCAGAACCGGCGCTGTTGCGGCCCAAGCGGGTTGGCCGCGTTGGCCTGCGCAGCCTGATGCAGGTGATTGCCACGCTGCTGTTCTTTGGCAGTGCCCCGCTGCTGACAATGACCGAGATGGCAGGCGGCCTGTATACCTTTCCGCTGTTTGTCGCCGCCCTGAGCTCGCTGCTGCCAGGTGAGCGAGTCGGGCCACGCCGCTGGCTGGCGATCGCTGCAGGTTTTGCCGGTACGCTGCTGATGCTGCGACCGGGATCCGAGAGTTTTCGCGCCGCCGCACTGATGCCGGTTGGCGCTGGATTCTTCTACGCGCTTTTTGTCCTTTGTACGCGCCGATTGTGTCGCGAGGAATCGCCGATGGCGCTGGTGCTGGCCAGCAACCTGAGCATATTGTGTGTCAGCGCCCTGGGCCTGGCACTGCTGAGCCTGTACCCGCTGCCGGCCTCGCTGAGCCTGCACAACCCTTATCTCTTCACCGCCTGGCAGCCGCTGCTTGGGTGGATGGCTGGCATCATAGTGATTTGCGGGCTGTTGAATTCGCTCTCCAATCTGGGCCTAGGCAAGGCCTATCAGAGTGCCGATTCGGCCATGCTCGCGCCGTTCGACTACAGCTACCTGATATTCGCGACGTTTTGGGGTTATGTGTTCTGGCGCGAGGTCCCGGATATGCCGGCAATCGCCGGCATGTGCATTATCGCCGCAGCCGGCATTTTCGTCGCCTGGCGCGAGCGCATCGTCAAGCGGGAGGGCACATCCTGAGCACGATTACACTCGACGGTCAGAGTCTGACACCTGAGGCGCTGGTCGCTATCGGCGATGGCGCTGGAGTCAGCATTGCAGCAGCCGGACTTGATCGAATAGACGCCGCCTGGGCGCTGATGCAGCGAGCCGTCGATGAGCGCTGGCCGGTCTATGGGGTGACGACCGGGCTGGGTCCTCAGGCAGTCACCGCCATGCCGGATGTAGCGATCGACTCGTTCTCTCTGTCTACCCTTCGCGGCCGCGCCCATGCGCTGGGTGAACCGATGCCGATCAGCTGGGTGCGAGCGGCGACGGCAGTCCGGCTCAATACATTATTGATCGGCGCCACCTCGGTCAGGCCAGAGCTTGCGCAGTTTCTGTGTGATTGCCTGAACCGCCACCTGGTGCCACGCGTTGGTCAGAGCGCATCGATCGGTGCAGCCGATCTGCTTTGGGGTGCGACCTGGGGCCTGGCGCTGTGTGGCGAGGGGCGAATGATCAATCGCGATGGCGGGCACATACCAGCCGCTGACGCATTCGCCAGGGCCGAGCTCGCGCCCTGGCGCCCGGCACCGCGCGAGGGCCTGGCGCTGGCCAGCCACTCAGGGTTTAGCGCGGCCATCGCCGCGACCGGTATTCATCAGACACAGCAGTTGTTGCAGCGCGCGGCAATCGCCGCGGCGTTGTCGATCGAGGGATTCAGAGCCAACCTGTCCCCTTTAGATGCACGCGTACTGGCACTGCGTCCGCAGCCTGGGCAGGCGCTGGCGGCGGAGCACTTGCAGCGTTTGCTGGCGGGGTCATCGCTTATTGATTCGGGCCAGGCGCGTCGACTGCAGGATCCGCTGAGTATTCGCAACATTGTACAAGTGCTGGGTGCCTGTTTTGCCGCGCTCGATTTTGCCCGCCAGGCTCTGCATGGCGAGCTCAATGGCGTGACCGACAACCCGGCCACCCTGCCCGACTCGCAACAGATTCTGTCACACGGTGGCTATCTGGCCCCTTTAATCGGGGTGGCATTGCAGGCACTGGCACAGGCGCTGGCCGGCTGGTCTGCACAATTGGTCGCGCGTATTTCCAAAATGCTTAATCAGCGATTCTCGGCCCTGCCCACCGGGCTCGCTCCCAAAGGTGCCGACAGCGCCGGACTGGCGCCATTAATGAAGGTTGCCGAAGCGCTGATGATGGAGATCGGCCAGTTATCGATGGTGCCACCACCGACCCCAAGTCCGTCCGCGGACAGCCTTGAGGACTGCCACACCACAGCACCGCTGATGGCAAAAAACCTGATTGCGCTGAATGCGAAATTGCACAGTCTGCTGGCCATCGAGGCGCTGGTGGCAGTGCACGCGATCAGGATGCGCGACGCCGGCCCGCTGCCAGCCGCACTCGCCCCCCTTTATCAAAAGATTGCCACGCGATCTCCCGCGCTGCTGCAGGATCGCAGCCTTATCGCCGAAATCGAGTGGCTGCGAGACAACGCATTGTAGGCAAGGCTTGCCAGAGGTCAGTTGTGTTTATCGAATTGCCCATGTTGCAGAAAGTGCAGCGTCTGTTCGATCGCACGCGTATTTTTCATAATGAACGGGTGCGATGTCGGCAGCACCAGAAAGTCGCGCATGCCGTCGAGCTGCGCACTGTCGATGGAAACTTTTCCATCATCGATACCATTGATCAGCATCGACAGTATCCAGTTGATGGACCGGTTGCCGGCGATGACACCCAGCTCAAACGTTGCAGCGCCAAGTGATGACGGCAGGCTGTCATCTGCCCGCCCAAGCTGCAGACCAGCCGGGCCGTTGATCCAGTCGAATGCCGGCCATCCACCCAAACGATCGACCACCTCGCTGCCACCATTGGGCGGGCCCAGCATCACCACGCGACCGACACGAGAGAGCATTTCTTTTTGTACAAGGTAGCGAAGCAGAATGCCACCCATCGAGTGGGTGACAAAGTCGAGCGTTTCATCGGGCCGATCAAAGCAGGCGCGAATAGCCGGCAGTACATACAGGCGCGCGAGCGCGTCGATATCAAACTGTCGTGACGGGTAATCGATATTGCAGGTGGTGTAGCCGTGTTTTGTCAGTGCATGCTGCAGCGGCGCCATCGACAAGGACGATCGCGCCAGGCCATGTAACAACACCACGCGTTTGTCTGAAGACGCTGGCACAAATTCCCGCTCTGCGAGCGATAGCGGCAAGCAGGCACTGATCAACGCAGCGATCAACAGACAGACACTTCTCACCACCGCTACCGCCCTTTAATTCAACAACCCGACTGATTGACCCGCTGATCGCGCTGCGCGAGCCAGTCGCGCCAGTGCTCGATTTCCTGCTGCAGCAACGCCGGCTGCGCATTTGCATAATGCTCGGCCGAACCTCGGGCGTAGACTTGCTGCAGCCATTCCAGCGACTCTGGCGATTCGTAGCGCTGCGGCCAGCCGTGCAGACGCTGTTTCAAGCGCAGTGCGATGCCCTGGGTCAAGGCGTGTCGGCTGCGACAGCTGTCGACGATCTGCAGCGCCCGTTCCCGATTGCCCTGAAACTCGTGCAGGGTCGCGAAACTGATTAGAAAGTCACCGTCCTGCCAGCGCCGCAGCCCGGTGTCGGCAGCCGCGGCGTCGGTCAGGCCCTCTGCCGCCTCACGCAATTGCTCACCGGCCAACTGCACCTGACAGCGCGCGATGGCGAGAAAGTGATGCCATTCGTCGGCGGGTTGCCGCTCGGCGGCGGTCAGCTCCGCCTGCGCGTGATTGAACTCACCCTTCATCAGATGGGCCAGCACGCGAGTCAGAACGGCCATCGAGCCCGGGAACGGCCCGGCATATTTCAGCACTTCTGCGGTTCGCTCGCAAAGAATGTCCAGCCACGACAGGTGCATCGCGCAGAACATGGTGTTGATTTCCGGCGTCGCGCTGGTGGCGGCGCTGGCCAGCGACTGTTTGATGATCTGCCGCGCCTGATCCGGATCAAACGTCATGTAGTGCAGCGCTTTGAGACACAGCGCGACCGGCAGCAGATTGAACGGGCGCGAGGCGCACAATTCGACCGCCTGACTGGCACTGCGACTCTGCGACTCGAGATCGCCCTCAATGCCGAACAGATAGGCTTCGGTCACCAGCGCGTTGAACGCGGTTTCGTCGTCGCGGCCCGCCACTGCTCGCGACCAGCGCATGCCGCGCTGGTGCTCGCCGGCACTGTCCATTGCGATCACGGTGCCTGCGGCGATTCGCGCGGCATCGGCCGGTCGGTCGCTTTCTATCGCCCACTCGGCTGCGGCACGCAGATTCAGCTGCTCATGCAGGTGGCGGTGCGCGAGTGCCGGATGCGGGATAAACGGGTGGCTGCCACGCTCGGCAAGTGCGCGAAAATGCGCCAGATGGCGATCGCGCAGCGCTGCGGCGTCGGGGTCGCTGGCGAGCTGATCGCCGGCGAACTGGGCGATCGAAAACAGCATGCGAAACCGCAGTTCACCGCTCTCGGTGGTGTGCGTCTCCAGCAGCGACCAGGCAATTAGCGCGTCGAGTAGTTCGTCTGCCTCAGCCTCGCTGATCGCAAGCACCGGGGCGACATCCGGCAGGCTGAAGCCGCCCTGAAAAACGACCAGTGACTTTAGACCCTGCTGCTCCTGCGGTGACAGCAATTCAAAGCTCCAGGCAACCACATCGGCCAGCGTTCGCGCACCGCCGGCGCGGCCGGCACGGCGTGGTGTCAGCGCGTCGAGCCGGCTCTGCAGCTTGCGGTGCAGTTCGATGATCGGCAGCGAGCGAGTGCGCGCGGCGGCCAGTTCTATCGCCAGTGGCAGACCGTCGAGACGCGCGCAGATATCGGCTACCAGGTGGCGGTTGGCGCTGATGTCGATTGGCACCGCACTTTGGCTTGCAGCCTTGCGAATAAAGAGTTCCACCGCCGCGCTGTCGTCGCCGGATGGCAACACCGGTACGCGGCACACGCGCTCACCTTCGAGTTCAAGCGCCGCCCTGCTGGTGGCGATGATGGTCAATCCGGTGCAGTGGTCGAGCAGTCGGTCTGTGATTTCGGCACAGGCGTCGAGCAGATGCTCGCAGTTGTCGAGCAACAGCACGCAACTGCGCGCGGCCAGACAGGCCGCCACCTGATCGACCGCGTCGCGATCCGGCAGCAGCGTCAGATTGATGCCCTGAGCAAAGGCGTGCGGCAGGTCAGCGGGCTTGTGGATCGCCGCCAGATCGATCATGTGCGCGCTGTCGGCAGCGCGATCAAAGTGGCGCTGCGCAAGCTCAATGCCCAGGCGCGTCTTGCCCACCCCGCCGGGGCCTGTCAGTGTCAGCAAGCGGGTGTCGCCCAGATCCTGCTGCAGGCTGCGCAACAGATCCTCGCGCCCGAGAATATCGGTACGCGGTCTGGGCAGCGTGTTGACGCGCTGTTCGACGTTGCGCAGCGGTGCAAACTCCCGATGGCCGAACTGCGATACCGCCTGCGGCTGACTGATCTTGCGCAGCCGGTAGAGCCCCAGATATCGCGACGCCTGTGAATCCAGGTGTTCTACGATCTCCTGCGTTAACAGCAATTGCCCGGCGTGGCCAATTTCACACAGGATCGCCGTGCGCACGATTTCCGGTCCATAACATCCGCCATCGCGCTGTATCACCGGACCGGTGTTCGCCGACATTCGGACCGCTATCGGCAGGCCGCTCGGCCAGTCGCTGGCGTTCAGGCGCTTGTCGATTTCGTGTGCGGCGGCAAGGCAATCGTCGACTTCGGTGAAGATCACGCCAAAGCTGTCGCCGGCTACCGAAAACACCTGCCCGGCGTATATCTGCAGCACCCCGCGAACAATCTGATCGTGCAGCGCAAGGCTTGCCGACATCTGGTCAAATTGCTCTTCCCAGCCGCGCGTGGAGCCGACCACGTCGGTAAACAAAATCGCGAGATTGCCGCGTTCGTCGGTTGGCAGTGTCACAGTCGCACGCCGGCTTGCTGGTTGTGAACAGGTGATGTCATCCGCGCAAGCTACCACAACTGCCTGTTTTGAACTACGCACTATTACCAAGTGACGAAGCCGTGCCTGCACAGACGCCGCAAGCGACACTAGGCGCAAAAAAAAGCCCCGCAACGCGGGGCTTTTTGTACAACAGGTTGGTCGGACAGACCTTACATCATGCCGCCCATTCCGCCCATGCCGCCCATG
>CAZNIS010000121.1:0-19189 GCA_964573105.1 uncultured Granulosicoccaceae bacterium
ATTTGTCCGTCTAGTGTGGTCAATAGCCTGGCAGGATTCAATAGTGAGCCCGATAAATGAGGGGGCACCGATTAGGCCTGATTGCCGAAAATTTTTGCCACTTGCTGATATGATCAAACGCATAGTTCATCAGGTGGGTATCCCATGCGCAGGTTGCTCTTGATCAAGGCTGTGTTGGCGCTATGTTTTGGCGGCATGCCTCCGTCGTTTGCAACCAATGTCGAGCGTGAGCAGCGATGGGTGGAGCAGACCGCCGATTCTGTGTTTGACGGTGAGGTGCTGTTCCTCAATGCGGATGGACATTCGTTCTACAGCATCTACACCGAAGCGGAACCCGTCAGCAAAAGGGGCATGATCGTATTGCACGGTACCGGATTTCACCCGGACTGGGAGCAGGTGGTGCAACCGATACGTGTACAAATGACACAACATGGCTGGAACACACTTTCGATTCAATTGCCGTTGCTTGAGAAAGATGTTGCCTACGAGGACTACCTGCCGCTGTATCCAGAGGTGCCGCCACGGCTGGAGGCCGCAACAGACTTTCTTATCGACCAAGGTATGGAGACGATGGTCATTGTCGCGCATAGTCAGGGCGCCACAATGGCGAGCTACTATCTATCCCGGTTTGATCACCAGATTGATGCGTTGGTCGCAATCGGTATGAGTGCACAACATGTACAGCCGCACATCAACAGTGCCGAGTCATTAAAAAAGATTGACATCCCAGTGCTTGATTTGTATGGCAGTAAAGACTTCGCGAGCGTGTTGATGACAGCGCGTCAGCGCCAGAATGCCGGGGCACACAACCCGGACTACTCACAGCTTGTAATCAGAAATGCCTACCACTTTTTTGATGACCACGAGGCTGAATTACTGGACGCCGTTGTGGTCTGGCTGGATAGCCGTTTTGACTAGCCGGGTCCGGCGAACAAGGTGGCTTTGCGTTTCATCACCGCAAATGGGCTGTGGCAACTCGATGTTGCAGCTATTGTTGCCTCGCACAGGGTAGTGATGACCAGACCACAGTTCGCGCAGCAAAACGGCATAGTCTCTCTCATGTAATCAGGGACATTGATGTGAGCACCTGGAATAGACGCGCGTAAAGAGACTTGAAAGCGCCGTGGAGGTCTGTGCACTGGTGCTGGTCAAGTGCCGTGGAACTAGCCGAGCAGTCTGCGCAAAGCGTATCGTGGCTGTTAGCGTCTTCGCCATAAATGCCAGCAATCAAGCGCTACGCGGTGGCTAATCGGCGAAGGAAGCGATGGCACCGAATTGGGACTCGCTGTCTCCTCCGGTCAAATAATACGGCCCACAGCGCAGCCAGGCATGGCCTTGCAGACCGGAGTCGTTCCCCTTAAACGCGGCACCCATGTAAAGTGTCGAGTTAATACCCTGACGACGAAGCAGGATTTTTGCTGTCAGGGCTTGCGGAAAACAATTGCTAGTCCATGGGGTGTACGGCGAAATCGCATGAATGGCCCAGCTGATACGCCCGGCTTTTTTTGCGTGTTCGGCTGTGATCTCTCGGCTGCTCTCCTGCATTCGATGCCCGAGGTATCGCTCAAGCCTTTTAAACGACAGGCAATTGATGGCCAAGCGGGTTACGCCTAGTAACACCAGTACTTTGAACAGCAGCACCTTGTCGCGCCACGGACGGCGCAGCAGGTTCAGCAGGCGCCGGGCTATCGGCCTTTTGCCAGTGGTGCTCACGGTGCTGTCAATCGACCAGGTTTATCTAGGCTGCCTTGGTAGCGTCGCAGATAGAGATCAGATTTTCTTTCAGTAGTTCTGTTAGAAATTCGATCGTATCCTTTTCTGCTGTTTCAGCCGTAGTATCGAATTCGGCAACGATGTTAGTGCAGATGTCTTTCACCGCAATGGGTTTGGCCAACTGATCCCATATGGCCTTGGCGACATCCTCAAGCCCGTAATAAAACCCTTTATCGATATCCATCATCACGAGCTCCTGGTCGCTCAGGTCAGATGAAATCAGGTCTTCGCGGGCGACGACGACAGTATTTGGGTAGATTTTTTCGGTAGTCACGACAATGCCTGAATAGTGGTTAGTTAGAAACTACGATTAAATATTGGTACTGTAGCCGAGACGCGTCATTGTCTCGCCATGGTGGTCCAGAATACTTTGTGCCAACTCCGTGCTCAGTGCTGTGCGCCAGTTGCCGGATTTGCCCTCGCGAAAGAACGATTCGGCCTTTGGCATTTTCTCCTGGAATCCGTGTTCCTGTTCCTGGGCTTTGAGTGTTGCGAAAGTCGAAAACTCAACTGCACGCCTGACCCGGGCCGGGTCTGGCTCAAATTCGGCAAATTCGACCGTTTTAGCAAGTTGCTTCTCTGTGTCTTCCAGCATGTCCTCGTAGCGTATTAGCAACAGAGGAAGTTTCGGCTGGTCAAGATAACTTTTGACATGTCCGCTCCAACTGCAGATTTTCTGTAGCAACTGATTGTGTAGTCGATCCGATTGGTTGACGAATGCGAAATTCTCGTCGTTCATGTTCTCTGCGCAAGTGCCGGTATCAATGCCGCTGTGATGTGCGAAACTGACGCAGACGTCCAGCGGATTGCGCACCAGATAGATAATGCCAGCAGTGGCTTGTGGCGCCAGCAGCGGTATGCCGTCGACGGTCATGGAGTAAGCGTCGTGTACCTTGATAAATAGCGGTGAATCAGCACGTTTCGATATCTGCTCGTACACATAGGGCCGGTAGCGCTCAATTTCGCCCTGCGTCAAATCACTGGCCTCGACGCCGACATTGTCGTCAAATATCTGGCGACCACTGGCGATTTTTCCGGTTTCCAAAAAATTTATGTCAGCGGGGGTGTCGGTATCGCGAAGGAAATTGGTCAGCAGGATTCGCATCCAGGTGTTGCCAGACTTCGGATACGACGCGAGCCAGACTATCTTGCCGTTCATGCTGATTGAAAATCAGCTTCGATCAGGTCGGCGAGTTCGGTCAGTTGAAAGCCCGTATTTGGGCGCACCACTCTAACAACCGGCACGGTGGTCGCCACCTTGGATACCATCGAGAAATGGGGGCCGCGCATCTCCAGCCCTTCCAGGAAAGTGTTTCGGTAGGTGTTGTGCAGCACTGTGGCGAATGTATCTATCGCTTGCAGTGGTGTGAGTTCTATTTCATCGGAAGCGCTCGAATTTAGTAGATAGATTCGGCGCATCGGAGAGCATTCATCGTGAAATTGCTCAGGTAGCTGGCGCTCAAACTTTTCCAGGGTCGGGCGGGTTTTCTGCAGCCCTTCTGTCGAAACCTCCAATTTGGCCGCTGAGTCGGCCCACAATCGAGTCCGTGGGTAACCTGGCAGCACGATAGGCTGGCCCGCTTCGTCCAACACGACTCCACAGACATCGTCCACGATCATTTTGTAGCCGCGTCGCAACATTTCCCCCAACATGGTGCTTTTGCCGGCTCCCGAATGCCCGGAGAACAGCACCGCGCCAGACGGCGTATGGATGGTGCTGGCATGCATCACCAGCATTTGTCGCTGGTGCAGCAGCGCGCCGAAAGCCGAGCCGAGCATAAACACGCGGATGTCGTTAGGGCAGGCGTTCGGGGCTGGCTCGATAATGATCTCGTTGCCGTTGCGGATCAGGTAGCGCCCGATATCCTGCAGCTTGAGCAAAAAAGTATTCGCGCTGGCCTCGTAAAGGACACCGGTACTTGTTGGATCGACCAGACCGTCCGGCACCTCCCCCTGGCAAATAGTGACATCAATCTGATCAGTAGGTGACGTGTCATACGCCGGTAGTTCCGGGAGTTCCCGATCACTGCAGAAAATTAGCCCGTAGGCCCGGTAATGGTGTTTCAAAGCTAAGGAATCTGCGCGTTAGTAGTTTACTAAATAGAGCATAGTTCGATATCGCCTGATTTGCTGTTCCTGATATTCGGCTGCCAGTTTTTCAGCGCGCGTCCACACGTGTGCTACCGGTGCCTGGTCACTCTTGTGTGTCTAGTAAGGGGTGGCAGCGATGCGCTTGTTATTACGGGGATTTTTCATCATGTAACGCTATCAAGGATGCAAATCCCAACGGCGTGCCAGTTTGATCGGATGGAAGGTTTCTGGGACATCAATCCGATGCATCCCCATAACTGTGAACTGGATCAAATGCCGTTGTTTATCTTTTTGGCTTCGGTCCGAAACTCGGCAGTGGCAGTGGGTTAAGCGCAGAGATTGCGTTTGTCAATAATCCCGCGGTACCTGAATGCCATGGCAGCTGCTTGTGATGACTCCGAACCTTGATGTTGGAAACATGATTCAGGAATTCGGATGCCTGTATGTATAAAAAGGGGTCTAAATGTCATAGACTTCTATTCTCAGGTTGCCGCGATAATACTTCTGCATGTGCGCTTCTTGTGTGCAGGATTAGTTTAATAAACGGATCTATTCTGCTCTGTTTGCCGGGTCCAGGAGGCGTTGTAGCGTCCCTGTTGGAGTAATAAGTTCTGGTGAGTGCCTGATTCGATAATTTTTCCGTCGGACATCACGTGAATCAGATCCGCCCGCATGGCTGTTGTAAATCGGTGGGTAATGATTAAAGCAGTGCGGCCACTGGTTAGGTCTCGGAATCGATCCATCCAGTCGGCCTCTGCCCACGAATCCATTGCGCTGGTGGGTTCATCCAGAATGATGACTGGTGCATTGCGCAGGAACGCACGGGCGAGTGCGATTCTTTGCCATTCCCCGCCGGATAGTTCAGAACCTCCAAACAATTTGCCCAATAAGGTTTCGTATTGATTTGGAAGTTTCTGGATGGGAATGTTGGCGCCTGCACCTTGTGCGGCATTGATTACATCGGCGGGCGTAGACGCGTTTTTCCAGTCGCCAATCGAAATGTTATCGGACACTGTTTGCTGGTATTGCACAGGTATTTGGAACATGACCGTAAAAAGTCTGCGTAATTGATCCAGTGGCAAATCACGGGCGTCTACACCGTCGATATAGACTTTTCCTTCGGCTGGATCATAGAGCCTGGTCAGCAGTTTGATAAGGGTGCTCTTACCGGCACCGTTTTCTCCGACGATTGCGATCACTTTGCCTGCAGGTATCTCTAGATTGAAGTCCTGGAGGCTGTAGTGCTCTGAACCGGGATAGCGAAAGCTGACGTTTTCCAGCTTGATGCCTTGTTTTAATACGACCGGTCGAGTAGCAGGTAGTTCTGGTTCTGGCAGTTGCGGGCTCAGTTCGAGGAAGGCGAAGAGATTTTCGATGAACAGCATACTGGTGTAGAGCTGTTTGATGTTGTTGAGCAGCGCCTGCATCAGTTTCTGACCCTGGTTGAAGGCCTGGTAGATCATCGCCAGATCGCCAAGTGAGCCGCCGCTTCGTATAATGCTGGCGGCGGTCCAGGCGATGGTGATACCCATGGCGGCCAGGCCGCTGAGTGCTGCGAGCAACTCGGCAATACCCTGACGTTTGGAGAGTGCGATCTGTTCGTCGCGCAGGCTGACGCGAATTTTACTGTAGCGCGATCGAAAGTACTGTCCCAATCCGAACAGGCGTACCTCTGCGGCAGATTCTCTCTCCGTCAGCTTGGTCGAGTAGTAGTTGGCGAGACGAAATTTTTCGGTGCGCCACATTTGCAGTCGATGATGTTTGATCGAGTAGTTGATAGCGACGTAGAGCGCCGGTAACGAGCTGACAAACAAAATGATGGGCAGCCATAAGCTCAGGGTAGCTAATATGCCGATCATCGCGATCAGGGTGATGCAACTCTGTGCGATCAGGCCCAGACTTTGAATCAGGGTGAGCGGCTTGGTGATGGCGTCGATCGTCGCCCGGTGCAGCTTGTCGTAGTAGCCTGGTGATTCGAAGTAGGCGAGATCCAGCCGGATCGCCTGCTGATGGACTTTGTCCTTGATGTAGTCCTGCACAATCTCTGATTGGGCGGTCTGTACCCACTGGGCGATCGACTTGAAGGCTGCGGTGGCTAGCAGCACGGCGGCCATGGCGGCAAGATAGAATAGCGCGGTATTGAATCTGCCTGGATCATCAGTCTGGCCGATCGCAAGCGTCAGGCTGTCGACCAGCGCTTTGGTGAGATAGACGGTGGCGACCGGCAGCAGGCCCTGCGCGAGGATTAAGACGGCCCAGAGTGTGGTCCAGCCGGGTGCTGCCCGCCATACCATGCGCACCGCGCGCGGTATGTTTGACAGTTGCCTTCGAGCCTTGTCGAACTTGCCTTTCACCTGTGCTGTCTGCTGCCTGTCTGGTTATGCTGCTCGAGGTGTTTCATCGATGCCGGCAGGCACTGGACTGCACACACTTTTCGATCCGTCGAGTTAGCAAGGTCCAGTCCGTTTTGGGCGAGGTTTAGTGGATTTTAGTCGGTCATCCGGTGAGATCTGCAGCGATTGGCTGGTTGTGGGCACCTCAGCGGTTACCATGCGGTATGGCGTCGAAGAGTGCGTGGTTGCACCGGAGCCCGACTGCCGCGCAATCTGATCGCTTGTTCGGTCGTTTTGTCGTACGCCGTGTCTGTCGTGGTGGTGGCAGACGCTCGTCTGGCGCGCGGGCTGGCGTGTCGCTCAGTGACCGCTAGCGGCTATAATCAGGCGTATCCAATCGTTGCTGTCGGGACGCAATGGCATCCGACACAGGACACTGAATGATTAAATATCCCGAGATCGATCCGGTCGCCATTTCGCTGGGTCCGGTTGCCATCCACTGGTACGGCCTGATGTATCTGGTCGGTTTTGTCGCCGCCTGGCTGCTGCTGAAGCATCGCGCGCGCCAGCCAGGCTTTGGCTGGACCGTCGAGGAACTGGGTGATCTGGTGTTCTACTGCGCGATTGGTGTGATCATCGGTGGCCGACTGGGATACCTCTTTTTCTACAATTTTGACCACTTTCTGTCGGATCCGTTGTCGATTCTGCGTATCTGGGAGGGAGGGATGTCCTTCCATGGCGGTTTTCTTGGCGTCGCGGCGATGATTGCGGTGTTCGCGAAAAAGACCGGTCGGACGTTCTTTCAAGTGGCCGATATCGTAGCCCCCGTCTCGGCTATCGGTCTGGGGGCCGGCCGCATTGGCAATTTCATCAATGGCGAGCTGTGGGGACGCACCACCGATGTGCCCTGGGGCATGGTGTTTCCGACCGGCGGGCCTGATCCCCGTCACCCGTCGCAGCTGTATCAGTTTTTCCTCGAGGGTGTGGTGCTGTTTCTGGCAGTCTGGATCTACTCAAGCAAACCGCGTCCGGCGATGGCGGTATCGGGGCTGTTCCTGGTGCTGTATGGGCTGTTTCGATTTATCGTCGAGTTCTTCCGCCAGCCAGACAGTCATCTGAACTTTGTCGCCTTCGACTGGATGACGCGTGGGCAACAGCTCAGTATTCCGATGGTGTTGATTGGCGCCGCGATGATCTGGTGGGCCTATCGGCGCGTGGCGTCCGCTCGTCAACCGGCGGCAAACTAGTTTGTCCACACATCCCGAACTGCAGTATCTCGACTTGCTGCGACAGTTGATCGAGCAGGGGGATGAGCGCGTCGATCGCACTGGTGTCGGTACCCGTGCGATTTTTGGTCATCAGATGCGCTTTGACCTGGCCGAAGGCTTTCCACTGTTCACGACCAAACAGGTTTTTTGGAAGACCGCTTTCAGGGAGATGCTGTGGATGCTCGCCGGTGGCGATAACATCCGCGAGTTGCTACAGCAAAGTGTACGGATCTGGACCGATTGGCCGCTGGCGCGTTATCGGCGCGAGACGGGCGATCAGATCAGTCAGTCTGATTTTGAGGCGAAGATTCTCGCCGATGTGGAATTTGCCGAGCAGTGGGGCAACCTTGGACCGGTGTATGGCAAGCAGTGGCGCTGCTGGAAAACCACCGATGGCCGCGAGATCGATCAGGTGCAACAGGTTATCGATGACCTGCGCGACAACCCGACGTCGCGGCGCATACTTTGGGATGGCTGGAATGTTGGCGAGTTGTCTTCGATGGCGCTGCCGCCGTGTCACAAACACTATCAGTTCTACGTTAACCAGACACAGGGCACTCTGCATGGTGCGATGGTACAGCGCAGTGCCGATTCGTTTTTGGGCCTGGCATGGAACATCGCCAACCTTGCGCTGATAACGCATCTGCTGGCGATACAAACGGGCTACAGAGCCGGTGAGATTGTCTGGTTTGGCATGGATGTGCATTTGTATCTGAACCATATCGAGCAGGCGAGGGTGCAGCTTTCGCGCGAGCCAAGAGCAATGCCAACGCTTGTGGTTGCCGACGGGGTTGCCTCGCTGTTCGACTACCGCATGGAGCATCTGCAGATCGAAGGCTATGATCCTCACCCCCACATTGCCGCCGATGTTGCGGTTTGAAGGCAGAACCTGCAGGAAGACCTATGAAACTTGAAGCGGTTGACTACACCGATAGCCAGGCAGCCGAGGCCTTCGTCGAATCATTGCGCAACACCGGATTCGGCGTGCTGACCAATCATCCGATCCCGCAACAGATTGTCGATGACCTTTACACACAGTGGAAAGCGTTTTTTTACGACGACAGCAAACGTGACTATCTGTACAACGCAGGGACCTACGATGGCTTCTTTCCTGCCGAGCAGGCCGAGGCGGCCAAAGGCAGGCTGACGCGAGACATTAAGGAATATTTTCATTACTACCCCTGGGGGCAGTGTCCTGACGCGCTGCGTGCGAGTTTGCAGAACTACTACGATCTCGCCGGTGGACTCGCCTCCGAATTGCTGACCTGGGTGGAGCGTTACAGCCCGCCCGAGGTGTCTGCCCTGTACGATGAGCCACTGTCGCAGATGATGCAGGGCAGCGAGCAGTCACTGCTTCGGGTGCTGCACTATCCGCCGCTGGCCGGGCACGAATCTCCCGATGCGATTCGCGCCAGCGCGCACGAGGACATCAACCTGTTGACGATCCTGCCGGCGGCCAACGAGCCTGGCCTGCAGGTGCAGCTCAAGGATGGAACCTGGCTGGATGTGCCTTGTGATTTCGGCAACCTGATCGTCAACATCGGCGACATGTTGCAGGAGGCCTCAGGCGGGTATTTCCCGTCAACCACTCACCGGGTGATTAACCCGGAGGGTTCGGAACAGAATCGATCACGCATCTCTGTGCCACTGTTTTTGCACCCAAGGCCCGATGTGGTGCTGTCAAAGCGCTACACCGCCGGCGCCTATCTGGCAGAGCGACTGGCAGAGTTGCGCGAGGCTGCGAGCTGAAGCCGTTTGTGTATCATCAGCTTTTCAGCACTTCCAGCGGCAGGCCTAAAATCTGATCGCCGGTGCTGGCCAGCAGGTAGATGATCGCGATAAAAGCGCCGACCACCAGCAGATACCACAGCACCGATACAATTTGCCCGTAGCGATCCAGCGGCAGCAGTGTGCTGTGGTGTCTCATGCGCCATTCGAATACGATCTCCAGACTGCCAATCAGCAGTAGCAGGCCAAGTAACGCCAGGCCAAACGCATAGCTTAAACCCACTCCCAGCAGCGCACCGCCAATGCACAGCACCAGGCCGACGACGCTATGCATGGAAAAGGCGATGGATTTTAGAATGTGGCCGCCATCGAGCGGCAAAATCGGCAACAGGTTGAACAGATTGAGCAGGGCGTTGAAACCGGCAAGGCCTGCGAAAAGCGGATTGCCGGTAATGTAAAACAGTGCCAGCGAGCCTACTGACAGAAACAATCCATACACTGGCCCCATTATAGAGATGACAACGTTCTGCCAGCGAGTGTTGAGCTTGTTTTCGCCAACAGCCAGCCCGCCGACAAACGGAATCAAATAGATGCCTTTGGTTTTCATGCCAAAGCGTTTCATCGCACGTATGTGGCCATACTCGTGGATCACCAGACAGCCGATCAACAACAGCGCAAACTGAAACGAGAACAGCCAGGAGTAGGCGGCGACGCTCGCGCCGACCAGCAGCACTTTGATCGCTTTGGCACTTTTCAGTAGTTTCAGGCCCAGTGACGCAAGCCCGATGATGCTGAACTGCGGGCGCATCGGGATTTCCTGATCTGGCGTTTTGCCGCCAAGGTCAGCGGCGTCTGTCGTGCCTTGCTGAACCGTTTGGCCGTTGGCCGACAGTGTGTAGTCGAACTTGAATGGCATCCAGCTCAGATTCAGGTCGAGCTGGCAATGAATACTGCCCTGATTGCTCTGCAGCTCAAACTCGTGACGGATCTGCTCTGGCGTATCGGCACTGGCATTGCGTCCAGCCACGAGTTGGCCGTTCCAGTAGAGCTGTTGCCAGCCCGCCATATTGGCTTCGAGTCTCAGTGGTTCACCGAGAAAGGTTTCGTTGATCAGCTCCACGCTTCTGCCCTGGATCCTGCTGTGAATTGACTGCGACGGTGCACCCGCATTTTAGCGGTTTTGTGCAAACGGTTGTTCATGGCTTCCCAGTGTTTGACGCTGACGGGTATAGTGCGCCAAACAACGACAGGAAACCCGTTTTGAGAGTAGCGATGATGATGGCGATGGATCGCAATTGCCTGATCGGCGCCAATGGGGGGATGCCCTGGCATATCTCCAGTGATCTGAAGTATTTCAACCGCACGACCATGGGCAAGCCAATGATCATGGGGCGTGTGACATTTGAATCCATCGGTCGCGCACTGCCCGGGCGGCAAAGTATTGTCGTCACTCGCGATGAGCACTGGCGCGCCGATGGCGTCGAGGTGGCGCATTCGCTGGATCAGGCCATCGAGCTTGCCAGTAACCATGCTGCGGAGGAGCTTGTCGTGATTGGTGGCGCGAATCTTTGCGCGCAGGCCATGTCACAGACCGAGCGTCTCTATCTGACGGTCATCGACTACGCGTTTGAGGGCGATACCTGGCTCGATAGTTTCGAGGAGACAGACTGGACCGAAAACTCGCGCGAAGATCATGATGAGCGCGCCGAAGGTGGCTATCGATTCAGCTATCGGGTCCTCAGCCGGAAAAACTGAGCGGGATTGATCAGGGACAGCTGACCGAGGTGATTGTAAAATCCGGCAGCCTGGCGGCCGTCAGTCGATTGCCCCACACGCAGCCGCTATCCAGCCCGTGCACGCCCGGCTGCTGGTGCAGGCCCATTGCCGCCCAGTGCCCGAATATGATTTCAGTGGTGGCGGTTTTTCGGTCTGCCACATCGAACCACGGTATTAGATGGGCCGGTTGACTGCCGGGTACCTCACCGCAATGGTAATCCGGGCTGCCGTCACGTGCACAGTAGCGCATTCGGGTCAGGCAGTTGACCGCATAGCGCAGGCGATCGGGCGACTGGCGAGAATTCGCCCAGCAGGTGTCTGTATCACCGTAGAGTTGAGCGAGCGCGCTAGCCGGCTGGCTGGATTGCAGCAACGATTCGACATCGTTGGCCAGAGCCTGCGCCTCATCGATTGACCAGTGTGGGTGCAGGCCGGCGTGTACCATCACGCAATTGAGTGCCGGGTCATGATGCAACATGGGGCGATACCGCAACCAGTCCGCCAGCTCAGCGACATCGGGTGCATCGAGAATCTGATCGAGCGTATTGTCTTTAGGGCGGCGAGGCCGGATGCCATAGTGCAGAGCCAGCAAGTGAAAATCATGATTGCCGAGCACGCTGATGGCAGCGTCGCCCAGAGCACGGATGAACTTCAGGGTGGCGAGTGATTCGGGGCCTCGATTGACCAGATCACCGGCGATCCAGAGTTGATCGTAGGTCGGATCAAACAGCAGCTTATCCAGCAGCCGTTGAAACGGCTCAAAGCAGCCCTGAATGTCGCCAATCGCGTAGATCGCCACGGCGAGTGTTTTTTAATGCAGCGTGCGCGGCGTTGAGAGCAAAAATTCCGGGATCAGCGTGTTGAATTGCTCGCCGTTCTCGTCGACCATCTGATAGCTGCCGCCCATGGTGCCCATCGGCGTCTCCAGAATGGTGCCACTGGTGTACTGATACCCTTCGCCGGGTTTGATCACAGGCTGTTTGCCGACGACGCCATCACCGCGAACTTCCTGTTTTTTCCCATTGCCATGCGTGATGATCCAGTGCCGGGTCAGCAGCTGTGCCGGCGTTTCGCCCTGGTTGAGGATGGTCACGGTATAGGCGAAAACAAATCGATCTTCCTCGGGATTGGAATCGGCCTCCAGATATCGCGTTGCAACATCAACGGTAATTTCGGGCGGTTGTGCAGTCATGGTACGAGCCTTGTTTGAATCTGCGCAGCAGTTGCGCGCTCATCCTTAATATGAAGATTGAATCGACAGTGTAAAGGCTACCGGCAAAACCTGCAGCCACCATTCAACTCAGTGTGACAGAGTTTACCGCGACGTCTCGCCACTGGCGACTTGCGTAAGAGCGATAAAGTCCTGCATCGTCAGTTGCTCGGCGCGCGTTGCCGGGTCGACGCCGGCTGCTGAAATCTGTTCTGCCGTGAGCAGTGATTTCAAATTATTGCGCAGCGTTTTACGTCGTTGAGAAAAGGCGGTCTTGACCAGCGAGGTGAATGTCTGCTGCATGGCTTGCGGTACTTGTGGTTGCGTGCGCGGGCGCAATTGTACAAATCCTGATTTCACTTTTGGTGCCGGATTGAAAGACGCTGCCGGTACTTCGAACAGCGCCTCGACATCGCAAAGATTCTGTACCACCAAAGACAGTTGACCGTAGTGGGTATCACCAGCGCCTGCGGCCAGTCTCGCGACCACCTCCCACTGCAGCATAAAGTGCATATCGCTCACCAGGGGCAGGTGATCGAGCAGTCGAAAGATCAACGGTGTGGCGATGTTATAGGGCAGGTTGCCAACCAGTCGCAAGGGTGCGGCAGAGTGCAAACTGGAAAAATCAAACTGCAGCGCATCTGCCTGCTGCAAATTAAAGTGTGGGTGGCGACTAAACTTCGTCTGCAGCACCGGGATCAAATCGCGATCGATCTCCAGTGCAATCAACGGGGAGCCGATTTTTACAAGCTCTGCGGTCAGTGCACCGCGACCTGGCCCGATTTCTACCAGCGTCGCTTGCGGGTCATGGTTCGACAGGCAGCCGACAATGCGCTCGATGATGGATTCATCGACCAGAAAATTCTGCCCAAAGCGTTTGCGAGCGCGTTCACGACCGGCCATTGCGTTGTCCGGCCAGTTCCGCCGCCATCGCGATCGCCGCATTCAGGCTGCCGCCGGATGCGTTACCGGTACCAGCCAGATCCAGTGCGGTGCCATGATCGACAGAGGTTCTAATAATCGGCAGCCCCAGGGTGATGTTCACCGCCTCGCCAAAGCCTGCGTATTTCAACACTGGCAAACCCTGGTCGTGATACATCGCCAGCACCGCGTCGGCGTGCTCAAGGTGACGCGGTGTGAAAAGTGTATCGGCCGGCAAGGGACCTATTGCGTCGATGTTGTGGCGGTTCGCCTGTGCGATGGCAGGTTCAATCTGTTCGATCTCCTCGCGACCTAGATGTCCGGATTCGCCGGCGTGTGGGTTGAGACCGCAGACCAGAATTCTCGGTTGCGCTATGCCAAATTGTGTGCGCAGATCGCGATCGAGAATTTGCAGGCAGTCGACGATTGCATCACTGTTGATTGTGGCAGATACGTCCGCGAGCGGCAGATGGGTGGTGACCAGCGCGACCCGCAGCGACTGAGCGGCGAGCATCATCAGTGGTGTTGCCTGAACCATCTCGGCAATGAATTCGGTGTGGCCGCTGAAGGCGACACCGGCGTCGTTGATCACGCCCTTGTGTACCGGTGCGGTCACCATCGCATCGAATTCACCGTCGCGGCATCCGTCCACTGCGCGGGCAATCGTATCGAGAACGTAAGGTGAGTTGGCCGGGTTCAGCTCACCGGCGGTAACCGGTGCGGCGAGCGGGGTATGTAGCACCTGCAGCACCTGGCTATCACAGTCTTCCTGCGGTTGGTAGTCGACAATCGGGCGATCGATGCCGAGCACTCGTGCCCGATCGCGAAGCATATCGGCGTCTGCCACAATGACTTCGCGCACATCGCCTGTCGTGTGTCTGGCGAGCAGCAGATCTGGTCCAATGCCAGCGGGTTCGCCAGCGGTGATAGCAAGCGTACTGCGTTTACTCACTGAAAGTTTTTACCAAAACCGCGCAGCTCCACGTAGGCGCTGTCGCGCAAGCGCTGCAGCCACTCCTGAAATTGCTCTTCGGCGCGCGTTTGCCGCAGTTGCTGGCGCGCGCGCTCAGCGGCGTCCTGATCGCCTTGCTGTTGCGCATATTCTCGTTCGAGTACTTCCAGCAAATGCCACCCGAATTGAGTCTGAAATGGTTGAGAAACTTCGTTGACGGGGGCAGAGAATGCCTTTCGCTCGAACACTGGCACCATTTCGCCAGCGCTGAACCAGCCCAGATCACCGCCCTGGGGCGCGGTATTTTTGTCGTCGGAAAAGTCTTTCGCGAGGCTGTCGAAGGTGCGGCCCTCAGCGAGCAGGGCGCGCAGCTGTGTGATTTCCTGCTCGGCTTGTGCGACGCTGCGATTTTCTCGTGTGCTGATCAGGATGTGCCGGGCTCGCACGCGGCTGACCTCGCGGGTATCTTTTGAGCGCTGATTCAGTAGTTTCAGCACGTGAAACCCCGCCGGGCTGCGCAAAGGCTCGGTCACGTCGCCGATCTGCATGGCCGGCAACTGACCGACAAACAGATCAGGTAGATCAACCGGGGTGCGCCATCCGAGATTACCTCCCTCGACGCGATCGCCCTGAGTGGCGCGCTGGGCGTCGACGATGGCGGAAAACGACTGCCCGTCGCGTGCAGCGGAGGCGATTTGCCGGGCGATTCGTTGCGCGCTTTCTACCTGTGCGGTGTCAGCCTGTTGTGGCAGTTTGACGAGGATGTGCTCAAGCTCATAGCTGTTGTTGTCGGCGCCGCTGGTAGAGCGCAGATAGTCGTCGACCTCTTCGTCACTGATCCGCAGATTGGACTCAACCTCGCGTCTCATGAGCGTCGAGATGATCATTTCGCGGCGAATGCTCTCGCGAAATTCCAGAAAATCGACACCGTCGCGGCTTAGTGTCTCGCGCAATTGGTTCAGAGACATACTGTTGTTGCGCGCCATATCCTCAAGCGTTCTTTGCAGGTTGCTGTCGTCGACCCGAATACCGCGCTGTCTGGCCTGCTGTAGTTGCAGCGACTGCACGATCAGGCGTTCGAAAACGGCGCGGTCGAGATCCTCACCCTTTGGCATGTTGGGCGTTGGCTGACGCAGCAGGCGGGCGCGTTCGTTTTCGAAATCGGTGGCGAGAATGATGTCGTCGTTGACGACGGCGATGATACTGTCGAGCGTCTGCTCGGCACTGTGCAGAGCGGTGCTGCCGAGCAGGGTGACGACAGACAGCAAGGTTGCAAGTGTATTACGCATATTCGATTTCCAGCGGGCGGAAATAATGACGGGTTGAGTTCGTATGAGACGTTAGGGCAGGCACCGGCTCGTGCGTGCGGCGCTGCTTGTCGTGCTAGCGAAGGTTGTTACGATAACCGCCAATGCCCTCGCTTAACACCTCTGATACATTTTGTCCGACCGGTGCCAGCCCTTTCAATACCAGTTGGAAAAAGTACGAGGTGTTTGTGTCTTCGCCGTCGTCGGTAATGAATTGCCGGGCGGCCAGTCGAAAAGCCCAGCAGCAGCTTTCGTACTCAAGGCCGAGCACATTCTCAATGTTGGTGTTCTCATCCAGCGAGTAGTTCCATCCCGCAGCGAATTTCCATTGTTCACCGAGCGGCCAGTAGATCGAGCTGTTCAGAAACTCGCCGCTGCCTTCGAGAAAGCGATGCCCAAAGTTGAATAGTTTGTCGTCGGCCAGTCGGTAGCTCAGCTGCACTGCCGAGCGCTTGGTGTCGCGCGTGTTCGGATTCCACTGCAGGTTGCTTGCGGCGCTCCAGTGACGATCGATCTGGCCGCTGAGCTCGGCCACCAGGTCCGATACGCTGTCGGTTGCCGAGTCGCTGCCATCAAGGGTTACGGTGCGATCATCGAAGTAGAAGATTTGGCCAATGCTGCCCTGCATGCGCTCACGACGGCTTTTACCATCGATCAGGCGCGAACTCAGCGCGAGGCTGAGCTGATTGGCGTCGTTGATTCTGTCGGCACCGGAGAATCGATTTTCGCGAAAGAGTTGTGCGAAATTGAAATCGAGTGCGCCCGTGTCGAAAAGCGGCAGGCGCGATTGATCGCGGCGGCGGGCATATAAGTAGAAGGCGCGCGGCTCGAGGCTGATGGTTGAGCCGCTGGCCAGTTCGCGATCCAGAAACAGACCGGCGTCGGCAGACAGGATAGGGATATTGCGCGTCGATGTGCTGTCGAACGCGGCGCCCGTGTTGTTCAGATCGTAGCGCGTGAAGCGCCAGGTGCTGGCCAGTGTGCTGAACCACCCGCGGCGGGTAACATTCCACTCCAGTCGTGGTGCGAGATCCAGGCGGCTGCCGGTCACAGAGTTGTCGCGATCAAAAAACACCAGTTCCGAATCCAGCGATGCCTCCAGCCCGCGCAGCTTGCCGGGGTGGCGATAGCGCAGCCTCAGCTGCGGCAGCAATCGATAGGGGCGCTGATCCTCGGCGATGTTGCTGTCGACTGTCTGGTAGCTCAGCATGCGGGCGCGAAAGTCGTAGCGCGGGCTGCGATAGTTCAGATCGGCGCGGCGTTGCAGGTGGGTGATACTGGCGACCTTCAGCGTATCACCCAGATCCTCGAAGTATTCGCGGTCCGATACGCTGCCAACGTCGATCTCGGAACTCCAGTGATCGCCAAACACACCATTCTGGCGCAGTCGCGCAAACTGTCGACTCTTGCCCGCTTCAAAGCGATCGTCGTTGCCGATGTACTCCTGATTGAGTGTCCAGGCGCCCAGGTGGTTGAGATGGCGGACTTCAGTCTGCAACTGAAACCCGCGATCCGTCATCGAGCGGCCCAGAAACGTGGCATCCCAGTTGGGCGCAATGTTCCAGTAGAACGGCTGCCGGTATTCGAGGCCGGTCTGGTCAGTCTGGTCAAAGCGCGGCAGCAAAAAGCCGGTTTTCCGGCGATCGTCGATTGGAAACGAAAACACCGGGGTGTAGAAGATCGGTACGCCCTTGAAGCGCAGTGATACGTCTCGCGCGGTGCCCACGCCCTCTTCCTGATCGAGTTTGAGCGAGGAGGTACTGAGCCGCCAGCCGTTGTCGCCGGGCGGACAACTGGAGTAGCTGGCATTCTCCAGCGTAAGGCTGCCATCCTGGTCGCGATTGATGGCGCTGGCCTGGCCGTGAGAGCGCACGCCGCCGGCATTGAATTCATAGCCTGACTGGCCCAGCGCGAAGGTTCCCTGATCCACCGCCACACTCGCCTTTGCCCCCGACACGCGCAGACCGCGGGTAACGAACGACAGATCACCGTCGACCGTCGCCACCCCGGTGATGGTGTTGTAGCTAGCGGATTCTGCTGCCAGTTCACCGTCCTGGTGGCGGATCGATATACCGCCGACGAGTTCAATGACATTGACATCCGCCGCGCTGCTGCGTGCCGAGTCGGCTGATAGTTCTATCGTGTTGTTCGAGCGGGCGTGTGCATCGACATCGATCTGATAGCTCGGCGTGTTGTCGGCGCGACAGTAGGCTTGCGCGCGCGCCGTGTCAGCGGCCAGCGCCATTGCCAGAAACAGAAGCAATCGGGGAGGCAGGCTGGTATGGTTGCGCGTTTTCAAACGTTGGTAAGCGGTAGTCGGCTGGGCAATTCGGCAGCATAGCCGGGATCAGCGTCATGCGGTGACACGAAAACGTGTCAATCCGTCAAGAGCCGGCGACTCAAGCGTACGGGCAGGGCTATGTCACAAGATCGTATTCGACTGGAGAACGGCTGGAAACAGCGGCTGCGGGATCAGTTTGATCAACCTTACATGAAGGACCTGCGCGCCTACCTGTTGCAAAGGAGGCAAAATGGCGCGTCGATTTTCCCGCCGCCCGATCAGTGGTTCAGCGCGTTCAATATGACGCCGTTCGATGATGTCAAAGTGGTTATTCTGGGGCAGGATCCCTATCACGGTGTCGGGCAGGCGCACGGCATGTGTTTTTCTGTTTTGCCGGGCGTAGCCATTCCTCCATCGCTGCGAAACATCTACAAAGAGCTGCAGAGCGATCTGGGGATCGCGCCAGTGTCGCACGGCTATCTCGCAAGCTGGGCAGAGCAGGGTGTCTTTCTGCTCAACAGTGTGTTGACTGTCGAGCGCGGTCAGGCCGCAGCGCATCAGGGCAAGGGCTGGGAGCAATTCACCGATCGCGTCATCGAGGTGCTGGCTGAACAGCGTGACGGGGTCGTGTTTTTGTTGTGGGGCGCCTATGCGCGACGCAAGGGGCAGATGATCGATCAGACCCGACACCTGGTCCTGAGCTGCGCGCACCCATCGCCGTTTTCAGCCACTGGTTTTCTGGGCTGCAAACACTTCTCGCGGGCCAATGACTATCTGCTGAAGAGCGGGCGTACCGCGGTGAACTGGCAATTGCCCGAGACGCCGGGCAGTGTCTGATTCGGTCTGTCCCGATTGAGCTTCCGAACGCAATTAATCGATGAACGGGCCGGGCACGTGCGCCAAGCCTGCTAAACTTCGACCGGGAACTTGTATCGTGAACGCTCGCTGGTGCACAATCCGTGCGCCTTCACACTCCGTTTTAAATTCACAGAGGAACAAAGATGCTCGAAACCATTCCGGTGATTCTCGGCTTGGCCGGTCTCGCGATGGCGGTGTACATATATATGCTGGTACTCAGGTATCCGGCAGGAGACGGGAAAGCGGCGGAGATCAGCCGTGAAATCCAGACCGGAGCAATGGCGTTCCTGCGGCGCGAATACTCTATCCTCGCGCTCTTCGTCGCGGTCGTTACGATTGCGCTGTTCTACGCATTCGAGACCTCCCACACGGCTATCGCGTTTGTCGTGGGGGCCTTCTTCTCGGCTTCTGCCGGCTGGTTTGGCATGTACACCGCTACTCGCGCGAACGTCAGAACGGCAGTCTCTGCCTCTGAGAAGGGCGCATCCGAGGCGCTGACGGTCGCCTTCTTCGGCGGTTCGATCATGGGTCTCACTGTGGCCGCAGCCGGTCTGCTTGGCCTTGGGTTGTTGTACTACTTCTGGGGTCACGAGCACGCTGAAGCGATTCACGGCTTTGGCATGGGTGCCTCGTCGGTGGCGCTGTTTTCACGTGTGGGCGGCGGTATTTTCACCAAAAGTGCCGACGTCGG
>CAZNIS010000122.1:0-4975 GCA_964573105.1 uncultured Granulosicoccaceae bacterium
TTGATACTGGAGGCCGGTCCCAGCGCAAACAATTCAGCGTCGTACTCGGCACCGTCGATGTCGATGCGAAAGATCCGCCCGTCTTTATTTCGACTGATGTACAACTGACCATTGACGTCGAAGTAGACGGCACCAAAAGTGCCGGTCTGCCCGGTGTCACCGAGTTCTGTGGATACTCCATTTTGTACGTCGATCTGGTGAAGCTTGCCTCTGCTGTCGACGCTGTAGGCAAAGCCGTCGCGCGGGTGAAACGCCAGATCAAAAATTCGCAGATCCATACTGGAACCATCGACAATCAGACGCATCTGCAGGTAGGTTTCTGCATTAGCCGGATCAAGACCAATCGCATACAGCCCCGCATTGGCCCCCCGACGATAGACGATATACTCGTTGGTCAGCAGTGACACGTCACCAACGAAGAAATTCTTACCCGAAATATTATCGACAGCCAACGGCTCAACCTGCCAGTCACTGCCAAATCGAGCCGGCACCTTGTGTACGTTACTCCAGCCATACACGTAGTTGTCGTTGGGGTTGAAGCCGGTCGCATTGACCTTGCCCTTGGTGCCCATATCGTTCTCGACCAGGGTGTACTCACCGGTCGATAGATTGACCCCGTAGGTCGTCGCCACCGCACTTTGTGTCAGGTAGGCATCGGACGCGCAGGTGGCAAAAGGGTCGGCGTTGGCCATACCGGCATACAGCATGGCAGAAATTAGTAACAGTCTTCGCATGGGCATTTGTCTTCCGAAACGAGGTGCGCCTGGCGTCCTCTCACCGTCAGTCAAATAGCTCTGATACAGTGCGCCAGCTCTCTTTCTCCGACGGCTGTGGAACAGGAAGCTGCACCCTCACGTCCCGAGAATCCGGAGCGGTGCAAAAATCCGCGCTGTCGGGCTGTCAACAATTGATTTGCCGCACACTTTCTCGCCACGAGTGCATGCCGGACGTGAGGAAGTCCACGCCGGCTTATTCAGGAACCCTGTGCTTACACTGCAACGGGCGAGCGCAACCGAAAGAAGTGATCACAGCCGTCGCCACACCACCTGAATCACGGGCATGCCACCCGTGAGGTTTTGACTGTTTTTTTGATCGAGGCGATCGAGCGCCCTGTTTCATTTAACGAGAAGTCAGGGCAGAGGTACCCTGCCCTGTTTGTTACTGCACAATACAGGTCCGGGCATTCTCCCAACCGTACCCATCGCCATCACTGTCACTGGTGTTACTCACACATACCGGGTGCCCGGCAATAGACTCAGTGCGTCCGCCGTCGCTTGCGGCGGCGATGCAGCTCTGGCCATTCTCCCAACCGTAACCATCTCCATCGGGATCGGACCCACTCTGCGTGCAGGCTGCAAGGCCATTACTACCGTTGTCGTCGTCCCGGATGCCAGTCGCCACCACACGACAACTCGTGCCGTTTTCCCAACCATAGCCATCGCCATCAGGATCACTGGATGCGTCTATGCAGGCGGCGAGACCGCCAGCGCCAGACCCCGGATTATCGGTAGAGGTACTGCCCGTGTCCGTGGAGCTGTCAATGATGCAAGTGGCGTTGTTCTCCCAGCCGTAGCCATCTCCGTCGGGGTCGGAGGCGGCCAGTTGGCAGGAGGGATGAGTAGCTGCGTTGCCGTTAGAATCGTCGCTAGCCGCGCCGTCGTCACCAAGACCACCGTCGCCAGAGTCCCCTGTGGCCGAATACAAGGATTCGAGATTCCAGGTAGCGCCGGTGGCACTGCAGTTGTAATTCTGAATGGAGCCGGTGTTGTCGGTCAGAAAGCCTGGACAGGTGCGTTCATCAGCGGCTGAGTTGGCCGGCTGGTGCCCGCACTGCACGGTGTTGTAATAGAGACGGCCACTGCTGCCGCCCGATCCGAATCGCGCACTGATATCGGCGCAGATCTGCATCACGGACTTCTGACCATCTGCCGTCGCCACACTCACCTGATCCAGATCGTGATCAAAATTGGTGTCACAGTAACACTGCCCGCCCACTGAGTAAGAGTCGCTCCAGTACATGGCTGACGTTGGCGCTGCACCCGCTGCCGCCGTGTCATTTAAAAAGCGCGCGGCAAATTCATCCGGGGTTTTCACCTGATCGGTACCGATGCCAACGATATGCAGTAGTTCGACGGTGTCAGAAAAGTCGAGCTTGTCGTTCGGATCCAGGTAGTTAAATGCCGCCTGCCAGGCGTTGGCATACTGGCTCGATAGCACCGCACTGACGAATGACGCGCTCTTCTGATTCAGATCGGCAGTGGCATTACTGAAGTTGCCGTCATCGATCAGAATGTAGTGGCTGTTCGCGCGCACGAAGTCCAGATCCGATTGATCGGCATGCACCTCATTCCAGTCGCTGTGCTGCACCAGGTGCACGCGCTGCGTGGTATCGACAGCGGGCCGGGCCCTGTGCAACTGACGCAGCAGATCGGCGGTGAAGTCAGACTGGCCACCCTCGGCGATCCAGATATCCGAACCGTTGTCGAGCGTCTCCAGCCAGCGGCCAAGACTGGTGTTCAACGCACCGCTGTAGTCGCTGTGTGCGTTATGCCAGTCAGCCCCCCAGGTTACATCCATGACGGCCTCGGATCCCGCATCGTAACGATCGGCGTTCCAGCGACCATAGGCGCCGCCCACGATAATCGAGTTCAGGTCGAGCGACTGCACCATCATCAACGCTGCGACTGCGGCATGACCGTCGTCCCGATCGGGCGCGTGATCAAAGTGCAGCGCAACGAGATCGCTCTGCCTGTCGAAGGCGGCGATGGATTGAAACGAGATGAACAGGCAGGCAGCGACGCCGAGCAGAATGGACCGCACTATGAGCTCCGGAATGAGAAGAATCAGGGTAATGAACAGGATGAACTCGACCCCGGCGACTCAAGGCCTGTGCGATCAGTTCACGAAAGACGTCAATTTTGCCTAATTCGCGCACATAGCCGACGTGAACATAGTCACAACGTCGATAGACACAGTGTCCCCACCACGCCATACGGGTAGTCCGCAGGCGCGATTCCGATCACAAAATGCGCTATTGTGCGCATTCGCAACCGATTAGCTGGCTCCAATGAACGCGATACACGACATGGGCGGTATGCACGGCTTTGGCCCGATCGAACCCGAGACCGACGAGCCGGTCTTCCACCATCCGTGGCAGGGACGCGTCTATGCCATGGCGATGTACACACCGCTACCTGTTCCGGGCGGCTTTCGCTACATGATTGAAAAAATGCCGGCGCAGACTTACCTGGCATCCAGTTACTATGAAAAATGGCTGCACGCCCGCACCCAGGGAATGCTGGAAAACGGATCCATCACCGCCAGCGAACTTGCAGAAAAAATCGCCTGGTTCAGCACCAATCCGAACGCGCAAGTACCCGTTCAGAACGATCCAGCCGCCACACGCCAAGCACTAGAGTGCGCAGTATCAGCCGCATCGCCAGCCAGCACATCGCAAACACCGCACTACGCCATCGGCCAAACCGTGCGCGCACGCAATATTCATCCACCCGCGCACACACGGCTGCCACGCTATGTGCGCGGACACCGGTGTACAATCGATGCGCACCTTGGCGACTGGTCGCTGGACGACACACCAGCTGCTGGCAAGCCACGTGCGATCGAGCCACTCTATCGCGTGCGTTTTGAGGCGGGCGAGTTGTGGGGCGATGATGCCGAGACCAACACCGCGCTATACATCGACATGTGGCAGAGCTATCTCGAACCCACCGCCGCCGACATCAACGGATCGGTGTAAACCATGGTTGACTCACATCACACACCGTCTTCGGCCGATGCAGAAATACGGGCCAAAGCGCTTGAGGCGCTACTGATCGAAAAGGGCCTGATCACCACCGATCTGATCGATGAAGTCGTGCGCCAGTACGAGGAAGACATCGGCCCACTCAATGGGGCCAGGGTTGTCGCGCGGGCATGGACAGATGCCAGTTTCAAAGAATGGCTGTTGCGCGACGGTACAGCGGCGATTGCCGATATGGGCTACTACGGTCTTGAAGGCAGCAAGATTGTGGTACTGGAAAACACAGCCAGCATTCACAACCTGGTGGTTTGTACGCTGTGCTCGTGTTACCCCTGGCCGGTGCTGGGCCTGCCGCCCAACTGGTACAAATCCTATGCTTACCGGGCCAGAGCGGTGCGCGAACCGCGCAAGGTGCTGGAGGAGTTCGGACTGCTACTCGATGATGATGTAGAGGTGCGGGTCTGGGACAGCAACTCCGAGGTGCGCTATCTGGTGCTGCCTGAGCGCCCGTCCGGTACCGAGCAGTTTGATATCGAACAACTCACCGCAATCGTGAGTCGAGACGCGATGATTGGCGTGGCGCGAATCGACGAGTTATGAACTCCAGGCTGCGCACTGTTCTGGTACAGACGGTAAAATGATGCGCTTCGTTTCACTCACCGGCACCCTGCGTTGGTGTTGCCTGGAGTTATTGCTGTGAGCAGTTGCGAAAATCAAATAAGAGAGAAAAGCATTGCCTGACCAGACACCATCACAGGTAGACGAACTACCCGCCGACATCGCCGTACCGCGCGATAACGGTGAGCTTCAATTCGCCGAACCCTGGGAGGCGCGCGCATTTGGCATGGCGGTATTGCTGAATGAAAACGGCAACTATCCATGGAAGCATTTTAGCGAACGGCTGGCGGAAACCATCCGGCATGCTGAGGGTTCTGGCGAGCAATCCGGTTACTACGAACACTGGCTCGGGGCGCTTGAGGCTCTAGCCATTGACAACGGACTGGTCAGCCGTGATGAGCTTGAAACCCGAGCGGTTGAGCAGGCGCTACAGCACCAACACGATCACGATCATTAGTTGACCACACTTTAGCGCACGCCACAGCGCTTTCAGTCCACAGGTTCTGCCGTGATGCGGTTGCGGCGACGACGCTTTCTCGTCGGTGCAGCGATATCATAATTCTGCCGATCGACGGAGTTAAATTTGAACACCGGTGG
>CAZNIS010000122.1:5075-19006 GCA_964573105.1 uncultured Granulosicoccaceae bacterium
ATCAGCGCAAAAGCCAGCAGATGCATCAAATCACTGGGGTGTGACACCGGATTGCCTGGCAGCACCGACAGTCGGTTCAGCAATCCATCGGGGATCAACGGATAGAGCATCGATGTCAGCACCCGAGCTGGAACCAGTGCCGCTGCTACCGCAATCACCACGGGCGTCGCCAGCAACAATAGATTCTGACGCGCAGCTGGCTGATGGATTGCTGCGCGCAGATGCTCGCGTTGTCGCCACGCGCTAAACAAAAGTCCACCGGCAGCAATCGACAGCAGCGTGATAAACAGTCCCCGAGCCAACCTGAAACCTGGTAGTTCAAGCAGATGCACTACCTGCGGGTTGCGAAGCGCAAACTCGCCACGGCCAGTAAATACGACGCGAAAATCGGCCGGGGACGCATTGACGTAAACCAGCTCACTGACCGGACGCCAGCCGCCGTTGCGTCGCAACGTGGCTTCGGTTCGATTGTCCGCCTGGCCACGCTGCCCAAGCGCTGCCAACTCCAGATGCACGCGCGGACGACCACTCGTATCGGTGCCGCTGATGGCGGCGTTGATGGCGGCACTGGCCTCGACGCTGATCCGATAATAGCCGGGCGTCAGTGCCATAGTCTGGCGAAGCTCGCGCGAGCGTGTCACCGACTCGCTGCGATACACCGCCTGCATACCGCGCGCCTCGAATTCAGACCCGCTCCATCCCTGTAAACCGTGCAGAAAATCGTGGTTGACAATCTGTTGCGACGAGGCCACCTGGAATCGGTCGATGCGAGCCATCATCTCGATCATCGACAATGCGAACAGCGAGACGAGTATCGCGATCAAAATTTGTCGCGCACTGTTACGTGACACGCGCCAGCGAGCACCACTGCGCTGCCATTGAGCAGTGGACGGCCGGAACGCATCGCTTGCCATCTCGCCGCCCACGTGACGGCGCGCCGAGCGACGCGAGGTTCGTCTCGACGACTTTCTAAACCGGATTTCGGGCAGTGGCACCTTCGACATCATTTTGTGACGCAACTTGAGTTCCGTCTGGCAATCAATAGTAGTGCCAAAGATGCGAACTACCTCTCAGCGCGTCCCGCTATGCTCTCCGAAGGCCTGCAGGTGCAGACTCGCTAGCCTGCCCACTGACCGCCGCCATCCATATCGATCACGGTGCCCGACAAATAGTGCACCTGCGGTGCGCACAGCATCGCCGCCAGTGCCGCCACCTCTTGCGGTTGTTTGATGCGGCCGAAAGGCAGGTTCTCACCTTGCAGCAATTCCTCCCAGCGCTCGCTGTCGCCGAATCGAACTTGCGCCCGCGTTCTGGACATTTGAATGATGCGATCGGTCATGGTCGCCGCCGGATTGATACCAAAAACCCGAACATTGCTGGCAGGCGTCTCGGCCCCCAATGCCTGCGTGAAGCCGATCAGGGCAGCGTTGCCACTGGCCCCACAGATGTAGTCGGGTCGCACTGCCCGCCCCCCCATACCAATGATATTGACAATCGTGCCGGCACCGCGCGTGCTCATGGCGGCCGCATACAATTGACACAGGTGAATATACCCAAAGACCTTGAGGCTCCATCCCTCGTGCCATTTCTCCATTGGCAGATCGCGCAACCGTCCGGCGGGAATCGCACCGGCATTATTGACCAGGATTTCCACGTCTGGATACGCCTTGAACACTTGCTCGCGCCCGGCATCATTAGCCAGATCAGCGGACAAAGTCTCGACCGTGGCACCCGTTTGATCGCGAATGCCGGCCGCTGCCTGATCCAGCACAGCAGCACTGCGGGCCACCATCACAATTCTGGCGCCCTCGCCGGCAAAGGCTTGCGCTGTGGCAAGGCCAATACCCTTTGATGCACCTGTGACCAGCACTTGTTTATCTGTCAGTTGTAGATCCAAGATCACTTTCCCCCATTGATAAAATTGCCGCGGCGCTGTGTCAACCCACGGCCAGCTGCCCGTTTGCTTGCGCGAGCGCGCGGTTAAACTTCGCAAGCGTTGGCGTTGCCGGCAGTTCGGTGACACAGTCTGCCAGGGCAAGCGCATCTGCCTGATCGACGCCCGCGTGGTTCGCGAGTATGAAGAATTTGTCTAACAGCGCAGCCGACGTCAACGGATTTTCCGGATCGCCCAGCGCCGAATCGACTATCGCATTAAACGTGCGCCCATCTGCCAGCTGTACCTCGACTGCAGCACCATAGCGCTGCGGAAAGCGCTCGTTAAATCGCACATCGGCTTGCACCTGTGTGCGCGCAGCCAGCGATACGATAGCCGGATCATCGCGTACCGTCTGCTCGAAGTGTTCAATCAGCGGGGCGCCTAACAGCAGCGCGACGGCCGCGCAATGCTGCAAACTGAAGCGCGCCTCGTGGGCATTAACGGGTCTTGGATTGTGGCAAAAATCGATCGCCGCCTGATAGCTGACAATGCGCACCTCAGACACTGCCGACACATCAATCGCCTCACGCAACAATAGCAGCGCCTCGATCGCCGGGTGTGCGTGCCGACAGGCGGGCCACGGCTTGAAGCTCACCTCGAACAGCATCCACGGCGACGCTTCGCGCAGCACCATCGACACATCGCAATGCGGATAGTAACTGGCAAAAAAACCGAGCTCGCCTTCGAGTATTTGTGTCGCACCAGGGAAATCGCCACTCGCAAGCTGAGCGGCCGCCACGCCATGCCGCGCGGCATTGGCACAGGCCAGCTGCTTGCTGTGCGTCTGCTCCAGTCGGCATTGCCAGATACCGGCCGCCGACATGCCCGCCTGCCCCAGCGCATCGACCTGCTGTGACTCTGACAACCCGTGCAATCGGCCGGCTGCCATCGCCGCGCCGAACACACCACAGGTGCCCGAGTTATACCAGCCGGTGTAACCGCCGCTGGCCGCAGCGATGCCAATCCGCAGCGCAACCTCGTAACCGCAAATTATCGCACCGAGCAGATCATCGGCAGACGCATTGCACTGTTGTGCCATCGCAAGCGCAGCCGGCACCACCACGTCACCGGCGTGCAGCACCGCCATGCGATGCACATCGTCAAGCTCGTAGATATTGCCAAGACCACCGTTGACAAAGGCCGCCTCAGTCGCGCCGGCTGCGGCACATCCCGCCGCAAAACACTGACCGCCCGGCAGCTGCTGCGATTGAAAACGCGCAAGCTCACGCCCGACCGCCGAACGGCTGCCCGCCAGCGCACAGCCCAGCCAGTCGAGCAGATGCCACGCCGCGCGCTGACGCGCAGCGGTATCAATCGGTCGTTGACACAATTCAACGAGTTGCTGCGTAATCGTCAATTCAGCCATGCGCTGCCGCCCAGTTCGCCTGCACCACACGCAATCGGTTGTGCAATCGCCATCCCAGCAACACCGAGGCGACCGTCAAACCAATGATCAGCCCAAGCCATAAACCGTAAGCTCCAAGACCCGCATGATGCGCAGCGTAGTATCCGAGTGGAAACGCGATACCCCAATATGACACGGCGTTGATCAGCATCGGCACCCGCAAATCCTGCAGCCCGCGCAGCAGTCCGATCAGCGCCACCTGGGCACCGTCTGACAACTGAAACAGCGCCGCCAGTATCAGCAGCCCGGCAGCCATACTGGTCAGCTCGGTATCGTCGGAGTACAGACCGGCCAGACTCACGCGAAAGACCATCAGCAGCAGCATGGTCAGGGTCGTCATCAGTAGCGTCAGCAACAGCCCGCTGGCCACCCGCAGTCGCAGCGGCGCCATCAGCTGCCGGCCGTAGACGCGACCGACGCGAGCCGTCAGTACAAACGACAAGCCCAGCGGCAACATGTAACACACCGACGCGATACTGATCGAGATATTGTGGGCGGCGGCCTCAAGCGCACCGATCATCCCCATCTGCAGCGCGGTGGCAAAAAACAGCCCCGCCTCAAACACCAGCCCCAGATAGATCGGTACCGACTTCCACAGCAGATTGCCAAGCATCGGCCAATTCGGCCATTGCCAGCGCTCGAACAGACGATAGCGCTGAAAAAGTTGACCGCGCAAAAACCACAATAGCGCCACGGCCATGCTGCACATCACAACAGTCGTCACCAAACCGATACCAAACATACCCAGACGCGGAAAGCCAAACCACCCGAGTCCAAGTGCCAGATCACCGACCAGATTGATCGACAAGCCAAGTATCTGTACCAGCAACACTGGCCGGGTAATACCTGTGGCTTCAAACACATTGCGGCACGCCATGATGATGGCAAACGCCGGCAACGACCAGCAGGCGCCCAGCAGATAGGCCCGAATATACGGCAGCAGTTCGGGCTGCAGCGCGGTTTGGTCGACCCACGCTCGACCGACCAACAGTGCCATCAGTGCCACAAGACCCACCAGCACCGCGAGCCACAAGCCGTTGCGAAACACCTCGCCCACGGCTGCACGGCGTCGTTCGCCAATCATTTTCGACAAGGTGGGTGACAGCCCCGCCATCAGACCGATGCACGACAGCGAGGCGAAAAACCACATGCCGGCACCGATGCCGCCAGCGGCCAGCGGCTCGCGTCCGAGACGCGCCGACACCAGCACGTCGATCAGGCCATTGCCAGTCTGCAGCAACTGCGCACCGATCAGGGGCGCGGCCAGGACCATGGTCCGCCGCATGTCGGCGAACAGGGATCGCCGCGGTCGACGAATGGTTGCGGGCAAATGGATAACCTCGGCGCGGTGGTAGAACGGACGTCGACTGCCGCCGACGGATGACGCAATTATGCTCGTTCGCGATTAACTTGCGGCACAGTTTTAGCGCTCAACCCGGGGCCTTTGCGCGGCACACTGACTTTCGATAGCCAAACACGCCAAACGCGACAAACCACTGGCACCTGCGCCAGCACAAGCATACGTAAATACCACAGGAAAACGATCACTCGCTCTGCCCAATCGCGATCAGACCAGCCACCATGACCCAGTCCAGCCACACAACATCGAGCACCAGCGAGGAAGATCTGCAGCGCAATCTGCTGAAACTGCTGCTGCGACAGATGCCGCTGCTGAGTCTGGCCAACCTGACGCTGGGTGCTGCGGCGACCTTCGCATTGTGGCAGAAGCTTCCACACAATGCCCTGTCGATCTGGCTGATAAGCCTGATAGCGGTGACCGCTACGCGCTGGTCTGCCAGCACACTGCTCAGGCGCGCTATCGACGACAATCGCGACATTCAGTACCAGACACTGTTCTTCTCTATCTGCAGTTTACTGACGGGCCTGTGCTGGGGGCTGCTGTGTTTTTACTGCGTTGGCACACTGGGCCTTGCCGAAAGCGTGGTGCCACTGCTGGCCACTGCAGGTCTGGTCGCTGGCGCATCGACTGGTACCAGCTCTGTGGTACTGGCATTTGTCTTTTATTGCCTGGCCGGAATGCTGCCGATCACCGCCGCACTGTTGCTGTCGAAGACACAGGATGGCTATGTGCTGGCGGCCTTCAGCATGCTGCATCTGGTGCTGACCTTGTTTGCCGGACGCACCAACAATCGACTGATCAAAGACAAACTGCAACAGACCGCCGCGCTGGAGCAAGCCAACATTCGCGCCAATGCGCTGGCCGAACACCTGCGTCATTTGTCGAGTCTCGATCAGGTCACCGATCTGGCCAATCGTCGCGGTTTCGATCAGGCGCTGGATCTGGAGTGGCGCCGCGCACAACGCCACGGCCAACCACTGTGTCTGCTGCTGTGCGATATCGATTTTTTCAAGCACTACAATGACTCACTCGGCCACCAGGCGGGCGATCGCTGCCTGTATCAGGTTGCCCAGGCATTGCGCTCACGCTGCGCCAGAGCCGGCGATGTAGTGGCGCGATTCGGTGGTGAGGAATTTGCGATCATCGCACCCAACACCTCGCTGGATCAAGCGCGGGTGTTTGCAGAGATCATTTGCGCGACCGTGACGGCGCTGAACATTCCGCATCCAGATTCCGCCGCATCGAAGCTTGTAACGATAACCGTGGGTGGTGCGGTACTCGACTGCGGTAATTACGATAACCCGGCTGAGCTGATCGAGGCGGCCGACCGGTCGATGTACCGTGCCAAGTCGATGGGGCGCAATCGCGCTCTGGTGTCGCCAGGGCCGCAGTGGCGTTCAGCGACCGCGCTCGCCAGCTGATGATCGCGCCGCCGTCTCAATCGACGTGCCAGCCAGATTATCCATGATCGGACACTCTGGCCGATCATCGCCATGACACTGTTCGACCAGCACTGACAAATCGGCGCGCAGGGCGCGCAGGCGCGCGATCTTTTCATCGATATCGCTAATCTTGCTGGCCGCTATTGCGCGGACATCGGCACTGGCCCGATCGCTGTCCTGATACAGGCTCAACAGCAAGCGGCATTCATCAATGGAAAAACCGAGCGTTCGCGCACGCTGCAGAAAACACAACAACTGTACATCGCGATTGGCATATTCGCGATACCCGTTATCACCTCTGCCCGGAGTGACCAGCCCGATCTCTTCGTAGTAGCGTATTGTTTTCACACCGAGCCCGGATCGCTCGGCGACTTGACTGATCCTCATTATACGCAGCCTCCGATAATGTCGATGATTCGAGCGTGATGAATTTATTCAAGACGACCTGGCGGCAGACCGCATAAGAATCTCAAAGCCATGGCCAATAGGTGTTTGAACCACACACCCGATGTCCGTATGAAATACCACGTCCAGCCTTTCACGCTCTTGGACGAAAAACTGGCCGTACTAGGCATTGTAGTATCATCCCACTAAGCCGTTGTTCTCTGTGTCGTAGGGTCAGGCGACAACGATGGCCTAAACGTACAATTCCAGTTCAATACTAGCACTCGTTTACACCTGCTAATTCTGGGAGGGAACACGTTGTTTTTACGAGTTATCGCGTAGCCCCCAGACCTGAGCAAAGCAACCGATGCTTTATTCACAATCTTCAACTGTGTTACGGTTCCGCAATCCGAATATTCCTATATGGGGCCTCGGATTACAGCCTGGGGACGCCCGGTCCGGCCTAGTTGCCTCGGTGACCGCCTTACCGGCACCCTGCGCTTGTCACACTCGCCCGCAATGAGCAACTAACACGGCACGTAGGCGGGCATTGAAATTTATCTGTGAGAAATACCTATGAATTACCGAATAATTGCAGTTTCCGTTTTATCTCTAAATTTCGCAATAGCACAAGACGTTCTGTCTCAAACCTGTGTCGATACAGACGGTGACGGCTGGGGATGGGATGGATTTAATTCGTGCAGAATGCCCGATTCGACAACCGGCTCCAGCGAGTGCATCGATACCGATGGCGATGGATGGGGGTAGGACGGATCAAATTCATGCAGAGTTACCGACTCCACTCCCGTTGAAACCGAATGTGTTGATACCGATGGTGATGGTTGGGGATGGAACGGCGTGGCTTCTTGTCGCATTGAAGAGGACTCTGGTTCGACACTAACCGACGACATCAACTCGATCGTAGAGGCAGAGCTTGCTAGACAAAATGTACTCGGCGGAGCGGTGGCCGTGGTGAAAAACGGCAGCATCATACACTCGCAAGGATACGGATTTACGTCACCTGCGATGACTGTTCGGGTGACTGATAGTCAACGATTTAGCTGGGCTTCTATTTCAAAGCCTCTGACGGCCATTGCGCTACTCCAACTCGACGAATCATCCAGCGAGTTCTCTATTAACGACAATGCAAGTGAGCACGTCGACCACTGGTATACAGCTCGGACAGACAATAGAAGCGACATCACCGTTAAACAGCTCCTGTCCCATCGATCCGGCCTCATTCACTACGACGATACCGACAATTGTCCGGATAATGCAACACCGAGATTCGATCGTACCAGACATACAATATCCGGTCGGTTTAACAGCAGAGACGCTGTTTCGGTTTTTGAGGATCAAGGCTTGTGCTTCAACCCTGGCGCAAGATTCAAGTACTCTACATTCGGATATTCATTGGCTGCGGCAGCCCTGGAGGGAGCGTCAGGGCAGAACTATGCAACCTGGGTAGCAGACAATATTGCGCTACCGCTTGGCATTGACAGCCTTAACCAGAAAACCTACATCACTAATGGTTACCGTGGCACCTGCGGCGAGGACGGTGGATGGATCAGAGTACGAGAACCATCGAAATCCTTTGTACTTCCTGGAGGGGGCTGGGCCTCCGATATCCAGGACCTTGCAAGATTTGCGAATGGAATACTGGAGAATTCACTCATCAGTAACTCGCAAAGGCTCTGGACTACAAGCACCGGCAATTCGAATGAGTTTCGATTGGGCATATCTCTGAGTTCCGATGGCAGGCGCGCCTGGCAAAATGGAGTCCACGATGATCTACGAACCTTTATGCATCTTTACCATGGCTATTCAGACCGTGTTGGTGTCGTTGTTTACCTCAACAATCCCTCTGGAGATCCGGAGAGAGTTGCGAAGCTGGTTGCGACAGAGGTGGGCGTTCACGATTGGGGATTGAGTCCCACTGACGAATGTAAATAGTAACGACATACAAGCTACAGTACTTTTAACAGTTTTAATGACCTTGCAGGCGAAAATCGGCCGACTATAAAGATCCCCCGGCAGAGCCGGGGGTACTTATTGTAAGCCGGTCAAGGTGGCTGCGGTGTCGCAATGTAACCCCTCGTTTAGCACTGTCGTAGCGGAACCCGTTACTTCAACAGATCTTGCTTATCCATTTGAATCCCTAAGTTCTCCTGTTTACGAATGTAGTGTCGAATCACCTCCTCATTTCTACCAACATTCGAGACAAAGCAGCCTATGGCCCAGAAATGCTAACCCACGAAGGTACGTTTTCTATGGTGGCACGTCCAGGCGATGCGTGTCGCACTCTTGCCCGTGATATCACCTGAGCGATAGATTACTTAGGTGGCATCAAGATCATGATTTGGACATGATCAACCAATATAAGCCCCTCCTCGATCTCACACTCTTTGCGCCGAACTAACTCCTGGAAAACAATTGGTGCCTCCTGGCACAGCCGGGGGAACTCCCGATTTGGCTAGCTCTTGGCCGATTTATACTTTTCATCACACCAATGGCGCCAGATCATATGTCTCTCGTAAACCCGAGGCTTGTAGTCAGGCTGACTGGTTAACGTGTTGTAGAAAATTTCAAATGACGTTAATTCGCTTGGGCTGTTTAGATGATCGCTGTTCCACTGCAAACATAGATATCCACTGTAGCTCCTGCGCAAGTGTCCCGAACGCTTGTTTCCAAGTTTCAGCATAAATTTTCGCCAGCGATTGTAGTTGTAGTAATGATTGAAGAAGTCGCCTGGCGGATCGAAGTTTGGAACATGCCAGTCACCAGTCAACATAGCGTCGTACACATCAATCGTCCGCCCGTCAAGCAATGTCCCACGGATGACAAACCAACCATCTACCAATGCTGGTTTAGGCGCAAACATGCCCCAGCGTTGCTCAAGGCGAGTCACAAACTTCACTTCCTCAATCGGATCGTGCATTCGATATCCGGCATGCCAGGGTATGCTACGAAAATTGATAAAGAGTGTGTAGATAATCAGCGAAAAGGCGAGAATAGATGCCCAAGCGGGTAACTTCAGATTAATTCTTCGCCAAGGGAAGAATCGTTCAACGAACACACCAAATCCGCTGCGATGTTTTCCGATTGTGCTATAGATGGAATCGCCTACTGTTCTAAAAATACGGGTATCGAACAGATAACCTATTGGCCAGAATAGCACCGATCGTTTGAACAGCAACACCAAAGCGGCCCATCCGGTACGAACATCGTTTTCGTGATCGGCGACCGCCAAACCTATGTGCCGCTGCTTAAGTGCTGAAGTCTGCAGGCCATCGGGAGCAGGCTGGATAGATTTGCCACTCAGTAGTAGAAACGTAGTCAACACCCGGGAAAATTTCAAACAAAGACTACATTCACGGTCATAGTAAATCTGCAAGCAGTCCCGATGGGGTTTCCTGACCCACTGATCTAAACGGTCCCAAACCTCAGCCGGTGTGAACAACAGCAACGTGGTAAGGCTGACAAACGGAAACAGCCCAATGCGAAGACTGAAAAGAAATCCTACGTGCATACAAACCAGTAAAAACAACGTAACCAGCCGCAGACGAACGTGCATCCACGGCGAAAACACGAGGAAAGGCGCGAGGATCTCTATAATCCACACGAAATAGCTGGCTGCTTGGACAACGATGAAGTATTGCCGGAGCCACTCGCCAAAGGGCGTGACAAAAGTATCCAGCTGCAGCGCAAAATAGGGGCCTAGACCCTGCGGCATCCACACCGGATCAGATTTTAACAGCGCCGTAAAAAAGTACACACACATACATTGAATCAATATGCCCGCTGTCGCCATAGAAAAATAGCGGTTCTCAGCAGGGGGCTCTGGATTTAACGCTGAATCAACGGAGTATCGAGCGCCAACCGGTAAAAAAATACACCAGAGAAGCAACAAGGCAAGCAGAATGTCGCCCGCCTGTATGACATACAAATTTCTGTTAAGTAAAGACACAAGAAGAAGCCAGCTTGCCACCGTAGCCAAGCGCGTACGATAACCAATCAAGAGCGCCAGCGCTGCTATCACAGCCAGCGCAAACAAAAAGCCTTGAAAAAAAGCCTCACCAGACAGGAAATGCAATGAAAAAAACCAATCGGTTTGATATTTCGTCGCGAAGGTGCGACTGATGATTCCACTATCGGTATAGTGTTCGATTAGAAACCGAGATCGTTGAAACAAATCGACTAACAGTAGTAGTGCAATACAAACACGAGCAGTTGCCAGTGTGCGAAGATCACAACCGAATACGGTACGCCAGCTCACAACACGGGCTTCGCCTGATGAAGAGGAGGATCTCATAGACTTGCTTTTTTAGCCTCTAGATTTAACTCTTTCCACACATTTGCACATAGCATTCTGTTGTGCCAGCATACCGCCGCCACAACGACTACCCTTTACCGCTGATTTAGCTTAGCATTCAAGATCATCGATCAGTTGATCGATGCCCGAACAGACAGAGCCACATCGTCTCAACCATTGCGCCGTACATCAACGTACTTAGACGCCTACGGGATGGTCTGAATCCAGTTTTTCCGCTGCCAAAGCACCCAATGCGCTCAATCAAATGCAGCCCGGACCCAATCCCGCACTTGTTGGACAATTCGTGTCACAAATGAAACGAACTGCCGCCATCGAGTGTCATCGATCAGGTGCTTGGGCGGCTGAGATCTGCGTGACGAGAATCCATAGTAGCGAAAGCGATTTACCATAACTTGAGTCGGATAGTCACTCACGCAAAACGAAAATAATAGATAAAACGGCACTGTCGGGCCGCGATCGCCATGGTGGACTCCCTGCTGCGTGGGTGCCTAGCTTGCAATGTCGAAAGTCTAGCGCTGCAAAGTAACGGGCAACTATTACCACGTGAACAGAAATTTCCACTCGTTCTGCAACCGCTCGCGAGCGCCGCAAATCGAGTTTAGCCACCCGCTTTCGAGTATCGCAGTACTAGTAGTGTAGCGGTGAGAGTCAGCTACCACTAAACGACGGCTTGCGCTTCTCGATAATCGCGTCAATCGCCTCGTGGTGATCGTCGAGCTGTTGCAGGCGCGCCTGCATGCGTGCGGCATCCGAGAGATTTTCTTCCAGCGTTTGGGTCGCAGCATTGCGGATCAGTTGCTTGGCCTGACGCAGCGCCTGTGGCGGCAGACCGGCGACTTCTTCGGCCAGTTTCATCGCGGTGGGCAGCAGTTCATCAACCGCCACCACCTCGCGCACCAGCCCCCAGTCGAGGGCTTTTTTAGCGTCGATACCGGCGGCGGTAAAGAGCATCTCCTTGGCCCGCGCCATGCCAATCACGCGCGGCAGGAACCAGGCGCCGCCGTCGCCAGGGATGATGCCTACGCGCAAAAAGCTTTCGGCAAAATTGGCGTTGTCGGCGGCGATGCGCAAATCACACATGGTGGCCAGATCACAGCCGGCACCGATCGCGTGCCCGTGCACGGCGGCGATGGTGATCACGTCGATGCGGTTCATGGTTTTGGGAATGGTCTGAATGCCGTCCTCATACCAGCGCACGATCTCTTCTTCAGACATGTTATCGGTGGTCGTCATCGCCTTGATTTCAGGCAGATTGCCACCCGAGGAAAATCCCTTGCCAGCGCCCGTGATAATGACACAACTCACGCCGCTGTCGGCATTGGCGCGCTCGAGTGCCGCGACGATGCCCTCGACCAGGTCGGCCGACAGGGCGTTGCGCGTATCGGGGCGATTCATCGTAAGCGTAACGATTCTGCCCTGCTGTTCGTAGAGTACCGGGTCGCTCATGTGTTGATTACCAGTGGTTGATTCAGGCCTGAGTCCGGCCAAAGACGATTTCACCCAACGACGCCTGACTGGCAGCGATGCAGTTGCCGATCTTCGCCGCCCAGAACGTCTCATCGCCGCAGTCGTCGCGCCAGCGCCACAGCCGGCTGGTCCAGTGCGCCAGCGCATACTCGCGGGTGTATCCAATCGCCCCGTGCACCTGATGGGCGTGCGCACCGACGATACTGGCCGCCTCCGAGGCGCGCGCTTTGGCAGAGGCCACCGATAGTAGATCCGCGCCCTGTTCGCCGACCAGTTCAGCCGCCGCATCCAGCGCCGCAATCGATGCCGAGAGTTCGCCCGCCATCTCCGAGAGCATATGTTGTATGGCCTGAAACTTGGCCAGACTGCGGCCAAACTGTTCGCGCTGTGCAGTAAAGTCGATCGCAATATCCAGCGCCGCCTCCATCGCGCCACACAACTGCGCCGAGCGCATCAGCGCCAGCAGCAATTCCAGTGCATCGCGATCAAGCCAGCCGGGTGCGGTGCTTCGCGCCATTTCCGCCACGTTCTGATAGTCCAGATTGGCGCGCGTATCGTCGGCCAGTGCGTTGACTGCACTGGCCTGCGCAGGCGCTGGCAGTAATACCAGTTGATCACCGGTGTGGCACGCCAGCCAATCGAGCTGTGCGCCAAATTCGACGCCTTTAATTGTTGCGCTGATCGCATCAACGGTAGACAGATTATCATCGCAAGGCACAATCGCGCCCTGCCCGGTTGGTGCTGCGATACCACAACGTCCCAACACCCACGAGGCCAGCAGGGTTTGAGAAAAAGGTACCGCAGTGTCGGATGCGGCAGCGATTCGCATCAGCCCAAAGCCGTCAACGAGAGACAGATCAGTCGCAAAATCTGGTGTGTGTGTCCAGCCACTGACCAGACCATTGTCGACCAGTGCCTGCCAAAGCTTCTGCGGCTCGCCACTGTGATCGGCAAAGATGCGCTCAGCGGTTTGTGCGATTAGATCGTCCATCATCGAACCCCCAACTGGCGCGCGATGATGCCACGCATGATTTCTGTGGTGCCCCCGCGCAGTGTGGCCGATGGTTGGCGCAACACCGCGGCCTCCAGCAGTGCCTGCAGACCATCAGGCCAGTCGCGCTGCGGTATCGCCGACAACAACTTTCGCACACCGCTGATGACATCTTTCTCGAACTGATTGCCCAGTTGCTTGACCAGTGCCGCTTCGGTCTCGGGCGATTCACCCTGCTGAATCAAGCGCGCAATCCCGCGCGACATTCGGCGCAGCGATCGCAGGTGGGCGTACAGCCTGCCAAGCACAGCGGCGCTCTGAAAATCCGGATCAGAACCGATGGCGGCCAACGCCTGCTCGATCAACACAAAAGTGGTTAGAAATCGCTCGGGCCCCGAACGCTCCATCGCAAGTTCTCTAGTAACCTGCGACCAGCCCTGTCCCTCGTCACCGAGCAGACTGTCGGTCGACAACACCACATCCTCGAATAGCGTTTCGTTAAAGTGGCGACCACCGGCCATGTCTTCGATACCGCTGATCGTAATGCCCGGCAAGCTCAGATCCACCAGAAATTGCGACAGCCCGACGTGCCGGTTGCGTCCGTCCGGCGGCG
>CAZNIS010000123.1:0-18688 GCA_964573105.1 uncultured Granulosicoccaceae bacterium
GTCGGAGCTCAACGAAACGTTGTCGGTTGTGTTGGGTGCGCCTAGTGCGACGATATCGACAGCTAAACGATCGGGTTTGAAACCAGGCAGCAAACAACCGCTGCTGGGTGCAGCGACCAGTAATGAGATCAGTATTACGATACTGGACGACGATGTGCAGCTATTGGTCAGCCCGGAGCCCGAACTAAATCTATCGGCTACAGTCGGCGAAACAGCCAGTGGTAGTTTTACGATCTCTAATCCGTCGACTGTTGCCGCAATCACTGGTCTGATAATCGACATCAGCCAGTTCGAATCCCCCCTGACGGCAGAGGTCGGCGATTGTCCATCGACGTTGGCGGCCGGAGAAAACTGCGTTGTGACGGTAGCGTTCGCGCCTGACACGGCAGGTGCCGTGAGTGCGCCGCTAATTGTCAGCTACGACCAAGGCGCGGATATTTTGCGTCAGGTCAATGCCACGGCGAATGCGGAACCCGCTCTGTTGAGTGTTAGTCCGGTGGAGAACCAGCAGCGCACCGTTGACATCGGTGAGCCTGGCTCGGTGATCTGGACGGTGACGAACAATGGCGGTACCGCCACGACCGATCTAGCAGTCACAGCCCAGTTTGCGCTGGCGCAAACACAAGCACCGGAAAGCTTCGATATCGACAATCGTTGCCCTGTGAACCTGGCACCCCAAGCCAGTTGCGAGATTGAAGCGACGTTCACCCCTGCTGTCAGCGGCAGCAATTCGGTAGCGATTGAAGTGAGCGCTGCTGAACAGGTACTAAGTCGCTCGCTGCTGGTTGAGGTCCTGGCGCGGCCGACTGTGACTGTCAATCTGTTTGCCAGTCAGGCAACGGTAGCAGAGGGAGGCAGTGGCGCAGGTAATACGGCAGACTTTTCTATTCAACTGGATGCGCCGGCTGATCAGGCGATCGTGGTCACCGTAGCCACGGTCAATGGCATTGGTGTCAGCGGGGCGGTAGCCGGTAGCGACTTTACCGGTATCGTTGATCGTCAGATTTCAATTGCCGCCGGGCTAGTGCGGGCCGATTTCAGCGTAGACATCAACGGTGATACAACTGCTGAACTCGATGAAACTTTCGATGTGGTGATCACAGATATCGACGCTGCTGGCGCGGACATCCTGCAGGGCGCTACGCAGTCGACGGTGACAATTCAGGATGACGATACGCTCCCTGCCGAATTGATTGCCACGCGCCTGACGTTTCCTGAGCCTGTTGATGCCGGTGTGACGAGCTCGGTTGAATTTCAACTTAGCATCGAAAACGTATCGGGCTCGGCCTCGGTGCCAGCCTTTGCTGCCGGTGACATCACCCTGGCTGGCAGTACCTTGACTGGCCTGATTGACGTCAGCGGTTCCGCGCTTGGTCAGTCCTGCGTGGGTCAGCCACTTGGTCCGATTGCATCAGGAGATACATTGCAGTGTTTTCTGACTGCGCAGATCACGCCGGGCTCAAGTTTGCAGGGGGCGGTGTCCGACACTCTGGCGATCAACTACTTTGACGGCATTCAACAGCGCTCGACCTCGGTTGAGTTTGCAGCCGACGTAGTTGCGCTTGCGCCCGTCGGCAAGATTGTTTTCTCCTCTGAACAGAGTGGCACCATTACGGCGGCTACCAGCACAACTGAATTGCTGGTGATCCGCAGTGCCGGTGAGCGTGGCGAACTGCAGGTTACCGTTGAGATGGATGGCTCAGCGGTGGAGGGCGTCGACTACCAGTTAATCGGAGACAGAACGCTCAACTGGTCGGATGGCGACAGTACCGGTCGGTCGTTGCGCATCGATTGGCTGACACCTGTCGCGCTCAGTGATCGGCAACTAATCGTGCGACTGACTGATCCGTTGTTCGACGGGGCAGCCGATAGCAATGTACTGGGTACGCCAAATACACAGACGTTCACGCTGCAGGCGCTAAGCCCCGGCCAGGTAAGGTTTGCAATGCAGGATATGGCCTTTAACGAAGCGGATGGCAATCAGCGCATCGAAGTGCAACGCGTAGGCGCCGAGGGTGGTGTGCTGCTGGTCGACTTTGAGGTGCTGCCTGGTGCCAGCGCTACAGGTAACGGTGTCGACTTCGCGTTCACCAGTGACGCGCGCACCCTGCGTTTTGAAGATTCCGATACTGCCGCGATCGAAATTGATCTGATTGCTGACGCAGTGCCGGATCCCGATGAAACACTGAGTCTGCGGTTGCTTAATCCGCGGTTATTGTCCGCCGATGGTACCGAACAACCACTTGCCGATGGCCTTGGCTCACCGGCTCAGGCAGACATCGTCATTCGCGACCAGACGCAACCCAGTGTGATTTCGCTTGCTACCAGTGGTGGCGTTTTCACTGAGGGCGAGACCATCAGCGTTAATGTCGGTCGTACCGGCGGAGCCGGCATCTTCGCCGGGGCGGCGTCGGTTCGTTATTTGATCGGTGCGTCAGTCAGTGCGCAAGACTGTGACGTCGATGCGCAAAGCGATGCCACGTTTGGAGATGATTACACGTCTTCGGTCGGGCGCAGTGGCGTTTTGAACTGGGCTGAGGGAGATACCGACAGTCAAGTGATTGAGATCAGCCTGATCGACGATGATGAACCTGGTGAGGCCGATGAGCAGTTGAGTATCGTGTTGTGCGAGGCGGCTCCAGCCAACGCGGTCGAGCTTGCCGGCACCTCGCTTGCGAACTTCACGATTGTCGATCCCGCACAATCCGGTGCGCTGGCGTTTGCGCAAAGCAGCCTTAGCGTCAATGAGAATGCTGGCTCGCTACAGATTGTCGTCAGGCGCGAGCAGCCACTAAATCAGGCCGTCAGTGTCGATTTTACCACCGTGGGTGGCTCTGCACAGCCGGGGCTGCAATATGTCGCCGCGAGCGGCACGCTGGACTTCCCGGTCGGAAACGCTGAACAAACTATCACGCTGCAATTGATCGACGATCCGGATACGCAGAGCGGCAGCTTTTCGGTGATGCTTGAAAATGCCACTGCAGGTGTCGAGATAACACTCGATACTGCAACGATCGACATCCTCGACGTCACCACACCTGATCAACTGGAGTTTGTCAGTACGTCGTTTGTCACGTCAGAGCAAAACGGGCAGCTCGCCGTGCCGGTGCGGCGCGCTGGCAATGGCTTTGGCGATGTATCGGTTCAATTCCGGGTAGTGCCCGGCAGTGCCACCCGTGTTGTCGACGGGGCGGGAGATTACTCGGTGATACTGCCGATGACAACCACCGACGACGCGGGTAACGGGCTCTTGATCGGCACGCTCAACTGGCCGGATGGCAGTGCTGGTGAAACGCGAAGTATATTGATTGGGATCAACCGCGATGGCGAGTTTGAAACCGCAGAAGATTTCACCATAGAACTGATATCGAGCAGCGGCGCGCAAATCGGCAGTTCTGCCAGCACGCAGATCACCATTGACGATGACCCGGGTGCGAGCCGCATCCGGTTCTCGGATAACGACTACCGATTCAGTGAAGATCTGTCGCTTGGGGACAGCGAAGTTCGTGGTGTGACCGTGGTGGTCAGTCGGGTTGCAGAAGCTGAATCTGCCGGTGGTCCCGTCGCGGTGCGTTATCAAACAGGCGATTTAACCGCGCAGGCCGGCGTCGACTACACAGCCACCACCGGTACGCTCACCTGGGCGGCAGACGAGACTGGCGACAAGTCGTTTTTTGTGCCCGTCGCCTCCGACGACATCATTGAGGGCAATGAGCAATTCGACGTATCGCTGGTGCTGGTTAGTGGTGACAATGTCCTGCTGGATGATCCCTCGACCGTCACTATTCTGGATGACAGCAGCGCCAACACACCGGTGTTGTTGAGTTACGCATTGGTGAATGAGGCTGGAGAGGTGATCAGCACCGGCGCAGACCCCGCGCTCGATGTGAGCGAGGGTGAGGACAGCCAGGTGCGGCTGCGTGTGACGCGCGGTGGTGGTTTGCAGGGTTTATTAACCATGCAGTTTGCGTTTGGCGCTGTTGGTGACACGGCGTCAGTCTCCGACCACGATGGTGTGGCCGGTACTCTGCAATGGGGCCAGGGTGAAGGCGGAGATCGCTTTGTCGCCTTTAACGTACTGGACGATAACTTCTTTGAAGGTACGCAACCCGAGTTGCTAACCGTGCGTCTTGAACGTGCGCAAGTGAGCTGGCCGGGCATTGTGCCTGCGCCTTCGAATACGCTGATCCAGCAACCGGACGGCAATCTGGTTGTGCGCATTAGCGACAATGAAACCAACATTCTGCTCGGCGATGACGTGCAGCCCACCTACTGGCTGGAGGCGGTAACCGAGGCCAATCTCGATCAGCAGGCGACACCGCCAGTTGAATTGGAAGCGTTGCAGGTTCGCGTACTGACCAGTGATCGCACAGCACTTGTGCCAAGTGCCCAGATCAGTTGGTCAGTGTTGTCTGACCCGCGATTCCCGGTACAGCAGGTTGCAGAGTTGCTGGCCCCGGATGGAAGCTCGCTCGGTACCGATGCAGTCACACTCTCGGATGAAAACGGGATCGCCACAGTGCGGGTGCGATTGCTGCGCCGCGGTTTCAGCGCCGTGCGGGCTACACCGGTCGCGAATTTACCGGTCGCCAAGCGGCAGATTCAGAATGCGGCACCACAACTGGCCGCGTCCGATGGTGACGTCATCTTTCGCTTTGCTGCCGGTTTGCAGGTAGCAGAGGCTCTGACACCCAATCAGGCCAGTGTCGCGCGCACGATCGACTTCCTCTGCGACGCCTTCATCGCCGGTGAGGCACCAGAGCCGGCGCCGCCGATTGGCGACGAATTGCCAAGCCCCGCGCGGCAGTTGTTTGAGTTGTGCGATCTTGAAGATGAAGATGAGCCCGAGATCGCGACCTCGCTGCAGGCACTGGCACCGGAGGAAGTGTTCACACTGGGTGATGCGACAATTGAGATGGCCGATCTGCAGGTCACTAATATCTATCAGCGCCTGAATGCGATACGAAGCGGTCAGACCGGTGGCGATGTGGATTTGTCCGGGTTGGGACTGAAACTTTTTGGCGAACAACTGCCGGGTGGAATCATTGCCGCAGCCGTAGATGAATTGTCAGGTGGCGGTGCCTCGAACGATGATCTGATCACTAACTGGGGCTTTTTTGCCAATGGTGCGTTTTCTGTTGGTCGCGCACGCAGCACGGAAAATGAAATTGGTCAGAAATTCGATACCCGCGGACTTACAGCAGGTGTCGACTATCGCCTGCGTGACGATATAGTCGTCGGTGGTGCGCTGGGTCATACCAATCACGAAAGTGAGTTTGTCAGTGATTCCGGCTACAACACGCTGGATGGCACCTACCTGACATTCTTTGGCACCTGGTACAAAATCAACCGTGGGTATGTCGATGGTGTGCTGGAGATCGGTCGCAATTCTTTCGACATCCGCCGGCGTATCAATCTGAATCTGGTCGATCCCGAAGATGGCAGCCTGTTGCAGGATACGGTAGCCGAGCAATTTGCCGATGGGGATGTCAGTGCGCTATCGACATCGCTGACACTGAGCGCCGGCCTCGAGTACAGCGGCAATGGCGTGGAGTTTGGCCCCTATGGCCGATTGTCACTGAGTAATGCGACGGTGGAGGGCTATCGCGAGCGCGTCGTCAATCCGGAGAATATCGGGGAAGGTTATCTGCTCGATGTACAGGAGCACGATGTGCGTTCGACACGGCTTGCACTGGGTGGCCAGGTGCAAAAAACTTTCAGCTCCAGCCGTGGCGTGTTCATTCCGCAACTGCGAATCGAGGCACAGTACGAGGCGCAGAAACGCCCGGACGGAATCACCGCAACTTTTCAGTACGATCCAACCAGCACACCATTCACGGTCAATGCCGATGACAATGAATCGCTGGTGGTCAACTATGGATTGGGGGGCTCGGCAGTGTTTGCCAATGGCCGAAGTGCCTATCTCTACTATGAGGGGCAGGCCGGGCACGACACGATTACCCGGCATTGGCTGAAGGGGGGATTCAGGGTTGAGTTCTGATGTCGCTCGCCTACTTGCCGGCGCGCTGTTGCTGTCGGCGCTCTCTGCCTGTGGTGGCAGTGGGAGTGAGCGGCAAATCGATACGGAACTGCTCGATACGGAACTGGTCGAGTCGATCGACATCGGCGGTGCGCGCATGGTACCAGCCTACAGCCGCTCGATAGAGCGCTATAGTCTGATCCCCGACGGTACGACCACTGCGTTGTCCATCAGTGTGACCACCGCTGACCCGACGGCCGACATTCTCATTGGCGGTTCAGTGGTAGCCAGTGCTGAGTTGGCAACACTTACGATGCCGGCGGATGGTCAGACGCTGGCACTTGAAGTGCAGCAGGGTGTGCAGCAGCAGTTGATAGAACTGGTGCCAGTGCCGGTCGATTATCCCAGATTTGAAGTCACCACTCGTCTGGGCGACACCGCATCGGGCGATTTATATCTCAGTGCGGTCGGCGAGCCATCGTTCTCTATCAGGGTTGATGACTACGGCGTGCCGTCGTACGTGTACCAGGCGCCGTTGCGCACGGGTACTTTCATGCGACATAGCAATGGCTATAGCTCGTTTGCCGATCGCTTTGTCAATGAGTTTGGGCTGGAGACACATGATCGCGTCATATTGGATGAAAATCTGCAGGAAATAGCAAGGCTACAGACTGCACCACCACTTCAGCATACCGATAGTCACGATTTCCTCATTCGTGAAAACGGAAACACTGTCTTCCTGGCTTACGAACCGACTGTTCGCGACAGCACACCCTACGCAGACTCGGTGATCCAGGAGGTTGACAGTCAGACGGGTGAAGAGGTGTTTCGGTGGAACAGCTGGGGTGTAATCCCGCTCGACGATGTGCTGCACAACAATCGGGTAGAGTATGCGCATATCAATTCGGTATTCGTCGATACAGATGGACATTTCCTCGCCTCGCTGCGGGGCACCAGCCAGATCGTGAAAATAAATCGCGATACCGGCGAGGTAATCTGGAAGCTCGGTGGAGTCTCGAACGAATTCACCATCGATGATCCGCTGGGCGGTCCCTGCGGGCAACATCATGTCACTCGACTGGCCAATGGCCATATACTTTTTTTCGACAACGGCATCTTCTGTCCGCCCGACTACCCGGCGCGAGAACAGATCAGTCGCGCAGTCGAGTATCGCTTGAACGAGCAGGACAAAACGGCCACGCTGGTCTGGTCTTATCAGCAGTCAGGCGTATACGCCCGAACCGGTGGTTCCGCGCAGCGCCTGCCGAATGGCAACACACTGATCGGCTGGGGTGGCAACACCACCGGACCATCAGCCACCGAGGTCAATGCGGCGGGCGACGTGGTGTATGAGTTCAAGCTGTGGCGTGGCGATACGGTGCGAGGCAGCAATCGAGTCCTGCGCTATTAGTCAACCGAGAGCCGCTGCATGATGTCGCGCCAGCCGCGCTCGGCCTTCGGGCCTGCAGCTGCAAACACTTCTTCCAGATGCAACATCTGAGTGCCGCTGAGTCGCGCTTCCAGTTTTTTCCCCTCTGTGGTCAGTCGTAGTTCGCGCACTCTGGCATCGTGCGGTGCACGCGAATTGTCGACCAGCTTCATGCTCGCCAGTTGCCGCAGTGGTGTGTTGAGAGCCTGTTTGCTGATCTGCAGCACCTCGAGTAATTCGTTGACGGACAGCCCTGGATTGCGGCTGATGAAGTACAAGATCCGGTGATGCACACGCCCAAGGCCACGCTTTTGTAAGATGCGATCCGGCCCGGCGGTGAAGGCGCGATAGGAAAAATATAACAACTCAATCGCCTCGCGCAGTTCGTCTTCTCTTTTTCTGTCAACCATATTGACATAATGGAAGTTGTCTCCCAGACTGTCAATTAGTCAATATTGTTGACTCATTGCAGCGAGGATGAATCCATGGTCAAACTGTCGAGCAGAGTAGAGCGGCTGACCCCATCGCCAATTCGCGAGATTCTGGATGTGATCGAACGGCCTGGTATGGTCTCGTTCGCCGGTGGATTGCCGTCATCGGCAAGCTTTCCGAGTCTGAATGAGCTCGATGTGCCGGCCACACAGTTGCAGTATGGCGCCAGTGAAGGGGATGCCGGGCTGCGTGAATTGATTGCCATGCAGCTAACAGAACGCGGTATCGACACCACCGCAGATCGCGTGCTGGTGTTGTCAGGCTCACAACAAGGCATCGATCTGGTGGCAAAGCTGTTGATAGACGAAGGCACTGGCGTGGCGGTCGAATCACCGACTTATCTGGCAGCCCTGCAAGTGTTTTCACTCTTTGGCGCGAGCTATCACACCTTTTCACCGGACGCTGTCGCGGCTATGCAGGCATTGCCCGATCTATCGCTGGTGTACACCATTCCCACGTTCCAGAATCCCTCCGGTCACTGTTATGGTATCGAGCAGCGCCGCGCCCTTGCCAGCTCCGCAGATGCGACCGATGCGGTACTGTTTGAAGACGATCCCTACCGCGATCTGGTCTATGACGAGTGTGATCGCACACCCGTGTGCAGCCTGCTAAAGTCAGCTGACTGGGTCTATCAATCCTCGTTTTCCAAGTCGCTGGCACCCGGATTGCGTCTGGGGTATCTCACGGCATCCGAATCGTTGTTTCCCTTACTGGTGCGTGCCAAGCAGGCAGCGGATTTACATACCAATCGGGTCTGCCAGCATATTGCACAGACTCTGTTGAATCGGCCTGACGCCACTTCGGCGCTGGCACAGCGAGTCGATCACTACCGTGACAAACGCGATCACTTTCACTCATTGCTGGATCAGTACTTTGGTGACATTGCCGAGTGGCAGTTGCCGGTGGGTGGTTTGTTTTTCTGGCTGACGCTGAAAGACACACCGTCCCTGGACACGCGGCCACTGTTGCCGCTGGCCGTGCAGCAGGGCGTCGCCTTTATGCCAGGCGAGCCATTCTATGCTGATCCGCGATCGGGGCGCGGGGCATTTCGCCTGAACTTCAGTCACGCCACGGCCGAGCAGGCAGAGCGTGGCCTCGCGACACTCGCCCACATTTTCCGCACACGATTGCAGGCAAGCTCAAGCCGGCAGGCGGCTTGCGTCAGGTAGCGTGACAATCGGCGTACCAGTCAACGAGCCGGTGCAGGCCGCTGTCGCTTTAGCAAGCGGAAAGTTGCTGACAGGATAGACGCGTCGCAGTTGGCGATATGCTGTCGGCATGGGGTAAGTGTCGGGTCCGCAAAGCAGCCAAGCTTCGGCGTTCAAAATTTCGGGTGACATCATGAAAACAGGGTTCATTGGTCTGGGCAATGTTGGTGCTAAGCTGGCCGGCAGCCTGCTTCGCAACGGTGTCGATCTGACCGTTCGCGAACTGGACAAATCACTGGCTCAACCATTCCTGGACAAGGGGGCCAAATGGGCAGACAGCCCGGCTGAAATGGCGGCCAATTGCGATGCCATTATCACCTGCCTGCCATCACCGGCTGCATCGGCCGCCGTGATGGAGGGCGACGACGGTATTTTATCCGGTTTGAGTGAGGGGCAGATCTGGATGGAGATGTCGACTACCGATGAGGCCGAGGTCAAGCGTCTGGGGGCACTGGTGGCCGAAAAAGGTGCCGCTGCAGTGGACTGTCCGGTATCCGGCGGCTGCCACCGGGCAGATACTGGCAATATCGCTATATTTGCAGGCTGCGATCGAGCTACCTTCGAGCGTATCATGCCGTTACTCAAGTGCATGGGCCGGCGCTTGCTGCACACGGGTGAACTGGGCTCGGCGTCGATTCTCAAAGTGGTGACCAACTATCTTGCTACCGCCAATCTGATCTCGTGTTGCGAGGCGCTGGTAACCTCCAAGGCAGCAGGTATGGATTTAAACACGGCCTGGGAGGCGATCAGAATCTCCTCAGGCAATTCCTTTGTCCACGAGACCGAAAGCCAGGTCATCCTCAACGGCTCGCGCGATATTTCATTCACCATGGATCTCGTCAGCAAAGACATTGGATTGTTTCAGGCGATCGCCGATCGGCACAACGTGCCGCTGGAGATGAGCCCGTTGATGATCGATATATTCAAGGATGGCGAGGCGCGTTACGGTTCCCGGGAGTGGTCACCAAATATCATTCGCAGACTCGAAGACGCGACGGGACTCAAGATACAGGCGCCAGGTTTTCCGGCCGAAATGCTTGACGATGAACCCGAAGAGCCGGGCTACGAGGTGGTCCCTAAGGGGAGGGGATAATCGTGGGCGCGTAGCCACGTTCGTTATCCAATACCGCGATAACAGTTTGCCCTTTGTTGTAAAGCGGACGGGCTGAATCTAAAGCGATTCAGCTTGTCACGCTTTAAACGCCCCATTTCGACAGCGCTCGCTGAAGCGGCTGGCTTGATGTAGATCTATTGCCGAGTCACCCTGATGTGTTTCTTCAAGCTGACGTGGGCCCCCAGTTCAGATCCCAGTGCGTATTGGATATACGTTTTCCAGTTTGAGCGTTTAATCTTTTCCAGGTCGGTGATGATTTTCTTTAGTGCGTCCAGATGTTGGTGATCGCTGTGAGTTGCATGTGTCGATCCTGCGTCTTTGCTGTTGAACTCATCGGTGGCAACAGCGGCGATGACATCTGGCGCAGCCTCAAGCGCATTAGCCACCGCGCGAGCAGGGTCTTTCAAACCGCGAAATTTCAAGGTGTGTTTCGGGAAGCCAATTGCCTCGATTCGCAACTGGTGGGGCATCACGTCAAACTTTTCACATGCATGGTTGTAGAGAATCTGCAGACTTTCGAGAAACCGGGCAAGCTGTTCGGGGCCAAATAGAGTTGGCCTATCCGGGTTTTTGGGTACTTTGAACTTTACCTTGAACTTATAGCTTTTGGGCTTGTGGCGAAATTTCTTACACTGAATTTTGCAGGACACAGCATCTCCTCCGTTTGACTGCGTTTTGGCTTCTGGCGGCGGGCGCCGCTGTCAATAAAAACTGTTCGATTGAAAGGACACCAGACTGCGTTCGATGCGATCGATCTCTACCTGAATGCCCAGCCTCTTGGTCATGTCAAGGGCGGTAAGCAGCAGTTTTCGACCGGTCTCGGGCTGGTTGCGACTCAGCATGACGCGGCCATAGAGTGTCAGCGCTGATGTGACACGTAGTTCCATACCGTTGCGCTTGGCGGTGGCAATCACTTTCTGCAGCAATTTTCCCGCAAGCGTTGTCTCGCCCTGGTTGAGCAACAGCTCGGCGTGAATATGGGTAGCCTCGCAAAACAGCGTGGGCATATCCATGGTTTCGGCGTAACTTTCAATCTGCCGCAGGTGGTGCAGATGCTCACGCACCGAACCGTGTTTGTCCTGAACGATTTCAAAACGAATTCTTGATAGCTGTGCTTTCTTGTGCAGATCCTCGTGGCCGCCACTCTCTGCCAGCGCCGTGGCCTCGTCCAGCAGTTGAGCTGACAGCTCCGGCTTTTTCAACAGACGATAGAGATCCCCGAAGTGGCGGCAGAAAATCGATGCTGCTCGGCTGTCACGTTGCGTGCGCAACACTGTCAAGGCTTCCTGATAGCCCTTCTGGGCCAAGTCACTCTCCCCCTGTAGATGGTGGATCAGAGCGCGGTAACCGGTTGCCATCGCGTGTAGATCTCTGACTTCCACGAAAAATTAAAATATGGGGTCCAGGCGATTGATGGCAGCAGATAATCGCCCGCGTTCAATTTGAACCACAGCGAGATTCAGGCTGATTCTGCAATGCTGGGCGCCGGCTTCGCCAAAACCTTCGATTTCCCTGTTGCGTAGAATGGCGTGACGGAATAGCCCTACTGCGTCAAGCAGGTTGCCCTGCACCAGGCAAATCACGCCACACTCGTTGTACAGCCAGATGATCTCGTCGCGATAAAAGGCGTTTAGCTCACCCATTTCGACTGTGCGCTGTGAGTCGGGGTCGGTGATGCCGGGCCTTGCCTCGCATAGCGTGCCATCGAGCATGGATGCCTGTTTGATCAGCCAGCGGACCTGCACCCGGTGCTCTTCGAAGTAGCCGGCGCGCTGCAGCCACTTATCACCAACGCTCTTGTACTCCTCGAAGCGTGAAACGACAGCTACCGAAAAAGTAGAGCGAAGAATACCCAGAGCACTGCGCAAGGCCTGCACCCGGGTGTGCGGTTGTGCGGTCTTGAAGTGCCAGGGTTCTGATGGATCGCCAAGCATGTAGCGGTCGGGATATCCGCTCAGAGAACTGACCAGTTGACGCAGAAAGCGATAGGTCGCAGGGGTCGGTCGTGGAAGCTCGCTCGGCATTGAAGCGTAGAGGGTGGCAGCGAAACTATTGGTTGACACGAATTCTTTGAGTGAACCGCCCATTTTTCGTACCACATGGCGATGGATAAGTCGATGCAGGGAATAGCGATGCAGGTCACTGGTCGGGGTGTCTCCTTTTTTGTAGAACTTCTCACCCTCGGCTGACTGCCGGTGTTCATCCAGTCGCGACAGCAAAGGATGAGCAGTGAGCTTGAAAACCAGGCCGCATCGCTCAAGTTGATCCAGTGCCTGTTTTAGTTCGCCAGTGCGACGCTGTGGGAAGGTTTGGTCGAATTGCTCGCGACTGCTGCGTCGATTGGCCGAGTTACGATCGAAATACTGCACAATCTCGGGTACGCGAACTAACACATCCGGGCTGCAAGGCTGGCCCATCACTGCCAGGTGGCGAAGGATAGTAAAATGCAGATCGATATCCCGGACCGGGTCACCGGCGCGATGGAAATGTTCGTACAGATCCAGTACATCGTGCACGACAACTTCCTCGCGGCGCTCTTCACTTGCGGTACCGACGTTCGCCTCGACCGATTCGATAAAAGCCTCCGCCCTGCGTTTGGCCTCAAGCAACCCGGGCTGCTCAACTGCCAGTTGCTCTGCTGCAGCCAGCAGGATGGTAAAGCTAAACCGATTGTGACGCAGTTTTGATCGAATCTTGCGCCAGGCGTCATAGGACGTTTGATCGAAAATCTGTTGCGCCAGTGGATCATCGATCGCACTGGCGTCAGGTGGATCGTAACGGTAGCGAAGGATTGCCTTTTGCAGTGGCTCGGCGCTGTCCAGACGCTCAAGATCAGTTGCCGAGAGAGTCGGTTTGCCTAGTTTGATGACGTAACGCTGCAGCATTTTGGCAAGCCTTGCAAGGTGCTCGCGTCGATTGCCCAGATGCAGGCTTTTCTGGCCCTTTCTAAATACCTCCGCGTATTCGTTATTAAGTTCCTCAATGTCCCCGGTTGCAAGCAGCGAACCCTCGCTGATCAGATGCCCTAGGTACAGAATTGAGGCGAGGATCTCGAAGTTGTCGATCAGGAAAATTTCAGGTTGCATCACCCGACAGAAGTACAAGTAGCGGCCACTTGTATCGATCGTATTTGGTAGCGTACCGGCAATGTGTTCGCCACCCGGCTTGAAATACGTGGCGGTGAGACCGCAATCGCGCAGTCGCTGTTCAACCTGTCGCAGGCCGTAAACTGAAATATCCCGACGTGTAATGACACTGTGCAACGAATTGTAGTCCACACCGTGCAAGTCAGACTGTGTATCGATGTCATCTGTGTTCAGGTCATTCTTTAGAAAACGAGGCAGATTGGCTTCTTCACCAATGAAAATCAGATCGATCGGGCAATTGGCAAACTCATCACAGATAAGCGCGTCGAGCACTTCGGCGATTTCTGCATTCTTTGGCAATCCGTTCTCTGTAAACATCAGATCAAGAGCGTTCATGCAAATCAGGATTCGCTGCGGTGTCTCCACTTGCAATTGCTTCCATTGCTCCAGTAGGTAACGCAGTTTCTGCGCGCGCGTAAGCTGCTCCAGGTTGCGCCGCAGGCGTCCGATACGGATTCTGAAGTTCGGGTAATCGTCCGGCTCAGTGGTGTAGGTGTCGCGATCGCTCAGGTGATAGCCGTGATAGACGCGGGGCACCAGTTCCTGGCGCTTAATAGAGCTGATCTGATGTTGCTGCTGTAAATGGGTCTCGGCCAGGGTTTGCAATAGCGCATCGATCAGCATGTCCCAGGTAGATGCGATTTCACTTGAGAAACTGTAATTGATAAAAATAGCGGATCTATAGCTCACCGGCAGGCGTGGATCGCCAGCAGGCTGATGCCATGAGGCCCTGATAAAACTCTCGATGCCAGTGCCGCTTGCGAGCGCTGAAAGAAATACTCCCTTGCCCAGTCCGCGATGTGCGGCTACCAGAAAGGTCCGGCGTTGTCGCCTGAACTCGGCTGATTCGGCCAGCTCGTCGTCGCGCCGTGCGTGGGACAGCGAATCGACAAAAGTATCGTAGGCCCGCACGCCTGTGTAGACGGGTTCGTGACCGGGCGCGTTGTTGGCCGCGCGCTGATAGGAATTGCCCGCCCGCCAGTTGTCATCCAGCTGAGTGAAGGTGTTCTCTATGTGGTGGCGAATGTATCGCACCGGCAGGTTGGCCGCCCGTGCCAGCATATCGGTAGCGCGCTGACAACTGGCATTGGCGCCTGTATCAGGGTTGAATTTGCAATCGCAGGCTTCGCAACGACGGTACCGATACGGTTTGATTTCAAACTGTGGCTCACGTGTTTTGGGGTGATATTGCCAATCGTCCAGCCATTTTTTTTGACGGTGCTTTAGCTGGCGCAGGAAACTGCTGAGAATGGCGGTGTGAATCGAAGCCAGACAGCCTTCAATGCCAATTTGTACTGCGCGGCAATCACGTATCAGGGAGTTGATCGCAGCTATGTCGAATCGATCCAGCAGGTCGAGTTGATCTTCCGCTGACAGCCGCGATGGCGAGTCAGTAAAGGCGCGCGTATCGAGTCGGGTGGCGAGTACGATATCGCGCAGGTTGTCCAGCAGCCCTAGTTCGAACTGAATATCGGGCTTGTGTTCGGCGTCGGCACCGATTGCCTGCGGCTCGATTAGCGGCAAAAAAGAGGCAAAGTCGAAGGCGGATACGAAGCGATGCAGGTCCTTGCGATACTCCTGCTTGTAGCCCTCATTGCTATTGACCGCATCGAGCAGCTGTGGGCAGTGTCGTTGTAACCATTCGTTGCGTCGCCGCGCGATCTTTCCACGTCGATCAGGTGCGTGCTGAACCAGGTGCCGGTAGATGAATTCGCAGCTATCGGTGAAGTGCTCCTGAAATTGGTAAGGGTCGTCGTGGGCCTGCTGTAGCTGCTCAACCCGACGACTTCGCTGGTCGTGATAGCGGCGTATTTCGCACAGCGCCTGGTTTATTCGCTCGTTGTATTTGCCCAGTGCGTTGCACAACGCGTTGATGATCATCAGCCATTCGAAGTGTTGCTCACCGACATTTGCATCGCCATAGTAGATGGTCAGCGCGCCATAGCGTGTATATAGCGTAGAGGCTTCGGTGCGCCTTGCCGCAGATGATTTGATTGCCGGCATTAATGCGATCGCCGTGCGATCCCAGCGCCGTTCCTGATCACTGACAAACTGTCGCATCGGTCGCAGGACATCGTCTTCGTTCATGCCAAGACCCACAAATAGAACGGGGTTGGCTGAAAATGCGAGATCGATAGACTCGTCGATAGAATCCCGATATTCGTCGTTGCGCAGATAGAGGTCCATGTAGTCGCGTTCGGTCAAGACGATTTCCGAATCGTGCGTTGCGCGACCGTGGAGATGGAATACGCTATTGTCCGCACCTTCCAGATTTAATGAAAACGAGACCAGATCTGCTGTGTTCTTGCGTTCGAAAGCGGCGTCGATGGATCGGCCGCCCAGCAAGTCGTCGCGTCCTCGTTTTTCGTCGTTGCCAGCGTCACGCGTCGATTTGACGATCTCATAGCCACGATCGGCGAACAGTCGCTCGATTTCCAGATCGTAGTTGGTAGTTAGAAAATGTTTGACCGACAGGTCCAGGGACAAATGGACAAGCGGATCCATCTCCTCATGGATCAGTGAGTAGCGAGCGCGGAAATCGGTGCTTTTCACTGGCCTGTGAAAGCGTTGGACGAAATCGTTGTGCTGCAGTGGGTTGTCCATGCGGGCAAGCAGCATGCTGACAATAAAGCGGCGCGTCGGAGTCCATATTGTGCGCGAATTGGCCGGCGTCTGGCCCTCGGTGGCCGCCGTCTCGATCAGGGTGAGTATATTGGCCCAGGCGATCGGTTCACTACGCGTCCTGCTGTCTTCGCGTATTTGAGCGCACAGGTTATTGACCGGGTCTTTCTTGAAGAAGCCGAGTACGTCGAAGTAATCCGGTGAGTCGGCGATACCTTTTATGTCCCGGCTCTGCCTGCCGGGGTCAAGTGTAGGAAACCGATTCTCGATATCGCCCCAGACATCAGCCAGGGTGCGATCTTCAGTTTTTTCCCGATGGGCCAGTCGCCAACGGGTACGTCCGGCCGCAGCCGTGTAGGAAAGACCGGTGTAGAGTATGTACTCGGCGTGTGCACACTCATCGTAGAGCAAGTACTTTGTATGATCCTTGAAGCGTAGATTGGCACCACGGCGACAGATCGCCCGGTAGTAGGCGCGAAACGCTTTCTTGAATTGGATGTAAGCTTTGATTTCGTCTCGTCGGTGTCCAGTGAGTGCCTTTTTCAGGTGGCTGCGCAAAAGGTATTTCTCGCCGTCATCGGCGACGTACCCGTACTTGCATTGTTTGCGGAATTTTTCCGCCTGCGCCAATAGCAAGGGTTCGCCGCGCCGCCGATCAAGCGTTGATTTACGTTTAACAAAAAGTGTTTCCGTGCGCTGCAACGCATCCATCAGACGTTTGGCTATCTGGAACTGTATCGGATAGATATCCCCGCCCAGAGCCTGTTTAGATTGTCGGAGCGAGTCGAAGGTAGTCTTGAGGTTGTTGATTTCGCTGCGCTGATATTCAATTTCGTCGCGTTTGATCACCAGGTGATTGGTGAGAATGCGCTGTTCGTCCTCATTCAGCGAAGTGTCTTCGTTGCAGGTGAGCGCAAGTAGATGATCGATCCATCGCAGTGAAGCGTGGGCCAACTGATTGATTTTTTCTGCGACGTTGGTGACGTCGTCGATCTGTTTGCTTTTGAGTTGACTCCAGCTCATGCGGCCGTAGGCGGCGGATACGCCCGAGCCGATAAACGCGACCAGTGTATTGGTACTCAGTGCGCGAAACAGGAGTTGTTCGCCGCGTCCGGCGATCAGGTCTCGATCAAGGGTATCCTCGATCGCAGTCAGCGCATGTGGCCAATCCTTTAGAGAATTGTAGTCATCGTCGTACGGCGTATTCTTCGGCACTAATCTACTAACTCCATTTGTCTTCGTTGCTCGCACAGCGCAATGCTAGTTTTACCGCCTGATATTGTCTCTGTCCAGTTCAAAAATGGGGAGTTATACCGTGTTGTTCGCGTTTTGTGTGGCAGTCATGCCAATGAACCGGTACACATGCACTATGGACAAGCAGAATTGAATGTGCTTTGTTCATGGCAATTGGTGTGATCATTTTGGAACAATCAATGTCTGAACTACCTGAAGCAGATCTCCGTGCAACTGATGAAGTCTTGCACGATCTGCAACGCAACTTTGAATTGCGACGTCTGTTACTGGTTGCGCTGCATGTACTGGTACCGGCCTTCATTCTTACGGGCGTGAAAATGGCTGCACAGAACGCTCCGCCAGAAGGTCTTTCGCTGGTTTGGGAGCATTCGTTACCTCTGGCCGCCATCGGCGTTGTGGTCAGTTCGCTGTTGGTGGCCCACGGAATGACGCGCTGTCAACACGGCATTGTTGTCAATGGCGCGATTATCAATTGGCGTATCTACGGGCACGACGTAGATCGAAAACTTAATTGGCAGGGCGTATCGACAGGCTTCTTCCTACTCTCTGTCCTATCTGGTGTCTTTGGTCTCTCCATAGCGGTCTATTGCACTGTTGCCGGACTATTTCAACTGGATGGCGTGGGTGTCGCCGGGGTAGTGGCGGCCGCCTGCGTCATTCTGGTGGCAATAGCGTGTAGCTGGCTTTCGTCGCGTCACAAACATGCCTGGCAGTGCGCGGTGGCAATGATCCAATCGGAGAAAGAGAGCGCTAAAACAGACGCGGCCTGTCGGCAATTGCACCGCATTAATTCACTGGATGATACCAATAGTGACATTGGTGTGGTTTTCGTGACCGCGATGGTATTGTTTTCTACCATGCTTACCACGCTGCCAGAGTTGTCTGATGTGAGCAAGGGCCGATTGCCGCAGGGCGTGGCTACCTCAATCGTACAGTACGGCCACGCGGTAGTTGCAGTGTACGCGGTGTTGGTGATGTGTCTGTCGCAGTCGATGATTATTCGCCTGCGCGTTGCGATGGCCGAGCATAGCAGTCAATCCGATGCCGGGCTGGCGTCGGCGTCGGCGCGTGTATGGAAGCCTGGCTTCTATGAACGCACGTCTATGTTGTTCATCATGCTAGCGGTTATGCTTGTCATCTTCGCCATGCTGTTGTGCCTGTCGTTCTTCCAATTGCCAATAGTGGCAATTGGTTTTGCTCTGGCATATTTGGTGACCAGTCGCCTGATTCTCATCTGCGAGATGCGAAGAGAACTGCAGCGCTATTGTGAAAAATGGCCGGATACGCTTATCGCCCAGCGGTACGTTGCCCGGTCCTGAGTCAAATTTGCGTCAAGGTATGAATTTGCTGGTAGGCGCGTTCATTTTTGATAGGGTACATTAATATTTGTCAGGTGCCCGGTCTTCAGCCAGACACGCGCGCCCGAATCCCCGGCCGTCAATT
>CAZNIS010000124.1:0-12497 GCA_964573105.1 uncultured Granulosicoccaceae bacterium
CCAGAAGTGGCCCTTGCATTCGTCTTCCCGGTTAGCCCTGCGTGCGACCCCTTCGTTGAGTATTTTCATGAACCAGCTGATATTAAATAATCGATTCCGCCAGGTATTAACGAATGTATTGAGTTGTTCATGCTTGTGCGGTTCGATATTTTCGTCTTTCAGATAAGCGCTTATAACCTCATTGCCTGATACTAACTGCAGTGCCCGCTCAACGATTGATTTCGGACTGGCGTCGAGTGCGTCCTTGCGGCGTACATGCAGTACGATGTGATAGTGGTTTGACATCACGCAGAATGCAGCAATGTCGATATAAAAGACCGAGGCGAGACGTAGCATATCGTCCTGAATTTGCTGCCGGCGATGTTCATAACATTTGCCGGTGAACGGGTCGAGCCCACAAAGAAACGCCCGTCGTACACAGCGCGAAACGCAATGGTAGAAAGGGGTTTGGTCGAGAGAGATTTGCTGCTTTCGAGGCTTGGTCACATCGATACTTCGTACAACTGATTACTGGCGTAAGCCTGCCGGAATAGTTTTTATTGCGATGTGATGTTGTCCACATTGTTCCGTTAGCGTGTCGATCTGAACAATTATGAGCCAGGCTCCGGGGCTGTGTTGTAGCGATGTTCCTGCAAGAATTGGTGGTCAAATTCGCGGCAAATGTCAGTGTCTTTGTTCCGACCACCAAGTTCGCTGTCGTTTCAGCGATGTTGTTGCGGCACAGCAGGTCCAAACACGCCTGTCCTTGCATTGGTGCTAGTGCGGTCCTGACTTGCCTGTCCTCCTTTTTCCGTCCATTCACCGCAATCGCTAGCGAGCCTGTCCTTCTACCGCGTCTACGTCCCGACTTTGGAGCTTCCGTTAGTGTGCTAACGGTGTTCCTCATGTCTGTACGTTGAAACGGTTTTAAGCCGGTCTTGCGTACCGGTCCCTCGTACTGCTTATCACGCCTGTCCTTCGCACTGGACCTTTGTGCCGATTGACGGCCTCTGGGGATGCCTGTCTGTGTTTTGCGCACTGGGGATGCTTGTCTCTGTGTTTTGCGCACTGGGGATGCTTGTCTGTGTTTTGGGGATGACAGCCCAGCGTGTAACTAGTGCTGTGATGATGCTTGGAGTTGTTCCAGCACAAGGCAGCAGAGCGCGGTTGTTTCAATTGGCGTGATATGCCCGGATCAGGTTTTCTCGGGGTGTAGTGGGTGGCGAGGTTTTTGGTGGTGTGGTGTTACAACATAGCAGTCTGTCCTCTGATGCGGCGACTGCTGCCAGTGGACATGGTCCATTTCCAGTACCGCAATTTCGACTTGGGCCTGATCTCTTCCGGACTGTGTATCTCACGATTGGGCTGTGCGCGTGAATGCTGCTATCAGAGGACAGATGGGCGTGAATTTAGTGTCGGGCAGCTCCATTTGATCGATGGCAAGCACTCGGATGGCGTCGTTGTGCTGGTGTTTTGGCGCGCCTATGGTGCGTATGCGATTACTCGGTAGATGACAAACCATTGCATAACCTGTTGCAATAGCTGATCATTTGTGTGCAAATGTAGGCAGCTAATCGTAGGAAATCTGGCTCTCGGTGGGAAAGTTACTCGAAATTCAGAATCTGAATACGCACTTCTACACATCGTCGGGCGTTGTCAGGGCGGTGAACGGGATCACCTACGACGTCGATGAAGGGGAAACCGTTGCCGTGGTGGGAGAGTCGGGCTGCGGTAAATCTGTCAGCGCGCTGTCGATATTACGGCTTATCCCGGATCCCCCGGGACGCATCGTCGACGGTCAGATCAAGTTCAAGGGGACGGATCTCGCCAGTCTCGACGAAGAGCAGATGCGCCAGGTGCGCGGCCGCGAGATTTCGATGGTTTTCCAGGAGCCGATGACCTCGCTCAACCCGGTGCTCACCATTGGTCTGCAACTAACGGAAACCATACAAACTCACCTCGGGCTAAGCGATGAGGAGGCCGGCGCGCGCGCCCTTGAACTGCTGCAGAAAGTGGGGATAGGTGATGCCGAACGTCGCTTGAAGCAGTATCCGCATCACTTGAGCGGCGGGATGCGGCAGCGTGTGATGATCGCGGTGGCGTTGTGCTGCGAGCCCAAGCTGATCATCGCTGACGAGCCCACCACTGCGCTGGATGTGACCATTCAGGCGCAGATTCTCGAGTTGATGAAGGGGCTGACCACAGAGCTTGGGGTGGCGTTGATCGTCATCACCCACAACCTCGGTGTAGTCGCTCGGTACGCCGATCGGGTCAATGTAATGTATGCCGGCAAGATCATCGAAAGTGGCTCGGCGATGGACATCTACCATCGGCCTCATCATCCGTATACGCTGGCGTTGCTGAATTCAGTTCCGCGCATGGACAGGCCCCGCCAGGCGAAGCTGGATCCGGTGGATGGTCAGCCGCCGGATTTGTCGCGCCTGGATGATGGCTGCTCGTTTCGCCCGCGCTGCCGGTTTGCTACCGATCGATGTGCGAGGTCTCAACCCGTGCTGGAGACGGTCTCCGAGGGGCATCAGGCCGCCTGCTTCGAGAAGATAACCATCGCCAGCCAAACGAGGAGCGCCTGATGGAAAACGCCAATCCAGCGGATGCCACTGGCGGTTTTGGCTCACACATCAGCGAGCGCGATGTCCTGGTGTCGGTGCGTGATCTGCAGATGTACTTTCCGGTCACGGAAGGTGCGATTATCAGTCGCGTCGTTGCGCAGGTAAAGGCCGTTGACGGAATCACCTTCGACATTCGCAAGGGTGAAACGCTTGGTCTGGTGGGCGAGTCGGGGTGTGGCAAGACCACCACTGGTCGCTGCATCCTGCAACTGGAAACGCCCACCGGTGGCGAAATCATCTACGACGGTGTGAACCTCAACGAACTGGATAAGGTCCAGATGCGCCCGTTGCGCAAGCGCATTCAGGTGATTTTCCAGGATCCGTTCAGCTCGCTGAATCCGCGTATGAAAATTGGTGACATCATTGCTGAGCCGATGCACGTGCATAACATCGAGGCCGATCGCGACGCACGCGATAAGCGCGTCGCCGAGTTGCTCACGGTATGTGGCCTGCATCCGCGTTTCGCTGATCGCTATCCGCATGAGATGAGTGGCGGGCAGCGCCAGCGCGTGGGAATAGCGCGGGCACTGGCCGTGCGCCCCGAGTTTATTATTTGTGATGAAGCCGTGTCCGCACTGGATGTATCCATTCAGGCGCAGGTGATCAACCTGCTGGAAGAGCTGCGTGATGAATTCAACCTGACCTATCTTTTCATCGCCCACGACCTCAGTGTCGTGCGCCATTTATGTCACCGCGTCGCCGTCATGTATCTGGGTAACATTGTGGAGCTGGCTGAATGCGATGAACTATACGATCAGCCACTGCACCCCTATACCCAGGCGTTGCTGTCAGCCGTGCCGGTGCCAGATCCCGAGATCGAACAAAACCGGCAGTTTAGAGTGGTGAAGGGAGAGATTCCCAGCCCAATCAACCCGCCCAGCGGTTGTGTGTTTCATCCGCGTTGTCCGCTGGCAGTTGAATCCTGCGCGCGTGAAGTACCAGAGGCCAGGGAGCTCAAACCCGGTCACTGGGTAGCCTGCAGCCAGATTTAGGCCTGGCGACACAGCCAGGCGTTATTCGCTCGAATCGCAACAGGCGCGATTCGGTTAATAAAAACACGAGGAGGAAGACTGCACCATGAGATTGACCAACCTTAGGTTTGCACTGCCGCTGTTGGCCAGCGCTGCGCTGACACTGGGCTCGACCACGGTTGCGCACGCCGACGGGCATGCCAAACCCGGTGGCACTTTGAATTTTGTCGTGGGTTCGAAAATTCCATCCTACGATGCCCACGTTGAAACGACGTTTGGCATGATTCACCCGATCGCACCGTTTTATTCGCTGTTGATCCGCGTTGACCCCGATGCACCTGATACCAACGATTTTAAGTGCGATGTTTGCGAGGGAGAGGTGCCCAAAGGCGAGAACGGTGGCACTGAGTTTACGTTCAAGATTCGCAAGGATGTCAAATTCCATGATGGCACGCCGCTAAACGCGCACGATGTCGTCGCGACCTACCAAAAGATTATTTTCCCACCTGAGGGAATCGCCTCATCGCGAAAGGCGTTTTATCGCATGGTCGACTCTTTCGAAGCGACCGATGATCACACGGTAGTATTCAAACTGAAATTCCCCTCGGGTGCGTTCATGCCGGCCATGGCATCGCCCTTTAATTTTATCTACTCCAAAAAAGATCTCGATGAACACGGCCTGACCTGGCACAAGACCAACATTCACGGATCGGGTCCATTTGTGTTTGAAGAGCACCAACCGGGCGCCTTTGTTTCTGGCAAGAAATTCGCCGATTACCACCACGAGGGTCGACCCTATCTGGATGGTTTCAAAGCCATTGCCGCCCCCAAGATGGCGGCGCGGGTGCAGGCGATTGAGGGCGATCGTGCCTCGATCGAATTCCGTGGCTTTCCACCCAAACAGCGAGATGCGCTGGTCGACGCATTGGGTGACAAAATCACCGTGCAGGAAAGCGACTGGAACTGCGTATTGCTGGCTACACCCAACCAGAAAAAGCCGCCGTTTGATGATGTTCGCGTTCGTCGAGCGCTGACGCTAGCGCTGGATCGCTGGGGAGGTTCCAAGTACCTGTCTAACATTGCCATTGTGAAAACGGTCGGTGGTGTGGCGTTTCCCGGTCACCCGCTGGCAGCAACCAAAGAGGAGATGGAGCAGATCGCAGGTTACGGACCTGATCTGGAAGCCAACCGGGCGGAAGCACGCAAGCTGCTGAAAGAAGCCGGTCAGGAAAATCTCAGCTTCGTGCTGAACAACCGCGCGGTCGACCAGCCCTACAAGGTCGTGGGTACCTGGCTTGTAGATCAATGGAAACAGATCGGCCTGAAGGTCACTCAGCAGGTTAATCCGACGCCGGTTTTCTACGATATTTTGCGCAAGAAACAGGACTTTGACGTCTCCGTCGACTTCAACTGCCAGTCGGTAATCAACCCGATCGCCGATGTGTCGAAGTTTCTGCCCGGCGCCGGCAATAACTTTTCGGGATCAACCGATGAAACGCTGGTTGAGATGTACGACGAACTGCTGCAGACCGAGTCTGAGGCCGATCAGCGTACATTGATGCGTGCCTATGAAAAGCGAGCGCTGGATGAAGAGGCCACCCATCTCATTACCCTGTGGTGGTACAAGATCAATCCGCACCGCTCCTATGTGAAAGGCTGGAAAATTGCGCCCAGCCATTACCTCGGACAACAGCTGGATCAGGTCTGGCTGGATCAGTAACAGGACGGCCAAATCGGCGCAGGCTGCCGGGGCGCATTGCCCCGCAGCCTGTGTCGTGTCTGCAAAGTGACTACACCTGCAATGATTAGAACAGACAAGACCTGACGCTCATGTGGCAATACATTCTCAAACGCCTTTTGTTGATGATACCGACAGTGATCGGTGCGGCGGCGTTGATTTTTATCATCCTGCGCATCGTGCCAGGCGATGTTTGCGAGTTAAAAATGGGCGGCGAGGGTGGTTACTACGATCCCGCGCAGATCGAAATCTGTCAGAAGCAACTGGGCCTGGACAAACCCCTGATTTCGCAGTTTGGCACCTTTGTAAAAGGCATTGCTACGTTCGATTTTGGAGTCTCGATGGACACCGGCAAACCGGTGATGCATGAAATCGGGCTACGCTTTGAGTTGTCGCTGCAGGTGGCGCTGATGGCGACCTTCATTTCTATCATTATCGCACTGCCGCTGGGCACTATCTCGGCGGTGTACCAGAACAGCTGGATCGACTATCTAGTACGGACCGTATCAATTGCCGGTATCGCGGTGCCATCCTTCTGGCTGGGCATTTTGATATTGCTTGGCATCATGAATTTCTCCGACATGATCTGGGGTGTGCGATGGTCTCCGCCGCTGGATTACAAGCCAATCTGGGAGGCGCCGCTGCACAATCTGTCGCAGCTAATCTGGCCGGCCCTGGCAACCGGGTATCGCTACTCCGCAGTAGCCACTCGGATGACGCGATCATCCATGCTGGAAGTGCTGCGAGAAGACTACGTGCGCACAGCACGCGCCAAGGGGTTGCTGCACAAGGTGATTATCAATCGCCACGCTCTGAAAAACGCACTGCTGCCAGTGATCACGGTGATCGGTATCGAGTTCGCGTTCCTGATGGGCGGGCTGGTGGTAACTGAACAAGTGTTTAACCTGAACGGCCTTGGACAATTGCTGGTCCATTCAGTTACCGGTAAAGACTACTCGATGACACAGGCCATTGTGATGCTCATCGTGCTGGTTTTTGTATTTACCAATTTTGTCGTTGACGTCATGTACGCCTGGTTTGATCCGCGTATCCGCTACAGTTGATCCTAAAAAATGACAAGTACTGACACAACTGCAACCACTGAAGAGTTGCGCCAGCGACCAGGCGTGTTCAGCCGCCTGTGGACGTTTGCGCGTCGTCAACCGCTGGGGTTTCTCGGCGGCGTGGTGGTTATCATCTTTATTTTTATGGCAATCTTCGCCAATCACATCACCCCGTACGATCCCGAGGCAAGCTCCTACGAGCACATGCTGGCGCCTCCCAGTAGCCAATTTCTGCTCGGCACCGATGACTTTGGTCGCGATGTGCTCACCCGCATCATTTACGGAGCGCGCACAGCACTGCTGGTAGGATTCAGTTGTGCGTTTATCGGTGCGACCATCGGGCTTGTATTGGGCGTAGGCAGCGCATTTTTCGGTGGCAAGACCGACCTCATCTTTCAGCGCGTGATGGATGTCTTCATGGCGTTCCCACTGATTATCATGGCGCTCAGCATCGTTGCGATTTTCGGCTCCAGCATTCAAAACGTGATTATTGCGATCACCATTCCGTTTATTCCGCGTTGCGCTCGTGTCGTGCGGTCCTCAGCACTTGCAATTCGCGAGATCCCGTATATCGATGCGGCCAGAGCCAACGGATTTTCAAACGCCAGAATTATTTTGCGGCACATGGTGCCCAACGTGATGGCGCCGTATCTGATCATGCTGACAGCCTTTGTCGGTCAGGCGATACTGCTTGAAGCGTCGCTATCGTTCCTCGGGCTCGGTGTTCAGGAGCCCACACCTGCGTGGGGATTGATGTTGCGCAATGCGCAGGAATACATCCGCTCCGAACCCTGGATCGCGATCTATCCCGGCATCGCGATCACACTGGCGGTGTTTGCCTTTAATTTGTTTGGCGATGCCTTGCGTGATGCGCTGGATCCAAAAATGCGATCGCAGCAATAGTCGTCAGCCGGATCTAAACCGTTGCCAACTGATTCTGCCGGGGCCCGATTTCGCACAGCGCTTGCCCGCAATCCGCCGCTGCAAATCGTCGGTACGGTCAACGCCTATACCGCGGTAATGGCAGCTGGTGTTGGCCATCGCGCGATCTATATCTCCGGCGGTGCCTGCGCGCATGTGTCCTTTGGTTTGCCCGATCTGGGTATGACCAGCATGAATGATGTGCTGGAAGATGCGCGCCGTATCACAGCGGTGGTCGACACCCCGCTGCTGATCGACATCGACACCGGTTGGGGTGGTGCGTTTAACATTGCGCGTACCATCAAGGAGTCCATTCGCGCAGGCGTGGCCGCGATTCACATCGAAGATCAAGTGGCGCAAAAGCGCTGTGGTCATCGACCTAACAAAGCGATCGTGTCGACCCGCGAAATGGCAGATCGCATTGCCGCCGCTGTGGACGCGAGGACCGATGACAACTTTTTCATTATCGCGCGCACCGACTCGGCAGCGTCTGAAGGGCTGCAGGCATCTGTTGATCGAGCGGCCGCGTATGTAGAGGCGGGTGCCGACGGCATTTTTGCCGAGGCGATGGCGTCGCTCGATGATTATCGGCGTTACAACATCGTGGGTGCGCCGTTGCTGGCCAACATGACCGAATTCGGTCTGACGCCGCTGTTTGATCGCGAAGAGCTGGCCAGTGCCGGTGTGGATATGATTCTCTATCCACAGAGTGCCGCACGCGCGATGCATCGCGCGGCAGAATCGGTTTACACCGATTTATTGAACAAGGGGCATCAGCGCGACAACCTCGAGCAAATGCAAACCCGAGCCGAGCTCTACCGTTATCTGAACTACCACGAATACGAAGACAAGCTCGATCAGCTATTTGCAACTGCGCCGGAAGATTAGATGACCGACGCGACACCTCCGTCCATTGGAATGATTGCGCCGACTACATAGCTTGCGAGGTCCGATGCCAGAAATGCCGCGACACGGGCGACTTCTTCCGGCTCGCCCATGCGTCCCATTGGGATGGAAGCTTCTTTCTCTTGCAACAGCACGTCGGGTGATTTACCTGTGGCGCGTGATTCAGTGGCAAGCCCGGTAGCCACGCGCCCGGTTTTGGTCGAACCGGGATTGATGCCATTGACCCGCACGCCCTTGCCAGCGTAGGCGCGCGCATAGCCTACGGTTGCCAGCATCAGTGCCGAATTAGCAGCGCCGCCGGCGATGTGTAATTCGCTGGCGCGACGACCACCCTGGCCAATGATATTCACTATGCTGCCATGACCTCGGCGAGCCATCTGTTTGATCACCGGATCGATAATCAACACACCGGGAAAGTATTTTGCCTGCATACCTTGTTGCAGGCCGGTGGCATCGAGCTCATCGACGGTATAGCGTTTTGCCGCACCGGCAGAACTGATCAAGATGCTAATCGGGCCCATTTCACTTTCCACCCGCTCGACAAGTGCGCTCGCCTGTGCCGGATCGGATAGATCTGCACCGAACGCTTCAACCGTACCGCCCTGGTCTGTCAGTTCATTGCGCGCCTGCTGCAGTTGTCCTTTGTCGCGAGCGGCGATCGCTACGGTTGCGCCGCAAGCGCAAAGCTGCGCGGCACAGGCGTAACCGATACCCTTGCTGGCCCCGGTTACCAGTGCCACAGTGGAGGGCGGGAATTGAATTTTCATCTAATCGCTCTTTGTTGGGATCGGACGGCCGTACCCTGACGTTTGCAGGTTGTGCAGCAGACCCGCTTGCCACGGTGCTTTATCATACTGGCAGTGTATCACCGCGTTGGTAAGGTTTCGGCCCACGCGAACAGGTGTTATCCGATCAATAGCGAACCTGGCGGCCAATACGTGTGAGTGGCAAGGAATCTACCGACAAAAGATCCCTGGCGGATCAATCCTTGTGGCGCATCACCGTGCTTACCAGTTGCCACATAAGCGGTACGATGCACAGCGTATCGGTTTGGGCCATGGCCCCATTGATCCGCACAGAACTGGAGCTGACAGCCGGTCAATTTGGCTGGTTTGTATCAGCCTACTATGGCGCGCAAACCCTCTGCGCCTTCCCGGCCGGCGCACTCACCGATCGAATCGGCGTTGGCCGCAGCCTGATTGTCGCCATGGTGATACTAGCCATAGCCGCTATCTCTTTAAGTATGGTGGAGTCCCTATCGGCAGCGTTGATGGCGATGGCGCTGATGGGACTGGGCTATTCGATTGTCAATCCCGCCAGTGCGCGAGGTGTACTCAACTGGTTTGCGCCGCAATACCGCGCCACGGCAATGGGCGTAAAGCAAACCGGGGTGCCGATTGGTGGTGTGTTAGCTGCGCTTGGCGGTGTATTGGCTACGATTGCTGGTTGGCGATATGTACTGTTAGTGGTAGCTGCCTTAACCGTCGCCAATATTGTGCTGTTACTACCGTTGCTGAGCATTCCACGGCAGATACGCAGTAGCGGGCCGCTTTTGCCGTGGCGTGAATTGCGACGCGTGGTTGCCGATCGCAATATTCGTGTCTTTGGCTCGATCAACACCCTGCTGCAGATCGGGCAGGGGAATTTCTTCGCCTACCTCACACTGTTTTTGCGCGATATCGGGCAAACAAGCCAGTCTTTTGCGAGTATGTGTCTGGGGCTTGCACAACTGGCCAGTGCCGCTGGTCGAATCGGCTGGGGCGTATTGTGCGATCGACTGTTTCGCCATCGCCGCGCAACACTGGTCATTCTGCTTTGCGCCGCAGCGGCACTGGCGCTGATGGCCATGGCGCTGATCACACCCGTCAACGCACAGGTGCTGGCACTGTTGCTGTCTGCGCTACTGGGTGCAACGATCGCAGCCTATGCCGGATTAACGCTCACCATAGCCAGTGAAATCTCGCCACCCGAACGCAGCGGCACCACTGTTGGCTACAACCTGATGATGGTTGGTCTCGGTGGAGTGATCGGTCCGCCGTTGTTTGGCTACGCGATGGATTATCTTGGGGGCTACACCGCTGGCTGGTTATTGACTGCAGTACTGGTGTTGGTGGGGATTTTCCTGTTGCGTTTCGTCTTTGTTGAAGGGCGCGTGCAATGATCGGGGCTATCCAGAGGCTGGCGTTTCTGGTAACTCGTTCAACAGCGATTGCAGCTTGTTGATTTGCCACTGGTGTTCAGTCTCATAAGCGGCCGGATCGGTAACGGCATAGCTTGCATACGCGTAAACGCTGGCATAGGCCGCATAATCCGCAGCTGGCAGTGCCTGGCCATTCAGGGCCGCGCTGACTGCGTGACTGGCAGTGAAAGCCGCGCTGCCAGAGCCGTCGATCGAGCCTGACCCCGGGTGGCTTTTCGCTAGTCTGGAGGCTGTGGATGCAGCTTCAGCGAGCGCCTCTTCATCGCATTCACCTGCCACGTAAGCATGACCTACCGCCACGATATCAAGCACCGATTGCTCGGTCAGCAGGTGTTCTATGCGCGCGACACATGCCATGCCAAAGCGGATCCTGAGCGCGAAGTGGACGTCGTTGCCCAGATCAGCCGATCGTGCAAGGTGGACGAGTTCCGGCGGATTCATGGTTACTCCCTGTGGTGTCAGGTTCAGGCGCGCTACCTTATGCTGCAGCGTGATAGCAACCTCGTGCGCGCGCCTGTGGCACTTGGTAACGGCAATCGGGGAGAGGACTACTCGTATTTGACCACGTCCTCTCCATCGATACGCACGTAATCATCACCTGAACCCAGGCTCCCGCCGTCCGTTAGCAGGCCCGAGCCCGGAACGTGATTGACCTCAAATCGAATGCCGTCAGGGTCCTCAAACAACACGTAATAGTACCCGGGCGCCCAGTCGCGCTCTTCCGGGCCGCGTACAATAGTGGCGCCCAGCTCTGTCGCGAGTGCGGCAGTTTTGTCGATATCGGCGCGTGTGCGAGCACGCAAACACAGATGATGCAGACCGACCCGGTACTGTTGAAATCGCTCATCCGCAAACTCCGCATCGCACTTGCGTACCCCAATCGCAGTGCGCGCCCCTACGTGGTAGCAAAAATCCGGTCCGTCGTGAACGCATTTCATGCCGAATGCCGGCAGCAGAGCCGAGTAAAACGCTCTGGCTTTTTCAAACTGGCTGACGGTCAGGATCACGTGCGCCATGCCATTGATGGCGATCGGTGGTTCATCGCTGTTCATTTGTGTGTCCTGGGCGGCAAGCAGAAAATCAATATTAAGTTTCAGCTACAGAATTCGGTTAGTACAACACCATACAGCGGACTTCTATGCTCCAGCGATCCGGTGCATCGGGTGGTGTAGCGGGATCCTTGAACGCACTGTGGAAACTGAAAGAGCAGGGGGCATTGTTGTCGTCAGACTGGTGATCGGCGCGTTCGCCGGCGCTTTTGGCAAGCTCGCCGGCGGAATCCCACTGCTTGATCAGCAGCGCCTCGTGCTTCGTCATCGAGGGGTAATAGAACCACTGGTGCTGATCGGCGTGTTTGGCGAAATAGTTTTCGCCGATCCGATCAGCGTAGTGGATTTCAAATACCACCAGCTCATTCGGTGATACCGTCTGGCTGTTGCACAGCGCCAGCGGCCGCGTAACCAGCGGCTCATCGGCAATATTTCGCCACACGTTGATAATCGCAAAACGGCCGCTGTTCAGCGCCGCTTCGGCTGCCTCGGGCGGTATTAAAGAGTCACCCTCTTTTACCAGTGACGCGTAGGTATCATTTTGCGTGGGGGGTGACGCCAGATCCCGCAGCCTTTGCGGGGCACTGGTGAGGGTGTAGTCGCCGTGTACCAGATGCGCCGGGCCCTGCACCTGCTGACCGCCGGCGATGCGCTGCTTGCGCTTCGCGCCCGACGCCGATCGGACATTGTGATCAAATGCGTAGACGTGTGAGGCCCCGGTGGCACTTTGCACCAGCTGTATGCACTGCGGGTAGTAGTGCTGAATCACCTGTTCGTGCTGTTGAAAGTCGATCGATGCGTCGTCCAGCGGATGATCGAGCAACTCGAATCCATGACGCTCGATGTTAAAAGCCTCGTCAGCGTTGCGGGCGTCAAGAATCGGTTTGTTCTGCTTTTCGATGTCGATGCCCGTATCGCCGGCATCGCTGCCATCAACGTCCCGCCTTGTCAGTACCTTGCCGTTGCGACGCAAAGACGAAGTGGCCAGCGGCGACATGTAGTTAAACGTACCAGTCGTATTGGCTGCAGGCAGGCTCAT
>CAZNIS010000124.1:12597-14820 GCA_964573105.1 uncultured Granulosicoccaceae bacterium
TCTGTCCCACCAGGGAGAACATTAGCCTGACTGTTCGGTTCGAGAAATAGGAAAAATGTCTGTCCCCAAAGTGTCCAAAGTGGCTGTCCTACTATCGCCTTGCCAGCGGGCACCGTCGTGTTTTCGTTCCTGTGGCGCTGCGCGCCCCGGTGGACGCTGTCGGTTGTGGAGCTGCTGGGATGTCTGTCCCGATAGAGGGTCGTCCCGATAGAGGGTCGCGATAGAGCGGGAGTTGAGTGAGCGAGGGCTGATGTGCCTGTCCCGCCAGGAAGAGCATTGACGTGCCTGTCCGGTATCAGAGACGAGTAAGACGCCTGTCCTCAACGTGGTACCCAACGTGGCCGGCATATTGAACAAGCGCCCTGTGATGGGTTTTTTATCAACGACGGGGCGAGCGGTGCAGAAAAGGGGAGAAGGGTGCCTGAATACCGAAAATCAAGCGTTCTGCACGACAAACGATTCAGCGTAGTGCTTTGTTTACAAACGGGCAGCCGTTTACTGGTACTGTTGTCGATATGTATGCATTAGGGCGTCCCCGTCTGGCTGCAACGTTTAGCATCGTCAGCACAAGCATCGACAGAAGCCATCCGAGCGACAAGGTGCCTCCGCCCGTTGAAGTCGCAGTGATCTGCGGCTCGGTCGGTGCCGTGGGAGCAGGTAATTGTGTGGACGAGTTATCGGCAACTACGTCGGTGGAATTCGTGGTGGGGGTGGCGCTGTCGTCTGTTTGAGCGCCCACGTTGTTGACTGAACCGTTGCTGTCTGTTGCGTCTGCCTGATCCGGGGCGATGGCGCTGTCTGCCAGCGGCATGAATTCGGGTGTCGCATTGCAGCTTTCGTACTGATCGTCGTCGAACCAGGTATTAAAGCCGTTGTCCGTTCTCTCCATTGTGCTGCGCAATAGCCAGGTATTACCCAATACGCCGTTTTGCAGCGGCACCTTTTCTGTATACCACCAGGTAGGATATTCGTTTGCCGGGTATCGTGAGCTGACCAGCACACTGTCACCGCCATTGTACGGGTGAAACAGAGTCTCGCTGATCCAGTTAGACAGGTCCAGATTATTTAGCTCGTAAGTACCCGATTGCGCATCGAACATGTGCTGCATGCAAGTGACGTGTTGCCCGGCGATGGTCGTATTGTAGTTCCAGTGCCCCTGCATGAATTCAATTGGTAGTCCGCTCTCTCGACTGATGATCGGCATCGTCGTCAGTTCATCGTCGGCAATAGAGACCAGGATCGTTTCATCCAGATGGTCGAGCGCTGTTCCTGGCAGACCTGCGGTACCGGTTGGTAGAAATGGTTGCCGATCTAATGCGTGGCAAAGGTGAAAGTGATCGGTTGGCTGCATAGGGCAGTTAAGCCGGCTGCAGTCCGGGTTCCAGTCCCAAACCCTCACGGCATTGCGGGGTTGCCCGGCATAATCGGTGATTTCGACATACGGATTCTCTGCCAGTGGGGAAATGCCTTTATAAACGCCGTCAACCACCGTCCATAGCGGTGGCTTTGCGTTGCCGGTGATCAGGCGCGTTTCAAAGTCTCCTGCAACCGAGATGGGATAGAGGCTTTCTGCCGGCGGGTCGGTGGTGAGGTTCTCGGGCAGCTGTTGCGCACTGGTGTAGTACATCGTGTTCCACTTCGCGTAGGCAGCCGATCGTTGCGTTTCGGTTACCGCGAGCGGCAAGTGGTAAAACACATTGTCGCGTGCCCATACCACATCAGGTGAAAAGTCGCCCCACGCGTCGGGATGTCTTTCATACATCGCGGTATCGGAATTGAACCGGAAAAATTCGCAGCGAATATTGCGGTCTGCAATATCTGAATTGGGGTCCCAGTAGGCACGAACCAGTTCGACTCTGGCGCCGGTCTGCTGATTGGTGTACTCCGGTTTCGGGTGCGATTGATCAGTCACCACACAGCTCTCTGTACCGGTCCAGCCGAAACCATCGCCGTCGGCATCCATATAGGAGGCGACACACACCGGCGCTGCGTCATTTTGTGCGTACACGAGCGCGCTGCCATACAGGCACAAGCCGCCTATCGCGGCGATCAGAATTCTGCGCATTGCCAACTCTGCCTTACTACTGGTGATGGCAATTTTAGATCCTTGGTGTCATGACGTAAAGGCTATCGCTTGATGCACTCAGCGCGCAGAAGCTGCTGGGATGTCTGTCCCGATAGAGGGGCAGTGGAGCTACTGGGATGCCTGTCCCGTTAGTGCCG
>CAZNIS010000124.1:14920-18019 GCA_964573105.1 uncultured Granulosicoccaceae bacterium
TGTCCCGTTAGTGCCGATAGAGGGGCAGTGGAGCTACTGGGATGCCTGTCCCGTTAGTGAGATGATGCGGCTGAGATGTCTGTCCCGATAGTGCGTCGATAGAGCGCTAGATACCGGACTGCTGAATTGCCTGTCCCAATAGAGCGTTGGCAGCAGGGCCTCTTGAGATGCCTGTGCCATCAGGGATTGGAGTGAGACCTGTCTCTGAGGGTGCAATTTCCGTTAGTGAGATGCCTGTCCCCTCAGTCGCCATCTGAGGGTGCAATTTCCGTTAGTGAGATGCCTGTCCCCTCAGTCGCCAGTTAGTGAGATGCCTGTCCCCTCAGTCGCCACTTCAGTCGCCAGTTGAGTTGCTTCACCGGATCGGTGGCCCTGTCGGGCTGTCCCACCTGGGGCTGGAGAGACGTCCCCGAAGTGGCCTCGTATAGAGATGCCTGTCCCGGCTCGTACGGGCCCACTGTGCATGGGCACTCTGGTAACTGGAACAGCAACGGATTTGCGGTGCTTTGTCTGCCTGATGCTCCTGGTTCAAATTGATCGCAGGCTACCGTGTGAAGCCGGTAATCGATTGACTTTGCTTTTAGCGCGCTGGCGTTTACGATGGGGCTCCTCTGGCGGCTGGATCCGAGATGTCTGACTCTTTTGACTACATTATCGTTGGCAGTGGGGCGGCGGGGTCTGTGGTGGCGGCTCGGCTGGCTGAGGCGAATGCCGGCTCTGTCTGTGTCATTGAGGCGGGTGGGGACAATGATCGACTGATGGTGAATGTGCCTGCCGGGTTCGTGCACAATTTGCGCAAGCCTGACATGATGTGGCAGTTTGAAAGTGTTGCCGGTGACAATACGGCCGGGCGAAGTGTCTATTTACCGCAGGGAAAGATTGCCGGTGGCTCTACGTCGATCAACGGGCTGATCTACAATCGCGGCCAGGCGCAGGACTTTGATCACTGGGGATCGCTTGGCAATCCGGGCTGGTCGTACAAGGAGGTGTTGCCATACTTCAGAAAGGCTGAGACTCGCGAGGGGGTTAACTCGCAGTATCGTGGGGGTACCGGCCCGCTAAGAATCAGTGATCCGGACCAGGCGCACGATCTGTGTGATCGTTTCATTGATTCGGTAGCCGAGCACAGCGGGGCGCCGAAGCACAACGATTACAACGCCGAATCCCAGTTTGGAACCGGCTACTACCAGCGTTTCATCCATCGCAGCCGCAGAGAGAACGTGGCTGGGCGCTACCTGAAACCAGCGCTAAAAAACAGCAACGTCTCCATCAGGTACCACAGTCATGTTAACCGTGTGCTGTTTGAGCAAGGGCGTGCGGTCGGTATTGAGGTTGAAAGGCAAGGGCAGACCACTAAGCTATCGGCCAACAAGGAAGTGTTACTGTGTGCTGGCACGGTCAACTCTGCCAGCTTGCTGCAAAGATCTGGCGTGGGCGATGGGGACTATCTGCAATCGCTTGGTATCCCTGTCGAACATCATTTGCCTGGGGTGGGCAGCAATTTTCAGGATCACTATTTTGTGCGTCTGGCGGTTCGGCTGCGCGACGGCACCGACTCGCTCAACTCGCAAGCCAGAGGCTGGCGTCTGGGCCGCGAGATTGTTCGCTGGATGATGGGTAAACCCAGCATACTGGCCTGGAGCCCGTCCATCGCTTATGCGTTTTTACATGCAGAGACAGTGCTTAACGGCGAAGACGCCTCACAGGTGCAGCCCGATTTGCAGTTTGTCTTCAGTCACGGCAGCTACCGGCCCGGTCGTGTGTACGAACTGGATACCTTTCCCGCAGTCACCTGTGGTTTCACTCAGCAACGCCCGTACAGTAGCGGCTACGTCAGGATACGCTCGGCTGATGTACACGACAAACCTGAAGTGCAACCCAACTACCTGGTGGATGAGCGCGATCAACAGATTGCTGTCAACGGTGTGAAGCTCGCGCGTCGATTTTTGCAATCAACACAGTTTCAATCCAGTTATGTCCAGGAAGAGGCACCGGGAGATGCGATTCAAACTGATGAGGCAATACTGCAATACGCACGGGAGACGGGGAACACCGGCTACCACCTCGTCGGTACTTGCAAAATGGGGCCATCATCTGATGCTATGGCTGTCGTTTCACCTGAGCTTCGGTTGCACGGTATGGAGGGTATTCGCGTAATCGATGCTTCAGTCATGCCCACCGTTACCTCATCTAACACCTGCGCCGCTACCATCATGATCGGTGAAAAGGGTGCTGACATGTTGCTGAATCCGGGTAGCTAATCGCAGGCTTGCCCACAGCAGACAGTATCGAATTTAAGCGAATCGACGACAGTGTGTTGGTGGAGTCGTTACGACAGTGTTGTCGGGACGGTCTGGCAGATCGGTGCGTAGCCTTAGCCCAAAGGTTGTCAGTGCAGTAGAGTTTGAATTTGGCCCTTGGCAATTCTGTTAAGGGATTGGAAAAAAAATACAGCTGCGTCACGCGATACGTATATGCATGGCAGTCATGCAAAATCTATGTAGCAAGCATTTGTCGTTATTTGAACAGACCGAATCCTGGCGTTCATTGAATACTGAAGTCCTGGCAGCCTGGCCGATTAAAGATGTATCACAGTAGTGTTAGTGATGCTGGTTTCATACTTTATAGCCGAAGTAAATCGTACCGCACACCGATTCATACCAAAGTGATCGCTGGAACATTCACCGTCGCACCGTAGAGATTCAGTAGAAAAATGAGTGAAATAAGTAACAAGTTAACGGCATCGAATCTGGCGTACTATTTTTTATACTGGTTTTTTGGTGCATCAATATCACCTTTGCTGCGCTGACTGTATTGACCGAATCTCTCGCCATCGACGACTGGTTCTATGGCTCAGCTATTGCGCTGATGATGGCGCTTGCGTGCAAACCGTTCAGGTAGCAGTGTGCGGGATTTTCTTTTGCTTAATTTCAGTATCGAGTCAGTGGATCCCGGTTTAGCTGTGTCTGTCTGGCTGAACTTTGCGAGTATTGGGGTTCTGGGTTTGTAGTGCGGATGGATTGAGCATTGCATTCCTCGCTGACGCGTCGGGTTACCTGGTTGGTGATACGTGCGGTGGTGGGTGACTGCAGTGCGGGT
>CAZNIS010000125.1:0-3058 GCA_964573105.1 uncultured Granulosicoccaceae bacterium
GTTCCCCGGTCGGAGACCAGGTCCCACCACCGCTTGGTGGGAGGACAACTCCGTTGCACGAACATGCTATGCGGGAACACGCTATAGACTTGTTCCCCAGTCGGAGACCAGGTCCCACCACGGCCTGGTGGGAGGACAACTCCGTTGCGCGAACATGCCATACGGGAACGCTCAATAAACTGGTTCCCCGGTCGGAGAACAGGTCCCACTGCGGCTTGATGGGAGGACAACGATCTCTCACCCATCTAACGGCCAATGTTCATTGATCGCAAATGGCTGTTGCGCCACATGCTTTACTGTCCGGCTACTTCTATTCATGATACCGACAACCTGACGCTGCCCAACCAGCCCGACACCCTGAGCCACGCACCATGACCGAAGCCAAAAAAGCCGGCGATCTGATTGTCGCCAACCTGATTGCCAATGGCATCGATACGGTTTTTGGTCTGCCCGGTGCGCAAACCTATCCGCTTTTTGATGCACTGGCGCGCAGCGCCAATCAGATTCGCACGGTGTCAGCACGGCACGAACAGGCAACGGCTTATATGGCGCTGGGCTATGCGAAGTCGACTGGCAAACCGGCGGCGTTTAGCGTGGTGCCTGGCCCGGGGATTCTGAATACCGGCGCGGCACTTTGTACCGCCTTTGGCGTCAACGCACCGATCATCTGCCTGACCGGCCAGTCGCCAAGCGGATTTATCGGGCAGCTGCGCGGCCACTTGCACGAGCTGCCCGATCAGCAGGCAACACTTGCATCGTTTATCAAAGCGTCTTACCGCATTGAACATCCGCAGGATACCAACCGGGTAATGAGCGATGCCTGGCAGACGATGATCTCTGGACGCCAGGGGCCAGTGTCGGTAGAAATGGCGTGGGATATGATGGCCGCGCGCGGCAGCCTGCCCGAACCGCAGGCCACACCGATGACCGAGCACCCACCGGTCGATCAACACCAGATCGAAGCGGCGGCAAAACTGATCAAAAAAGCCAAACGCCCGATGATTATGGTGGGCGGCGGTGCGCAACACGCGGGCCAGAGCATACTGGCACTGGCGGAAAAACTGGCGGCGCCCGTGGTGAGCCACCGCGCCGGAAAAGGCGTGATTCCGGGTGATCATCCGCTGGCGATTGATATGCTCTCGGCAAAAGAACTATGGGCCGAGACCGATGTGCTGATTGGAATCGGTTCCAGGCTCGAATTGCAATACATGCGCTGGACCGGCATGCAGACCATGATCCAGCGCGCCGAGGCGCCGCCACACCTGATACGTATTGATATCGATGCCGCCGAGATGCGTCGCCTGAAACCGCATGTAGCGCTGGTGGCCGATGCCGTGGATGGCACGACCGCATTGAACGACGCACTGGCCGACTGCAAGCCCAAGTCCGGCATGAAAAAACGTATCAAAGCGGCACGCGGTGTTGCCCACGAGCAAATGATGACTATCCAGCCGCAAATGGATTATCTGGCCGTCATACGCAAGGCACTGCCGCGCGACGGTTTCTTTGTCGACGATCTGTGTCAGGTGGTGTATGCCAGTTACTTTGGCTGGCAATGCTATGAGCCGCGCACCTATGTGACCTGCGGCTATCAGGGCACTCTGGGGTATGGATTTCCCACTGCGCTGGGCGTAAAGCTTGCCAACCCCGACAAGGCCGTCGTCTCAATACTCGGAGATGGCGGCTTCATGTTCGCGGTGCAGGAACTGGCCACCGCCGTGCAGGAAAAAATCGGTGTAATTGCCGTGGTGTTCAACAATTCAGCCTATGGCAATGTCAGGCGCGATCAGAAAAAACTGTTCGACAATCGCACCAATGCCACCGATCTGCAGAACCCTGACTTCATGTTGCTGGCGCAAAGTTTTGGTGCCGATGGCTACCGCGTCGACAGCCCAGAGACGCTGGCGCCGGCGCTACAAACCGCCATCGAAAAAGATCAGCCGGCGATCATCGAAGTAGTAGTTGATCGCGATGTAGAAGTCAGCCCGTGGCACCTGCTGGTACAGCAGCCAGCCAAAAAATGAAACAAATCAACGAGCACCTGTGGGTACAGGAACTCGATCTTGGCATCTTTGATCTGCGCGGCTCACTGATTCTGGGCCGTGATCGCGCGTTGATCTGGGATACGCTGTCACACCCGCGCGATATGGCCCCTTATCTTCCGTTGATTGGCGATCGCGAAATCTGGGTCGCCTACAGTCACGCCGACTGGGATCATATCTGGGGCACTGACGGACTGGACCGTGCACCTGCTGCCATCGTCAGCCACACACTGTGTGCGCCGCGATTCGAATCGGAAACGCACGAAAAGCTCGCCGCCATGCAGCGTGAAACGCCTGGTAAATGGGAAGCCGTCAAACTGGTGCCGCCCGATTTAACTTTCGATAAAGAGATGGCAATCGATCTTGGCGGCATCAACGTTCAACTGCGACACCTGCCCGGCCATACCGAAGATTCGCTAATTGCACTTATCCCCGAAACTGGCGTGGCATTGATGGCGGATACGATTGAATCACCATTGCCCGTGGTGCCGAAAAAAAGCCCGATCAAAGAGTGGATCGATGGTTTGCAACAGGTAGCGAACGATGCGAGTTTTCACACCGTCATTCCATGTCATGGACAGATGGGTGATCGGCAATTGATTGTCGATTGCATCGACTACCTGCAGAAACTGTTGGATGGCGAGGCGATGGAAGTGTCAGATTCATTGAGTGAGTTTTATCGGGCGACGCACCTGGCCAATCTGCAGTGGCGCGATTGATATTATCGCGTCCACAAAAAACACCGAATCACACACCGAAACGCCGTAGGGTTGGTAAGCCCAGGCGCACCTACCTCAGTATTTCAAATGGTACGTGCGCTTAGGCTTACGGCCCCTACGCATATATTTTTACTTACGCTCGTGATTTCGGTGGGAGGACAACTCCGTTGCACGAACAAGCCAGTACGGGAACACTCAATAGACTTGTTCCCCGGTTGGAGACCAGGTCCCACTACGGCTTTGGTGGGAGGACAACTCCGTTGCACGAACAAGCCAGTACGGGAACACTCAATAGAC
>CAZNIS010000125.1:3158-11218 GCA_964573105.1 uncultured Granulosicoccaceae bacterium
GGTGGGAGGACAACTCCGTTGCACGAACAAGCCAGTACGGGAACACTCAATAGACTTGTTCCCCGGTTGGAGACCAGGTCCCACTACGGCTTTGGTGGGAGGACAACTCCGTTGCACGAACAAGCCAGTACGGGAACACTCAATAAGCTTGTTCCCCTGTCGGAGAACAGGTCCCACGGCGTTAGGCGTTTACACGCTGCGCGTCATAGGCCAGATAGTCGCGCTGTATGCCGATCTGATCGGCGATAAATCGCGCGTCGTGCCAGACGCCCCAGATAAACGATGAACCGCGTCGCGACAGCCACGGCAGGCCGAGGAAGTAGACACCGGGTTCCTGCGATACGCCTCTGGTGTGCAATGGCTTGCCTGCGGCATCGAAGGTATCCACCTGCAGCCAACTGAAATCGACAGAAAACCCGGTCGCCCAAATGATCGTTTTAATACCGACTGCGGCGAGGTCGAGTTGCAGAATCGGTTGGGTGACGCACTCGGGGTCAGCAGCGACTTCCCTCGCCTGTGGCTCGAGCGGAAAGTCCAGTCCGTTGCGCGCGATATAGGCATCGGCCTCATCCAGAACAGACAGCGTATTTTCATTGCCGCGAGCGATGTTTTCGGTCAGATCGGCGGCGAAGTGCAACGTACCATCGCGATAGGATTCGGTGCGACCAAGCAGCGTCATACCCTGATGGGCCATCTGTCGAAAATCGACGGTGTGGCCACCGCGGGCACCGCTGACGGCGATGGTCACATGCTCGCGACCCGGCTCCATCGCGGCTGCCTCCCATTTGCCCAGCACACCGAGCCACCAGACAAAATCGCGCCCGCGATAGCTGCGCGGTGGCAGATCGTGCGGACCGACAGACAGATACACCGATCGCCCCGATCGCATCAGTTCATCGGCGATCTGGGCGCCGGATGAACCCGCACCCACCACCAGCACGGCACCGGCATCGAGTTGATCGGGATTTCGGTAGGCGGTGGAGTGCATTTGCGCGATGCCGGATTGCTCTGGCACCAATTCAGGCACGAGCGGCTTTTGAAAGGGCCCGGTAGCGGCGACCACGTTGTTGGCGACAATCTCGCCCTCTGATGTTGTGACGTGAAAACCCGGTGCCGAAGTATTTCTGCGCACCTGAGTCACCTCAACGCCGCATCGCACTGGCGCGTTGATCATCTTTGCATAGTCGACAAAATAGTCGACCACGCGATCGCGCGGCGCGAAGGCGTCGGGATCGAAATCGGCAAACTCCATGGTCGGAAATCGATCGTGCCATGCCGGGCCATTGGCGACCAGTGAATCCCAGCGCTCGCTGCGCCAGCGCTCGGCGATGCGATGGCGTTCCAGCACCAGATGCGGCACACCGGCACGACCCAGGTGTTCGCTCATGGCCAGGCCCGCCTGACCGCCACCGACCACGAGGGTGTCTGTTTTTTCTGCTGACAATTCGGGTTCTTTCGCTTGCTGCGTTGAAAAAAGCCACGCCAATTCGAGCGGCTCTACCAGCAAAACAAGATACTACGAACCCCTCGCGGCCGCCACACAAGAGGCGCCAGCGCTACGGACAAACATGCTACAAGCCCAGTTCGGACAGCCCCGGGTGATCTGCCGGACGCGGCCCGAGCGGCCAGTGATACTTGCGCTCTGATTCGGTAATCGGCAGATCATTGATACTGGCAAAACGACGCCGCATCAGCCCGTCGGCGGCAAACTCCCAGTTCTCGTTGCCATAGGAGCGATACCAGTTGCCACTGTCGTCGTGCCATTCGTAGGCGTAGCGCACTGCGATTCGATCGTCGGTGAAGGCCCACAGCTCCTTGATCAGACGGTAGTCGAGTTCGCGCTGCCACTTGGCGTCCAGAAAGGCCTGTGCCTGCTCGCGGTTGTGCACGAACGTGGCCCGGTTGCGCCATTGCGTATCCAGTGTATAAGCCAGTGCGACTTTGGCCGCGTCGCGACTGTTCCAGCCATCCTCGGCGAGCCGAATTTTTTGCATCGCTGATTCGCGATCAAAAGGTGGCAGTGGGGGTCGATTGCTCATCAGTTGATCCCTGGTGTTGGCAAGATTGTAGTTTTACAGCTCCAGTACCAGCCGCTCGTCGCCTTGCGCGGGCACCGCACAGCAAATCAGCACTTCACCGTCTGCAACCGACGCCGACGGTGTACTGCGATAGCGCACGCCGCCCTGCTTTACACGCGTGGCACACGTGCCACAGGTGCCGTTGCGACAGCCATAGTCCGGGGTTAGCCCTTGCGCCTCGGCAACTTCCAGGATGCTCGGTCCACCGCGCGACCATGACGTCTGGATGCCACTGGTCGAAAAGTCGATGGTGGCAAGTGATGCCTCCCCGGGTTGCGGGGCGGCTGCGGTCGCCTCGTCTGGCTGGCGTGTTAATGCAGCCGGTCCAAACGCCTCGGCGTGAATGCGCAAATCGCGCACGCCCAGTTCACGCAACAGGTTGTAGATCGACTGCATAAAGGCCGGCGGTCCACATAGATAAAAATCGTAGTCATCCAGCGGCAAGGCGCGACGCAGATCGTCCGCGGTGATGTAGCCCGTACCGTCGTAATCGATACCCTCACGATCTCCTGGCAGAGCTCGATCGATGTAGGAAAAATATCGAATCGCGCCGTCCGAATTTTTTGCCAACCGGCGAAAGTCATCGGCAAACGCGCGCTGTTGCGAATCCTGTGCAGAATGAAAAATCGTCACCTCGCGCCGCTGCCCCGTCGCTGCCGTGCGATTGGCGATGTCCTGCGCCATCGACATCATCGGCGTTATCCCTACCCCGCCGGCCAGCAATACCAGCGGTCGCGAATGGCTGGTATCGAGCGTGAAATTGCCGCGCGGTGCCTTGATCTCAACCTCGTCACCTGCCTGCAAACTATCGTGCAAATGATTCGATACCAGTCCGTCGGGTTCGCGCTTGACCGATAGTCGATAGTGCTCATCGTTTGGCGCCGACGATACGGTGTAGGTTCGACACACTGGTGAATCGGTACCGGGCGGAGTGACTCGCAGGGTCAGGAATTGCCCTGCCTCAAACGGCAACGGCGTAGCGTTGCTGGCCGGAACCAGTGTGAAGGAGCGAATGACGGTGCTCTCGTCGGTGATGTCTGCGACCCGAAACCGCTGCCAGGTATCGCGTTGTTTTTCACCGGCGAGTGTGGCTTCAGCCTGCTCCCAGTCACCGGTGGCGAGCGAGGTATTGGCATAGTCTTCGAATACGCCCCGAAACCGCAGCGCACCCTCGATTCTGACACCGTGGTCAAGCGTGAATTGCCAGGCGCGTTCAGCCCCGTGAAATGCCCGCACTTGCGGATCATCCTCCCACAGGATCTCTGCTCTGCCCGTCAGCAACAACACGTCACCGCTATCGAAATCCGGAAACAGCAAGCCGGCTTTGGGGTTCACTGCAAGATTACCCAGGGTGTTAAAAAAGTTGTTGCCCGAGTAGTCGGGTATCGTCAGCGTGTTGTCCTCTACGCGCACAAATCCGGCCTTGCCGCCGCGATGGGACACATCGACACCCTCGACGGCACCTCCCTCTACTGTTGCGATGTAGCTGGCGACAAATAAGGTATCCGCACTGGCGATCAGTCGGCGCGCGCTATTGTCCAATCGCGTCAGCGGTTTAACAGTGGTGCTGTCATTGAGCGACTCACCCTGCTGAACAAAATCGATGCTGCGGCGCTGAATGTATTGCGGGCAATTTCCAAACGACTGATCGACAGCCAGCGACAGACCCGAATCAGTGCTGTCGGTAACTCGCACATTGACCCGGTTTCGCCGTCGTGTCGGCAACTCGATGCCGAGCAGGCCCAGGCGACTGCCGGGTGCAATGCCTTCGATCATTGGATCACCGGGCAACGGCTTTGCCTGTATCTGCAGAGTGCGAGGATCGGGCGATTGGACAAAACCGCTGTTACCTTGCAGCATCGACGCCCACGGCCAGTCGCGATTATCGACACTGCCCACCACGATAAACGGCAGTTGTGCGTAGAACTCGCGATGCTGATCCGGCATATGATCGCGGATGACCGAGCGGCCGATCTCCTCCATTGAGTCGCGTACACCAACTCGCTGTTGCAGCGCCTGCTCGCCGCGATGGAAAGGCGACGCCTGTGTAGTTGTCTCTGTCACGGTATTCACGATGCGCTCCGGCGTGTTTTCGGATAAGCCGAACAGCCGGGGACCGGCTGTTCAGGGATGGCGGTCTTACTGAACCGCCCCAGGGATTCAGGCAAGCAGCCCGGCTTTTGTTTGCGGCATGGCGACAAAACCGTTCAGCGCCTCTACGTTGCGCAGCAGGCGCTGCACATTCGGATAAGGTTCCAGAGACACGCCACCCTCGGGCGCATGTGCGGTGTAGCTGTAAATGGCGACGTCGGCAATGGTGGGTGAATCGCCAACCAGATACTCCCGATCCTGCAGATGAGCATCCAGCTTGCCCAATACACGAGCCGCCGTCGCCTTGGCAAACTCCGCGTCGAGCGGGGCGTTGAACACGGTAATCAGTCGCGCTGCGGCCGGCCCGAATGCGATCTCACCGGCAGTCAGTGTGAGGAATTTCTGCACCTGCGCCTCCTGCACGGGATCCGCCGGAATCCACGAGGGTGCATAGCGGCGCGCGAGGTATACCAGAATGGCATTGGCGTCGCTGATCACCACATCGCCATCTTCAATGACCGGCACCTGGCCGGCCGGATTGAGCGCCAGAAACGCTGGCTGCTTGTGTTCACCACCGGGCAAATCCACATCGTTTACGGTGTGATCGATACCCGCCAGGCTGGCAAACAGGACTGCGCGATGCGCGTGCCCCGAAAGCGGAAAGCTGTGTATCTTGATGGCGTTGGACATCTGCTGTGCTCCTTGAAAAGTGACTGGGCATCGCCGCGTGCAACGTTTGATTTGGCGTTGCTGACCCGACGAATGGAAAGTCTAGGTAGCGCAACAAACGAAGACAATTAGCACTTTTGACGAATGCTTATGTACAGTTCATGGATAATAATCAGGAATGACCCATGGATACCGTCGATGGCATGCGCGCGTTTGTCGCAGTCGCCCACCAGCAGTCATTTACTGCCGCAGCACGGCAACTGGGCATCAGTACCAAGCTTGCGAGCAAATATGTCGGCCAGCTCGAGACCCGGCTCGGCGCCCAATTGCTGCACCGCACCACCCGCTCGGTGCGCCTGACCGATACCGGCAAAGCGTACCTTGAACGCTGCGTCCCGCTGCTGGACGAATTCGACGAACTGGAGGGGCTGGTGCAGCTTCGCCAGTCGGAGCTGGCCGGCCGGATTCGCATCACCGCACCCACCGCCTTCGGCAGCCGCGAGCTGGTCGATGCGATTCGACCATTCCAGTCTGCCCATCCAAAGGTCACGATCGACCTGCATTTATCCGATCAGCGGGTGTCGATCATCGACGAGGGATTTGATCTGGCGATTCGCTTCGGCCTGCTGGAAGACTCAAGCCTGATCGCGCGCAAGCTGCTGGATATGCGCGTGGTCGTTTTTGCCGCAGTCGACTATCTCGAACAGCACGGTACACCGCAACATCCACGCGCATTGCAAACGCACAACTGCGTGCTGCAAACCACTTCTGCCCACCCTGAGCAGTGGACCTTCATTATCGATGGCGAGCGCGAAACCGTGGAGGTCAATGGTAATTTTCAGGCGAATTCACCACGCGCCGTCACCGAAATGGTCGCCGGCGGCTACGGTTTCGGTATGTGTCCCCTTTACGTAGTGGAACCGTTTTTGAAAACAAGGCAAGTGCGACTGCTATTTGAATCCTGCGAGGCCACAGTGTTCCCGCTCTATGCGATCTATCCGTCGAGCCGGCATTTGACGGCGAGAATTCGAGCGCTGATTGATTATTTGGCAACGCACTTCAGCTAGTTTGCCTGTATTTAGCCTGTTTCCGTCACTATCTTAAGGGGCCAGACTGACCCAACCTCGGGCACTAACATCGGCATGCTGTCGGCAGAAACACGTTACACGGCGTCAGGTAGGTGCAAGGTAGCTTTGCACACTGCACCGGCAGCCACATTCGACACCTTGATCAGCGACAGCAAGCCTGCCTTGACGAGCTGTTAGTCTACAGGCAATGACATGCCGTGTTATAGCCACCGTCGCACCAACACCTGCCCGACTTAGCCATAGGTCCAATTGACACCACTGCGCTACCGCGCGAAACTGCTGCACAAGGCAATGCGAAGAATGGTTGATGGACAGCACACCAACCGCACTCAGAAAACTAATCCTGAGTTTTTCGCCGCCCTGCATTCTTCAACGTACGCAGCGCACGATCGCAGTTGCCCAACCATTCGTTCTACAAGTCGCTGATAATGACAGGGGCACCGCATGTGGAACGATCAGTTTTACAACAAACGCGACAGCAACTATCCATGAAGACTACGCCGTGGCTCTTGACCACTAATCCAATGAACACATCAAATCGAATCAAACGTTGTCTATTCACTTGCTCGGTGACGGCGCTGGCACTGTACAGCAACATCACCAGCGCCCAGTTTCTGGTTTCCGACTTCACCACCAAAGCCGTGTATGAAGTCAACAACGCTGGCGAACTGCTTGGTGTATTCGGTGAGGCGGATGCAACCAACGGCAATCTGAGCAGCGGCGCCGGACGTCTTGAATTTAACAGCAACAACGAGTTGCTGGTACAAAGTGGGGGCAGCGTTCAACGATTTTCGTCGAACGGCACCTACATCGGGCAATTCGTCTCCACCAGTTCCTTGCAGGAAGGCCTCGAACTCGACAGCAACGGCAACCTTTTTGTCACCGACGGGAGCTCACTGTCACTCGCCAGATTGTCAAAGTTCGACGCCACCGGTACGGGCGGTACCATTGCCAATCTCACCAAAGGCCGCGGAGATATTGCAATTGACTCAGCCGATTTTATCTATGTGACATCCGGCGCCGCTGGCAGCAGCGGATCGGCCAATACTGTGATCAATAAATACGATTCCAATGGAACCTTTCAGGAAGTTTTTATTGCCGGCCTGACCAATGCCAGATCAATTGAGTTCGACGACGGCGGGGATTTGTTAGTCACTGACAGTGGCACGCTGTATCGCTTCGACAGCCTCGGCGCACTGGTCAGCACATTCCAATCACCACCCTCAGGACAGGGCCCGTCCAGAAACCTCACTATTGGCAGCGACGGTTTCATTTATGCAACCGATGCCGCCGAAGATCGCGTCCTGAAGTTCAACAGCAACGGCAATTTCGAAGCCGTCGTCCTCGAAGCCGGTGAAAACGGCGTACCTGTCGATTTTCGCCCCGAGGGCGTCGAATTCCTGAGTTCAACCCCCGTCGATCCGGGCCCCGACACACTCTACTGCTGGGACATCAACGGCAACGGTGTAGCCGACCCGGTGCTTGAAGACACCGATGGTGATGGTAGTGTGGACGTATTCGATTGTCAGGGACCGGAGGGACCACAAGGACCACAGGGTCCCGCCGGACCGGCTGGCGCTGATGGCGCTGATGGCGAGCAAGGTCCTGCCGGGCCGACTGGAGCTGACGGCGCTGACGGCGCGCAAGGTCCTGCCGGGCCGCAGGGCGAGCCAGGGCCGCAGGGACCTGCCGGCACACCGGGTGCGCAGGGTGAAACCGGACCCGCCGGCGCCGATGGTCTCGCCTGTTGGGACAGCAACGGCAGCGGCGCCGCTGATCCGGCGGAAGATATCAACGGCGACGGCAACTACGACGCACTCGATTGTATTGGCGCTACAGGTCCGCAGGGACCCGTCGGTGCTGACGGCGCGACTGGACCGGCAGGTGCTGATGGCGCGCCCGGTGCTGATGGTGCGCCCGGTCCGGCTGGTGCCGACGGTGAAGACGGAGCGACCGGTGCTACAGGACCGCAGGGTCCTGCCGGCGCACAGGGCGCGCAGGGTGAAACTGGTCCCGCCGGACCTGCTGGCCCGCAAGGCACGCAGGGCGAATCCGGACCTGCCGGACCTGCCGGACCTGCCGGACCTGCCGGACCTGCCGGACCAGAAGGACCGGCAGGCCCGCAAGGCTTGCA
>CAZNIS010000125.1:11318-17590 GCA_964573105.1 uncultured Granulosicoccaceae bacterium
CAGGTGCTGATGGTGCGCCAGGTGCTGATGGTGCGCCAGGTGCTGATGGTGCGACAGGACCAACTGGACCTGCCGGTAACGATGGCGCCGACGGTGCACAAGGTCCGGTCGGACCAGTGGGCCCCATCGGCCCGCAAGGCGCTGAAGGTGCGACGGGTCCGGCCGGCCCCGTTGGTGTGCAGGGTCCTGCCGGTATCGCCGGTGCACCGGGCCTTGCGTGTTGGGACAGTAACGGCAACGGCATTGCCGAAGCGTCGGAGGATATCAATGGCGACGGCATCTTCGACGCACTGGACTGCCAGGGCAGCACCGCCGGCAGCTACTATCGCAACAGTCCCACCAAGCACACGTTTGCCAAAAAGCCCGGCGGACCTAACTCGAACCTGCGGATTATGCGGATCGAGGAAGAGTGCAGTAACGGGGATGTCGCGATCAGTGCTGGCATACAGCTCAATGGCAACGGGCGCTTCCACGTTCGCCACATCTCGCTGTTCCCGCTCTCGACCAGCCGATGGAAGGCGGTGTTGTACAACGACGGGCCGAACAACAGCAACAACCAGCCCAACGCGCGGCTGCGGCTGATCTGCAAAACGCACTGATCACGCTGCATCGCGTCGCGGGCTGACAACCGCTCGATCGTAATAATCAGGCCGGCATTTGCCGGCCTGTGTGTTTTTGGCATATCCAGTTGCCGTGCTGCCTGTCGCTTGCAAGCACCGGCACGGTCCGTTACTTTGGCTGACGCCGTATCACCCATTTCCGGAGGATCTCTATGAAAGCAATCACCACCACGCTCGGCGCCATGCTGCTTGCTGTATTCATGCTGCAGGCACCGCTCCACGCGCAAACGCCCAAGACACACAAGGTGGCGATTCACGTCGATGATAAAGATCCGGCCCGCATGAATATGGCGTTGAACAACATCGCCAACCTGCGCAAATACTATGATTCAAAGGGCGAGACAGTAGAAATTGAGCTGGTGGCCTATGGCCCGGGGCTGCACATGCTGCGCGCAGACACTTCACCCGTCGCTGACCGCATCGCCACCATGTCGCTGGAAATTGAAAATCTCACTTTCTCCGCCTGTGGCAATACCCACGCAAAGATGAGTAAAAAAGCAGGCAAGGATGTGCAACTGCTGGACGAGGCGAAAACAGTCCCGTCGGGCGTGGTGCAGCTCATCAGTCTGCAGGAACAGGGCTACGCCTATATTCGCCCGTAAGCCGGGCAACCAACACAACAAGAATTTGCCTGCGCCTGATCACGATCAGGCGCACCGTTCTAACACCGTACTTAATCATCCGATTGGGTAGCGACTATTTCCCTAACCAGCCGCTGCACAGGAAGACATGCAGCGTTGGTTGAGCATGCCAGTATCAGCTGCGCAACCGGTAACGGCTAACCCCGCAATCTAGCCGACTTCACGACTGGATAACCACCAACCCGACCCGGCGAATACACAGCTATCATCGGGCTTATCGTCCTGAACCAGTGCGCGCGTCTTGTGGCCCAGCCCTTCGGCAAAGGCACGGCCAAGCCTGTCGGCCTCAGCGTCATCCCGCGCACCGACACAGGGGATAAAACTTACGGGTGAGACAAATCGCGCGCTGAAACGGCCCGTATCTAATCGATGCAGTAACAACATGCCGCCATTCCAGCGATTGTCGGTCAGTGGAAACAACATTCGCCCGCTACTATTCAGGGCGTTGAGCCAGCTTTGCTCTGGCGCGGTGACACCAGCATTCACGTAAATGACCTCCGACGGCGCTATCGCATCACTGGCCGCATCACCGTGCACGGATACATTTTTCCAGTCGACGAGATTATTAACTGCCGCGCCCTGCAGATCACGGTCGATTTCATAAGCACTGACATGACCATCCTCGCCCGCGATTTCTGCCAGTATCGCGCTGTAGTAGCCGGTGCCCGCACCGATATGTGTGATTGACTGTCCGGGCTTTACCTCCAGCATGCCGATCGACCGCGCATGCATCGACGGCTGGCCGTTGTTCAATCGCTGGTCTTTTTTCAAAGCGACAAGCACGTCCTGATAGAGCAACTCGGGATCGGCTGTTGGCGTCTCTACATAGTCGCCACCGGCGATTGACAGATACCACGGCCCTGGCCCCATAAACTGTTCCCGCGGCACCGCCCTGAACGCCTGCTCGATCGAAGGCCTGGCTGGCTCTGCAACACTACCGCTGACGAGCGCCGCATACAGCTGACGATGGGATTCAAGAGTACTGGACATAGTGATGCTCCGTTGTCAGTCTGCTCTTGGGGCTTACGGTTAGTCCCCGACTGATAGCTGCGTTACCAATAACCACCAGCCAACGCTGCGCGGTGATCAGCTGGCAATACGAATTAACAACCCCGGCCTGAGGATTCAGATACCCATCGAACGCTCGTCTGCGCCGGTGGAGCAGAACCGCCACCGCCGCAGTCAGCCGGTAAGATAATATTGACATCGACATCGTCAAGGTCGATCGTTTTAACGCCGAAACGCTGTTTCAGCACGTCAATTTCTCTGTCTGTCAGCGTATTGAGCGCCGCTAGTGAAGAAATCGCCTCTTCCATTTCTTACTCCTGGTAATGCTAACTCTCCGGCCTGTCTGGATTGACCGGTACCTATCGTTGCCCCAAAACTTCCCTTTCTATTAACCGCGTGCCCAGCCTGGGCCCAACGTTACTTATGTATCGCGGCGGCATGACTCGCCACCGCGACAACAATACTTCGCTAAACCAGTGGCAGTTCGCGCCGCCGCTTGCCGTCTATCGTGGCCAGCGCGTTGCACAATGCCGGCGCCAGTGGCGGTACGCCAATCTCACCAACGCCACCCACCGGGCTGTCGGTGCTCATCACCTCAACTTCAATGCGCGGCGCTTGCGCCAAACCTACCAGTTTATAGTCGTGAAAATTACTCTGCACAATCCCGCCATCCTGTAGATCGCACTTGCCATACAATGCCGCCGACAGCGCGAAGTTAACCGAGCCCTGCACCTGCGCCTCAATCGCCTGCGGATTGACCGGCACACCACAGTCTACGGCACACCAGACACGGTGCGCGCGCGGACCGCTAGCGGTGATGGAGGCCTCGACCACTTGCGCCACCGTCGATCCAAAGCTGTGCACCATCGCCACGCCCATGGCGCGACCTTGCGCATCAGTACCCGTGCGCCAGCCTGACATCTGCGCTACCTTTTTCAACACCACGGCGGCTGGCGATTGAGGATCGAGCAGATCGAGTCGATACTGCAGCGGATCGGCACTGGCGGCCGTGGCCATCTCGTCGATAAAACTCTCGACAAAAAAGCCGTGTTGCGAGTGCTCGACACTGCGCCAGAAACCAACCGGCACCGGATGTGACTGATCGGCAAATGCCACCTCGATGTTCGGCACACCATAAGGTGGTGCCACTGCCTTGATGTTCATCTCCTTGCCATAGCTGCGCGAGCGCCACAGCGCCGGTTTGCCATCATCGCCGAGCGCCCCTTCAAACTGTGCCAGCACCATGGGTCGATAGACATCGCTGCGCGTATCGACCTCGCGCGACCAAGTAGTTTTCACTGGCTTGCCGGAATCAATCGCGACGCGCACTGCCTGCACCAGCCAGTTCAACGGCTCATCGCCCGACATACTGAACGCCACCCGGCGACCGAAGCCGCCACCCATTTGGCGGGTGTGCAGAACCACGTCGTCGAGATCGAGCCCGGCCTCCTTCGCGGCGCGCGACTTTGCCAGCAGCGGGTTTTGCACGCCGGCGATAATGTGCAGCTTGCCATCCTGCTGCCAGACCGTCGCGTTCATCGGCTCCAGACTCGCATGCGCCAGATAGGGGACAAAGTACTCGGCGTTCAGGGTGGCCTCGACATCGGCAGGTTTGCCGGCCGTCATGCCGTTGTCCAGATCACCGGCCAGTGCATCGCGCTGGCGTTGAATCAGAGACTCCGTGCTGAGTGTGTCGTTATCGTGCGGCTCGCGGGTGAATTTCACCTCGCGCACTGCTTTCTCTGCACGCCAGGGGTTGTCTGCCAGTACCGCGACACCATCGGGCACGATCATCACATCGCTGACGCCACGACTGGCTTTAATTTCATCGCCGTTCTCGATCGAGGTGACTTGCGCGCCAAACACCCCACTGGGGGCAATCGCCGCGTATTGCATGCCCGGCACTTCGGCGTCGATGGCGTAGTCGGCATTGGCCATCACCTTGGCTGGCACATCGACCCGCTCAATCGACTGACCAACGTACTGATAGTTTTCGGGCGACTTCAACGTGACGTCGTCCTGGCTTTCCTGTTGTGCAGCTGCAGCGGCCAGTTCGCCATAGGTCAGTGACTGACCCGATTCGGCGTGCACCACCCGACCGCCTTCGGTAGTCAGCGTGTCTGCCTCGACGCCCATGTTGTCTGCCGCCGCCGCGATCAACATCTGCCGGGTGGCTGCTGCGGCTTCCCGCATCGCGTCCCAACCGGTAAAACGCACTGCCGAACTGCCGCCGGTCATCTGCATTTTCATCAGATCACCCATGCGGTAAAAACCGTTCTCCAACAGCGTGCTGGCCCACTCGGGTGGCGTCATCATTTCGCGCACAAAGCCCTCGAACACCTTGCCGTTGGAATAGGCGGGATCGGCCGGTGCCTGCTCGACGCGCATCTGCGACCAGTCGGCATCGAGTTCGTCGGCGACGATCTGCAGCAGCCCCGTGGCGCTGCCCTGGCCCATGTCGGTATGTGGATTGATCACGACAATGTCGTTGTCAGCGGTAATGCGCAGCCACATGTTGATGTGCGTGGCGTCCTCGCCGTGGTGCCCTTCTCGCTGTACGCCAAGCCGATCGTGCATAGCCAGATGCCCGCCGATGCCACCAATACCAAGCAACAGGCCTCCGCCGAGGGTGGCACCACCAATCATGAATACTCGTCTGGTGATACCCATTACGCGAGCTCCTGTGCGGCAGACTTGATCGCCGCTCGAATTCGGTCATAGGTGCCGCAGCGGCACAGATTGGTCATCGCCGCGTCGATTTCTTCATCGCTGGGTTGCGGGTTGTCGTTCAGCAGCGCCACTGCCGCCATCTGCATACCAGACTGGCAATAACCGCACTGTGGCACCTGGTGTTCGATCCAGGCGCGTTGTACCGCGTGCGGCGCATCGGCCGTGCCGATTGATTCAATGGTGTTGATCTGCTTGCCCTCGGCCGCACTGACCGGGTACGAACAGGAGCGCACGGGCGCGCCGTCGATGTGCACGGTACAGGCGCCGCACAGCCCCATGCCGCAACCGAATTTGGTGCCGCGCAGCGCCGTCTCCTCACGCAGTGCCCACAGCAGTGGCATGTCTGGTTCGATATCGAGCGCATGCTCGACACCATTGATGTTGAGTGTGATCAAAGTGCAATTACCGTTCAGTGGAGATATACGGCGGCCAGGAAGCTCGCCGGCATCAAAATAATATGCTGCGCCATCCCGATTGCAAGCGTGGCCAGCCCATCGGTAATTACCACAGTTTCTACCACCCAGAGGCCAGTGCGCCAGCCGCTGCCTCGATGGACAGGTCAACCATCCGCAGGCGTCAGATCAGATTTGCCATCGAACCAAACGTCGATTCGGCAGACTAAACGCAATCGAGTGGAATAAACCCTCCCGCTCAGGTGTTTCTCCAGACAGCGCCCGTCACTTCACCGTGCGAGCGTTCGACCTGACAGCCTCACAAGAGTGCTGACTATCAACCACGGTAACCCGGAGTCTACTTGGCATGACCGTTCAAAAACTTATCCGAAACAGCGCAATTTCTATCGCCGCTGCGATGTTTTCAGTCGCCGCTATGGCAATGGACAAATCACCTGCCGCCGAAGGCGCGAAGGTTTATTTCGTCTCACCGGCAAACGGCGATACAGTTGAAAGCCCTGTCAAGGTAGTCTTTGGATTGTCCAACATGGGCGTCGCCCCCGCCGGCGTCGATAAAGAGCACACCGGTCACCACCACCTGATCATCAACGCCCCGCTACCCGACATGAACCTGCCGATTCCGGCCGACGACAATTACAAGCACTTCGGCAAAGGACAGACCGAAACCTCGATCGAACTGCCGCCTGGCAAACACACCCTGCAACTGCTGCTCGGCAACTTCATTCACGTACCGCATGCCGATCCGGTGGTGTCTGAAGTGATTGAAATTACGGTTAAGTAGATAGCGCCTGCTCAACGCGACTCCCACCCGGTTTGTGGTGGGAGGAACGCCGTTGCACGAACAGGCTATGCGGGAACGC
>CAZNIS010000126.1:0-17390 GCA_964573105.1 uncultured Granulosicoccaceae bacterium
TGGCCAGAAATGCGGAAAACCGGGCAGCCGTCAGTGGTTTGCTAAAAAGATAACCCTGTGCATAGTCGCAGCCAAGTTTTTGTAGAAACCTGGCTTGTGCTTCTGTCTCCACTCCCTCAGCCACCACGCACATACCCAGGCTGTGCGCCATGCCGATAATCGCGGTGACCAGCGGCTGGTTGCGCTCATCGGTATAGAGCCCACCGACAAACGATCGATCGATCTTCAGTGTGCTGGCAGGGAACTGTCTCAGATAATTCAGCGAAGCATAGCCGGTGCCGAAATCATCGATTGAAAATGTGTAGCCAAGCTCAGTGATGCGGTCGATCAATTGCTCGGTTTCGCGATCGCGATTGGCCAGCAAGCCTTCGGTGATTTCAAGTTTAATATTGGCAGCTGGCACACCGTGGGCGCGTTCAAGTTGCGATAGAAGCGACAGCAGTTTTCTGTTGTACAGTTGCCGTGGTGATACATTGATTGCAAGTTCCAGTGTCCCATCGTAATCGCGCTGCCAGCGCGACCACTGATCGCAGGCGCGTGTCAGCACCCAGGCGCCGATGTCGTCGATCATGCCGTTAGCCTCGGCGATGGGGATGAATTTGTCCGGTGACACCTCGCCAAGCTGTGCGTTGGTCCATCGCACCAGCGCTTCAGCACCGACACAACGGCGACTCTCTAACGAAAAAATCGGCTGATAGCGCAATGACAATTCATTGTCTGTGATCGCCTTGTGCAGGTGTGCCTCCAGCTCAATTCGATGCAACGCCGATTGATACAGCGCCTGATCAAACTCCCGATAGCGACCGCGGCCCGAGATCTTGGCGTGATACATGGCAGTATCGGCGCGTTGCAGCAGTTCAATGTCAGAGAAGGGTCCTTCGCTACAGTGCGCACCACCGATACTGGTGCCGATGTGAATTTCCTGTCCATCGATCAAAAATGGCTGCTTCATATCGCTGACGATGTTGTTTGCGAAACGTGCAGCGCGCGCAGCGCTGATGTTGCAAAACACGGCAATAAATTCGTCGCCGCCCAAGCGGGCGACCAGTCGTGCAACACCGCTGGCGCGGCGCAGTCGATCTGCTGCTTTCATCAGCAACTTGTCGCCGATGGCGTGGCCAAAATGATCGTTGACACGTTTAAACCCATCGAGATCGATGAACAGCAGGTGGGTGGATTTTGCGCTGCCAGCGGTGGCAAGCTCTGCCAGGTACCGCAGTGCGAACGGGCGGTTTGGCAGTTGGGTCAACGCATCAAAATTTGCCTCGTGATACAGCTTTCGTGCAACTTTTTTCTGTAGTTGCCAATGGTGTCCGTAGGCAAACAGCACCGCCAGCGCTAGGACGATCAGCATCGGTAGACCGAATTCCAGCCACCACTCGTTGCGCTGCGCACGCTTTTTCAACTGCGCGGTCGGGTCATAAATAAATTGTTCTGCGTTGAAACTGTTTTGTACAAGGCCCGCATGTCGCAGTTGTTCGTGTGCCGCCGCCCATCGATGAACACTGTTGCTGCCTAGCGGCACAACCGGGTACATGGTCAATTCGCGAATTTTCTGAATCTGATGAGCATTGCCGTCATGGGTATTGTCCGCGTTGTCGCCTATACCTCTTTCGTCTGTCAGCCGCGTCGCGATCTCGTCGCCGTGCTGCAGCGCATAGCGCCAGCCATCAAGGCTTGCAGCCACAAATGAATTCACCAGACCCGGTCGGTTGTCCAACACTTCACGAGATGTGAAAAGCGTACTGCCAGGTAAGTCGATGCCGTGGTTCTCCAGGTTGATCACCTTGAAGTCAACACTTTGCCGCTTGGCGATAGTCGGGAAAATGAGGCTGTCGGCAAACATCGCATTCACCTGTGCAAGCTCGACAGGTTGGCTCGAAGCCAACGGTACGGCTTCGCCGGCCCGCAGGCGCGAATTCGATCCGCGGTGCATCAGCTCGTAGCTCAGCCAGTGCATCGGGTTATCCGCTACCCCTACGCGACCGATGTTGGCTGAAGCCGGTAATGCGGTATCTTCGGCGAGGTACAGATCGATGCTGCTGCGTTGCAGCATGACCGCAAGTGCCACCACGGGATAACCGCGATCATGGGCCAGCAGGAGTTCCGCCCCGGCGACACCAAAGGTCGCGTCGCCGTGCACGACAGATGAAATGGCGTCGTAGTCAGGCTGGTTTTGATGGGTCGGGGGCAGGATCTCAACCTGAAGGCCCGCTCGATCGTAGTAGCCTTGCCACAGCGCAGCGTAATATCCGGCAAAGCGAAACTGGTGGTTGCCATCGAGTTGCAAATAGATGGTTGCAGCGGCTGCCTGCTTATTGACACCGGCGATCGTCAGCAAGAGTAGCGTCAGCAGCTGGCAAACGACGCGCGCGCCACGTGGTGTTATTGACATTGACGGCATCGGTTTTCAGGCGTCGGGATCTGCCAATCAATCGGTTGCAACAGAATGACGGCGACGTGATCGGTTGATGCTGTCATGCGTCGAAACAGAGTGTCCGCCGAATGCTAAGGGGGTCTCGTAAACGCAGAATATGTGCCATGTTTCACATCAATGCGATGACTTCAACCACGCTTTTGTTGTGAAATTGAACGCTCGCGGAAGTTGAAGCATGAGCGACCGATGGGCAATTGCCGCAATGGCGTTGTGACTGCTTGTGCGCTTCGGGCAAGACGCCGAGCGATGAAGCCTAGACGTCGAGCATCAGCTTCAGGGGTTTTCTCATACCGGCGATCTTGCAGGCCTGCTGGCCGTAACCATAGGGGAAAAGCTGGTACAACTGTCGGCGCGTCGCCTTGTCTTTGCCCCAGATTATGGCCAGGTGCTTCAATAGATCGCGTGCCAGAGGTACGCTGTCATGTTGCTCGAAATAGTCGCGTACAAATGTGATGACAGCCAGATGATCCTCGCTTAACTGCACGTCAGATTCTTCTGCCAGCAGCTGCATCACATGCGGACACCAGTCATCACAGTGCAACAGATAGCCTTCGTCATCGCGCGCAACATCTGTCAGTGTCGGCTTATCAGTGGTGTCTTTGGTGGTCACGATTGCCAGGCAGGTGCTGCGGCTAGAGCTGCTGCCAGGGCAGGCCCGCGTGACGCCAGCCGTTCTTCGCACTGCGATGGTGATCCTCGTCCAGCTCACCTTCAAAGCCGTGCAGTACGTTGTACACCTTGTTGAATCCCGCCGCCTCCAGTGCCTCGCCCGCATCTACCGAGCGATTGCCACTGCGACAGATCAATACCACCGGTCGCTGCACCGAATGCCCTGCCAGCCGTTTCACCTCGCCGACAAATTGCGGGTTGAGCTCCCATTCTGGCCCGTCCTGCCAGGCCACGTGCATCGAGCCGACCGGATTGCCAACAAAAAAATGCTCCGCATCGCTGCGACAGTCGATGAACAGTGCATCGGGGTGATCATCGAGAAAGGCTTTGGCCTGTTTCGGCTTCAGGTGTTTCATCGTTCAATTGTAGTCAAATTCGCGGGGCCGCACCGGCTTGTGCGTAAGTCGATTCGCTGCTCTCTGCACTGCTTGTGTCATTGGTACCGACCCTCCGGGTGCTACCATACCGCGTAGCACAGGGTGGCATTGAAGCGAGGCGGGCAATTGGATAGTCGTTGGAGGATATTGGCGTTGTTGATCATCGCCCGTCTGGGACTTGGCTTTCAGTTTCAAACCGCGGGCTCCACCGGCGAGTCACTGCTGGCAGAATTTCAACTCGACTACACAACACTGGGCACCCTGATTGGCCTTTTCATGCTGACCGGGCTCTTTACCGCTTTGCCTGCTGGCTGGATCGGACGCTACTGGTCTGATTGCACGCTCGCCAGTTGCGGATTGTTGCTGCTGGCACTCGGTGGCTTTCTCGCTGCGATGGCCGACACGGTGTGGCAGATCGGGTTGGGCCGGATTATTTGCGGGGCAGGGTTTGTTCTGGCCACGATCTATTTTACCAAGATGACCACTGAGTGGTTTGTCGGTCGTGAGATCGCCACTGCGCTCGGGCTGCTGGTGATGACCTGGCCGCTCGGCATCGCCGCCGGGCAGATCTTTCACACCTGGGCGGCGGGTCGATGGAGCTGGTCGGTACCCTTTCACGTGGCCTCGGTGTTCTGTTTGCTGGCGGCTGTCCTGGTGTACGTGTTCTACCGCGAGCCTGCCACCAACGCTGCGGTGACCTCGGCTGGCAAGCGTGGCGGCCTGTCACGCCACGAGTGCGCGCTGATTCTGGTGGCGTCGCTCGCCTGGGCGCTGTTCAATGCCGCCTACATCGTCTATCTCAGCTTTGCACCGGCCTGGCTCGTCGAGAGCGGCATGGGCGGGCTTGAAGCGGCCTCGATCGCATCGATCGCCAGTTGGCTGATGATGCTGTCGGGCGCTGCGTGTGGCTGGCTGGCGGATCGCACTGGCAAACCCGATCTGATTCTCTATGCCTGCGCCTCCTGCGCGGTGATATCCATGTTGTTGTTTCACCAGACCGAGCTTGCTCTATTTGCCTGCATACTGTTTGGGCTGATAGGCGCCGCACCAGCGGGCGTCATCATGGCGCTGACCAGTGAGGCGATACGGCCTGCCAATCGCGCGTTTGGTATGGGACTCTTTTTCAGCAGTTATTTCCTGCTGGTGGCGCCGGCTCCCGTCATCGCCGGCTGGCTGGTCGATCAAAACTCAAGTAACTGGCCGGCGTTGTTATTTGCGGCTGGGCTGTTCGCCGCCACTGGCGCCTCGTATGCCGGGTTCCGATTGGCGCAGCGGTCTCTCGCTGCGAGTTGATTGGCGCAATCAGCTGAAAAGGTTCCACCACAGCCGGGGGGCTTGCAGAAATCGTAATTGGCGGCTCGTCAGCTGTGACTGGCGCGATTGGGTGGAGAGTCAAGGCTGAGCCCGAGGTATTTGCCAGAAAGGTGGCAGGGTGCTCAGTATCCGGGCGAAATCGCGATTAGCCTTTGGGCACAGTTGCCAAGTCCATTACAGATTACAGGGCTGCAGGTTTTCGGGTCAGGGGTCACTGTAACTGTGATTGGCGGTGTTTTTTTTGTAGCTTACCGGGCCGCTGTTATGAGCATGGAACCGGTGGCTCCCAATCTGATATCAATAATGCGAGATTTTTCCAGCAGACACAGTCCGGCATTCTGCCTGCGCATCACCGCGCTATTGAGCCTGCCCATCCTGTTGTTTGCCTGCATGTCTCTGGCGTCCGATCCGGGACGCAATCTTAAAGGCTACTCTGATCATTTTCAGGCATTTGTGCTGCTAAATGACCTCTACACCGAGGTCCATCAATTCGAGCAACTGCTCTATCAGCACCGGGTCGCTGGCGTACTGCCTGTGGATCAATTGTGGTTGCAGGGCAGTGAATGGCGATCGCGCCAGCACTCAGCCTATGCCATGCCACCGCGTGAACACTGGCCCGCAATGATTAAGACACTGCAGTTTGTCAAACAAGAGCTGCTGCCGCTGGTCGGCCCGGTCGAGGTGCAATCCGGCTTTCGAACCGCGTCGTATAATCTGGCAGCTGGCGGCGCGTCGCGCAGCAAGCACCTGAGCTTCTCTGCCCTCGATTTGCGGCCACAGCGTCAATACCCGCGCGCACTGTTGCACCAGCGTCTCAAACGCCTGTGGAAACTACGTGGCAAGCAATGGGATTTGGGTCTGGGTCTGTACAGCGGCGTGCGTTTTCACGTGGATACCAGCGGCTATCGCAGCTGGTAGAAAGTCGCTAGTAATCCACCCGCTTGCGCGACTGTTTGAGCTGACCCCTTTTCGTTTTATTATCGACCCGGCGCCGCACTGATCCTTTAGTTGGTCGTGTTGCGCGCCGGGGCTTTTGCGTGGCGGCTGCGCTTTTTATCAGTTCCTGCAACCGCTGCAGCGCGTCGTCCCGATTCTGCTCCTGAGTTCGGTATTGCTGCGCCTTGATCACAATCACACCGTCGTTGCTGATCCGACTATCCCGCAGTTTCAGCAGGCGCTGTTTGTAGAAGTCGGGCAGGGATGACTGATTGATGTCAAAGCGCAAATGGATCGCGGTCGAGCTCTTGTTGACCTTCTGCCCGCCCGCACCCTGCGCGCGAATCGCGGTCAGCTCGATCTCATGATCGGGAATATGGGTGTTACTTGAGATCTGCAGCACTGAGTGTTCCGGCCATTGTCGAATCTGCCTTTTCCGGGCTATCGGCCTCGCGGGCCACACCTGCAGCGGGGTGAGAATTCATGGCGCTCGATTCAGTAGCTCAGGTAGATCCGTCGAGTGTCATGATCGCGCCGTACAAGTCCGGCCGTCGATCGCGATAGACGCCCCACACCTTGCGGTGATGGGCAATCTCATCCAAATCGAAGGTGTGACACAGTACCGATTGTTCGCGCCTGTCCGCCTCGATTACCTTGGTGCCCGTGTGGCCCGCGATGAACGATGAGCCATAGAAATCCAGCGTGACCGATGGGTTCAATGTGGCAGCCTCTGTGCCGATGCGATTGGCCGCGATCACCGGCATGATATTCGCCGCGGCGTGACCGCACATGGCGTTCTGCCAGTGCGTAGCTGAATCAAAGCTGCTGTCATAACCTGCCGGCTCCGAACCGATCGCGGTCGGGTAGAGCAGCATCTCGGCTCCCTGCAGTGCCATGCAGCGCGCGGCTTCCGGAAACCACTGGTCCCAGCAGATGCCGACACCCAGTTTTGCATAGCGGGTATCCCAGACCTTAAAGCCGGTGTCTCCGGGGCTGAAGTAGGATTTCTCCTGATAACCGACATCATTTGGAATATGTGACTTGCGGTAGCGGCCCAGTATTGTGCCGTCCGCATCGATCATCGCCACCGTGTTGAAGTGGGCACTGCCGGCGCGTTCGAAAAAACTCACAGGCAAAACCACCTCAAGTTCTGCAGCCAGTTGTTGCATGCGGGCGACCGCGAGGTTGTCCTCCAGAGTGGTCGCCAGTTCCAGGTGCTCGTGATTTTGCTCAATGCAGAAATACGGCGTCTCGAACAGCTCCTGCAGCAATACAATCTGCGCGCCTTTGCCCGCCGCCTCGCGCACGATGGCCTCGGCGTGGTCGATGTTTTTTGCGATATTCCATTCGCAGCTCATCTGCGAAGTAGCAACGGTGACTTTTCTCATTGGCGGATTGTTCAATTACGTCGCCCGGATGTCAAACCTGCTAAGGTCAGGGCTTTCGATCAAACGTGAACGACATTGGATTCAAGTAAGCAGATCAAAGGGCTGCTGTTCGACAAAGACGGCACATTGTTCGGGTTTCGCGAATCGTGGGGCATCTGGTGTGAGCGCGTGCTGGCAACGCTGTGTGGCGACGATCTGCCGTTACAACAGCGTCTTGCCGCCGCTGCCGGCTATGATTTGTCCAACCGCACTTTTTTACCCGGCTCGTCAATCGTCAACGCAGAGGCCGGCGAGACCAACCGCCTGTGGGCCGATCTGTTGACCGATAAAACGCTGGACGATGTTCAGGCTGTTGGCCTGGATGCATTGCAGGACCTGCCACTAGTGCCGGTGACCGATCTGGCGCCACTGCTGCAGCGACTGCGCAGTGGTGGTCTAAAAACGGGTGTGGCGACTAACGATTTTGAGGCCGGCGCGCACGGCCAGTTGCGTGAAGCGAAAGTGCATCACCTGTTTGAATTTATCTGCGGTTTCGACTCCGGGTTTGGTTCGAAGCCCGGCCCGGGCATGATTCAGGCCTTCTGCGACAAGACTGGCCTCGCCCCTGCGCAAGTGGCGATGATCGGTGACAGCACCCACGACCTGCACGCCGGAAAAAGTGCCGGAGCCGGACTGCGAATCGGCGTACTGACCGGACCGGCAAGCCGTGATGATTTGGTGGCGCACGCAGATCATGTGATTGACAGCATAGCGGCTTTGCCGGAATTGTTGGCGTTGTAACGTGGTGCAGTGTCCTTGCATCAGCGTCAAACTGAAAAGCGTTACGATAAACAAACCGAAATACCATGCCGACAAACCGAAAGCTTGTGGCGCCCATGGTTCGTCGCTCCCCGTGCAACACGCCCGCATCCGGTAGCGGATCGGGGATCAGTTCCCACCGGTACCATTTTGTGGGAGGTCAGCCCCGCTGGACGAACAAGCCCTGAGTGGGATTCTAAATGCACTCATTCCCCGGTCGGGGACCAGGTCCCACCGGTTTCATTTCGTAGAACAACGCTGTTGCCGAACAAGTTGTGTGGGGGAATATACAAGCCTTGCCCGACATCATGCATACCCCTCACGCCATTGTTGGGCACGCGATTTTGACGTTGGTGAACGTTTAATCACCGTGCCGGCATTCAATAAACGTCAACCGAGCCGCTGGCTTTGCCCTACCTACGACCCATCGGCATCTTGGATAAGCCGTTCAAGCATCGGCCGATAATAATCAAACTCCGGTGTTTCCATACCCGGTTCCTTGCCCATTTCATCATACCGTCGCAATTCGATCGCGCGCTGATAGTGCGGATTGCGTTCAAACTCGGCGCACGCCTCTCGAGTAAACGGGCCACCTTGAACCTGCAGGCTTAGCACGGACGCCGGCGAAAGGGTGGCATAGTAGTCCGGGTCGGTAGTGCACAAATAGCGCTTGGCCGGCACGTGCAGGCGTACCGGTTCGCAGACTTCGGGGCCGAACCATTGCTGCAAAATGGCCGCACCTGCCTCTTCGTGGCAGCCGTCGATGCCGCGCTCGGCGATATCCTCGTCCAGTCCGTGCACGAAATGACCGATGTCATGCAAAAACGCGGTTGCGATCATGGTCTCGTCGGCGCCGGCGCGCTCGGCAAAAACCGCACATTGAAAACAGTGTTCGGTGATGGTCACGCGTTCGCCATACTCCAGGTCGCCGTGTTCGCGATAGAGCGAAAAGATATGTTCCACAATAGAGGGTGCGTCGTTACTCATGCAGGCTCCGTAGTCTTTCTTTGCAGTACGCGCAGTTTGCTCAAGAGGGAATCCATATCGGCGTAGCAGCCCTGCAGATGCCGCTGTCCGCCGCCGGCATAGCCAAGACGGCCGTGCAGGATGCGGGTGTTATCAAACAGCATGGCTTCACCCGCCGCAAGTTTGAACATCACGCGGTGATGGTCATCCTCCAGCAGGTGACTGAACAACTGGTGTGCAGCGTAAAATTCGTGCGTGTCGTCGGCCGGCAGGTCGAGCGCCTGCATCGATCGATTGTTAAATCGAACCGCGTTCGCATCACCGTTATGGTCCACACCGATCAGTGTGGTCCGGTTGTGTAAATCGGCATCGTCGGATTGAAAGCGAAAATCTACCTCGGTGGAAGACAACACTTCAAACGCCCGCGGATGTTCCCGACGCATCAGTTCAGCTACCCACAGACCATCCACCAGGGTGTTCTCGCCACCCTCGGCACTGTTTTCCAGTACGTGTAGTAACTGTAAACCGGGCACTGGATTGCGATACGGGTTATCGGTATGCGCACTCAGCGTGCTGCTGGTAAAGGCCATGTTGCTCGGGTTGGGTTCCACGCGTACATCAAACAAGCGGCCATAATTGGTTTCGCGCACATAGCCAAACAGATCGATCACCTCAAACAGGGCCTTATCGCTCGTCGGGATGTGATCGACAATCGCAAAGCCCAATCGATACACGCTGTCGAGCATCGCGCACAAGGTTTGATGATCCGCCTGACATTCTGGCAGCGAATAGCGTGGCAACGGGTGCTGAAAATCGGCTCCGCGCCAGAGTTGTCGCGTCGGGCTTGTGTGCTGGCCGTGATTGCGCAGCCAGTCCGGGTCGTAGCTGCTCGGTTGCGATTCATGCTGCCATTGAATCTCAAGATTGTCGTCAGTCCTGACCGATTCGGGCCTGATGTCCAGCGCAATGGCCGCCGTCTCGATTAGTTTCTGGCCGTTGGCGTGGCGTGCCTCGCGGGCGTTGTCGCGCAGCCAGACGTAGGCGAACTCGCGCGTGTGCCCGTCCGCCCAGGTGACGGACAGACTGCGTTCACCCGCCCGGGTGTCAACGATAGCGCTCATGGTTGGGTGGCTCCGGGAGTATGGGGCAGAGTGGCGTCGATCGACATTTGTCGTCGCCTCGCGCACGCGCTATTCTGCACCTGTCGCCCTATTCGGAGCAATGCCTGACATGGCCAGCAACAGCAGCAAACTCGACGAACTGGTCGCCACTGCCCGCGCGAGCTATCAGTCCCGGGAAGAGGGGTATCGCCAGCGTGCGCTGAAACTCTACCCCTGGGTTTGTGGGCGCTGTATGCGCGAGTTCGATCACAAGAACCTGAAAGAACTGACGGTCCACCACCGCGACCACAATCACGACAACAACCCCGAGGATGGCAGCAACTGGGAATTGCTGTGCGTGTTCTGTCACGACAATGAACACCAGCGTTTTGTCGAGCAGATTACCTACGGCGAAGACAAAACCGCAGCGACCGCCACCCACAACCCGTTTGCCGATCTCAAGGCGATGATGGACAAAAAGGGCAGTTGATCGCCTGCCGCCCAACCCAACGATGAGACCCCTCCGATGACCGCTACCCGACAACTGCTGGACGACTTCGCCGACGCTTTCAACCGCCACGACCTCGACGCTGTGATGTCGATGATGACCGACGACTGTGTATTTTTGTCATCGGCGGGTGACGAAGTCGATGGCAAACGCATCGAGGGGCAGGCCGATGTGCGCAAGGCCTTCGAGGCGGTGATAGAAAAAATGCCCGACGCACAATGGGGCGATGCCGAGCACATTATCGAAGGCGACAGAGCGTTGACCCGCTGGGTGTTTTCCTGGACTGATACGAGTGGCAAAACCGCATCGATCGTCGGCTGCGATATCTTTCACCTGCGCGATGGCAAGATCTGGATTAAGGATACCTTGCGCAAGCAGATCGTAGGGTGAGGCAGTCAATTCAGACCCACTCGTAGCATTTAATCAATGCAGGCGGTGTTGTCTGTCTCGGTCATTCAGCACAGTCGTCGGCGTGTCCGGTCAACGGATTTGTCTCGCCACCAAAAGCATCATTGGGACCTGGTCTCCGACCGGGGAACAAGCGAAGAGGGTACTATCCACTTGGCTCTTTCGCCCGGTGTGGCTGGCGATCCTGCCAGCCAATAGTCCCTGTCTCTAATCAAGCCGCAGCAACAGCCACCCCCGTCACCGGCACCTTCTCATCACGCGTGAAAAACACGTAGTACAGGACGGGTGCCGCAATCAGCGTCAGTACGGATGCAAATGCCAGCCCCGCCATTATCGTCACTGCCATCGATACAAAAAAGGCATCGCCCAGCAGCGGGATCATGCCGAGGATGGTCGTGGCGGCGGCCAGCACAACAGGGCGCAGTCGCGACGTAGAGGCAATGACAATGGCATCTACCAGAGCATGCCCTTCGCGCCGCACGATATCGATTTCCTCTACCAGCACGATACCGTTTTTTATCAACATGCCGGACAGACTCAACAAGCCTAACAGGGCGGTGAAGCTGAAGGGCAGGTCGGTCGCCAGCAGGCCGATCACTACACCATTGACCGACATTGGCACCAGCATCCAGATGATGATCGGCTGGCGCAATGCGTTAAACAGCAGAATCGAGATCATCACCATGATCATGAATGCCAGTGGCAATTGTTTGGCTAGGCTTTGTTGCGCCACGGCGGAGTCCTCATATTCACCGCCCCAGGCGATCTGGTAGCCGGGTGGCAGCGACATGGCTTCCACTTCCGTGCGAATGCTCGCGAGTACTGCCGCGGCGGTGGTGTCACGCGAAATGTCTGCCGACACGGTCAGTGTCGGCACGCGATTGCGTCGATGCACCAGCGTGTTCTGCACCTCGTAGCCAAAACCGTCGATCACTTGCCCTAGCGGCACCAGCGACTGGGCGGCTTCAGAGAATGATGTCTGGTCGATCAGGGACAGTTTGTCTGTCTGTGGCGCACGCACCACGATTGGAATCAGCCGTTCGTCGTCGCGATAAACACCGGCGGTCACGCCATCGGTCGCGAACGCCAGCGTCTGCGCCACATCATCGCGGCTGATGCCGGCGGTCTGGCCGCGGTCGATAACGTAGCGAGGTACAACCACCAGTTCCTGCTCGCGCCAGTCGGTGCGAATGCTGACGATATCGGCTGACGCCTGCTGCATCAATTGCGTTGCCTTTTCACCGAGCTCGCGCAGGATTGTTGGGTCAGAGCCGGATATTCGAAGCTGAATTGGATCGCCACCACCGGGGCCGAACACCAGCCGCCGGGTGCGAAATTCACCATCGACCAGTTGCCCTTGACCGAATGCCTCGAGTGCCTGTCGCAGTGGTTCAATGTCAGCAAGCGATCGGGTGCGCACGATCAGGTGCCCATAGCTCGGGTTGGCGCGCTCGGTAGGGTAGGTGAGCATGAATCGCGATGCACCGTTGCCGGCAAACGCGGTTACCGATACTACGTCGTCGCGTTGAATCAGCCAGTCCTCAACCAGTTGCAAATCGCGCGATGTGCGCGTGATATCAGTGCCCTGCGGCAGTTTGTAATTCACGTAAAACAACGGTGTGTTGGAATCTGGAAAAAACTGTTGTTTGACTTTGCCAAACCCCGCAAACGATGCCGCAGTAATCATGACCAACAGGGCAAGCACCACCCAGCGCCCTTTTAGTGAAGCGCGCAGTGCGGATGCGTAGGCACGAAATACGGGGCCGTTGTAGGCATCACTCTCATTGCCGGTTCCCTGTTTGAAGCAGTAATCGCCCAGCAGTGGCGTGACCGTAATGGCCAGCACCCAGGACAACAGCAGCGAAATGCTGATCACCGCGAACAGCGAGAACAGAAATTCACCGGTGGCATCGGGGCTTAAGCCAATCGCGGCGAAGGCCATGATGCCAATAACAGTCGCGCCGAGTAGTGGCACCTGTGTTTTCGAGGCCGCTTCAGTCGCGGCATCGCGCGATGACAATCCGCGTCGCATCGCGTTTTGCATGCCCTCGGCCACAACGATCGCATTGTCCACCAGCATACCCATCGCAATGATCAGCGCACCCAGTGAAATGCGCTCCATCTCGATGGAAAACAGTTTCATAAACAGCAGCGTGCCTAACACAGTCAACAGCAGTGTACTGCCCACCACTACCGCGGCGCGCCAGCCCATAAAAAGTGCCAGTACAATCACCACGATCGCAACCGACATGGCGAGATTCACCAAAAAGGCGTTAGATGCCTCCGCGACGACCAGATGTTGTTGATAGATCGGATGCAACTCGACACCGTGGGGCAGTATGGTTGCAAGTTCAGACAAGCGTGCATCCACCCGCTCGCCAACGGCGACGATATTCTCGGTCTCCAGTCCCGCCACGCCGATGGTGAAGGCCTCAACGCCGTTGTGCCGCACCAGTAGCGTCGGGTCGCTGACTCTGCTGCGCGTCACGCGGGCAAGGTCGGTCAACTGAATTACGTTACCACCAACGCCGATCGACAGACTGGCAATTTCGCTCACACTGTCCGACCCCTCTGGCGCCTGAATTCGCACACCGGATGCCGACTCGCCCGCGTTTACGATGGTATTGGCCGTGGCGATGGCGCCGATGAATGCGTCGGGCGGAATATTCTGATTGGTCGATTGCGCCATATCCGGCTCAACGAAAATCGCCTCCTCCGGCAGGCCCGACAGGCTGACGTCGGCCACGCCAGGCACGGCCAGCAACTCGCGCCGCAAAAATGTGCCAAGGTCATGCTTTTCGGCGTCGTCAAAACCCTCGGCGGTCACGGCAAAGTACAGTCCGAACACATCGCCAAAGCTGTCGTTAACAAAAGGGGTGGTGGCGTCTTGCGGCAATCCGCGCGCTGCATCGTCCACGCGGGCGCGAAGTTTTGTCCAGATCTGTGGCAGCTCCGCGCCCTTGACCGTCGACTTCATCTCTACCTCGATCAATGACTGACCGGGCGTGTTGACCGAGATGATCTTGTCCACCTCGGTCATTTTCTGGATCGCACTCTCCAGTGGTTCCGATACTTCGGTGGCGACCACTTCTGCAGAGGCACCAGGGTATTGAGTAACGATTGCGGCAGTCTTAATGGTGAATGCCGGATCCTCCAGACGGCCAAGCGAAAAGAAGCTCCAGGTGCCGCCGACGAAGCAGATCAGTACAAACAGCCAGGTGTAGAGCGGCTTGTCGATACTGTTGCGTGCAATGTTCATCTGTTTCATCCCTGATCAGAAGGATTCGAAACGACGAACGGCCTGTCCGTCGCGAAGCGAATTGACACCGGCTGCGACAATCTCGCTGCCGGATTCAAGTCCCGAGGTGATCTGCACCGCACCGTTATGATTCAGTTCGATTTCAACCGGCGTCATAACCACTGTGGCCCCGTTGTCGGCCTGTACAAAACGCATCACCGAGACATCACCACTGGCCGCGGTGTGAATGGCCGATGCCGGCACGATCATACCGGTGGCCTGATCCATCAGCGTTGCGCGCACTGTGGCAGTGGCGCCGGGCAGCAGCAAAAGATCATCTGGCGGCGACATGCCCAGCGTCACAGTGAAGGTCTGGCCGATGCGTGATGCCTCGGCGATCACCTCGCGAAACGACAGCGCAAAGGTCTGGTCACTGGCCGGAAACGTGGCCGTCAGTTCGACGTTCGGATTGTCGCCAAGTTGTTGCACCAACACCTCCGGCACCTCGATCTCGATGTGTAGTTCGGACATATCGTGTAAGCGCGCGATCGGCGTACCGGCGCCGACAGTGGAATAGTTGGCAGTGATGCGGTTGGCCACCAGTGCAGCGAACGGCGCGTTTAGCGTGGAGCGCTGCAGCGCGAGTCGGGCATCGCGCACTGCAAGGTCGGCCAGTACCAGCGCGGTGCTGGCGCCATCCACCTGTGCCTGACTGGCATTGGCTTTCAGGCGTTGCAGACGTTTCAGGTCGCGCTGTGACTTTTCCTGCGAGGCGATTGCCCGGTCCAGCGCAAGCTGAAACGGTTCCTGGTCCAGTTTTGCCACCAGCGCTCCCGCCTCGATGATCGCGCCCTCAATGGCGGGAAACTCGATCATCTGGCCGGCCACCTGGAACGCCAGATCGACCGTCTGCCTGGCCGAGACGCGGCCAAAGAACGTACGCGTTACCCCGGCATCATCGCTTTGCACGCGCATCACCTTGACCGGCTTGATCGCCACCTCAGCAACCGCCGCGAGCGGCAGTCCCGCTATCGCGACGATCAGCAGTATTGGTAAAAAAGTTAATTTATTCATTGGGTTAGTGGTCGAGCTCGAGAGCGTATTGCGATGCTTTTGCATGAGTGGGTCCTGCGTCCGGTTGCAAGCTGGGCTGTGGTTTCAGACTAAACCTGAAACAGTTTCAGGTTTATACGTTGACATTTCGGTGGGGTCAAGCTAAAACTGAAAAAAATTCAGGTTTTTCCAAGATGCCTTCATCCATTCCTCGCCAGGACCCGGTTCGCGCGCCACAGCAGGGCCGCAGTCAGCAGCGCGTCGAGCAGATCCTGAGCGCCGCCAAGTCGCTAATCCTGCAGCATGGTTGTGCCGGTCTAAAGATGAGTGATATCGCCAGTACCGCAGAGGTATCGATTGGATCGATCTACCAGTACTTTCCAAACAAGCACGCGATCGTGGCGGGTCTCGCCCAGCACTATGCGGAAGTCTTCCACCAGCAGGTCGAGCAGGTGCTGGCCGAACCGGTCACTGATCTGGACAGTCTCAGCGTAAAAATGACCGGACTGTTGCACAGTTACTATCAGATGCATCGCGACGACCCCGTGGTGCGGGATATCTGGATGGGGACAGCGACTGACAAAGCGCTGCAGGACATAGACACCAATGCCGCCAATCGCAATCTGGAACTGGTGCACCAGCACTCTAAACATCTGTTCGACAGTGCGGACTACGACACCATTAAACGCGCCCATGCGGTGGCAGTTAACTTTGCGATGTCTGCCGTCACCGCTGCGGTAGAGCGCGAGCAAGAAGAGGGTCAGTTGATGATGGAGATGGCCTCGCAAATGCTGATCGCCGGTTGGGAGTCAGTGGCGCGGCCGCTCTTGAAGGATTGAGTGCGCACGGTACATGGCAATCGCGGCCGCACACCAGGCCGCGCGGGTGGCAACAACATCTGTCATCCGGTCACCGTGCAGGCATTGTCAAATAAAGGTACACTGGCACATTAAATGCAGTAAAATTTTACCTCTCTTTCTGCTATTCCTGTTAGTTTTGATGGGTTGCAGAGCTATCCGTCGAAAGGCAGCATGTGTTGATTATCTACAGTGGATCGACCGTTGAGACGCTACGAAATTATTCTGGATGATGCAGTAGTCGGTGTGTGGTCTGGCGAGAGCAGGGCCGCAGCATTGGATGCCTGTGCGAAAGCTCAGGGTTACGAAGACTCTCAATCGGCCGCCATGCGCGACTGGAAGGATAAGAAAATCACGGTGATTGCCGTCGGCAGCCGGCCAGTGATCATAGAAGACGAGCCTCACACCTGATGCAGGCCCATTCCATTCTCAGCAGTTAGTCCGATGTCGCTGGCTTCAAGTTGCCAGGTACCCTGGTCACTCAGAGACATCGGCAGCGTCATACCCGCTAGCTTGCCCGCGCCGCGGCCTTGCCCAATCACCCGGATCGGCTAATTTGAACTGGCTCGGTTGATCAATCAGCGCCAGTGGCAGCGTTCCTGCCCGGTGGGCACTTGCAATTCCCCCATCGATCGTCACCTTGTTCCGGTACAGACCACCGGACGCTGATGCCAGGACCGTTCGATCCGGCGGTATCATCTTGCGTATGCGGCCCCCGGCACGCAAAATGCCGGCACTCGCTGTTCTCACCCGGTCGGGTATTCAACCCGTCCACCCCCAGCCTTCAAGCCAATTACCCGGGACACATCACTTAGTGGCCGAAGCCAACATCGATCAGCAGGCAGCCGCCCGCCGCAGCGGCGTGCAGACCATCAAGCGCGTGTTGCCGTACCTGTGGCCAGCCGACAATCGCGAGATCCGCGTGCGTGTGGTGCTGGCACTGGTCGCGCTGGTACTGGCGCGCGTGGTGTCGGTGCTGACACCGCTGCTGTACAAGGGGGCGGTCGATTCGATGGCGCCTCAGGGTGCGGCGAGCGACGGCGCGATGCTATTGATGTTTGGCGCGGTGGGCCTGACCATCGCCTACGGTATTGCGCGGCTGATGTCGGTGGGTTTCAACCAGCTGCGAGACGTATTCTTCGCCAAAGTCGGTCAGCGGGCGTTGCGCCGCCTTGCGCTGGAGACGTTCTCACATATGCATTCGCTGTCGCTGCGCTATCACATCACGCGCAAGACCGGCGGGCTGAGCCGCATCATCGAGCGCGGCGTCAAGGGTGTGGACTTCCTGTTGCGCTTCATGCTGTTTTCGATTGGGCCGCTGGTGCTCGAATTGCTGATGAT
>CAZNIS010000127.1:0-17236 GCA_964573105.1 uncultured Granulosicoccaceae bacterium
CCATAGCCGTCGCCATCCGGATCGATGCAGTCGCCAGATCCCTGCTGGACCGTTTGCGCCGGGCTGCCGACGACACAGCTCGCTACGCCATTCCAGCCCCAGCCGTCGCCATCGTGATCGATGCAGGTTTGGGCATAGAGTGCCGTGTTGGCGGAGAGCATCCAGCCGATTGTCGCCAGTGCAATCGTTCTAACGGCGAGCAGTACGTGGGTCCGCCCAATCGGGTGACTGGTCATCATAGGAATCGAAAAGCGCAGGGACAAACAACAACTATAGAAGACCCTGAGGACTATCCGGTGCTAAGGGTAAAATTTCCGCTCGGTGTCAGCCTGCTCGCACCAGAGCGCTGAACGTTTCGGCAAAATAATCAAACTCCTGTTCGCTTCCGAGGCCGACCCGTATACATCGATTCAGCGGCGCTGCACCCGGCATGCGCATGAAGATGTCTCGCTCGGCGAGTGCGGCGATCATCGCGGTGGCGCGCTCGGCGCTTTGCAGGTCGACGGCAACGAAATTGGTATACGACGGCTCGGCGTAGAGCTCGAGCGACTGCGCAAGGTCCATCACTCGCTGCCTGGCGCCTTGCACAGCATTTGTCACGTGGCTGAGAAACTCTGTGTCGCGCAGCGATTCCAGTGCACCTATCTGTGCGATGCGATTGAGTCCGAAGTGGTTGCGAATTTTGTTGAAACCTGTGATCAGGTCGCGGTGTGCAATGGCGTAACCGACGCGCTGGCCGGCCATGCCGTAGGCTTTTGAAAATGTGCGCAGTCGAATCACCTGCGGATTGGACGTGTCGATCGGTGGCGCGATGTCGGTTTCGGCGAATTCGATGTAGGCCTCGTCCAGCGCCAGCACGCTGTTGTCGGGTATCTGCGCGATCATTTGCGCGATTGTGTCGCGGCTGTGCCAGGTGCTCATCGGGTTGTCCGGGTTAGACAGATACAACAGCGGCGCGGCATGTTGTCGCGCGGCATCCAGCAAGGCTTGCGGGTCCTCGTGGAAACCCTGATACGGCACCGTTATCAGGTTTCCACCAAAACCCGCGACGTGATAATTGAACGTGGGGTAGGCGCCGAGCGATGTCACCACGTTTTCACCGGGTGCCATCAGCATGCGAACCGTCAGCCCGAGCAGTGAATCGACCCCGGCATCCACACAGATCTCGTCGATGTGGACGCCGTGTTTTGCCGCCAGTGCGGTGCGCAGTTCAAAGCTCTCCGGATCGGCGTACCAGGCGCTCTGGGTGACCGCCTCCCGCATCGCGTCGGCCGCCCGCGGCGACAAACCGAATGCGCTCTCGTTGGCGCCGATACGGGCGCGGAAAGTCTTGCCACGCTGACGCTCGATCGCCTCGGGACCGACAAACGGCGTAGTGGATGGCAATCCCGCGACCAGCGGAGTGAAGGGAATGGGCACGCGTTTACCTCGCGTTGTTCGATGTTGGTTGCGGCAGGGCCTGCGGATCGTCCAGCGCTTCGCGCACCAGTGCAGCGATCGCAAGGGAAGAGGTCAGGCCAGGTGATTCGATGCCGTAGAGATTGATCAAGCCGGGCCTTCCGTGTTCGGTCTGGCCGGAAATTTCAAAGTCGGCCGGGCTGTTCCCGGAGCGGGAGATCTTGGGTCGGATACCGGCATAATCCGGCAGCAGAGATTGATCGGGCAGCCCCGGCCAATAGCGGCGGATCGCCGCGTAGAAGCTGTCGGCGCGCGCCGGATCAACCGCATAGGTCAGTGCCTGGCTGTCGCTGTCTGGCAAGAATTCCACATCGGGGCCAAAGCGTGCGAGGCCACCGAGATCGAGGGTCAGGTGTACGCCGAGACCACCGGTCACCGGGGCCGGATAAATCAGCCGGCTAAAGGGCGCTGCCCCCTGCAAACGAAAGTAGTTGCCGCGGGCAAATATAGCCTGCGGGATAGAATCTGCCGGTACACCTGCCATGCGTTGCGCGGTTTCAACGGCAGCCAGTCCGGCACAATTAATCAGTTCATCGCAGGACAGAGTCATGTCGCTGTCACCACCGGTAGTGACTTGAATGTGGTCAGTCTCGCAATCGATGTCGGTGACCGGCGTGCGCAACACCACCATGCCGTCAGCGTTTTCAATATCGCCCTGCAGGCTGACCATGAGCTGGTGGCTGTCGATGATGCCGGTGGATGGCGAGTGCAGCGCGGCGACGCAACTCAAGCGCGGCTCCAGGCGCTGCGCCTGATCGGCATCCAGCCATTGCAGGTCATTGACGCCGTTGCCGATCGCGCGGCTGTGCAGCGATTGGAGCGTGTCGATTTCCTCGTCGCTGGTGGCGACGATTAATTTGCCGATCGCGCGGGCGTCGATCGCGCGCTCCTGACAGTAGCGATACAGCATCTGTTTGCCCTCGACGCAGACGCGCGCGCGCAGGCTGCCGGCGGGGTAGTAGATGCCGGCGTGGATGACTTCGGAGTTGCGTGAACTGACGCCCTGGCCGATGGCCGGCTCGCGCTCCAGCACCAGCACCTGACGTCCAGCGCGCGCAAGCTCTGCACCGCACGCAAGGCCAACGACGCCAGCGCCGATGACGATGGTCTGGACGTGGTCGTCAGCCAATGTGGCGTTTGGCCTCGCGCATGAACTGATGGTACAGCGTGCGTGAATTCTCCATGAACCCGCTCAGGTTGTCGCTCGCGGACTGTTCCAGTGGCGCCAGCGCCGAGGCGCCCAGCGTATCAACCAGTGCCTGCCGGTAGGCCGGCACGCGCGCCCAGTTGGCGACGGTGTCGGGTTCAACCTCGACGTGATACTGCATCGACCAGGCGCATTCACCCACCCGCATCGCCTGCACCTCGCAGGCGTCAGAGCGAGCAAGCACAGTGGCCTCAGAGGGTGGCTTGATGACCTGAACCGAGTGCCACTGCAATGCGGCCTGGCGCGCCGGCAGTTCGCGAAAGATTGGATCGTCCGCGGCGGCGGCCGTCAGCTCGATATCGAGCACGCCAATTTCCGGCGTCGGCATCGAGCCACATTCGCCGTCCAGCGCGTCTGCCAGTAACTGGTGTCCGAGACACAAACCCAGATACGGCCGTTTGAGTTCGCGCACCCAGTGCGCAATGGCTTTTTTCTCTGCGACCAGCCACGGATGATCATCAGTGTCCCAGACATCCATCGGGCCGCCCATTACCCAGAGGGCGTCGTAGGCGTTCAGATCGGGGATGGCCTCGCCATCGTCGAGCTCGACCGCGGTCCAGTCGATGTTGTCCTCGCGCAGGTATTCGCGCAACTGACCGGGATGTTCGCAATCGATGTGCTGGAAGACGAGTAGCTTCATTGTTTGCCGGCTGACGGTAAAGCGGAAAGATTATCACAGCCTCGCCCCTGGCAGGCCGCGCGAGCACGACGATCATGCCTGATCCATCCGGATTACTGGAACGAAAAAACCGGCACAGCAGGTCGGTCGTCGCTCGTATAAGCAGGGGCTATGCTAGGCTTGTTATATTCTCACCAGTACGAGCGCACGCCCGCTTGTCGTCACACGTAGCGCTGCCATCCCATGTTGCAACCCTTTGAACTCTTTGTCGGTCTGCGCTACACGCGGGCGCGCCGGCGCAACCACTTTATCTCGTTTATTTCACTGATCTCGATTCTCGGTATTGCACTGGGGGTGATGGCGCTGATCACCGTGATGGCGGTGATGAACGGCTTTGAAAAAGAGCTGCGCACGCGAATCCTCGGCGCCGCATCGCACGCCACTATCACGCTGTATGAACAGCCAATGCAGGAGTGGAAAATCCTCGCCGACACCGCGATCGAGCATCCTGGGGTCGAGGGTGCTGCGCCCTACGTCGAGGGGCAGGTGATGGTGGTCAAAGGTAAACAGGTGACTGGCACGGTGGTGCGCGGTGTATTGCCGGACAGTGAACCCGAGGTGTCTGATATCGACGAGAAAATGCTCGCCGGTGAGTTGACCGATCTGCAACCAGGAAAATTCGAGATCGTACTGGGCAGCGCTCTGGCCCGTTTTCTTGGTGCATCAGTCGGTGACAAGGTAACTATCATCACACCGGAGGCGAGCGTCACACCTGTCGGTGTGCTGCCGCGCATGAAGCGGTTCACCGTGGTGGGTATCTTTGAGATCGGCATGTTTGAGTACGATCGAAACTTTGCCTTGCTACATGCCGATGACGCATCGGTGTTGCTGAGATTGAACAAGGGCTATAGTGGTGTGCGCCTGCGACTGACCGACATGTTTGCCGCGCGCAAGGTCGCGAGCGATCTGGCGCGTGAAGTGGGCGAGGAGTACTGGGTCAGCGACTGGACCCACCGTCACTCGAATTTCTTTCGCGCGGTGAGGACGGAAAAAACCGTGATGTTTGTCATTCTCGCGCTGATCGTCGCGGTGGCGGCGTTCAATATTGTCAGCACGCTGGTGATGGTGGTGACGGACAAGCAGTCGGCGATTGCGATTTTGCGCACCATCGGCGCTTCGCCCTCATCGATCATGCTGATTTTTTTGATTCAGGGGGCGCTGATCGGCCTGGTTGGGACCGTGCTTGGGGTGATTGGGGGGATATTGCTGGCGCTGAATGTCGAGACGCTGGTGCCGGCGATCGAGCGCTTGTTTCAGACTCAGTTTCTCGATCCGAGCGTCTACTACATCAGTTCGCTGCCGTCGGAACTCGATTACACCGATGTCTGGCGAGTGGCGACGCTGGCGCTGGTGCTAACCCTGCTCGCCACGATTTACCCGGCCTGGCGGGCAGCCCGCACAGAACCTGCTGAGGCCCTGGCTTATGAGTGAGATGGCTCCGGTTCTGGAGGCGCGTGGCCTGGGCAAGGTCTACCGCCAGGGCGATCAGCGCATCGAGGTGTTGCGCGGCATCGACTTGCGCATCGACGCGGGCGATCAGACCGCGATCATTGGTTCGTCGGGTTGCGGCAAGAGTACGCTTTTGCATTCACTGGCAGGGCTGGACAAACCCGACAGCGGCGAGGTTGAGATCGCCGGTAGAAAGCTCGGCAAGCTCAGCGCGGCGGCGCGCGGATACCTGCGCAACGAGTTGATCGGGTTCGTCTATCAGTTCCACCACTTGCTGCCGGAATTCACAGCCCTTGAAAACGTCGCCATGCCGTTGCTGCTGGGGCGGGCAAAACCTGCGGCCGCCGAGGCTGCAGCGCGAGCCATTCTCGAGCGCGTCGGCCTTGCCGATCGGGTCGAACACAAACCGGGCGAATTGTCTGGTGGCGAACGCCAGCGCGCAGCGATTGCCCGGGCGCTGGTTAATCAACCGCGGCTGGTGTTGGCCGACGAGCCCACTGGCAATCTGGATGAGGCCACCGCCGGTCAGGTCTATGAGCTGATGCTGGAACTGAACCGTGAGTCGGGTACCGCTTTTGTCATCGTCACGCACGATACGCGCATGGCCTCACGCATGCAGCGAGTCTATCGGCTCAGCGGCGGGCAGCTGCACCAGGAAGCCGGGTAAAGTCTCAGCAGGCGTTGCGTCGCTGTAACCAGTGACGGGCGCGCCAGCACAGTTGGGTCAGTACAAAGCCTGTCAGTGCGCTGGCAATCGCCAGGCTGAAGGCGCCGAAAAGCAAGGGTTTCCAGATGGTGACTAGCGTGCTTGCGATCCATTCACCGCTGAATTGCCAGTCACCTGTCGGGAAACCCTGGTGCCTGGTGCCCAGTAACTGCGTACCGGTCAGGTAGCTGAACCAGGTTAGTGGCGCGATGGTCAGCGGGTTGTTGAGCCAGACCAGGGCGGCCGACACCGGAATGTTGGCACGCAGCAAACAGGCGCTGAGCGCCGCCACCAGGGTTACCGCCGGCACTGGAAGCCAGGCCCAGAACAAGCCAATCGCTGCGGCGCGCGAGGTACTTCGACGCGATGTCACCCAGTATTGCGGGTCCGACAGCCAGTGCTCCAATCGGCGGGCACCCGGGGTTTGCAGCAGCTTCTCGCGAGACGGCAAAATGCTGCGCATACGATCGGTGGTCACGGCCGACGACCTGACGGCAAAATCGCCATCGATGGTTGCACAGGGTGGAGTAGAGAGCGCATCATAAACCCGGGTCAGTCTCGCGCCGAATTATAGCGTCGCAGGCTGAGGTCGACTGCATAGGTCTTTTGTTAAGTAGTTCACAAGTTTGGCGTAGTTCAGGTGTTTTGGTGTGCAATCGCGTTTGTTTTCGGCGTCACGGCGTATTTTCATCAGCCATTCGCCATCCTTGCTTTCTGGTCTGTAATTCTATTTCTGGTGGGTTTGGGCCTGATATCAAGGCTGCAACCGACCCGATTGGCCGGTGCGTTTTTGCTGGGTGTTGCCTATGCCAGTCTGAACACGAGCGTTGCCGGCAATCGACTGCCCGCATCGCTCGAGGGTCGCGATCTGCGGGTGCGCGGCATCGTGACGGATCTGCCGCTGCACGATAGCCGCAAGCAGCGCTTTCATTTTCTCATCCAGTCCGTTGAAATTGACGGCCAAGCGTTCGAGACCCGGCCGTTGCCGGTGCGGCTAAACTGGTACGGCGAGCAGGCACCACGCATCGAGAGTGCGCAGCGGCTGGAAATCGTCGTCAAGCTCAAGCCCGCCCGGGGCTTTGCCAATCCAGGCGCCTTCGACTTTGAAAAGTGGCTCTTCCAACGCCGCATTGTCGCCACTGGCTACGTTCGCGATCGCAAGTTTGATCCTCAGACGGCGATCCTGCAGCGCGCGAGCCACTGGCGTCTGGGCGCCTGGCGCAGCCGACTGAAAGACAGGCTGCTCGCCGCCACCGAAGGTTTGCAAAACCGAGCGGTGATTATCGCCCTTGCCCTGGGTGATCGCAGCGGGATGGAGCCAGACCACTGGCGGCGCTATATCGACACCGGTACCAATCATCTGCTGGCGATATCCGGGTTGCACATCAGCCTGGTGGCCGGGTTTGCCGGCTGGCTGGCTGCCGCTGTCTGGCAGCGAAACCGCCGCATTCGTCGTTTCACGCGAACCGGTTGTGCGGCGTCGGCAGGCTTGCTGGCCGCGCTGTGTTACGCGGCAATGGCGGGGTTCTCGCTGCCGACACAGCGCGCGCTGATCATGCTCGCAGTGCTGGCGATCGCGCTGCTGTGGGCACGCCACCTGCGGCGATCGAGTGGCTTTGCGCTGGCGCTGATTGCCGTTTGCCTGTGGGATCCACGCACCGCTTTGGGCGCGGGGTTGTGGTTATCGTTTGCCGCTGTGGCGATCCTGATGGTGGTGTTCAGCGGCGAGCGTCGCGCCCGGCCGCACAATCATCTGCTGGCGGTGGTGCGTTCGCATCTGTTGATCACGCTCGGGCTTGCGCCGCTGACGCTGCTGCTGTTTGGTCAGATGTCGCTGGTCGCGCCTATCGCCAACCTCATCGCCGTGCCGATTGTCGGGTTTGTCATTGTGCCCGCGGTGTTTGTCACTTCGCTGCTGGCGACCCTGTCGGTCGGTGTTGCACGGCTGTTGTTTGGTCTAGTCGACTGGCTGTTGAGCGGACTTGGCTGGCTCTTGGACTGGCTGGCAGCTCTGCCGTTGTCGGTGCTGACGCGCGGCACGTTTTCAACGCTGCAATTGCTGTTTGCCGTGTCAGCGGTCGTGCTGGCACTGTTGCCGCAGTTCTGGCGCCTGCGCTGGCTGGTCGTGCCACTGCTGGCGGCGGCGCTGTTTGGCGCACCCGGTGTGCGCCCGGCCGACGGTGAGTTTGAGTTGATTTTTCTCGATGTGGGGCAGGGCTCGGCGCTGGTTGTGCTGACGCGAAAGAGCGCTGTGGTGTATGACACCGGTCCGGGATTTTCCGATAGTTTCAATGGCGCGAGCATTGGCATCATTCCATTGCTAAAGCAGCGTCAAATCCGCCGCGTGCACAGTCTGGTGTTGTCGCACCCGGATGCGGATCATGTCGGCGGTGCCGCGCATCTGCTAAGCGAGATGGCGATTGATCGAGTGCTGGGGTCTGCGCCGGTCACCTCGATTGATGAACCCGTAGCCGATTGCGCCGATGAACCGCCGTGGCAGCTGGATGGTGTGACGTTCGAGTTTCTCGCCCCGCAACGCGGTCAATCGGGATCGGAGAACGATCGCTCCTGCGTGCTGGCTATACGCTCGGCCTCAGGTGCCAGTGCACTGCTGGCAGGTGATATCGAGCGCGACGGCGAGCAGCGCCTGCTTGCAGCGGGACTGTCTTCGTTTCAGGTGCTGATGGCGCCGCATCATGGCAGTCAGACATCCTCCACCGAAGCGTTTGTGCTCGCGGTGCGGCCGGAGCACGTGGTGTACACCACGGGCTACGCCAATCGTTTCGGTTTTCCAGCGATCGATGTGCGCGCGCGCTATCAGGCAATTGCTGCGCGCGAGCACAACACCGCCCGCGATGGTGCGGTGAGCTTTGTCAGCGCTGATGGCACATTTGTCTGGACCAATCACCGCCGCGAGCATCGGCATATCTGGAGCAGTCTCGAGCGGGAGTCTTCGTCGCAATGATTAGCGTTTTCCGGATCGCTGTCTAAACTACAAACAGACCTATTCCCAATGACGGTGAAACACCGTCTTAGCATACCTGTGAGAGTGTAGATAAGTGCTGGAAATTGTGACTGCGGGTGGCTGGCTGATGCTGCCGATCATTGTCTGCTCGATACTGGCGCTGACCATCAGCTTTGAACGCCTGTGGGTGCTGCGCAAACAGCGCGTTGCACCGCAAAATCAGATCGAGCAGATTCGTCGCTGGCTTGGCGATGGGCGCGTGCCGGATGACAAGCTGCAGCGATTGAAAAGCAGTTCGCCGCTCGGTCGTGTGCTGGCAGCCGGGTTGGCCAAACGCGCCCACTCGCGAGAGGTGATGCGTCAGTCGATCGAGGAAGTGGGCTCGCACGTCGCCCATGAACTGCAACGCTTTCTCGGCGCACTGGGCACGATCGCAGCAATCACACCGCTGCTGGGGCTGCTCGGTACGGTGGTTGGTATGATCAGCGTATTCACGCGAATCACGGGCGCCGGTGTCGGCAATCCAACTGAGCTTGCCGGCGGCATTTCGCAGGCGTTGATCACCACAGCAGCCGGATTGATGGTAGCGATTCCGTCGCTCGTCATGCACCGCTATTTTCGCAGCCGTGTCGATGGGCTGGTGGTAGACATGGAAGAGGAGTCCGCAAAACTGCTCGACGTGATGGCACCTGCCGGGAAGCCCGAGTGAATTTCAGGTCTCAACAGGAGCGCACGGAGAGCGACCTGAACATCACACCGCTGATCGACGTCGTCTTTCTGCTGCTGATCTTTTTCATGGTCTCGACGACGTTTCAGAAAGAGACGCAGCTAAAGCTGCAGCTGCCGCAAGCCAGCGACAACGAGCAGCCGTTGCCGGAACAGAGTATCGAAGTGACCGTCAATGCCAGCGGAAAATATTATCTGAATGGCACTGAGCTGTCGGACACCACGGCAACCACCATGCGGCGTGCGCTCGCGCGGGTTTCCCGTGGCAAGAAAGATGTGCCGCTGGTGATCAAAGCGGACGCGCGTGCGAGCCATCAAGCTGTCGTAACGGCAATGGACGCTGCTGCGCAACTCGGTATGGTACGCATTTCCATCGCGACGGCCGACCAGCACTAGCTACACCCGGCTACCGCCAGACCCACTGGCGGTGAGTAGCAACAGTGTCTGGTGGCGTCGTCTTGTGCCAGTCACTTACCCGGGATTCCAGCACCTTTGAGTAGCACCGCGGCTGCTGCGGCCAGTGGCATGCAAATCTATCGTCGATTGCTTTCCTACACTGCCGCCTATCGCCCTCAGCTCTGTCTGGCGATTCTGGGGATGGTGCTGTACGCCGGTTCCGCCACAGCCTTTGCCGCTCTGATGAAGCCGATGCTCGACGGCAGCTTTGTCGATCGCGACAGTGCGTCGATCGTCTGGGTGCCAATTCTGATCATAGTGGTGTTTTTACTACGCGGCATTGGCGGTTTCTGTTCCACCTATTTCATGGCGTGGATCGGCTGGCATATCGTCAAGCGGATTCGCCGCCAGCTTTTCGACAAATACCTGAATCTGCCTTCGTCGCATTTCGATGTCGCCTCCAGTGGCGAGATGATCTCGCGCGTCACGTTCAATGTGCGCAACATTTCCGTGGTGGCGGCTGACTGCCTGACTGTGCTGGTCCGCGATACGCTGACCATCATCGGATTGCTGGGCTTGATGATCTATCACAGTTGGAAACTCTCGCTCGGGTTTCTCATTCTCGGCCCGGTTGTAGCGCTGATCGTGCGCTTCGTCAGTCGCAGGTTCAGGCGTCTAAGCCGCGGCATACAAGACTCGATGGGGCAGGTCGCAAGCGTCATTGAGGAGGTCGTCAACGGTCAGCGACTGGTCAAGGTGTTTGGCGGTCAGCAATACGAGCGCGAGCATTTTGACGAAGTCAATGAACGCAATCGCGTGCTCAACGTTAAAGAGACTGCCACGCGTGCCGGCAGTTCTCCGGTGATTCAGTTTTTGGTGGCGGTCGCGCTTGCGATCATCGTCTACCTGGCGTCATCGGGGGTGCTGGTGGGCGAGGTGACCGTCGGAGTGTTTATGTCGTTCATCACCGCGATGATGATGCTCTTTGCACCACTGAAACAGCTGACCAACGTCAACGCGAAAATTCAGGCCGGTGTTGCGGCAGGCGAAAATGTTTTTGCCATGCTCGACCTCGATTCAGAGCGCGATGAAGGGCGCATCGCATTGCAGGCCGAGCACATATCGATTGAATTTAATCGCGTGTACTTCGAGTACCAGCCGGATGTGCCAGTGTTGCGGGATTTGTCGTTCTCGGTCGCGCGTGGCGAGGTGGTTGCGCTGGTTGGCGGCTCGGGCAGCGGCAAATCCACTATTGCCAGCCTGCTGCCGCGGCTCTACGACGCCACCGAAGGCACTGTGCTGATCAACGACCGCGATGTCAGAGCGTACACGCTGGACAGTCTGCGCGGTCATATCAGCTATGTCGGGCAGGACGTCACGCTGTTCAACGATACGGTTCGCGCCAACATCGCCTATGGAGACATGCGCGATTTACCGCAGGAAAAAGTCGAGCGCGCCTGTCAGATCGCCCACGCGGACGGGTTTATTCGGGGGCTGCAGCAGGGATACGAGACTATCGTCGGTGAGAACGGCGTGATGCTGTCCGGCGGTCAGCGTCAGCGGCTTGCGATTGCGCGGGCAATTCTGAAAGACGCGCCGTTGCTGGTGCTGGACGAGGCGACCTCAGCGCTGGACACCGAGTCAGAGCGCAGCGTGCAGCAAGGTCTGCAGGCGTTGATGAAAAATCGCACGACGGTGGTGATCGCGCATCGCCTGAGCACGATTGAAAACGCCGATCGAATTGTTGTGATGGATCAGGGGCGCATTGTCGAGTCTGGTACGCATTGCGAACTACTGGCACGCGGCGGGCACTACGCGGTACTGCATGGCAGCGCGCAAGACGATGGCTAGCGACGATTCGGATCGTTTGAGCCCCGGTAAAGCCGATCATCTGCGCCATGCCTGCGGCCGAACCTGAATTCTGGCAGCACCGCGGCCTGCTTGCGTGGTTGCTGTGGCCCGTGTCGCTGGTGTTCCGATGCTTGTCGGCCGCCCGTAGAATCGGATTTTCAGTCGAGCTTTTAAAGCGTTGGAAAGCGCCAGTGCCGGTGATTGTGATCGGCAACATCACCGTGGGAGGTGCCGGCAAAACGCCGCTGACGCTGGCGCTGGCCGAGATGCTGGTTGCGCGCGGGTTCAGCCCCGGCATCGTCACTCGAGGTTATCGCGGCGCAAGCCCGCGCTGGCCGCTGTCGGTCGATGCAGACACCAGTGCGCTGCTCGCCGGAGACGAGGCGGTGCTGCTCGCCAGGCGAACAGGTTTGCCGGTGGTGGCAGCACCCAATCGGGTGGCGGCGGTGCGGCATCTGTTGCAACATCACACCTGCAATGTCGTATTGTCCGACGACGGACTGCAGCATTATCGCCTGCAGCGCGATATCGAAATCGTTGTCGCCTCTGCGGCTCGTCGCTTTGGCAATGGGCTGCTGTTGCCAGCCGGACCGCTCAGAGAGCCGATTAGCCGATTGCGCAGTGTCGATCTGTACCTCGAGAGCGGGGTGAACCGCCACGCACCCGGCTATCAGTTGGCGCACGATCCGTCCCTCATCAGTGTCACCGACTGGCACACCCGGCTGGATTGCAGCGATTTGCGGCAAACCACCGTGCATGCAGTGGCTGGTATCGCGCAGCCACAAGCATTTTTTGCGATGTTGAGCAGCCTGGGGCTACAGCTGATAGAGCATCCGTTTCCCGATCACCATCTTTTCAGCGTAGAAGACCTGGCCTTCAACGATGCACTGCCCGTCGTGATGACCGAAAAGGATGCGGTCAAATGTACCGCCTTTGATTTACCAGACCTGTGGTTCCTGAGCGTGCGTGCCGAGCTGGATGCGGCCGCGACCACCGGGATCGAACAGATCATAGACCGCCTGCCCGAACCGAATTAACGAGGAGAATCGTGGTCACCGAATTCAAGATTGTCATACCGGCGCGCTATGAGTCGACCCGCTTTCCCGGCAAGCCGCTGGCGCCGATTTGCGGCGTGCCGATGATTCTGCACGCCTGCGAACGGGCCGCCGCCTCGGGTGCGGGTGAAGTCGTGGTGGCGACCGATAGTCAACAGATTCGCGAGGTTTGCGAGGGCGCCGGTGTGGATGTGTGCATGACCGCATCGACTCACACCACCGGCACAGATCGTATCGCCGAGGTAACCGCGGTTCGCGGCTGGGCTGACGACACGATTGTCGTCAATGTGCAGGGTGACGAGCCGCTGCTGCCGGCATCGGTGATTCAACAGGTGGCCGGCAATCTGCAGGCGAACCCGATCGCCGCCATTGCCACCCTCGCCACACCGATCGGCAATCGGGCAGAGGCCGATGATCCCAATGTGGTCAAGGTGGTGTACGACGCCGACGGTATGGCGCTGTACTTCAGCCGCGCGTTGATTCCGGCCTGCCGGGACGCAGACTGGGCAGTTGGTCACACCTATCGGCACATTGGGCTATACGCGTTTCGGGGCAGCTTTTTGCGTCGTTTTAGTGTGATGCAGCCATCGACCCTGGAACAGCTGGAAAAACTAGAGCAATTGCGTGCACTGTCTCACGGCGATCGGATCCATGTGGCACTGGCAGTGAGCCTGCCGGGACCGGGTGTCGATACGCCAGAACAGCTTCGCGAGGTAGAGGCGATTATGGAGGCACAACGATGAGCCGGGAATGGGAAGTATTGCGGCGGGAACCCTGTTTCGAGGGTTTTTTCACGCTCAATCGCTATCGACTGAAACACGAGCTGTTCAATGGTGGCTGGAGTGCGCCGATTGAGCGCGAGGTGCTGGAGCGGGGCCATGCGGCGGCAGTGCTGCCCTATGATCCGGCGCTCGATAAGGTCCTGCTGATCGAGCAGTTTCGGCCTGGCGCACTCGGTAATGCCGGTGGTCCGTGGTTGATCGAGTTTATTGCCGGCATTGTCGAGCCCGGTGAAACGGATGAGGACGTGGTGCGTCGTGAGGCAGTCGAGGAGGCCGGAATCGAGTTGCAGACGATCTCCCCGCTAACCACGTTTTATCCCAGTCCCGGCGGCTGCAGTGAAACGATCGCTTTGCTCTGGGCCACTGCCGATCTGGCAAATGCCGGTGGGGTTTACGGGTTGGCTGATGAGGGCGAGGATATTCGGGCTACGGTCCACGGTTTTGACGACGCGATGCAGATGGTCGAACGTGGCGAGATCAACAATGCGGCAACGATCATCCTGATGCTGTGGTTCGGGAAAATCAGGCAGCAGCAATTTGGCCGCTAGAGCGGCCGGAGTAGTCGTCTGGCATCGTGCGCGGCGGGAGAACTGAACACTGGTTCGGAGAATTGCTCTGTTTGTCGGCCAATAGACATAGAAAAATTCCAATTTCACGCGGTTTCCGCCGCTACCTCCGGGGATGAGGCAAGAAGTTGTACCGCCACAGGAGCTTACCGAGCGCCCAATACTCTGCTTGAGGTAGCACACAGTGCCAGATTTGGTTGATTTGTTAGTCGTCGGAACCACGGATGATTTAAACGAAGCGCAAATGGCGGAACGCCTTGCGCAAGCGGCGGCCCTGCTTGGCCGGCCGACGCCTGAACCGAGCGATCCCACGGCTGATCAGCCCGTCGCGCTATTTAGTGGCATCGAACGGGAGCAAGTTGAAAGTCATCTGGAGCAGTTGCAACAATGGGGGCTTAGCTGCGAATTGCGGCAGGCGTCAGCCGATGCACAAATCAGCGACGCCGAGCTGGAGTTGTTCGAGGACGTCGACGCGTTGGGTCTGGAGCAGCCGCTGGCTGATACGCCGACCGAGCCTGAAGAGGCCCCATCGCAAGCGCCTGAGGCGGTGACTTTTGATGATGCCTTCGCCGATTTGGACGACGATGTCAGCGCTGGCAGCGCTTCTAATCAGCCTGAGCCCGAGGCACCGCAAGCCCAATCCACCGAAGCCGGCGGACAACGCGCTGACGCCGGCGTCGATGAAGGCACTCAAGCCGAGATCGACACACCTGCTCACGCCGTTAGTCATGCAGGTGGCGGCGACTCGCTGATGGACGAGCTGGAGGCGGCTATGGCCGGTTGTGGCGAGATCGATTTGCCTGAGGCGAGTGATCACCGGGCAAGCGCTGATGCACCTGCAGACGACACTACCGCTGCGGACGATCTGCCAGACGAGATCGAAGTAAATCAGGCGCCGGCTGAGGACGCGACGCAAGCCGAGACAGAACAAGTTTCGTTGCCAACTGACGAGGTCAACGACGGTGTGGTCGTCGACGAGCCCACTGCGGTGGTGGAGCTGTCGCTCGCCGAGGAATCTGATGAGCCAGCAACACCTGCGCCGCCTGCAGCTGCAGACTCTGCCGCCGCGGGTGATGTGGCGTCGATCCTGGCCGGGTCGGTTGCTGCAGAAGCGCCGGATCTGTCCGGTATTTCGCTGACGCCGATCGACGATGCCGAAGCAAGTGCTCCTCAAGCACCTGCCACGATCGAGGCTGAACCGAAGTCGGCAGGACAGGCGAGCATCGATGACCTGCCGGACACGCCAATGCTGGTTGATGCTGACGACGCACAAACGGATGATCAGGCCGCGCCGCCAGGTGATGGCGCTGTAGACGAGATTGATGAATCAAAAGGGCTGGCGCCTGCTGACGAAGAAAGTGAGCCATCGTCAGTATTGCAGGAAGAATCTGCTAGCGATCAGGAAGCAACTGTGCCGCCTGCTGACGAGCCGGAACCGGTAGATCCGGTTGCGGATCTTGAGATGGCACTCGAGGCTGAGGCGCAACCCGCGCCAGAACCAGAACCAGAACCTTTGCCAGAACCTGCAGCAGAACCGCAGTCTGTTGCCGGGGGTGCAGAACCGATGGCCGAGGTCGAAGCACCAGGCGAGCCGGTTGATGAAATGCCGGTACCGGTGGTGCCCGCGCTCGACGACGCCATGGGTCAGTGTAAAACCGAGGTGCTGCGCAAGAGCCGCGAGGAGATTGCGCAGATCAAGAACCGGCTTGACGCCGACAAGGCCGAAGAAGATGTGGTCGCCCGGCAGTTTCAGCTCAAGCGACGGGCCACCGAGCCCCGCGTGCTGGCGGCGATTGGTGCATTTTTGCTGATCGGCGTTGGCATTGGCGGCTGGCTGTCCGTCGATTGGCAGCCCGAACCTGCGGTCGACATACAACAGCAAGCCCAGGCTGTCGCGACACAGGTGAAACAGGCACCGGAAAACGATCCGGTCTTTAAACTTGCGATGCGCCGCACCGTGGCTGCCGAATCGGTCGCCGGCGCGGAGGTGGGCGCACTGGTCGAGCGTTTGTCTTCAGTATTTAACACTGCCGGCTTGACCGAGATAACAGCTCGCTACAACCTGGAACCCGTTCAGGCGGCCGCGTTGCCGGCGACGAAAACCTCCAGCACTGACGCGGCGCAAAGTCCGGATGAGTTTCTCGACAGCTGGCTGCATCGGCAGGCCTTATTGCGCAGTTACCAGGAGTTGCTGTCTCGGGTCGGTGTCGATCACGGGGTGGAGTTTGCCACTGAGATGGTCGAGCACACCGATGATCGCTGGCTTAGAGTAATGGGCCGGCACAGATTGATCGAGCAGCTGCAAAATGCACCGGATAGCAGCGACCGCGAACGGCAGCTCGAACAGGCTTCGCGCGAGGCCTATGCGATACAGGCACCCGCCGAGCGGGTGATCGCGATCGCCGATATCGCGCTGGTTGAAAAAGAGACAGGTATGGATAGTCAGGCCGAGGACTCTTTTCTCGAGGCCTCGATACTCGGTGGTACGCTGGTCGAGGCGACAGAGCGGCTGGTCGCAAACGCAAGGATTGGCGCGTTGATGTATCGGGCGGGCGACCTGCACGGCGCAACCACCCACTTTCGATACGCTCAGGTTGCGGCGGATAGCCTGGCGCCGGGTGTTGCGCATGATTTGGGGCGCATGCAGCTGGCAGAGAATCTCGCGACGGCCGGGTTTACCGGCAAAGCGCTGGCCGAGATCGAAAAAATCGACGATCCCTACATTGCCGTTCCGGCCGCGGTAGTGGTGTCATCGGCGTTCAAGCAGATGGATGATCAGACTTCGGTTAGAAGTGCGGTGGTACTGGCGCACCGACTCGGCTCGGCGATCGTCAAACCGGTGCACCGCGATCTGCTGCTGGCAAGGGTCAACGCGACGCTTACCCACTAAATTAGCGGGCACGGGCGGCGGCTCGCGGCCGGTGTCATCAATTGGGTCGTCAAATTGGGTCGTCAGGTGTGTCGTCAGTTGGTGCTGCGCAGCACGCCAAGCTCGGTGCCGCGTTCGATGGCTGCTGAACACTGACCGGCATCGAGTGCGGTCTGGCCCCGGCTGGTGCGTCGCTGCATCAGATTGCCAGCGGTATCGATGTGCGCGCCGCTGTTGGTTATGACGTGAAACAGCTCGTGTGCGAGTGCGATATCTCTATCGATCGTCGCGTGCGTCAGCCAGACACTGTTGCGAAGCCAGGGGCGATTGGCGGTGTTGCCAAGACCGAAGGCTTCGGCGTCGTAGGCTTCCAGCATGCGGGTATCCTCGGCAAACACGACCACAATCGAGCTGTCGTTCGCGCGCGCGTTTGTCATGATGGTATGCGCCGGGCCGGTCGCCAGATCGGTCAGCCAACCCGATGCGTCGATCCTGGCAATCTCAAACGGGGCGGCGCCGACATCGCA
>CAZNIS010000128.1:0-2282 GCA_964573105.1 uncultured Granulosicoccaceae bacterium
CACGACTCAGACAAAATCGCCCATATCCACAGCGAACTGCACAGCCACCTACCCTCCGAGCCAGCATTGCGCATCAAGGCGCTGGAGAGTCTGCTGGTTGAAAAGGGCATGGTCGATCCGGCGGCGGTGGATGCGTGGGTTGATGCCTATTCCGAGGACATTGGGCCTAAGAACGGCGGGCGGATCATTACGCGCTGTTGGGTGGATGCCGATTTCAAGGCGCGGCTGCTGGCGGATGCGAGTGATGCGATAACTGAGCTGGGGCTGGAGCAAGGGCACCTGGTAGCGGTGGAGAATACGGATGAGACTCATAATCTGATCGTATGTACTTTGTGTTCTTGTTATCCACTGGGAATACTCGGTATGGCACCGAGCTGGTACAAGATGGCGGCTTATCGTTCGCGGGCGGTGCGTGATCCGCGTGGAGTGCTGGCGGAGTTTGGCGTTGAGCTGCCCGCGCAAACGCGCGTGCGGGTCTGGGACAGCACGGCCGAGCTGCGATATATCGTTGTACCACAACGACCTGCAGGCACTGAGAACTGGACTGAGGAGCAGCTGTCGGAACTGGTCACCCGCAACGCGATGATCGGCACTGAACGCGATCTGTCGCCTCGTGTTGGAGGTGATGCCTGATGGACGGCATACACGATTTTGGCGGGCGACACGGCTTTGGCAAGATTGATGTCGATGAACCGGAGGTGCAATTTCACCACCCGTATGAGGCGCGCATGCGCTGCATCGCCCACACCATCACTCAAGCGCCGGACTGGAGCAAGGACTGGTTTCGCCACTGTCGGGAGCTGATTGATCCGGGTGACTATTTGACTCGCCCCTACTTTGACAATTGGGCACAGGGTTACTGTGCGATGCTGGTCAACTCCGGCTGGGCGAGTGTGTCGGAACTGGCCACCGGCAAGATGGAACACCCGGTCGCGGGACTGCCACCACCGATTGATGCCGCGGCGGCACGTGCCGCGGTTTTGAAGGCGATTCGCTTTGACGCTGAATCCAAAACACCACCGCTGTATCAGCCAGGCGACAAGGTACATACCACTAGCAATGTCACCAGCGGGCACACTCGGTTGCCGCAGTACGCACGTGGCCGGACTGGCACGGTGATCACACATCATGGTGCGCATATTTTCCCCGATGATATGGCGGTGAACATCAAGCGCTACCATCATTTGTATACAGTTGAATTCGACATGCGGCAGTTGTGGCCCGAGGCCAGTGACTCGAACGACTCGGTGACGCTGGATTTGTGGGAGCCCTATTTTGAATCATGATCCGCTGTCACCGCTTGCGCGTGCCGACGATACACCAGTATTCGATGAACCGTGGCAGGCACAATCACTGGCGCTGGCGTTCAATCTGATCGATCGCGGGCAATTCACTGCAAGCGAATGGTCGGCTACGCTCGGGGCTGAACTGGAAAGCGCGCGCGTGGCTGGCGAGGCCGACGACATGACGAGCTACTACAGTGCGGTGCTGCGTGCACTGGAGAAGTTGCTGGCTGTCGATGACGCAGTATCCGGCGATAGCATTGACGAGCGCACCGAAGCGTGGCGCGATGCCTACCTGCAAACACCGCATGGTCAGCCGGTTGAGTTGAAAAATCGTTAGCGATGAGTGAATCAACCAGCTGGCACGCAAGCGCGAGGTACTCATGGCATTCGATGAAAAACTGGCTGAACGTGTGCGGACCCAGTTGCCGGCGACAGTCAAATTCACTGAAAAGAAAATGTTCGGTGGCCTTGCGTTTATCCTCAATGGCAACATGTGCGTGACCGTCAGTGGTGAGGGCGGACTGCTGGTGCGCGTCGGGCCCGATCAGTACGAGTCGCTTTGTGCAGAACCGGGTGTGAATACTGCCGTGATGCGCGGCCGGACGATGAACGGCTGGCTGCGTGTATCGGCTGAGGCTGTGCGGGGTAAACAGCAACTGGATAGGTGGATTTGTCGATCGGTTTCGTATACGGAGAATTTGCCTGTGAAGGGCTAGCGTTTGCTCAGAGACGGTCAGCGTGTTTGCGGTAGTGCAAAACCACGCTACCCTGGTAACCCGACGCGTGAGCGAGGCTACCAATACACATCAACAGCTCCCTGCACATCCCAAACGATCACCGCCAGAACGACAGTCAGTGCGCCAGCAACTCACGCTTTACATGCCTCGCTCACGCGTCGGACTACCCAAGAGCAAAACCACGCCACGCTGGAAACCCGACGCGTGAGCGAAGTAACCACCACATATCAACAGCTCGCTGCACATCCCACACGATCAC
>CAZNIS010000128.1:2382-5807 GCA_964573105.1 uncultured Granulosicoccaceae bacterium
TATCAACAGCTCGCTGCACATCCCACACGATCACCGCCTGAACGATAGCCAATGCGCCAGCAACGCAAGCTCTACATTCCTCGCTCACGCGTCGGGCTTCCAAAGAGCAAAACCATGCCACCCTGGAAACCCGATACCAACTGCAATCACGCAATCACACAATCACACAATCACACAATCACACAATCACGCAATCAGCGTACTAGCCTGAACACCAAGCGCAGATTCAATTTTGCCTAGCAACACCTGCTCACCCTCGCTCAGGCGAGTGCCGCCGATGCCGAGGAAGCCGCCTTCTTTGGCTGCCATCGCGCAGGCGTTGGCGATCTTCAGGCTCCACTCTTTGTATGCGGTTGCATCTGATGCGCTACAGCGTTGATCGACCAGCGCGACGCATGCTGCCACGTCATCGAGCATTCGCTGCTGCAGGGCTTCGGCGGTTTTGATGCTCTCGCTCTCCATGCGGGCTTTGGCGCGCTCTCGATAGTCAGACAGTTTTTCTTTTGCTTCGCCCCAATTCTCGGCCTTTTCCAGCAGGGCGTTGATCAACTCGCTGTCAGGGTAGTCTTTGAGGCCGGCGACGCTTGCGCGCATGCTGGCGGTTAGCTCCTTGACGGTGCCTATTACCCCACTGCCCTCGGCCGCACTCATCGCTGCACCTATCAGCGCTGGCGTTGCACTGAGCAGGAACCATTCGTCTTCGTTGAACTGATCTTTTATCGACATAGATTTGTTTCTCCCTGACCGAGTAGCGCGAAAGAGGCATCGCGCCTGCGATTCGATGTATACGTTCGCCCATTGTACATTCCGCAGCACCGGCATTATGTAAAATAGCGTAATGCCAGGCTGCAGGCGTCAGCTGACTGGACTGTGGCCCGAGCTTTGTCACGGTCACAAAGCCTTACTGTGCGTTTATCTGATTGTCGGGAGCCATCGATGGGATCATCCGAACAAAAAATTGCGGTTGAAAACGTCAATGTACCGGGGCGAACTCACAATGTAGATGCCGCGAAGTATCAGGCCATGAAAACGGCTTTTCTCAATATTTTGCCAACGTCCGCACCGGGCCTGACACAAAAGGAGATTCAGCAACAGGTGGTTGCGCACTTACCGGAAGATCTGTTCCCCGGCGGCGCCAAATCCGGCTGGTGGGCAAAGACAGTGCAACTGGATCTGGAGGCCAAGGGGCTGGTTGTGAGAGAACAAAGCAAACCGCTGCGGTGGCACCGAAACCAATAAACGCCTGCGCCCTGACTGCCTACGATCGCGCCTTTCGTCTGCTTTGGGTTGGTCGTTTGCGCGAGCCGTGTTTATCCAGCACGTCGGCACTCGCCTGCTTGCCGAAATCGCTTTTTCGAATCGCGAAAATCTGATCCTTCATCGCCTTTGACGTCACTTTGAAATCGACGATCGGGTCGGGGTATTCTCCGAGACGCGGTCGATCGGTGGCCGCAATTTCTATCGCACTGAACTCGGCCAGTTCCGGAATCCAGCGTTTGATGAATACGCACTCGGGATCCTGATCGAGAATTTGCTTCACCGGGCTGTAGACGCGAATGGTGTTGATACCGACCACGCCGGCCTGCATCTGCAATTGCGATAAATGAATGCCGGGCTCGTAGTCGCGAAAAATACGCGCCAGCGGCGGGTGAATCGTACGCCAGCTCAGGTGCAATCCATACACTGCAAAGCTCACCACCATGGCGCGCATGCGAAAGTTCAGAAAACCGGTCGCCTGCAGGCAACGCATGCAGGCATCGATTAACGGGAAGCCTGTTTTGCCATAAGTCCACGCATCGAGTTTTTGCGGATCATCTTCATACACAAGCGATGCGTAGGCCGGATTGATCGCCACAAACTCCATCGCTGGTTCTGACTCCAGACGCTGGATAAAGTGATCATGCCAGTGCAATCGCGAACTGAATGCACGCAGACTCTTGCCCCACTGCTTGCCAGTCTCATCACCCATTTCGCGATAGCCGGCCTGCGCCCTGATGGTGGCATCGTGCACGGTGCGCAGGCTGATCGTGCCCCAGGCCAAATGAACGCTGAGCCGCGAGCCCGCCTCAAACGCTGTATTCGGCGATGATATCCCGCCAGAATAACCATAGCCGCGTTGCGTGAGAAACGAGTGCAAGTCCTGCCGCGCTAGTGTCTCGCTAACCGTTTGCAGCTGATCGAATTCGATATTGGCGAACTGACTGGCCGGATAAAAATCGCTATGTTCGGGAATATTCTGATCTGCGCACCGGGCAAGCACAGCCTCTGGCAAGGGCACCGATCGCGGCGCGGCAACCACGGCACTCTCGATCAGTCGCTGTCGAAACACTATCTGGCGCTGATCGCGATTTTTCAGCCGCCGGATCACCGCTGTTTGTGGCAGCTCCTGCCAGTCAATTTGTTTGTCCACACACCAAAGGGCTACCGCTTTGTCACGCTGAAAAGTCCAGTCGTTGCCGGTTTCCTCGTGACTGAACACGGCACCGAATTCTGTCAGCCGGTGCAGTTCGTCAAGCACGGTGGTTATGTCAGCGCGGGCGATATATACATCGCTGCCGATCTCGCGCAACCGGGCGCGCAAATCGACCAGCGCCTGATGCCAGGCGTGTACATGCATGGCTGAGTAATCGTCCAGCGCGATCAGATCGGGCTCGAACACGAACAGCGGGATAACGCAATGACTGGACTGCAGCGCACGGGCCAGCGCGTCGTTGTCGTGCAGGCGGAAGTCGCGCTTTATCCACCAGACTGATGGCTTCATGCTCAATAGGGGTTCAGGTAAACCTGCAAATTCTGCTTGTTGTTGCGTGACCGTCGCGTCAACGTGCGGGCGGTGCCTTGCGTGCCTGCCTTCGGCATCGCTCGCTGCAATAGACGATCGTTGGCCAGAGACCGCGCGATTGCCATTTTTTGCGATTGTGGAATTCGCGCTGACACACCGGACAGACCTTCACCTGCGATTTGAGATTATCACTCATCGCTGAAACCACGGCGACTCGGCCCGCACCGCCTTCCACCACGACGAGAAACTCTTCAGCGGCCGCTGCGGCAGCGCATAGCACCACTCGCGCGGATCGCGCACACCCGGCCAGTGCTGCGTGGCCGGATACTCGCGCGTGACGACTGACAGATGCGATGCGCCCTGTGGAAACAGTTCATCGACGCTGCCGACAAAGATCTGCAAATCATCGATCGCCGAAGCCCAGTGCGTGATAAACCGCCAGCGTTTTGGACTTAAGGCGAACTCGCGGTGCATCCCGGGTTCAATCAGCAGGATGCGGGTAGCCGGCTCCACGTGGCGCCAGAGTGGATCGAGATTCCAGATCGAATACAGCAGCACTGGTCCATTTGCCTCGGTGACGGGTACCGCAGTGGCAGTCGGAAAGGCGTTCTCCAGTTGCAGCTCAGCTCGCTCTTCCAGTATC
>CAZNIS010000128.1:5907-7823 GCA_964573105.1 uncultured Granulosicoccaceae bacterium
CCCTGAGCCTGCCAGACACGGTGAAAGAACTCGCGCCAGCCCAGTTCGGACAACAGTTTCTCTGCCTGCGGGACATCACTGCTCGCCAGCACCGAAACGGCAACCTGCCGCGTGTTGATGATGCCGTGGGTGATGAACGGGCTGAGGTAGCTGACAGCACCGTGCAGAAGGTTGCGCGTGCGTGCGTAGGCTTGCGGATCGATGCTCGCGATACGTTCACATACTGTTTCGTAGTCTGCAAAAAAGTCCGGAACCATTTAACCGCCGTAAAAAGCCAGAGTGTAGAGTGACATGAACGCCGTTTTGATTTTCCCGCACCAGCTGTTTGCCGAGCATCCCGGTCTGGCAGGCAATCCCGATCTGGTGGTGCTGTCAGAAGATCCGCTGTTCTTCGGCGATCAACGCTACCCACTTCGTTTTCACCGCCAGAAGCTGCTACTGCATCGTGCGAGCATGCAATATTATGCCGAGCGCATCGATTCACAAGGACTGGAGGTTCAGTACCACGCATTTGCAGCCGGCGACTCAGGCACAGAAACCGTCATCGCTGGTTTAAAAAAACAGGGCGTTGAATTGGTCACGGTATGTGATGTTGCCGACTATATCCTGGCTCGCCGACTGAGCAGCGCCTGCGATAAACACTCGATCACGCTGCACTGGGTGCCAGGCCCTGGCTTTATCAATACCGATCAGCAGAACGCTGAGTACCGGAGTACGAAAAAGCGTTGGTACATGGCCGATTTTTACAAGTGGCAGCGGCGCCGCCTTGGGATTCTGATCGACAGCGACGATCAGCCGCAAGGTGGAAAATGGAGTTTCGATGAGGACAACCGCAAGAAAATACCGAAAAAGGCACTCGGCACACTGCCGGCGCTGACATTCGCGCCCGCGACGGAGCACAGTCGCAAGGCAGAAGCCAGCCTCGATAAACACCATCCCGACCCGATCGGCACCGACGGCCCCCTGCTCTACCCGAGCACACACGAGCAGGCCGAAGCATGGCTTGCAGAATTTCTGACCATCAGGTTCAGCCAGTTCGGGCCGTACGAGGATGCGATCGTTGAAGATCAAAACTGGCTATATCACAGCGTATTGACGCCAGTGCTGAATATCGGCCTGCTGACACCGCAGCAGGTGGTGGATCGCAGCCTGCAACACGCACAAGACCACGATATCCCCATCGCAAGCGTCGAAGGTTTCATTCGCCAGGTGATCGGCTGGCGGGAATTCATGCGCGCCACTTACCAGGACATTGGCGTCACCATGCGCAACGGCAACCACTGGAAACACCACCACCCCATGCCGGATGCGTTCTATTGTGCAAGCACCGGTGTGCTACCGGTAGACAACGCGATACAGCGCGTGCTCAATACCGGCTACTGTCACCATATCGAACGGCTGATGGTGCTGGGTGGCTTCATGTTTCTGTGCGAGATCGATCCCGAGCACATCTACCGCTGGTTTATGGAGCTATTCATCGACAGCTACGACTGGGTGATGGTGCCGAACGTCTACGCCATGAGCCAGAACGCCGATGGCGGCCTGATCACCACCAAGCCCTACTTTTCCGGTTCCAACTACGTTCGAAAAATGAGTCACTACCCCAGTGGCGCATGGTGTGAAATCTGGGATGCCCTATACTGGCGCTGGATATTCAAGCACTCAAAAGCACTGGCCAAAAATCCGCGCTGGGCAATGATGGTACGCAATGCTGAAAAAATGGACGACGGTCGCCGTAAAAGCTTAAAGAAGAAAGCCAACGATTACTTGAAGCAGTTGCATGCCTGACTTGTGCGAGGCGAGCTCCGCTCCCCGAACTTGCTGTGAGGGGCTGCTTTAGTGTCGACACCTGACTTGTATTTCCGCTCTTACTCGTTCGCGCACCGGGGGTGCCCTCCCACGGTGCGCTGTACTGA
>CAZNIS010000128.1:7923-16592 GCA_964573105.1 uncultured Granulosicoccaceae bacterium
TCCGCTCTTACTCGTTCGCGCACCGGGGGTGCCCTCCCACGGTGCGCTGTACTGACTATTGACTCAATGCCTGCACCAGACGGTGGGAGGCGAGCCCCGCTCCCCGAATATGTCATGAGGGGCTGCTTTCGTATTGACAACCGATACGACTTTCCGTCCTTACTCGTTCGCGCACCGGGGGTGCCCTCCCACGGCGCGCTGTACTGAATTTTGACTCAATGCCTGCTCCAGTCGGTGGGAGGCGAGCCCCGCTCACCGAACTTGTCGTGCGGGGTTAAATGCTATGCGCTTAGCTTTGCAACATTCTGCGTTAACACATTCACGCACCGGGTACCACCACCAGCGACACGATCACCCGGCACGGGTCAATCGCTCGGCCAACCAGCGCTCGATACCGGAATACACCTTTTCACGATTCAGCTCGTTCAGATTCTCGTGATAGTTGTCGGCGTACTCGACCAGCGTGACGTCGTCAGAACTGATGGACTCGAGAGTGCGTTTCAACTGTTGGTTGTCTGCGAGTTTGTCCTGGCCGGCCAGCATGACGTACAGCGGTTGATCCCATCGATCGATGTGTGCTGCCAGCGCCGCCTGTGCCGCCAGCAGTTCGGCACCAAAACGTATAGTGACCTCACTGGCCCGAATCGCATCACGTGCATCTTTCAGATGACGCTGCGTGATCGACGTATCGTGGGTCAGTACGTCTGTGAAATCCTCCAGTGGCGCTTTCAGTGTTGGCGTCAAGCGCGACAACACGCCCGACAATTTTCTGATCAGCGGATTGACTGCAATCGCATTGGCCCAATACGGCGAGGAGAGTATATAACCCTGTATATCGCTCGCTTTGCTTGTCAGGCTGCCTGTTGCATCCATGGAACCGGACAAACGCAATCCAAAGTGCGCGGCGATTAACCCGCCCATTGAGTGGGCGAGCAGATACACCGGCAGTTCGGGCCATCGGCCCTTGACCTGCTGCACCAGTATGTCGAGATCGGCAATGAAATCGTCGAACCGATCGATATGCACCCGCTTTTGCACACCATGCCCGCGCTGATCCAGACTGACGGTATGCCAGCCCCGCGATTTAAAATGCAGCGCCGGTGTGACAAAGTCGCCCGCGTGCGCAAGCCCACCATGTACGCCTATCATGACCCCGACTGGTGCCTCGGCAAGCCAGCAGTGCAACGCGCGATCGACACCATCTGCGCAGCGCAGTGTTTCTATGGTGTCCTGCTGAAATCGATGACTCATGGGTCCGGCCGTGTGGTGAATACACCCAGTGTAATGGAGCCAGTGCAACGGCGAAACCGTGCCAGCACCATCGGACACACGACTGACCCTGTATCCAGCACACGCGGCGCCCTGTCACGCGACACATCGACTACAATCTGCCCCTTAAACCATCTGTGGGCACGATCATGCAGAAGCTACCGGTTCAGGGATTACACCACATCACCTTGATGGGCGCCGATCGCCAGACGTCGATCGATTTCTGGGAGGGGGTGCTGGGCATGCCGTTTGTGTTTGAACAACCCAATCTCGACGACCCGTCACAGGGTCATTTGTATTTTGATCCAGGTGATGGCCGATTGATCACGATATTCACCAGTGAGAACCGGCAGGTCGATGACAGACCCAATTCGACCGACGCCGGTTGTGTTCATCACATCGCTTTTAGTGTCAGCCAGGCGACCTACTCGCAATTAGCTGCGCGTCTTGACGAAATGGGAATCGCACACTCGGGCGAGAAGGATCGTGGGTTTATGAATTCCATTTACTTTCGCGATCCGTTGGGGCTGCTGGTCGAACTGGCATCCTACCGATTCGAGCCACCGGCAGGCTTCACCCATGCCGATGTATTGTACGAGGCGCATCAAATTCGCGTTGCAACCGGCGACGACAGCATCGCCGATCCGCACCTGGCGCGGGCCATAGAACAACTGCAATCCCGCAGTCGACAAACCTTGTCAAAGCCCGGCTGACGTGCGCAACCGCAAGTGAGTGACACAGGTGTACGCGGCGGGGCTATCGCTTCGCAGGATGCATTATGTCATGTCGATCTCATTGGTGCGGTTCTTTCCTCACCAGCACCCTGCGGCGGTGTTTAAAATCCGTAGCTGAAACTTACAAACGAATCTTCGTCTTCAATGGTGTCGCCATTGTCCGGGCTGATGCGACGGGTTCTGTAGCTGAATTTGATCGCGCCAGACGGTACGCGAATGGCGATGGACGCTTCGGCAGTCGCCTGGCTGAGTGACTCGCCATCGGTGTAATCGAGATCGAGTTCCAGTCGCAACAGGTTGCTCAACACCTGGCTGAAGTCGGCTCGCAGCAAGCCCAGTGTATCGTCGGCTTCGGTACCATTCGAGAATTCAGTCTGCTGAAAGGCAGCCCCGGCTTCGAGCGACAGGAATTGACCCTTCACGGGTCGCAGCTGATAGCCGACGCCGGCTGCGAGTTGCCGCTCCCGATCAATCGACAGCGGATCATCTACGCCGACGGATATTTCGCCAAAGCTGTAAAAGTTGTTGTTGAACCAGTAGCGTGGCAGATAACCCGCCTCGTAACTGTTACCACCACTGCCACCGCGTATCCAGTCGACATACAGATACTGACTCCACGGCCGCGTGGGATTTTGCAGTTTCAGTCGTAAACGGGTGGCGTTGCCGCCGTCGCGAAAGACAGTGCCACCCTCCAGCCCGCCCGACCAGGCCGCGTGTGATTTTGTAGCGGGCGCCAGCCACGCCAGTGTCGCGCCCGCCAACAGCGCGCAGCAAAGTGCAGATTGTTTCTTCATCGTGCCAGTGTAGAAGTAATGCCGTGACACAATCGTAGTAGATTGTTGCAGCTTCGGTTGACCCGACAGGCTGCCAGACAGAGCCGTGCCGAATCAGTTTTGCTAGTATGCACAACTACGCCATTGGGGAATGAACGATGCGCAATATGCCTGCCTCACACTACACCGGCGCAGACGTATTCGTGCGCGAACAACAAGGCCTGTTTCGACAGCACTGGCAGTTGTTGTGCCACGCCAGTCAACTGCAAAATCCGGGTGACTACGTCAGCGCCGACATTGCCGGTCAGGCGGTGTTTGCGATCATCGGCGACGACCACACGCCACGCGCTTTTCTGAATGTCTGCCGCCATCGCGGCGCACAACTGCTGGCGCCTGGCACCGGCAATTGCAATACGCTGCGCTGCCCTTACCACAACTGGCTGTATCAGACCAACGGCGAGCTTAAACACGCACCGTGGTTTGGCGAAGATCCATCGTTTAACACGGCAGACTGGCCGCTTGAGCCGATCTCGATAACGCTGTGGCGCAATCTGGTGTTTGTGGCGATTGCGCCAACACTTGCATTCGAACAACAACTCGGCGCCTGCGACGACGAACTGAAAGACGTTCCGATCGAAACTTATCGACTGGTCGCGACCCGCGAACTGGAATTCGATGCCAACTGGAAAACCTACACCGACAACTTCGTCGAGGGCTACCACATACCAGGCATTCACCCCGAATTTTTCCGCGCCATCGATTTCAACAAATTCAGCACCGTCGCGCTCGATGGCATGGTACGTATGACTGCCCCGCCCCGCGGCGATCTGTTCTATCAGGGCAAGTGGCTGTGGATGTGGCCGAACTGGACCTTGTCGCTGTTTGATGGCGGCATGAACACATCGCGCATCAATCCGTTATCAGCCAACCGAACCCAATTGATCTACCGATTCTATTTTGCCGATACCAGCGAGGAACGGGCCACAGAACGACAAGCCACCATCGATGCCAATATCGCCGTGATCGAAGAGGACTTTGGCATTTGTCTGTCGACACAGGCGAACTACGAAGCCAGAGTCTACGACAGCGGGCCATTGTCGCCACGCCACGAGCAGGGTGTGGCGTACTTTCAGCAACGCTATCTGGACAGCATGAATCCAACCGCCACTGCCGACTAGCCTGGCGCGCGGTATAAGCCAGATAACCGATGTACAGCCACGCCAGTCGGATACCTCTTTTAACCCAATCGGACTATGGCCGGGATGCGATCGCCGCAATACCATTGAACGCTCGGACCGAGCGGCCGACCGGTCTGTAGTCGCCAGCGGAAAACCGTTTTGCAATTGGCCGAGACAACCATCCAGCGACTGTCCTTATCACGAATATCAGGGAGAATTCTATGAGGAACACAGTAAAACCCATCGCTATAGCCGCCGTTTCAATGATTGCCGCAACGGCGCACGCGCAACTGCCACTGACCGGAGACTACGCGTGTCAGATGGATTTCATGCATATGATGAACAGCCAGGCCGGTCTCGCGATGATCAGCGGCGCCAACTGCACACTGGAAGGTGATGACAAAAACACCGTCACCTTTACCAACAACGTGTTGTTCGATGAAAAGGGCAAGGGCAAACTGATCAACAGCAACGGACTCACCTCGATTGGCGGAGAGCCCGCGACCGCCTTCGTCGGCATCGAATCCACCTGGATACTCGACATGAAGGATGGACAGATGGTTGGCTATAGTGCTAATGGCGTCAACGACATCGTTGCCGGTGAAAACGAGGGAAAGAAGATTTACTGGCGTGCAACGCCAACCGGGCCGGATACGTTGACCATTTCGTATGAAGTGAAGGATTAATCACATCAGCGGTTCAACCGCAGCTATCTGCCGGTAGCTGCGGCTTTTTCGTCTATTCAATCAGCCTGCAAAATGGCTGTGCACCTCAATCACCCGCTCCTCGCCGGGTGCCAACACCCTAACGCTGCGCCGCGCGGTGCTGCATCATTGGTAGAAGCTCGCGCACCATGCCGCTTCTGATCTTCATTAAAACTGCTGCGTGAAGGCTTCCGGCACCTCTGCCTGCTGGTGAGAGTGGCTGATTGGCTCCAGCGCCGTTGCGCATTGATTGATCAGGTCGTTGGTCAATTGCCTGGGGTCGGGGCGAATGTCATCGGGCAATTGCTCAATTTGCTGGCCGATACACTGTCTAAACTGGCGTCGCGCATCCACAGCGATGGCGCGGGTTGTCTGATCGATCATGCCGGGGTGCCACTGCGCCTGCGCAGCCGCGGGATACGCAAGGAACGTGGCAGCCATCAGCAGCGATGTCGCCGCCGTGCGAGCTAAAAGTTCAGTCATGGCAGTGTGCTTAGACTCCAGCCGGGGTTAGTCCAGCCTACTGATCCGATAGAGACTTCGCAAGCCGACGCCTGCGGATGGGCATCCTTCAATCCAGCTGCATATCGCCAAACCGATGCCTCACTCGCAGGGTTGGCACACGAGATATAATGCACCACGCCCCGCCCGCGTCAGCACCCGGCGAGCCGCGCAGCAGCCCACCTCGATCGACGAGCACCACTATGTCAACCCGGACAACACGTACGACCACCAGTCACTGGGGCGCCTTTGACGTCACGACCGAAAACGAGCGCATCGTCGCGGTTAGCGATTTTGAGCGCGACCCGAATCCCTCCGCCATTTCGCGCGTACTGCCCGCAGCGGTGCATCACGATTCCAGGGTCGCCAGGCCATCGGTTCGCAAAAGCTGGCTTGAAAACGGGCCAGAGCACGTGGATTCACGCAAGCGGCGTGGCGCTGATGATTTTGTAGAACTGCCGTGGGACGAGGCGCTGGATATTGTCGCCAATGAAATCAACCGCGTTCGCCAGAAACACGGCAATGAATCGATTTTTGGCGGCTCCTACGGCTGGGCCAGCGCCGGGCGATTTCACCATGCACTGGGTCAGTTGCATCGATTTCTCAATTGCGCCGGCGGCTATGTGTCGTCGGTGGCGAGCTACAGCACGGCGGCGGCGCAGGCGATTATCCCGCACGTATTCGGCATGCACTTTTTAAAAATGATGTGGGCGGAGATCAACAGCTGGCACATGATCGCGGAGCACACGCAAACTCTCGTGATGTTTGGCGGCATCAACCCGAAGAATTCACAGGTCAGTATGGGTGGCGTCACCCACCACGAAACGCAAAGCTGGTTTAACGAATTCGACAAGCGCGGCATCAGGCGTATCAATATCAGCCCGCAACGCACCGACACCCCGGATGGCGCGGAATGGCGAACCATCATTCCAGGTAGCGACACGGCGATGATGCTGGGTCTGGCCTGGGTGATCGATCACGAAGACCTGCTCGACAAGGACTTTCTGGATCGATGCACGACCGGCTACGATACCTTTGCGCAGTATCTGCGTGGCACCAGCGACGGTGTGCCAAAAACACCCGAGTGGGCAGCCGGTATCTGCGGCATTGATGCGTCCTATATTCGCGAACTCGCCCGTACCATGGCGGCAACGCGCACACTGATCACGGTGTCGTGGTCGTTGCAGCGCGCCGAGCACGGCGAGCAGCCTTTCTGGATGGCGGCAACACTTGCGGCCATGCTCGGCCAGATCGGACTGCCGGGCGGTGGTATCGGTTACGGCTACGGTGCGATTGGCGGCATTGGTGTGTCGGTCAAGCGATTGGGGGGCCTGACCTTTCCACAAGGACAAAACCCGGTCCGGCAGTTTATTCCAGTGGCGCGAATCGCAGACATGCTATTGCAGCCGGGTGAGCCTTTTAACTTCAACGGGCAGGCGTTGACCTACCCCGATATCAAGCTGGTGTACTGGTGTGGCGGCAATCCGTTTCACCATCACCAGGATCTGCACAGATTGAACAAAGCCTGGCAACAGCCCGAGACGATCATCGTGCACGAGCCCTGGTGGACCGCTACCGCCAAACGCGCCGACATTGTTTTGCCCGCCACCACCACTTATGAACGCCACGACATTGGCCGCGCCCAGGGGGATTCGTATTTGTTTGATATGCCGGCGCTGATTCCACCGGTCGGACAGGCGCGAGACGACTACGACATCTTTGCCGACCTGGCCGCACGGGCAGGCTTTGGCGATGCGTTCACCGAGGGGCGAGACAGTGAACAGTGGCTGCGATACATGTACGAGGAATTTCGCCACGAATCCGCAGCCGTAGACATCGACGTACCCACGTTCGACGAGCTGCGAGAAAAAAACTGGGTGGATCTGCCGCTGCGGGATGCAAAATTCTCTGATGTACCGTTTGCAAAATTTCGCCAAAACCCTGAAAGCGCACCACTGAGCACGCCATCCGGCAAGATCGAGATATTCTCCACCACAATTGCAGACTTTGGCTACGACGATTGTCGCGGCCACGCGAGCTGGCTGCCACCGCAGGAGTGGCTGGGTGCCGAGCGTGCCAACGACTTCCCATTGCATCTGGTATCGCCACAACCGGGCGACAAACTGCACAGCCAGCTCGAATCTGCGATTGCCGACATCCCCGGTGAACGACCGGCTCCCTTAACGATCAATCCGGCAGACGCCCGGGCGCGATCCATCACCAATGGCATGCTGGTGCGGGTGTTCAACATCCGTGGTGCGAGCCTTGCCCGCGCACAAGTCAGTGAAGACATCATGGCCGGCGTGGTATCGCTGCCAACCGGCGCCTGGTTCAGTCCCGATAGCAACGGCACCGACAGCCAGGGCAACCCGAATACCCTGACGCGCGATACCGGCACCTCACAACTGGGCCAGGGTAGCAGCGCACACAGTTGCCTGGTGCAGGTAGAAGCTGAAAGCGGTGATAGCTGACGCCGACTGATTGCAGCGGATGCCATGCTTTGACGCCTATGTGATTTGCACCTCGCCACGCAGCGGCAGCACATTGCTGTGTGACTTGCTAAAAAGTACCGGTGTGGCGGGCAATCCGGCCTCGTGGTTTCACACTGCATCGGTGGCGGACTGGCTGCAGCCATTTGACCTTGCGATTGATGATTCTTTATCTGATAAAGACAATCTGGCTCGAGCGTTTGGTGTCGTGATATCAGCAGGCAGCCTTGATCACGGGTTGTTCGCGCTGCGGATGCAACGACACAGCGTTGATTTTTTTATGCGCCAACTCGCGATACTCCAACCCGGTTTGAGCAACGACACCGAAAGGCTGAATGCGGCATTTGGTCGCACCGGATTTATTCATTTAACGCGGCGCGATAAAGTCAGCCAGGCCGTGTCCATGGTGAAAGCCGAGCAGACCGGCTTGTGGCATAGAGCCGCCGACGGCCGCGAACTGGAGCGACTATCGCCACCTGCCCCAGCTGAGTATGACACTGGACGTATTGCCACAGCGCTCGCGCAAATGCAGCAGTGGGATCTTGAATGGACGCAATGGTTTGCCAGAGAATCGATTGAACCGTTTCAGATTGAATACGAGGCGCTGGCAAGCGATGCCTCTGCTGTGTTGCACCGCGTGCTGACGGATTTAGGTATTGATAGCGTCCACGCCGCAGGGATTGTGCCGGGCGTCGCGAAACTGGCCGATGATAGCAGTGAGTTGTGGGTGGAGCGGTTTGTTGCTGAATTCGGTGATGGATTGCGGCTGTTGTGACTGCTTTAACGCTGGACCTTTTTTTCACTTGAGTGTGAAAGCCCTGCTTGCTGAATACGTCGTGCGGTATTCAAATAGACACTCGATACGACTTCCCGCTCTGACTTGATCGCGCACCGGGGGTGCCCTCCCACGGTGCGCTGTACTTACTTCTGATTCAATGCCTGCACCGGGTGGTGGGAGGCGAGCCCCGCTCCCCGAACTTGTTGTGAGGGGCTGCGTTAATATCGACGCCCGATATGACTT
>CAZNIS010000129.1:0-3794 GCA_964573105.1 uncultured Granulosicoccaceae bacterium
GTTTTGCCATCAAGATATTGATAGTGGATTTTCTGTTCGTCCAGGTATTCACGTAACAGGCTGAGGTGCCCGACGAACTGGCTGAACACCAGGCAGCGATGGCCGTTGCTGCGCAGTTCCTCAACGATCTGTGCGAAGGCGCGCAGCTTGGCGCTGCCGACCGGCGGTTTGTCCAGCACCAGCCGTGGGTGGCACGCGGCCTGACGCAGGCGGGTGATTTCTGCCAATACCTGAAATCGCTGTTCGGGGCCTGTGTCAGGTAGTTGTGCGATACGCGCCAGTGCCTTTTGCCGCAACGCTTCGTAGAAGGCGCGCTCATCGGTGTTCAATTCGATGCGCTGCGTGATTTCGGTACGCGGTGGCAGTTCGGTTAGTACATCGCTTTTCAGCCGCCGCAGTATGAAGGGGCGGATCAGGGTTTTCAGCGCTTGTCGGGCGTTGTCGTCGGAGCGCGCTTCTATTGGTTGGGCAAAGCGTTCGTTAAATGATTCGGCAGAACCCAATAAGCCTGGGTTGATAAATCGAAAAAGGTTCCATAGCTCGCCCAGGTGATTTTCAATCGGCGTGCCGGTAGTGATAATCCGGCATTGTGCATTGAGTGACATGATCGCCTGCGAGCGCCGGGTGTTGGCATTTTTGAAGGCCTGCGCCTCGTCGGCGATGATGGTAGCCCATTCAATGGTGCCAATGTCATCGATCGATGATTGCATCAGCCCATAGCTGCAAACGATCAGATCGCCTGCCGCTGCACTTTGCAGCATGTGCACGCGATCACCGCTGCCGAATCGGAGGGTGTTAAGCGTTGGGGCGAACTTCGCCGCCTCTTCAATCCAGTTGTGGCAAACCGAGGTTGGCGCCAGCACCAGTGCCGGCCCAAGCGTTGCGCGGTGCAGCAGCAGGGCGAGTGTTTGCAGTGTTTTGCCCAGGCCCATATCATCGGCAAGACAGGCGCCGGCGCCCCAGTGCGCCAGACGGCACAGCCAGTTGTAGCCATCGCGCTGGTAGTCGCGCAGGGCGGCGTTGAGTGCTGCTGGAACCTTTGGGGCAAGCGTTTGTGCCTGTTTGATCTGTTCCAGTTGCTGCTGCCACTGCTCTGGCGCCGTGACCTGCATGGCATCGGTGACATCGTCAATGCTGCCGATCGCCAGCGGGTGTACACGCCCCTCTGCCAACACGGCATCGATGGTTTCAAGCTGTTGTCGCAGGCGCGTGCTGAGCGCCAGAATGGTGCCATCATCAAGTGTGAGAAAGCGCCCCTGTGCGCTGCGCAGCATGTCGATCAGTCGATCCATGTACAGCGTGCGCTCGACATCGATGTGCAGGGCGCCATCGATCTCGAACCAATTCTGCTCGTGGCTGATGGACAGTTGCATCTGATCGCTGTCGATCTCGGGCGTCATATTCAGTGGCTCGCCGCGCGGCCAGCGCATCACTATCTGATCCCCAAGCTTTTGCAAACGGCTGAGCAGTTCCAGTGCCGATTGCGGGTTGGGCAATTCCCACTGATAGTTGGGGTTGTCTGGCAGTTGCAACGTCTGCAGCAGCGCTGTGCACTCGCGATGCTCGGCATCGGTATCGCGTTGGCAGCGATGGGTCTGCCCGTCAATTTGTGTGATCAGTACGCGTCTGCCACGGCCGGGCAGTACCGACAGGCCCCGTTCGCCCAACGGGTATAACAGTACGCAGACGCGCAGCCCCTGCTGCAGCGGTGAGAGTTCGATATAGGGTTTTCGTTCGGCCGGAACATCGCTGATGGCATCATCCTGCGGATGGTCGATATCGGACGATATATCGATTAAAGGGGCCATGTTGCGGATGGAATTCAGCAATCGATCATGTGCCTGTGCCGGCGCCTGCAGGCCATCGGCGGTGAGTGCCGATGCCAGATCGAGCTGGCTCTCGCTGTAATGCGTGACTTGCAGGTGTACTTCGTTTATCCACTCCAGGTGGAATGGTGCGAACTGGCGCGTGGACAGCGCCGGGTAGGGCGTCATGCGTACCAGCACGCCATCGCCATTGGCGTGTTCGATAATTTCGATCGCTGGCTGCCGCAATTCGATGGTCACCGGGGTGTCGGGATCGGCGTCGGTGTACACGTGCGGGTGCTTGGCGAGAATTTGCAGTTCGCGCAAGCGGGTGATTTGAAATTGCTGTTGCTCGTCCAGGTACTCATAGCCTCGCGCCATCTCCTCGCCGATGGCGGCGCGCAGGGCGGCGTTTTCGCTGCTGGCGAACAGGCTTTCATCGCCGTGATCGATCAGTGCGTGGAGTTTGAGCTTGCGGCCCTTGTTCCAGCGTCCGGCGCGGCCGAGCTTCTGTTCTCGCGGTTGTAACTCTATGCTGGTATCGGTGGTGACGAGGTACCAGGCCAGCCGTTTATCCGGGGCGGCGTTGCGTTGCTTGAGCGCCTTGGAGGCGTGGTGTCGGCTGACGGTTTCCAGTGTGTTCAGATGTTCCTGCCAGTGCTGCCGTGGCGATACTGCACCGGCCAGCCAGCCGCGTGCATGGCTTGCGAAGGCGCCCGGCAATGGCTGATTGCGATGGCGAAACAAGGTGGCCACTTCGGCGGCGTACCAGTTGCTGTTGGCGAGGGCGGCGCGATCGTAGTGATGGGTTAGCGATTGCTGGGCAGCGCTCTGCATGCGGCCACGTTTGGCGTTGCTGTTCCAGTGGTGGGTCAGAGCCTGGAATAGATCCAGCCACGGGCAGTGATCGTCTTCGGTGTCGGTTGATCGGGCGGGCGCGTGGTTTTGTTCGCTGTCATCGAATTGCGCCAGCAGCATCACCACAACACTGAAGCGATCGGCAGCGTGCTGTGCATCGAGCCGGTGCGCGAAGGCGGCCAGTCGAACACTGTGACCACTCATGTTGCGGGTGCGCAGCAGCGCCAGCGCATAGAACAGTGCCGGCAGACCCGGCACCAGTGCCTCGTCGATGCCGGTCGCCTCGCTCATCAAGACACAGGCGTGTTCGTAGTGCTCGATCGCGCTGCGATGGTTGCCCTGCAGCACAGCCAGCACACAGCGCAACGCGTTGCCGCGGGCGGTCGGATCGGCGGCGAGCCACGCCTGCAGGTGCGGCAAATCCAGTTCAGCGTAAGTGTGGGTAAGAACCGAATACTCGATTTCGGTGTGAATGATCTGCCAGTCATCGAACGAGGGCTTTGACTCGGCCGGATTGGACAGGCCATCGTGCGTGATCATCACCGGTTCGAGTACATCGGTCGCCCACAGGCTGTAGAGCAACGTGGTGGCACGATTGAACTGCAGCGCCGCCTCGATCAGTACCGGGGTGATTTCGTGGCTGTCGTCGGCAAGTGTCTCGGCCTGAAACAGATCCTCGATATGGCCGGTGTTGCGCGGGGCGAATTTTTGCACCACGGTTTCAAGTTGCAGATCGATTGGGGTCACGCCACTCCGGTCAGGTGTTATCACGAGTTGATCGCCATTTTAGCGCAGTGCATTCGGCGTCACCGGCAAACCTGTGCATTAAAAATCGCTCCCACCCGTGGGAGCCGGACACCGTCCAGCGAACAAACGACATGTTCGGTGAGCGGGGTTCGCCTCCCACAGTACTTCGCGCCTCGAGTGTGATAAGGATCCACCGAGCGCCCTGTGGGAGGGCACCCCCGGTGCGCGAACAAGATAGAGCGGTTTTGTATTGGGCGGCACTTGATATTCAGCCCCGCACAACAGTTCCCCGGTCGGAGACCAGGTCCCACGAGAGTTCGGGCAGTCGACGCGTTTTGTATTCGCACAGAAGTTCGTGGGAGCCGGACTCCGTCCAGCGAACAA
>CAZNIS010000129.1:3894-16468 GCA_964573105.1 uncultured Granulosicoccaceae bacterium
TCCCGCACGACAGTTCCCCGGTCGGAGACCAGGTCCCACGGGTGTTCGGGCAGTCGATGCGTTTTATATTCGCACAGAAGTTCGTGGGAGCCGGACTCCGTCCAGCGAAAAGACGAGATGTTCGGTGAGCGGGGCTCGCCTCCCACGGTACTTCGCGCCTCGTGTGTCATAAGGATTCACCGATCGTCCAGTGGGAGGGCACCCCCGGTGCGCGAACAAGCTAGAGCGGATTTGTATTGGGCGGCACTCGATATTCATTCCCGCACGATAGTTCCCCGTGCGGAGACCCGATCCCACGGGCGTTCGGTAGCGGCCATGTCGTTGACTCAACACTTGCGTGTTAATCTGCACATCTGCAAACGAGGAAAATCCAATGTCAGATGGCAAGTGCGCGATCATTACGGGTTCTGCCACCGGTGTGGGTGCTGCGGTGGCAATCGACCTGGCCGGGCTCGGCTACAAGGTGCTGATCAATTACAACAAGAGCGAAGCCGAGGCCGAGCAGACGCGCGCGGCGGTGGTCGAGGCTGGCAGCGAGGCGCTCGTGGTGCAGGGCGATGTCGCCGATGATGCAACTTGTGTGGCGATGGTGGACGCTGCTATGTCTGCCTGGGGGCGGCTGGACGTGCTGATCAACAATGCCGGAATGACGACTTTCAGCGGTGTCGATAACTGGGACGCGCTGGACAACGAGATCTTTGCCCGTATTTATGACGTGAATGTAGTCGGCGCGTTTCAGATGGTCCGCGCCGCGCGAGATGCCTTGCGCGACAATGGTGGTGGCTCAATCGTCAATGTGTCATCGATTGCAGGCTCGCTCGGCGTGGGTTCTTCGGTGCCTTACATCGCATCCAAGGGTGCGATGAATTCCATGACCCTGCATCTGGCCCGGCAACTGGCGCCGGAAATTCGCGTTAACGCAGTTTGCCCCGGACTGATCACCAGCCGCTGGTTTCGCGACGGGCTTGGTGAGGAAGGGTTTAACAAAGTGAAAGCCGGTTACGAGGCGATGGTGCCGCTGCAGCGATCGTGCACCCCGGAGGATGTATCCGATGCCATTGTCTGGCTGGCCACCGCAACACCGGTTATAACTGGCGAACTGCTGTTGATGGACGGCGGTAAACACCTGGGCTAAATCCCGCATTTTAGCGTCGCAGTCGCACCACCATTCAGCTTGGAGCTTTTCACATGACACGACAGCCTGGTGTTATCCCTCTCGACAGTGCAGGTGCCGACGCACTCAAGCCCATCCTGTCGATGGATGATTTGCGCGAGATTGAAAAACTGCCGGTCGAGCAGCGGCTGGCTGCCCACAGCACCTATGAGGCGATCCGGCTGGGCGCGTCGATCGACCCCGCGGCACCGGCGATCGAATTTCTCCCCAACGCCGATCCCGATGAACCATCGCAGGTGGTGTCGTATCAGGATTTCTTTGCCAATGTCACGCGCACCGCCAACCTGTTTCACGAGCTGGGTGTGGGCAAAGATGATGTCGTCAGTTTTTTGTTGCCATTGCTGCCGCAAAGTTTCTACACCCTGTTTGGCGCCGAGGCGGCCGGTATCGCCAATCCGGTTAATCCGTTGCTCGAGCCACATCAACTGGTGGAGATACTGCGTGCGGCCAACACCAAAGTGCTGGTGGCTTTTGGCCCGATGCCCGGCACCGATATATGGGACAAGGTCGCAACCATTCGCGATCAATTGCCAGCGCTTGAGCATGTGGTGCAGATCGGCGGTGAACCACAGCCTGGAACCGTTGAGTTTGATACCGCGGTGGCGCGACAAAACGGTGATAGTCTGGATAGCGGACGCACGATTGATGGTGCCGATACCGCGGCTTTTTTTCATACTGGTGGTACCACCGGCACGCCCAAGCTTGTCCGACACTCGCACCTGAATCAGGTTTATCAGGCCTGGGTTTGCAATCGAATGCTGGCAGGGCCTGCGGCGGATAAATTGCTGTTCGGCCTGCCGCTGTTCCATGTAGGTGGTGCGCTGACGCAGGGCATTTCATCGTTAACGGTGGGTGCCTGCATCATCATTCTGTCACCGTCCGGATGGCGCAATCCGAACGGTGTTCGCAATGTCTGGCGGCTGGCAGAAAAATATCGCCCCAGTGTATTCGGTGCGGTGCCCACTGTGCTCGCCGCGGCCGCATCTGTACCGCTGGAAGGCGCCGATGTATCGAGCATTACCTGCAGCTCGGGCGGTGGTTCGGCGATACCGGTAGCGATTGGCAAAAACCTGGGCGAGTTATTGCAAAAGCCGGTGCTGGAAGTTTACGGCATGACGGAGACTTCCAGTGTTCACACCATTGCCTATCGCGACTGGCCGGTTAAGCTGGGTTCGGCGGGTCACGCCGTACCCTATAGCCGCGTGCGCATTGTCAAACTCGATGGTGATGGCAACTGCAGCGGCGATTGCGACGTCGATGAAATTGGCGTTATCGCAATGGCCGGGCCGGGTGTGTTCAGTGGTTACTTAAATGATGAACACAACGCCGGCGCTTTTGTTGAACCCGGTTGGGTCAATTCAGGTGATCTTGGCCGAATGGACAGCGAAGGCTATCTATGGATCACCGGCAGAGCCAAGGATCTGATCATTCGCGGTGGTCACAACATTGATCCGGCGGGTGTAGAGGACGTATTGTTCGGTCACGAACAAGTAGCGCTGGCAGCCGTGGTTGGCCAGCCCGATGCCTATGCCGGCGAGTTGCCACTGGCGTTTGTGCAACTGCAGGCTGGCGCGTCAGTGACGACCACCGAACTGCTCGAAGTGGTGCGCGCCAAAACGCCTGAGCGTGCTGCCATACCGGTGGAGATTTTGCTGATCGATGATATGCCGTTGACTGGTGTCGGCAAAGTATTCAAGCCGGCGCTGCGCTGGCAGGCGGCGCAGCGTGTGTTTACAACAGCGCTGGATGGCCTGGCCGAAGCCGGTGAAACGATAGATGTGACCGTTGGCGCGCACGGCACGCACGGCAGCCTTGCCACCGTGCTGGTTAAAGGTGCCAGTGACAATCGGCAGGATGAATTGCAGCAAAAGATTGACGATGCGCTCGGCGCACACGTGATGAATCACGAAGTGGTGTTTGATACGGCGGGGTAGCACCCGCCGATCAGATCATCTACATCACCCATCCGCGAACTGCAGGCGCGCACGCATACCGGGATGCAAGCGGCAGAAGTAGTCGCCGCTTGCGACCGATTCAAACCGTTGCGTGTATTGCTGGCCGGTTTGCAGTATGCCGGTGTCCCAGCTTTCATCGGTTGCCGTCGCAGTGTGCGGCACGATATCCCGGTTTATCCAGGTGATACTGTCGCCGGCTGAGAGTGTAATTGTCGCCGGTACGAATTCGGCACCCTTTATCTCAATCACGTGTGTTTTGGGTGGCGTCATTGCGGCCCTGAGGCTGTGCGGCGCAGTGATCAGGGCAGCAATGGCGGCCAGTCCGAACTGGCGTCTGTTGTGCGGCACCTACTTCAGGCCCTTGACCATCATTTGCGCATGTTCTTCATGCGCTTCAAAGATCTTCAGGCCGGCTTCAAACAGCGCTTTGACTTCGGCATTCTCGATATTCGGAATAAACGCATTGGCGACCAGGTCGTTGACCGCCTGATGGTAGGCAAGCTCGTTCTCGGCGTAGGCTTTGTCGAACGCATCACCGCGCAGTGCGGTCAGTTTATCGATGATTTCCGCCGCGCCTTCTTCCAGCGACTGACTTAAGAAGTTGTCCTGAGGCTCGGCACCCAGCTTTGCCAGCAGTGCCAATGCCTGCTCGTTTACCGCAGTATGGTCGCGAATCATGCTGTTGGCGAACTCATGGATGGCCGGGTTGTCGGATATGGCCAGTGCCAGATGGGCGTAGCGAATATCGATGTTGTCGGCGACGTAGGCGACGTGAGCGATCTCGAGGTCATTGAGTTCGGCCGGTGTCTTGGCGGCGACCGCACATCCGGCGAAGGCGATGGCGGCCGACAATACGAGGTGTTGCAGCTTGATAAACATGTCGTGGATTCCCTGGTTGATAGTCACTGTCGCGGTTGCGTGCAGTGCGGATCAGTATAGGAATGCGACTCGACGCTGGAATGATCGAAAAATCCGATTTTTTGATCAATCGGCCACAAATACGGGTTGATGGGTTCATCTCGTGGTCAGCGATCAGCGGCGACTGTAGTATCACCAGGCGCTGGTTGACCGTTGTGTGTGGATCAGCGCAACGCTGGTAATGAGCGATGAATTTACGGCAGTGCAGCAAAACTAATCACAACCGGAGTGAGACAATGGATGTACTAAGCGACATTCTGTCGCACATGAAGCTCGCGGGTACACTGTACTTTAGAACCTCGTTTACCAGTCCCTGGGGCATTCGCGTGCCGGCGTACCAGAATGTGGCCCGTTTTCACTATGCCCGCCGTGGCCGCTGTTATGTTCGCGTCAGTGATGCACAGCCTCCGCGTTTGCTGGAGCAGGGCGATCTGATCATTATCACTCGCGGCGCAGCGCATACCTTGTATTGTGATCCCGCGACCGAACACAGTGCGGTCATGCTCGATCGTGTGCTGGAAGCGTCCGGGTTTGATGGTACAGGCACGCTCGTCTACGGAAACAATGACGACGGCCATGAAACACAGCTTGTCTGCGGGCATTTTGCCTTCGAGACGCAGACCAGCCACCCGCTGATCGAATCACTTCCCGATACGCTGCATTTACGGGACTATGGCGACAGTGCGGGCACCTGGATCGAGAACACCCTGCGAGTGATCAGCGCCGAGGCCGGCCAACAGCAGCTGGGCAGCGAATTAATTGCGCGCAAGTTATCGGAAATTCTGTTCGCCCAGGCGCTGCGTTCGTATTTGACCGAGGCGGGTGCCGATCGACAGGTGATGGCAGGGTTTGCAGACAAGAAAATTTCTGCCGTGTTGTCCGCAGTGCACAAGGATCCGTCGTATGCCTGGACGGTCGATAAGCTGGCCAATGTTGCCGGCATGTCGAGAACCGCGTTTGTGAGTCGGTTCGCGCAAACCATGTCGAGCACACCGATGAACTACATCACGCACTGGCGTATGCAACTGGCGCGCGAACGGTTGACCGAGACGACTGATCCGATTGTATTGATTGCAGAGTCAGCCGGCTATCAGTCTGAGGCGGCGTTTGGTCGGGTGTTTAAGCGATTTTTTGGTGTAGCGCCGGCGGCGTGCCGGCGCGAGGCGAGGTTGGCTGCGTTATCCTGAAAACGGCGAGTCGGCCAATGGCGCGCCGCAGTCGGTGTGTGGTGTACCCACGATCTTTTACACGGGGCAGAATAGGGCCGGATGATTTAGCGGAACGACGGTAATGTCTGTCAGATAGTACCGTCGGATCGAATGTAGGATTTTAGTATTCCAGCCATACTCTCCGGATTCAAAATTGGCGGGAACAGTGTTTTGAGCTCACCCTCCGCGCCCATCAGGTAGAAAAAGGACGTGTGGTTAACAATATCCTTCTCGTTCAATTGCCCATCAATTAAAGCAGGTGACTGCTTGTACGCCTGGTACATCTGTTTGAGTTGCGTGGCTGAACCGGTGTGCCCTATCAGGGAATGGTGGTAGCTTGCAAGAGATTTCTTAAGCTGGGCAGGCGTGTCGTTGGCCGGGTCGACGGTGACAATCATCGGCACAAGATTGTTGTAGGCGTCTACATCATCTGTGGCGAGCATCTCAAGTGCCTGACCAATCCGGCTAAGCGAAATTGGACACATGATCTGGCAATTCGTATAGCCAAAGAATACCAGCAGATGTTTGCCGGCATAGCTTTGCTCGGTAACGGATTTGCCATGATGATCGATCAAGGAGAATGGGCCGCCAACGTCGATCGGTGGCAGCGATTTTGATGGGTCGACAGTGGAACTGTCCAGTTTGATTCCCGGGTTATTGTGCATCTCTGCTGAATGGCCGAGCACAATGACAGGACAGAGACACAGGAAAATAGTGAGCAGGCGATTTCGCAGACGACAGGATTTGAAAGCGGAAAAAAGAGCTGATCGATTGCAGAACATTGGAGAGTCGCTCCTGATAGTTGATCGAGGGATACTGGCAGCCGAGGACTTGTGGCTCAGGGGTTGACGCCTGGCCCAAGACCCAGAAGGCCGTCCTGCTCAAGGATTGTCTTGACGCGTTCGTCAGTTCGATACCAGTTTTTTGCCGAGCTGACTGGTGCGTCGTTTTGCTGTGCCCAATTTTCCAGAAACTTCGTGGTCGACATCCACGAACCGCCGGGCTCTCGCACATTTTGTATCTGGAAAAAACGGCTGCCACCCGTCTCGGTATACTGTCCATTGACAACCAGTTGCCGTCCGCAGTGCGGCCACAGCTCCTGCGATGCACCGGTGTAGCGGTTGAGATCTTTTGCGATGAGTACAATTTCATCGTCTGTCTTTAACCCGAGTTGTCTGCTCCCCTTGCCACATCGTTCTGCACAGTTGCCGCTGACCTCACACAGGATATCTACCACCTGACCGGAAAATTCGGCCACTTCGACGCCACTGATCTGCCAGCGCTGCACCTGCCCAACTGGCGTTGCGCAACCGAATAGCACGGTACAGAGCGTCAGAAGCAGCCCGCATCGGGCAGCGTTGGTTTGAGACGACTGGATGGCGACGGCGCACGCTTTAAGTCTGTTGTTTTTGATCGGTGCCTGCTGATCGTTCATGGTCTCGCCTCGCCCGGGATGATTCCGAATTTTTCGTGTGTCAGGTTGACGATCCCGTGATCTTCAACGACTTCGTCAATCGTCAAATAATTCAGGCCATCGAGCGGGAATACCCTGCCGTTGACGGTAATTTCGTGCGTCTGCATGTTGAGCAGTTTATCGTTGGCCACTCCGACGCCGTCGTCCCCTACGGATAAAATGATGTACATCTCCCCGCTGTCGCGATCAAGCAATCCAACCGGTATACCGCCAGCGGCACACCAGACAGCGCAAACGTGATGTGAGGTGCCTATCACGGCACTTTGAGAGCCCATTACCTGCGACACGTAGCACCAGGTATCGATTAATTCGCCTTTTAGCGTAACGGCTGTTCCAGCGGAATTTGCCGAGACAGTCTGGCTTAAAGTACCCAGCGCAGCGAATAACAGGCCCGCTGCAGGGCACTTTACGGATATTGCATTAGGCATAGGTTTTTCCTTTGTCTGTTAGTCCTGTCGGGTTGGGCTGCGGTATACCATCGCAAGCATTGTTTGTTCGAACGGGTAGCACGATACTGATCGATAGTTTCTCGCCATCGAGGATTGCAGTAGCGTTGCCGTTACTCAAAACGCACAGTTGTCTGACCACCGATAGTCCAAGGCCAGACGAATGGTCGCCTTCGTTGCGGGTTCGACTTTGCGAGATACGATAGAAGCGGTCAAAAAGGTATGGCAGTGAATCGCTTGTGAGATCAGGTGCCTGGTTGCTGAATACCAGGGAAATGCTGTTGGCGTCCCTGAATACCTCAATCTCGCACGGCCCGTCGCTTGTTGCATACTTGTGCATATTGGACAGCAGGTTGTCGATGATTTGCCTCAACGACCTGGCGGAAATCGTGACCCGATCGGAATTGAGATCCTCGGGCAACCGCATTGTCAGTTCCATATCGCGCAGTTGAAAACGACCCGACCATCTCAGCTTTGCGCTGTCCAGTAGTGACGCGATGGCGTACAGGTGTAAATCGTCCTCATCGGCACGGCTGCTGGCTTTGCAGTCGAGCGACATAGTGTCGATGGTGTGGGTCAGTGCGGTTAGATGGGACAGTTCGCCTGCAATCAGTTTGTGGAAATCTGCGTCGGCTTTAAAAATACCGTCTTCCAATCCTTCGGTGTAACCTCGAAGGCTCATGATTGGCGTCCTCAGTTCATGCCCAAGGTCGCTCATGAACTGGGCGCGTCTGCGCTCCTCCTGCTCCAGCGCAGACGCAAGCGCGTTGAAGTGTCCAGCCAGTCTGCCTACCTCGCCGGTCTTGATCGATGTACGAACGAGGTAGTCGCCGTGGCGCAGCCGCTTTGTTGCCATTGCAAGTGTTCTCAACGGGCGGACGATGATCAGTGCAAGGCCGATGGATGCGACGACGGCAAAGGCAAGGCCCAACGTGACACTGATCCATAGCTGACGCTCTACGTCATCGACATACATCGCGTGCAGGCTGCCCGATTCGATATTGAAGGTTGCCATCAGGCGCTCGGAGTAGGCGCTGCTTTGTTGAATAAAGGCCAGATACCAGGCGAGTGCGAGCACGATGATGATGGCGACGTTGGCGCCGATAATCTGCAGTGTTAACCAGGGCCAGTACTGTGCACGCCTGATCATAACTTTTCAGCCACTTGTCGGTTCTGCGCTGAGAACTTGTAGCCGAATCCGCGTACGGTCCTGATAGTCTCTGCGTTGTCATCGCCCAGTTTTGCGCGCAGGTGGTGTACGTGTACATCGATCGCCTTGGGGCTGACCGCATCTTCATTGCCGTAGATGCCGGCGATCAGCGATCGGCGGCTGAAGACTCGACCCGGGTAGGTGAGCAGTTGGCGCAGAATGCGATACTCATAGGGGGTCAGTTCCAGTGGAGCGCCATCGACAGAGCAGTTGGGTTGCTCGAAGTCGAGAGAGAGAGAGTGAACCGAATTCTATCGTTGAGTCGCTGCGCGGCGGGCCCGCCTGCTGTCGCCGCAGAATTGCGCTGATGCGCACGACGAGCTCGCGCGGCGAGAAGGGTTTTACCATGTAGTCGTCGGCGCCGACGCCAAAACCCCGCAGAACGTCGGACTCTTTGCCAAGCGCTGTGAGAAACAGGATCGGCGTATCGCAGCCCGCCTCGCGCAGCGCGGATGCTATCTCGATTCCCGATTTTTCCGGCAGCATCACATCGAGCACGACAATGTCGAAATGTCCTTCCAGAGCCATCTTCAGCCCGCTCGCGCCATCTCGTGCGGTGGTCACCAGATGACCGGCACTTTCAAGGTACGCGTGCAACAGGTTCAGGATGTTCTGATCGTCTTCGACGATGAGTATCGAGGCGTTGGGGTTATTGATGGCTTTGGTTTCCAGCGCTTTATCTCCCCGAATAAAATCTGATCATCGCCGTAGACGCGGTCGGAACAGACTCCGAGCCAGAGTAATTTGTGGCTCGGAGCCTGTTCACTACGGTCTGCCTTCGATCAGATTAATCGTGTCAGTTGGCGAGTAATTCCTCTCTGGATGTTGCAAATATCTTTTTCCAGTTTGATTCGCCTTTGCGAATGACCGCTTCAGTGTTGGCCAGGAACAGATCGTTGTGGGCCTTGGGGCTGCTGTTCAGATACAACTGGCCGTCGACGATTGCCCAAAGGTCAGCCTTGGTGGGCACCTTTTTACCTTTGCTGGCACCTGCGGAGCACCAGCCGCCGTAGGCCGGCGCATATTTGGCTGGATCGGCATTGAAAAGTTCCAGGTTTTCCATCGATGCGAAGTGCCAGGTAGCCCCCTGATAGGTCGCTGAAAAATCGGCGGAGCCTTTGGTTGGCTTGCCGACAGTGTGGTAGGCCACCACATCGTATCCACCGACCACGGCCGACGCATCGATGAAGTGCTCATCGACGGCGAAGGCCTGGGTCATCGGTAGTGACAGCGCGGCGGAAATGAACAGGGCGTTGATCGTATTTTTTCTAGTCATCATATGATTCCGTAGGTTGAAAAAGCGGAATGTGGTTTGGCAGTCCATCCGCCGGACAGATCAGGGCGGAGACGAAACGAGCATATGATGCGAAGGTTGAGTAACGGTTTTCGAAAAGTTTTGTTTTGGTTAGCGTGCGCTGCGGGTGTGAACGAGGGCCGCGCCAGGCGCAAAGCTCACGCTTTTAGTGAATCGATCGGGCGTGTGCGCCTGCGATTACCGGGTGATTGGCAAGGCAGTGCCGGGTGCCGGGCACTGCGAACTCACAGCAGAAAGGGCACAAAAATAATGGCACCACAAAGCACAGCACAAATCGCCGCCAGCAGCACGGCTGCTGCGGCCACATCTTTGCATTTGCCGATCAGCACGTTGTGATCGGGGCTGACGTGATCGGCGAGATTTTCCAGGGCCGTGTTAAGTGCCTCGGTGATCCATACCAACGCGATGACAACGATCAGGATCAACCAGTCGCTCGCATCGATATCTAAGACGAGGCCCAGGATCACCACCAGCACGGTGGCGGCCAGGTGCACGCGTGCATTGTGCTCGTCGATCAACAGGGTTTTGAGCCCGGCCAGAGCGTGTGTCACGCTGCGCACGCGGGCTGTGATACTGAAACTTTTACTCAAGTGAACAACACGCGGTTGTCGGCTGATAGCCGGATCAGTTGCTCGGTAATGTGGGGCAACTCATCAGGGTGGTCGAACACGTCGAAGATAATGCCGGCTGGCAGTTGTTCGCGCAGCTGCTGCCATCTGTGCTGATTGTCTTTATCCAGCTGGTCGCTGGTGGTGTCATCTGTGTAGGACTCAATCGGTACGCGGCGGATCAGGATCGCAGCCACCTGTTGCGGGTGCTCGATTGCGATTTGTGTGTAGACCTCCGGGTCTTCCTGGCCGCTGTCGCCCACCAGTGCAAACTGGCGTTGCGCAAAGCGCGCGAGCAATTGGCGGATGGTGTCGAGTTTGTACTCGCGCGAGCTTGCAAAAAACTCCAGAAATGTCTCATCGCCTACGTAAAAGTGCCGGAGCGAAAAAGAGCCAAACGGAAAGTGCTGCTGACGCATTTTGTTGAGCGTGGGGTACAGCTGCCACGGTGATGCTGATACGTAGTGAAAGCAGCAACCGGCATCAGCCAGTTGCCGATACCAGGCCGCCATGCCTGGCGCCGGGATGGAATCGTCGAAGAAAATGCCTTTTACCAGACGGCGTCGATCGGGCACGTGGCTGATCTTGATGGTGTCGTCGATGTCGGACACGATCGATAAACCCTGTTCTGGCACGAGCTGTACCTGGCCCGCCATGTCGTCGGCCAGTTCACTCGCTAAACGGTACGGCAGAATGCTGCCGGGCGCCGCGTCGCCGGTGTAGTGGGCGGTGAATTTGATATGGCCGGTAATTGGACTGCGTGGTGTACTGAAGGTCTGCTGATCCAGTTTGACTTTGAATCGCTTGTTCATCTCGCGATCAGCCACGAACCAGATGATGCGCTCTTTGAAGTTGTCGGTCAGGGCTTGTTCATCGTCGACGACATCGGCCAGGTCCAGAAGCTCCAGCACCGCGCGCTGGCCAAGCCTTCTGGATAAGGTGCCACGTTCAAGTTCTACTACCCAGATATGCAACGGCACAGTCCAGCTGCCGTCGTCTGCGCGCGTGGCACTTTGCGGGAAGAGCAGGGCGGTTTCGTCGGCTTTCAGCGGTGAGCCGTGGCGCAACCACTGGTAGCCGGTGTTTAGCCAGGAAAGCATTTGCTGTTTGTCACGACGGTTGGAATGCAGGGAAAGCCGGCCTTTCGTTAGTTTAGAAAAGCCGGCTTGCCGTTACTGCTTCGCGTTACTTTGGAATCGAGCCCTGCACGCCCTCGACGTACCAGTCCATTGAGACCAGTGTCGGGAAGTCGACCAGGTGTGTCTCGCCCTTTTCACAGTCTTCGGCGAGGCTGCCGTCCTGCTTTTTTATCGGGCAAGGGAAGGTGTGACGCTCGCCGGTGCGCAGGCTTTCTTCCAGCGCTTTGGCCTCGGCCATCAGGTCTTCGGGGATGTTGCCGTAGGCTGCCATTTCGACCATGCCGACGCCGTTGCCCTGGCCGTCCTTAGACAGACCCCACCAGATATCTGATTGCTCCCAGCTTCCGTCGATCACGGCGGCAACCCGATCAATGTAATAGCTGTCCCAGTTGTCGACGATTGACACCAGGTGACTCTTTTCGCCAAAGCGCGCCATATTGGACGCCTGGCCGAACGCAAATACGCCGTCGTTTTTCTCGGCGATGCTCATGGGTGCCGGGCTGTCAGTGTGTTGCACGATGATATCGGCGCCGGCATCGATGAAGGCCTGCGCGGCTTCGGCTTCTTTGGCCGGGTCAAACCAGGTGAAGATCCACTTGATGTCGATCACGGCATCCGGGTTGTGCTTGGCCAGTTCCAGTTGAAACGCGTTGATGCCGCGCACGACTTCCGGAATCGGGAACGATGCGATGTAGCCAATCTTGTTGGTCTTGGTCATCTTCGCGGCGATCAGGCCCTGTACGGCACGGCCTTCGTAGAAACGTGCCGAGAAGGTCGCGACGTTGTCGGTCTCACGCTTGAAGCCAGTGGCGTGTTCGAATTTTACATCCGGATACTGGGCCGCCACTTCATTGGTCGGATCCATGAAGCCGAAAGACGTGGTGAAGATGATGTCGTGACCGGTCTCTGCCAGCTGCGTGATGGCTTTGACTGCCTCGGCGCCCTCCGGCACGTTTTCGATGTAGGTGGTCTCGACCTTGTCGCCGAATTCCTCTTCGATCGCCAGACGGCCGCGATCGTGGCGGTAAGTCCAGCCCAGATCGCCGATCGGGCCAACGTAGATGAAGCCGACTTTAACGGGGTCGGCCGCGTGTGCGGTGCCGCCCAGCGCCAGCGCCGCAGCGGTG
>CAZNIS010000130.1:0-16097 GCA_964573105.1 uncultured Granulosicoccaceae bacterium
GCGATCCTGTTGCCGATTATCGTCGCGGCGCTGGGCATTCTGGATATTGAAGCGATATCCGGACCTGCAACTGCGATGATTCAGCAGCTGATGTCTGCTATTCCTAACATCATCGGTGCGGCGATCATCCTGGTGGTAACGTGGTTTGTCGCGAAGTTCGTAGTCAGTATTCTGGGTGGAATACTCGATGGCATGAACATCGACGCGATGCCGCAAAAAGTAGGTTTGCAGGGCTTTTTTAACGCAAGCTTTACTCCGACAAAACTCATCGGCAACGGCATCATGTTCTTTTCGATGTTGACCGGTTTGACCGCCGCAGTCGATCGTCTGGACATCGAGATCATTTCGCAAATCATGGCTAAAGTGCTGCAGTTTGGCGGTGGCATACTGGTCGGTGGTCTGATTCTGGTGATCGGCAATTTCCTCAGCATGCTGGCCTACAACGCCATGTCGAAAAGCAACCCTGCGCTCGCCAATATCGCGCGCTTTGCAATCCTTGGCCTGGTGTTGGCGATGGGACTCAGAGCGATGGGGCTTGCGGATAACATCGTCAATCTTGCGTTCGGTCTGACGCTGGGTGCCGTGGCAGTTGCCGCAGCCCTTGCCTTTGGTCTGGGTGGGCGAGACGCCGCCAAGACGGTGTTCTATTCTTGGGCTATAAAAATCACAAAATACTTTTTTTTTCCGCTGGGGTTACGGGCGGGGCGCCTGGCGCGCCGCGATAACTCGGCCAACGGCCAAGGGTGCCCACGGGTGTCACTCAAGCCGTTCATCCAGATCCATGAACGATATACCCAGTAGGCGGTACTCGGGAGTTAATCATGCAAGGCGATGTTGAAAAAACAAAAAAAGAACGGGAGTACGAAGAGTACCTCGTGGCTATTCCGGTGCTGCTGTTCTTTGGCTGGCTGGCCTGGTTTCTAATGGGCGACTCGGTTGATCAGTTGGCGTCTGATCAGTCGGTAGTCCAGCACTCCGATCCAGTCGCGACCGGTGTTTCAGCGGCAACGGTGCCGCCGTCGCTCAATAACGACACGATAGCGCCGAACGCCTCGATCCCCAATGCGGGCACCGATATGACGCAGATGAAAGGCGTCGCACTCACCGATGCGGATGGTGATGGCATCGGCGATTCAATCGATCGCTGTGCAAAGCATGCCGGCTCTCTGAACGATGGGGGTTGTCCGCCATCGATGGTTGATCGCGATGGCGATACGGTCTTTGACGACGTCGATCAGTGTCCGGATGAGATCGGCAGCCTCGATACTCGTGGATGTGCACCGGATACTGACGGCGACGGTATCGACGACGCCAGTGATCAATGCCCGTCGCAACCGGGTACTGAGGATGATGCCGGTTGCCCGGCAGATGCTGACGCTGATGGTGTGGCAGACGAGGCAGACGAATGTCCCGAAGTCGCCGCGGATACGGCTAACGGCTGTCCGCTCGACGGCGACGGTGATGGTGTTGCCGATGCTGCCGACATCTGCCCGGCTGTTGCGGGCTCGCCCGAACTGAATGGTTGTCCTGCAGATGCTGATGGCGATGGTGTCGCCGATGCGGATGATCAGTGTCCCCAACGTCCAGGTGCCATTGAAACCAATGGCTGCCCGGCGGATCAGGATAACGATGGCGTGGCCGACGAGGAGGATCAATGTCCGGCCGAGCCCGGTGTGGCTGGCAATGCCGGCTGTCCGGCCGATCGGGATGGTGACGGTGTTGCCGATTCACTGGATGATTGTCCGCTCGTGGCTGGCGATGTGGCCACAGCCGGATGCCCTGCCGATGCCGATCAGGACGGAGTCGCCGATGTCGATGACGCCTGTCCACAGCTGCCCGGTGGCGGCAGTGAGTCGGGATGTCCGGTTGTGAGCGATACCGACAGTGACGGCGTGGCCGACATCGATGATCAGTGTGTCGATGTGGCGGGCACTGCAGCAAACCTCGGGTGTCCCGATCCAGTGAATGACGGCGACGCTGCTGCGGATAGTGCTGATCAAAGCGCCACCCCGGCTGCCGTCGCCTCCATCACCAGTGAGGGCATTTCGGCGCAGGATCAGAAGATTCTGGATGATGCGCTGAATCAGGTGGCGTTCAACTCAGGCAGTGCCACATTGACGGCGCAATCGCAAACCGTGCTGCGCAGGGTGGCGCAGTTGATGAACAAGTATCCGCAAGCAATTCTGGAGATCAGCGGGCACACAGATTCAGTCGGCAGCGCTGCGTTGAATATGCAACTGTCGGTACGTCGAGCACAGGCGACGGCCTCGTTCATCGCCGGCGAGGGTATCGATATTCAGCGTCTGCGAGCCTTTGGCTACGGCGAGTCACAACCGCTGACCAGCAACAGCTCAGCGCAGGGGCGCAGGATCAACCGGCGGGTGGAATTTCGCCTGCTGCAGCCCGAGTAGCATAGTCAAAGCCCGGCGACTCTCGCCGGGCTGCGAGCCGCCAGTGGCCACCGCCGGCAGTGGCGCCACTACCCGAACGCCATCATTCGATGGCGTTTTTCGTTTGGGCGTCGGCCTAGTGCGTGACGTCAGCTAGTTGAATTCTCCAGTTTCCAGCGCCGAACGCGAGCCCGGGTTACAAATGCTCGACGGCGCGCAGAGATCATTAGTCGCCAGAAAGGTTGATGTATACTGCCGGCGCGAGCGGGGTGCCTGCGAGGGCTCAACGCATAGGTGACACTAATCAGTTTTCAACGTGTCGGACTTGTTAGAGCCTGAAATCGCTAACACGCGAGGGCGCATCGCATTGGTCAATCAATCGGTCATTCTGGAGGCCACCTTAATGAAACTACTCAAATCCGTAACCGCCGCTGTGGCAATGGGCCTGGGCTCTACCGCAATGGCTGCAGACAGCGTCAATGTGGCGTTTTTCCTGGAGTGGGCCACGCCCAACCAGATCGCGAAAGTCGACAAAGCCTACGATGAGGCGATGGGTGTAGACGTCAACTGGACCGATTTCTCAACAGGTGTTGCGATGACAGAAGCCATGCTGGCCGGCGATATCGACATCGCCTACAGCCAGGGTCTGGCACCTTTCGTCACCGCGATTCAGCAGGGCGCACCGCTGAAGATGGTCGGCATCGCCGTCGTCTATGAAGCCAACGACTGCTTCGTCAAGAGCGGTCTTGGCATCACCTCTGCCAACGCCTCTGAACTCGAAGGTCGCACCGTGGCAGTTCCGCTGAACACCATGGCGGACTTCTCTTTCAGAAAGCAGATGGCGGCACTGGATGTCGACATCAGCACCATGGAAATCGTTGACCAGGCACCGCCCGATGGCGCAGCTTCACTGGCTGACGGCTCAGTCGATATGGCCTGCATCTTCGGTGGCAACTCTGCCAAGGCTGCCGGTGAAGTCGGTGCGCCGATCATGAGCACTCAGGAAAAGACAGACGCTGGCATCGGCTCTTTCGACGTCATCTCTGTCACCGAGTCTTTCGCCACTGAAAACCCTGATCTGCTGAAAACCTTCATGGAAGTGACTGAAGAGTCCAACGGTGCGTGGATTGGTTCTGACGGTCAGATTGCCCAGGTTGCCGCTGATGCTGGTATGACGCCTGAGCAAACAAAGAACCAGATGGCGGGCTTCACTTTCCCGACAGCTGATGAGCAGGCATCGCAGTACTTCGGAAAAGACGGCATCGCCGCTGCCGCTGCTGCCTCACTTGGCCTGGTGTTCTCGGATGATTCCGATGGCGCCGCCATTGCCAAGACACTGGACGGTTCGTTCCTGAAGTAGGATCTGCAGTCTATACTTTCAGCCATCTGGCTGATTCAGTACCCGGGGCGGAGTCTCAGCTGAGGCGCCGCCCTTTTCATTGTATGGTCTGGACTACACACGCATCCCATGGCTGATCTGATCTCCGATAACCTCTGTATGACCTTCACCAACCCGCAAACCGGGGCGGCGGTCGAGGCACTCAAAGACGTTAACTTCACTCTCAAAAAAGGAGAAATCCTGTCGGTGCTCGGGCCGTCAGGCTGCGGCAAGACCACCTTGCTGAACATCATCGCAGGCTTTATCAATCCCACCGGTGGCAAGGTTGTTCTCGGTGAGAATGAAATCGTCGGTCCGGGAGTCGAGCGCGGAATGGTATTTCAGCAGGGCGCTCTGTTTGAGTGGCTGCCGGTCGCGAAAAACGTGGATTTTGGTTTGCGGATGAAAAAGATGCCCAAACGCGAAGCCGCCGCGCAGGTCGAGAAATGGCTCGATACGGTCGGTCTGCAGGGTTTCGGCAACACGCCAACCTATCAGCTCTCTGGCGGTATGCAGCAACGCGTCGCACTCGCGCGCTGTCTGGTAAACGATCCCGACGTCATATTAATGGATGAGCCACTGGGCGCACTGGATGCCCTGACGCGCGAAAAAATGCAAAGCCTGGTACTCGATTTATGGAAGGAGACCGGCAAAACCATCATGATTATTACCCACTCGGTGGAAGAGGCGCTATTGCTCGGCGAACGATTGTTTGTCATGGCGCCGCGTCCAGGCCGGCTGCACAAAGAGTATCGCTTGCCGTTTGCCGAAATGGGGCTCACCCATTCACTGCGCGATGTGAAAAAAGACCCTTACTTTTCCGAGGTGCGGGAGGAAATCCTGACAATGATCTGGGACATGGAAGAGGAGATCATGGGCCGTGTCTGATTTCTTTCACTGGTTGTCCGTCAATCGCGCCACCATCGCGGCATTCCTGATATTTCTATTGATCCTGTCGTTTGTGTTTTCGATTGTCGTCGGCAGACGGCTATCGGCACTGCGCGACAAAGACGAAGTCTTTGGCGACCCTGAGCGAACCAAAGGTGGCTGGTACTGGGCAGTCTGCGGTGTATCCGCACTGCTGTTGATCTGGTTCTATTTTTCCTGGGGCAGTGCGCGCGCCTATTTCCCCAACGCGGCAAACGAGCTGTGTCAGGTGGCAAAGTTGCACGATGCGGTATCGCCAATTAATGCGGCTTTGCCGTCCGGGTCGCGCTACTTCAAGTCCACAACACTGGTGGCGCGCAATACCGAACAGCTCAAAACGCTTAGGGCGGCATTCCCTGCCAATGCGTTTAGCGAGACCGAAGGCGCAGAGATCGAAAGCCTCTTTGGCGAGCTCGACGCGCTGATCGGTATCTATTCCGATCCCGCCAAACAGGATCCGGAATCGGCGTCCAAACTCGCCAGCCTGGTGGAAGAAATCAATGGTTTGTCGAGCCGTCTGCGCGCAGGTTACGACAACTACGAGCCGGCCGCGGACGCCGCTTCACAACCTGGCTGGGGATTGACCCATATCGAGATACCGCTGCTGGCCGAGACGCCGCGTGGTGCCATGTTTGATCAGGTATCGATCGACGCGCAGGGCGTGGCGAAGAACTTTCTCGCCGCACGCAACGCACCGCCAGCCGCCGTCGACGCGATCGCTGACATCCGCACGCGCATTGATGCGCTAAAGGGCGGGGCCGCCCCCGACGGCGCTGACGAGGCCACGTTGAAAGACCGCGCCAATTTCATCAAATCGTTCGATCGCATCTTCAAGCGACTCGATGATGGCACCATTTTCCCGGCCCAGGCGCTGGATGGTGTCGCCGGCGCGATGAGCGACCTGCAAGATGCCAGTCAGTCGGCCAAGGGTTTCGGTTTGCGCATCGTCGAGGGCGCATTCATGCCGGGCGGCAGCATCATCAAATCGCGCACGCAGTGTACGGAACAAGGCTCGGGACGCTGGCTGCCAAAGCCGACTGACGTCGTCGCCAAGTTTGGCCTGCTCGCCAACCCCGATCTCGACGCCGGCGGTGGATTTAAAGGCACCACGCTGTTGTGGTGGAAGTGGCTGCCGGTGGCCGATGTGGTCGGATTTCTGGTGCCTGACTGGATCGCCGACGTGATTCCGGGCGAGTTCGGGCGTCACAGTGCCGATGGCACCTTCGAGCCCAACTTCAAGGATCGCGTGCTGGCGTTCGCGCAGGGCGATGTGCCGCTAGGCCATATCCCGATGCTCGACGGGCATATCTGGGATTCACTGTTTCGCGTGCTGGTGGCACTCGCGTTTGGCATTCTGCTGGGCGTGCCGCTGGGCATATTCATGGGCGTGTCGCGGTTCTTCAAATCGTTTTTTGACCCGCTGATCGAACTCTACCGACCGGTTCCGCCACTGGCCTGGGCGCCGCTGATTCTGACCATCTTCGGCATTCAGGATGACGGCAAAATATTCCTGCTGTTCATGGTGGCCTTCGCGATCATGGTGATATCCGCTCGAACCGGCGCGTCTGGTACGCAGTTGTCGAAGATTCGCGCCTCGCACTCACTGGGTGCAAGCACTGGACAGATATTGCGCAACGTTATTTTGCCCAACGCGATGCCGGAAATCCTGACCGGTATCCGGATCGCGATTGGCGTTTGCTGGGGTACGCTGGTAGCGGCAGAAATGTTGGCGGGTACCACAGGTGTCGGCTTTATCGAAAACGTCGCCCGCACCGTGTCCGACTACGAGCTGATCTGGGTCACCATTCTGATCATGGGGCTGCTCGGTTTGATGTTCGACCTGATCATGCGCTGGGTCATCGATAAGAGTATTCCCTGGCGCGGCAAGGGCTAGTGAGTCAGTGCTCCGGTGTCTTGTGCCGGAGTGCCGTCGCAGCAATATGGTACGTGCGCTTTGGCTTACGGCTCCTCCGGCTCAATAGCGCAGAACAACCGCGGGGTAGGTACGTGATGTCGGCGAATACCGTAACTGGAAGCCCGCAGCGTTAGCAAGGCGAAGTACATGCCTCGCTTGCGCGTCGGGTTAGCTGGTGTGTGATCGGCGGGTACTGCAACTGGAAACCTGCAGCGTTAGTAAGGCGAAGTACATGCCTCGCTTACGCGTCGGGTTACCTGGTACGTGATCGGGGGGTACTGCAACTGGAAACCTGCAGCGTTAGTAAGGCGAAGTACATGCCTCGCTTACGCGTCGGGTTACCTGGTACGTGATGTCGGTGTGTACCGCAACTGGAAACCCGCAGCGTCAGCAAGGCGAAGTAAATGCCTCGCTTACGCGTCGGGTTACCGGGTACGTGATCGGCGGGTACTGCAACTGGAAACCCGCAGCGTCAGCAAGGTAAGAAGTACATGCCTTGCTTACGCGTTGGGTTACCTGGTATGTGCCAACGCACCTACTATTAGTGCAAGCTCCCATTACCTGCCCCCACCTAACTGGTCGATTAGCGTTGCGGGTCGATTGGCAGCCGATTGGCCAGTCCGAGTTCTGCTTCCAGCGCTGCTGCAGCGGCCAATAGTTGCGCCTCACCGCGCGGCTTGCCCATGATCTGTATGCCCACGGGCAAGCCGTTGGCCGTGTGCCCGCAGGGCAGTGACAGCACCGGGCAACCGGTCAGGCTCAACGCGAATGTAATCGCAAACCAGTCGATGTAGGTTTCGCAAGCCTTGCCGTCGATCACCTCGACATAGCGCTGTTCGATCGGGAACGGCTCAATCGATGCGGCGGGACAGATCAACAGATCGTGGTGCAGGAAAAACTGCTCCAGTTGGCCGTACAGTTGCCAGCGATAGCGTTCGGCGGCGAAGACCTCGCTCGCACTGATGTTTAGTCCGCGTTCGATATTGCCAATGATCTCCGGCGCAATCGCATCGCGGTGTTGCTCGTATAGCTCGCCCATCATCGTCGCTACCAGCACCGCGCGCAGTGTTTGAAAGCTGTCCAGCGCGCCGGAAAAATCGGGGATTTCGGTGGTGACGTCAGCGCCCAAAACCGCCAGCCGCGCCGTTGCCGCCTGACAGATATCGGCTATTTCAGGCTCCATCGGCACAATCCCCAGATCGCGGCTGAAAGCGACGCGCAGTTGTTTCGGCTCGCAGTGCAGTTGCGCTGTAAAGGGCGCTGCCGGCGCATCGAAAGACAAAGGGTCACCCGGGTGAAAGCCGCAACCGGCGTCCAGCATCAGCGCAATGTCAGCAACATTGCGCGCCATTGGTCCCTCGACCCACAGCGAATCGAATGCCTGCAGACGCTTGCCACGCGGCACGCGACCCGGGCCCGGGCGCAGGCCGACCACGCCGTTGAAACCGGCCGGCGTACGCAGGCTGCCACCCAGATCGTTGCCGGTCGCAAGCCAGACCATACCGGCGGCCAGTGCCGCGGCCGAGCCGCCCGATGATCCGCCGGCGCTGCGTGCAAGGTTCCACGGATTGCAGGTGGTGCCGAATACCGGATTAAAGGTGTGCCCGCCGGCCCACTCCGGTACGTTTGATTTGGCGATCGGAATCGCGCCGTTGCGCTCAAGCGTGGCGACCGTGTAGTCCGACGTCGCTGGCACATAGTCGCGAAAGATCGTTGAACCAAACGTCGTGACCACGCCTCCAACGTTGTTATAGTCCTTGACCGCAATCGGCAGACCGGCGAGGGTGCTGTCCGTCCGCACTGATTTTGCCTGCTCGCGCGCGCGCTCGAAGCACCGGATCGGCAGGGCGTTGATGTCTGCATCGATCGATTCGATGCGCTGCTCGGCACAGTCGATCAGCTCGTCGGGTTTGATGTCACCGCTTTTTAACAGCGCGACGCATTCGGTTGCCGATTTTCGGTATAGATCCTTCATGGCAGATACGCTTAGTCTTCAGTTGAATTTGAAAATGATGGCCAGTTTTCCGATCGTCGGGGCAGGGTGTTGAGCCGCCGCGCCAGAGGATTTCAGATCGCGCGCTCGCGTCCAGTGGTGATGACCGCACTGCGGGTGGCCTTTGTGGTCGGCAGCGTGCTGGCGCTGATCAATCACGGCCCTGCCATGATGCGCCTGTCGCTCACGTTTGAAAACATCTGCCAGATCCTGCTGACCTATCTTGTGCCCTATTCGGTATCAACCTACTCAGCCGTGGTCGCCACCTTAAGAGAGGAATCGCGACAGCGCGGCTGATGCCGCTATTCGATCACACAGGCTTCATAACCCTGCTCGGCCAGCGCTGAGCAGACCCGGTCGTGCTGTTCCTCGCCGCGCATCTGCAGCACCAGTTCCACAAGCGTAGCGCGAACGGTCGAGCCACCAAACGCGCGCTGGTGTGAAATTTCTACGATATTGCTTTCCAGTTCGCCGAGCACGCGTGTCAGGCTCGCGAGCGCACCAGGTACGTCGGGAATTTCCACGGTCATTCGGATTAGTCGGCTACTGCGTACCAAACCCCGTTGCAAAACCGACGACAGAATCATCATATCGATGTTACCGCCGGACAACAGCAACACGACCTTGCGATTTTCAAAGCGCGATCGATTTGCCCGCAGTGCCGCCAGTGGCGCAGCGCCGGCGCCCTCGGCCACCGTCTTTTCGATTTCAAGCAGTTCGAAGATCGCCTGCTCCAGTTGCGCTTCGGTGACGAGCAGCATGTCATCGACCTGATCCATTATCACTGGCATCGTGTGCGCACCCGGTGATTTCACCGCAATGCCTTCGGCGACCGTGCCGCCCGCGGCGCTTTTCGCTGTGTCAGTGTGAAACGTACAAGTCGCACCGGCAAAGCGCTCGGCCTGTACACCAATCACCTGCGTACTGGTGGATAAGCCCTTGATCGCCATTGCCGTGCCGCTGATCAGTCCGCCACCGCCTACTGGCACGATGACCACATCGGCATCGGGCACTGCCTGCATAATTTCCAGGCCCACCGTGCCTTGTCCGGCCATGATGCGTTCATCGTCAAACGGGTGGACCAGCACCAGATCGCGCTCCTGTGCCAGTGATTCAGTGAAGCGACGCGTCTCGTCAAACACGTTGCCATGCAATATGACATCGGCACCAAATACGCGCGTCTGCTCAACCTTGGTATTTGGCGTGGAGCGCGGCATTACAATCGTGACCGGGATATTCAACCGCGCACCATGAAACGCCAGCGCCTGCGCGTGATTGCCGGCCGACATCGCGATCACCCCCTTGGCTTGTTCACCGGCCGACAACTGCAGCAGGCAGTTCAGCGCACCGCGCTCTTTAAACGACGAGGTGTATTGAAGGTTCTCGAATTTCAGATACACCTCGGCGCCCGTCATCGCCGAAAGTGTGTCAGAGCGCGTGCAGGGTGTTTTGACGATGCTGCCTGCCAGGCGTGTGGCAGCGTGTTTTATGTCATCGAGGTTCATGCGATTTGCAGGTGATGGATAGCCGCGCATTATTCATCAAAAGACAGGGCCGGTGCCGCAACGTGGCCGACAAACCGGCTTACTCAAGCGATACTCCCACGGGGCATTGTCGGGTGCGCGCTCGTGACGCTGTCGAATACTCGATCAATGCGTTGGCTTTGAATAAACGACAGCCGATGCGCTGGCTTTGCGCCAGCCTACGGCACCTCTTCGCCGGCTGCCGCGGTCCACAACTCAAACCAGGTCTCGCGATCGATGGCGACGTCCAGGGCGTTGGAGATACGGCCGATGCGATCGAGGTTGTTGGTGCCGAGAATCGGCAAAATGCCCGCGGGATGGGCTAGCAGCCAGGCCACAGCCACCTGATCGACCGAGGTGTTTTGTTCTTCTGCTATGCGGCTCATCACCGGCATCACGCGCTTTGCCGCCTCGCCATCCCCAAACAACTGACCACCCGCCAGTGGTGACCACGCCATCGGGTGAATTCGGTGTTGCTGCAAATGGGCCAGGCGCCCGTCAGTGAAGGCCGAACGCTCAAGCAGATTGATCTCGATTTGATTGGTCACCAGCGGATGCTGCATACGGCTTTGCAGCAGTTCCCAGTCGGCGGTGGTGAAATTCGAAACACCGGCTGCGCGAATCTTTCCGTCGACGATAAGTTTATCCAGTGCAGCACCCGTGGCATCGGCATCCATAAACGGGTCAGGGCGATGGATCAGCAGCAGGTCCAGGTGATCGGTGTGCAGAAAGCGCAGGCTGTTTTCAACCGACTGGCGAATATACTCCGGGCTGGTGTCGTAGTATTTGCCGCGTCGATCAGGATAACGATCACAGGGGATCGCAATGTCGCACTTGCTGATCAATTGCATCTGATCCCGCAGCGATGAGTCCTCTGCCAGCGCCTTGCCAAACAACTCTTCACATTGATGCTCGCCGTATAAATCGGCGTGATCGAAGCTGCTGATACCTTGTTGCAAACACGCGTCAATCTTTGCACGCACGTGCGGCGTTGAAGTGTTGTCATCATCGGCCAGTCGCCAGACGCCATAGATCAGGCGGCTCAGCGCTGGCATTGAAGCGTGCAGTTCAACAGTTTGCATCAGACTCTGACTCCATTACCCAGTGGTGTTGGTGGGGTTGATGAGGGTATTCGCCCGTACGCTTGTGGCAGCGAACAGGTTTTGAGTTGCGGCAGTACTTTGGTGCCAAAGATTTCGCATTCCTGCACATGCGGGTAGCCGGAAAATATAAATGATCGAATGCCCATCTTTTGATAGTGCTCAATCTTGCTCATCACCTGATCGACGCTGCCCACCAGTGCGGCGCCACAACCCGAGCGCGCGCGACCCACGCCGGTCCACAGGCCGGGTTCAGAGAAGCCATCGTCATCGGCCTGATCGCGCTGATTCGCCTGCAGTGACACGCCCAGGCTCTTGGCATCCAGCGCGCGATTGCGAATGCTGCTGCCTTTGTCATCGTCGAGTTTTGATACCAGCATATCGGCGTATTCCCGCGCCTCCTGTTCGGTATCGCGCACAATCATGTGAACCCGCAGACCGTAGTCGAGCACACGTCCGTGCACGTCGGCCCGCGCGGCGACATCCTTCATTCGCTGTTCGAGATTTTCGACGTTTTCCGGCCACATTAAATAGACATCGCAGAATTGCCCGCACAGTTCCAGCGCATCGGGTGAGTAGCCGCCAAAGTACAGCAGCGGACCGCCGTTTTGCTGATACGGGCGCGCCGGATCGGTGTTGATATTGGCGAACTGATAGATTTCGCCATCGTAGTTGATCTCATCCTGCGTCCAGGCCTGGCGCAGAATTTCCACCACCTCGCGCGAGCGCTGATAGCGGTAGGGACTGGATGATTCCTCGCCCGGGAAGTTGGATGAAATGACATTGAGTGTCAGCCGGCCCTGCATCATGTGATCAAGCGTTGCGACCGTGCGGGCCAGCATAATCGGTTGCAGTTCGCCGCAGCGGATGGCCGCCAGCATGTTCATCTGTTTAAGCTGCGGACCCATGGCCGAGACGAACGTCAGCGTGTCCTGTCCGACCTGATATGACGATGGGCACAGAATATTGCGAAAGCCCAGTCGATCAGCGGTCAGCGCGACCTCGCGCGTATTCTCCCAGCTGGATCGCAGCGAGCCATCAGGCACGCCCAGATACTGGTAGTCATCACTGCAAAGTGGCGCAAACCACGATACCTCCGCCGCATCGAGATCCTCGCTCTGTACCCTCACAACGCTCATAGTGGCTCCGTGTTGCCGATAGCCGGTCAGACAATCTGATCCGGGTGGCTATTATCGGGCAAAAAGCGTGTCGATCGGGAATTTTTGGTGCGTTCGAGTGGGCAGGTCAGCGGCAACAGACTACGGCTATTCGCGCCCGTCTTTGTAGAGTTGCAGTGCATTGGCCGTGGTCACCGCGGCGATCTCATCGACCGCCATGCCTTTAATCTCAGCCACGCGTTCGGCGATGCGCGGCAGATAGGCGCTCTCGTTGCGCTTGCCGCGATGTGGTTTCGGGGCCAGATACGGCGCGTCGGTTTCCAGTACGATCATCTCGACGGGCACTGCCGGCAATACCTCGGGATGGTTCGATTTGGCAAAAGTCGCGACGCCGCCGATACCGATGTAAAAACCGCCCAGTTCAGCGACTTTTTCGGCCTCCGATACACTGCCCCCAAAGCAGTGGAACACGCCGGTCAGTGAATCGTCGTTTTGCTCGGCGATCAGCTCATAGGTGTCGTCGAACGACTCACGGGTGTGCAGCACGATCGGTAACTGGAACTTCTTTGCCCAGCCGATCTGCTGACGCAACGCGTCTTTTTGCTGCTCGGCAAAGCTGGTATCCCAGTGGTAGTCGAGGCCGGTTTCGCCAACGGCGCTGTAGCGCCCGCTGGCAAGTTCCTGTTCCACGTGCGCAAGCTCTGCGTCCAGATGCTCGTCGACGTGGCATGGATGCAGGCCCATCATCGCAAAGCAGTGTGCTGGAAATGCATCGACCAGCGCGTTCATCGAGTCAGTCGTGTCGCGGCTGATATTCGGCAGATACATTCGTTCGACACCGGCATCGATCGCGCGTTGTACTGCTTCGTGGCGATCGCTCTCGAATTTGTCTGAAAACAGATGCGTGTGGGTGTCGATCAGCTTCATTGGGTGTTTCCGGGTGTCGGGATGTCCAGATTCACTGTGACACTTTTTTTCTGGGTGAAGCTGTCGAGCATGCTTTCCAGCGAGTACTCGCGACCGATACCACTTTGCTTGACGCCGCCGTAGGACTGGCCCGGCAGTTGTCCGATGCCCTGATTGACCTGCACCCAGCCGGCCTCAACCTGATGCGCGGTGCGCAACGCCTGGCCTATATCGCGCGACCAGACAAACGCCGCCAGTCCGTAGTGACTGTCGTTCGCCATGCGGATGACGTCGGCCTCGTCGCGCCAGCGAATCGCGACCAGCACCGGCCCGAAAATCTCCTCGCGCGCCAACCGCCAGTCGTTGCTGGCATCGGCAAAAATCGTTGGGTATGAAAAGTAGCCCTCGCTTAGTGGTCCATCGGTGGCGGGTTTGCCGCCAGTGACCAGACGCGCATCCGGCAGAGACAATCCTTCTTCAATATAGCTGCAGACTTTATCGAATTGCTTGCGATTGATGATCGCGCCCATGTCGGTCGCCTCATCGAGTGGATCACCCATTTTCAACGCTGCGGCGCGTTGTGCCAGTTTCTCCAGAAACGCATCGAAGATATCTTCGTGCAGGAACAGTCGCGAGCCTGCCGTACAGGACTGACTTTGTCGAGTGAATCGCATCGCCGTGACAATGCCATCCACCACCCAGTCTTCGTGGGCATCCGGAAAAACGATTGACGGGCTTTTGCCGCCCAGCTCCAGCGACACCGGGGCAATGCGATCAGACGCCGCGCGCATGATCGACTTGCCAACCTCGGTCGAGCCGGTGAAAGACAATTTTCGAATTTTCGGATGAGCCGCAATCGCAGCGCCACATTCAGGCCCGAGGCCGGTGAGTACATTCAGCACGCCATGCGGCAGGTGCTGCTGTGCCGACTCGGCCAAGAGCAGCACGCCAAACGGCGCATCTTCAGCGGTTTTCAGCACCATGGTGTTGCCGGCGCAAAGGGCCGGGGCGATTTTCAGCGCCGCCAGCAGCACCGGTGCGTTCCACGGAATAATCGCGCCGACGATACCAATCGGTTCACGGCGCGAATAGCTGAGCATATTCTCGCCCAGCGGAATCTGCTCCCCTTTGAGCTCACCGGCCAGGCCGCCAAAAAACCGAAAGATGTCAGCCGCTGCCAGCGCCTCCGGGCGCGCCTGCGTGCGAATCGCATTACCGGTTTCGCTCGCGATGGCAACTGCCATGGCCTCTGATTGTTGTTCCAGCGTGTCGGCGATCGCCAGCAACAGTTTGCCGCGATCGCGTGGCGCCACCCGACGCCATGAATCAAACGCCGCAGCCGCTGCCGCAACAGCGATGTCGACATCTTCACTGCGACCGCGCGGCACGGTGCCGATGATCGATTTGCGTCCGGGGTTTTCCACCTCGATCGTCTCGCCGCACAAGGCATCGGTCCAGCGGCCGCCGATCAGCATCTGTTGTGTTTGCATCGCTCAGGATTTGTCGCTACATGTGACCGTGTGATTCTAACGCCTGACGGTACACTGCGCGATTTTATCTATCGATAGCTGTATGGTTGTCGCGTCCCTGGAGGTTTGTCTTGTGCAAGGCTATCAGTGGGCACACTAACGCCTGGTGCGCCTGTCAATGCGTGCCGGCATCACACTCCGTGCAGTCACAGACTCAAGCCACGTTCGGATAGCCAGAATGCCCAAACGAAACCCGCGTTACGATGTCCTGTTCGATGAAATAGAAATCGGCCCGAAGAAAACCCGCAACCGTTTTTATCAGGTGCCGCACTGCAATGGTATGGGGCATCGCTATCCACGTGCGATGGCCGAGATGCGCGGGGTCAAGGCAGAGGGCGGTTGGGGTGTGGTGTGTACCGAAGAGTGTTCGATACACCCGTCCAGTGATCTATCACCCTTCACGCTCATGCGCCTGTGGGATGACACTGATTTGCCAGTTCATGAGCTCATGGTGGAAAAGGTACACGAGCACAACTCTCTGGCAGGCATCCAACTGGTGCACAATGGTTTTGAAGTGGTTAACTATGTGACTCGCCACACCGCTCTGGCACCGTGCAATATCCCGACCGAGTCTTTCCCGCATGTGCAGGCAAGGGCGATGGATAAGTCTGACATTCGCGATTTTCGCCGCTGGCATGTTGAGGCCGCATTGCGCGCCAAACGGGCGGGCTATGACATCATCTATGCCTACGCCGCGCACGGCACCATGACCCTGTTGTTCCAGTTTCTGCTCAGCCGCTACAACCAGCGCAGCGATGAGTATGGCGGCAGCATAGAAAATCGAACCCGACTACTGCGCGAGGTATTGATGGATTTAAAAGACGCAGTCGGTGACAGTTGTGCGATCGCCATACGCTTTGCCGTAGACGAATTGCTCGGCAGCGATGGCATGCAAAAAACTGAAGCACAGGAAATTATCGGTTTGCTGGCAGAGCTGCCTGACTTGTGGGATGTGAACGTCGCCGGCTGGCCCAACGATTCGATGCCCTCTCGATTTGGAGGGGAGGGCGGTCAGGAGGCCTACGTCGGATTCGTCAAATCGCTCACGGAAAAACCGGTGGTTGGTGTTGGGCGATTTACCTCACCGGACACCATGGTCAGTCAAATTCGTCGCGGTGTACTGGATCTGATCGGTGCCGCTCGCCCATCGATTGCCGATCCTTTTCTGCCAAGCAAGATTGATCAGGGGATCGAAGACGAAATTCGCGAGTGTATCGGCTGCAACATCTGCACATCGGGTGATTCCCTGGCTTACCCGATGCGCTGCACCCAAAACCCGACAATGGGTGAAGAGTGGCGTCGCGACTGGCACCCGGTG
>CAZNIS010000131.1:0-15937 GCA_964573105.1 uncultured Granulosicoccaceae bacterium
TTTTCCGCACCCTGCTTGATTTGCTGACGCCAGTCGGTGTGGATTTCGCCGGAAAGATAGACAGTCCAGTTCATCGGTTGATCTCCGTAGTGTTTTGGGGTTGCAGGCATTGTACTGCAATTGCGCAGGACTGATGGCGGGGCAGATCTGATCGCTGCGCGCCGGCTTGCTAACGGGTATGCGAGTATTTGCCGGCGCGGCTCTAGAATGGTCGGTTCAGTCAATCAGGGGAGCTGGCGCATGGCCGTCATCGACATGGAACAGATCAGGTCCGCCGCGAAAGGCGGCGGGGGCAGTGGCGGGCCACCGCCACTGAAGATGCCAAAGATTCCGGCCAGCTTTTTTGGCGGCCTGGGATTGTTGCTGCTGGCGGCGATAGCGCTGTTTTTGTACACCGCGTTCTACACCGTACCGAGTGACTCGGTGGCACTGGTGCAGCGCTTTGGCAAGTACATCAAGGAGGTGCCGGCGGGTCTGCACTTCAAGCTGCCGGGCGGGGTCGATGACATCATCATTGTGCCGGTCAAGCGCCAGTTGAAGCAGGAATTCGGCTTTGCCACGCCGGGGGCGACCAACCCCAGCCAGTCGCGCGCCGACTCGCAGGCGCAGAGCCAGATGGTCACCGGTGATCTGAATGCTGCGCTGGTGGAGTGGGTGGTGCAGTATCGGATCGAGGATCCACGCAAGTATATGTTCGATGCGCGCAACCCGGCCGAGACGCTGCGCGATCTGTCCGAGTCGGTGATGCGTGAGGTGGTAGGGGATCGCACTGTCGATGAGGTGATCACGATTGGCCGTCAGGAGATCGAGGACGAGGCACTGGTTAAGATGCAGGAGCTGACGACCAAGTACGGCATTGGGGTGAGTATCGATCAGGTGCAGTTGAAAAACATCAACCCACCGCGTCCGGTGCAGGAATCTTTCAACGAGGTGAATCAGGCGCAGCAGGAAAAGGAAAGCCTGATCAACGCCGCACGGCGTGAGTACAACAAGCTGATACCACTGGCTGAAGGTGAAAAGGATCAGCGCATTCGCGCCGCCGACGGCTATCGGCTGAAGCGCATCAACGAGGCCGAGGGTGATGCGGCACGTTTTAACGCGATCTTTGCCGAGTATCAAAAAGCCCCTGAGGTCACGCGCCGACGGATCTACATCGAGACGCTGGAAGAGGTGCTACCGCAGCTTGATTCCAAGCTGATTGTCGATGAAACCGCACAGCAGATATTGCCGCTGATGCATCTGGACGCCAACAAGGGGCTCGGCCAATGAATTTCTTTAAAAGCTGGATGGTGATTCCACTCGTCATCGTGTTTTTGCTGCTGGCAAATTCGTTTTACACCGTGCGCGAGACCGAGCAGGCGATCATCACGCAGTTTGGCGAGCCGGTTGGTGATCCGGTGACGACCGCCGGATTGAAAATGAAACTGCCGTTTGTGCAGATCGTCAATCCGATCGAAAAGCGCATCCTCGAATGGGATGGCAGCCCCAGCAACATGCCCACCAAGGACAAGCTCTATATCGCCGTGGATCTGTTTGCACGTTGGCGTATCGTCGATCCGCTGCAGTACTTTTTGCGCCTGCGCGATGAGCGCAGCGCACAATCAAGGCTCGATGATATTCTGGGCAGTGAAACGCGAAACGCTGTCGCCAAACACGAGTTAATCGAAATCGTTCGCACCACCAGTGATCGCAAACCCTTGAGGGATGCCTCGTTGTCTGAGGCCGATCTGGAGGCACTGGGTAGCCTGGTGCCGATTGCCAAGGGTCGCAAGCGGGTAGAGCAGGAGATTTTCGACGCAGCCGCGCCCAAGGTGAAAGGCTTTGGTATCGAACTGCTCGACATCCGCTTTAAGCGCATTAACTACAACGAGAGCGTGCGCCCGAAAATCTATGATCGGATGATCAGTGAGCGGCGGCAGATCGCAGAGCGCTTCCGTTCCGAGGGCAACGGTGAGGCGGCGCGTATCAATGGTCTGCGCGAGCGCGAGCTGAACAAGATTCGCTCTGAGGCCTATCGCGAGGTGGAGGAGATTCGCGGCAAGGCGGATGCGCTGGCGGCAGAAATCTATGCCAAAGCGTACAATCAGACTCCACAAGCCGCCGAGTTCTATGAGTTCCAAAAAACCATGGATATGTACAAATCGGTGGTGGAGCAGAACACCACGCTGATACTCTCTACCGATAGCGAGGCGTTTCAGTTTTTAAAAGGCATGTCACCCAATGCCGAATAACTTCAAGTTCAACGACACTGCCAGGTGGTTGCTATGAGCGATAAGAAAATCTCTGCCGATCAACTGCGCAGCCATCGCTGGCTGGGTCGCGAGGATTTGCGTTCATTCAATCACCGCTCGCGTTTTATGCAGATGGGCTACGACGAGGACGACTGGGCCGGCAGGCCGGTGATCGCGATCGTCAATACCTGGTCTGATATCAATCAGTGCCACAGTCATTTCAAGCACCGGGTCGATGACGTCAAGCGCGGCGTGCTGCAGGCTGGTGGTCTGCCACTGGAGTTGCCGGCGATTTCATTGTCCGAGCCGATCGTTAAGCCCTCGACCATGCTGTATCGAAATTTTCTGGCGATGGAGTGCGAGGAGTTATTGCGCAGCCATCCAATTGATGGCGCGGTGCTGATGGGCGGTTGTGACAAAACCACGCCGGCGCTCTTGATGGGCGCGATCAGTATGAACCTGCCGGCGATCTATGTGCCGGCGGGTGCGATGCTGCGCGGGCACTGGCGCGGCGAGACACTGGGTTCGGGCTCAGATGCGTGGAAGTACTGGGATGAATATCGTGCCGGCGAGATTGAAAAGCGCGACTACGATCAGGTGATGGGCGGTATTGCACGCTCCTACGGCACCTGTATGACGATGGGCACGGCAGCGACGATGATGTCGATCGCCGACACTATCGGCATGAGCCTGAACGGGGCAAGCTCCATTCCGGCGGCAGACTCGGGGCACATTCGCATGTGCAGCGCGTCCGGGCGGCGCATTGTCGAGATGGTCTGGCAGGATATTCGACCGTCGTCGATCCTCACGCGCAAAGCTTATGAAAACGGGATCACCGCGGCGATGGCGATGGGCTGCTCGACCAACGCGATCATCCATTTGATCGCAATGGCCAGACGCAGTGGTGTCGATATCAGTCTTGATGACTTTGAAGACAAGAGCCGCCTGGTGCCGGTCATCGCGAATGTGCGGCCAAGCGGTGAGAAATACCTGATGGAAGATTTTTTCTATGCGGGCGGCCTGCCGGCGATGCTCTCGCGCATCAAAAGCGAACTGCACGGTGACTGCATGACGGTGTCCGGCCAGACACTGGGCGAGAGCATCGAACACGCGAAGGTCCACCACGACGATGTGATTCGCAGCGTCGACAAACCAATCTACGCCGAAGGTGCGCTCGCGGTGTTAAAGGGCACGCTGGCACCGGATGGTTGCGTGATAAAACCCTCGGCCTGTGATCAGCGCTTTTTGAAACACCGTGGCCCGGCCATCGTGTTCGATTCCTACCCGGAAATGAAAGCCGCTGTCGATGATGAAAACCTCGATGTGACCGCCGATCATGTGATGATCTTTCGCAATGCAGGCCCCAAGGGTGGGCCGGGCATGCCGGAGTGGGGCATGTTGCCGATGCCAAAGAAACTCTTAAAACAGGGCTTGCGCGATATGTTGCGCATTTCCGATGCACGCATGAGTGGCACCAGCTACGGTGCCTGCGTGTTGCACGTATCACCAGAGAGTTACATTGGCGGGCCGCTGGCGCTGGTAGAAAACGGCGACATCATCGAGATCGATGTCGATGCCAGGCGAATAGACCTGATGGTCGATGAAGAGACCCTGCAGCGACGTCGCGATGCGTGGCAGCCACCGGCGGCCCGGTTCGAGCGCGGCTATGGCTGGATGTTTTCAAAGCACATCATGCAGGCGCATCTGGGGTGCGACTTTGACTACCTGGAGACATCGCACGGCGCCGAAATTGGCGAGCCGGATATTTTCTAGACGGCAGAAATGAAAACGGCCCGCAGTGGCGGGCCGAAGTCGTTCGTGTAATTTGCCAAAGTTGATCAAGCCGCGCGCTGAAAACCCTGGTTATCGTTGGCGCGCTGGATCAGCATGCCTTCCATCGCGGCGGTATCCAGTGGCCGGCTGAACAGAAAGCCCTGAATGATGTCGCAGTCCCAGTCGACCAGCATTTTCAGCTCGTCTTCCTTCTCAACGCCTTCGGCCACCACATCCATGCCGAGTTCGTGCGCAAGCGTAATGCAGTTGCGAACGATGGTGCGATCAGATTGTGAGACCAGAATCCGGCGCACAAAAGACTGATCGATCTTTAACCTTGAAAACGGAAAGCTGCCGAGGTTGGCCATGGATGAATGGCCGGTGCCAAAGTCATCAATCGCGAAGATGATACCCATCTCGTCGAGCGTTTTCATTTTCGCCAGCGCGTGTTCAGGCGAGTTGATCACCGCACTTTCCGTGATTTCCAGCTCCAGCGTGTCGCGACCAATATGGTGCTTGTGCATCAGCTCGCCCACCAGATCGACCAGTCGCTCATCACCGAACTGGGCCGGTGACAGATTGACGGAAACCTGTGGCAATTCGATACCTCGATCAGCCCAGTGGGCAAATTGCTCAACCGCTTGCTGCAGTGCCCAGGCACCGTAGTCGAGAATGATACCGGTCTGCTCAGCCAGCGGAATAAAGGTGCCAGGTGAGATAGAGCCGATGGTCGGATGGCTCCAGCGCATCAGTGCCTCGGCGCCGGCAAGCTCGCGCGTCTTTGCGCGAAACTGCGGCTGGTAGTTCAGGCTTAGCTGCTCTTCGGCCAGTGCCGAGCGCAGTCGGGTAATCACGCGAACATGCTGCTCGCGCTGATCGCGCAGTGACTGTTCAAAATGCACGATCTGGTTGGTGCCCAGCTCCTTGGCCCGACTCAGTGCGAGATCAGCAGCGTCTGCCGGATCACTGTCGCAGGCTTCCGGATCCTCAACATGGTTGTAGACACCAAAGCAGGCGGTCATGGAGACGCGATCGTTTTCCAGCTGAACCGGCGTCGAGACGATCGACTGCAGGCCCGACAACAGCGAATCGAGTCTTTCCTGATCCAGCGTTTCTTCCACCAGCAGTGCGAATTTATCCTCACCGTAGCGGGCGAGTATCCACCCCGGGTTCAAGGTGGCTTTGAGCGTCTTGCTCAGTTGCACGATGAACTGGTCGGAATAGACGATGCCCCAACGCTCTCGCACGGTCTGAAATCCGTCGATGTCGATCGCGATCAGGTGAAAGTTGATCTGCTGTTGCTTCAAGCCGTCGGTCAGCCGCTCGATGTGTGGCCGATTGGGCAAATCGGTTAGCTGATCATGAAAGGCCTGATGCTCGAGATCGCGCGCAAAACGGGCCATGATCACCGCCATGCTGCCGCCGACCGCAAGACAAATCACGCCAACCAGCCCCAGAATCTGCAGCACAAAAGCGAACACCTGACCGCTGATATCCGCCACCGTCAGGCCCACCGCCAGCACCAGTGTCTCCTCGCCTGTATCGATGGTTTCTGTCAGGACCAGCTGGTCGCCAAACTCGCTGACGCCGGATTCGTAGCGACTGGTGGTCAGCAGCGGCAACAATTCGCTGCTACTGATGCCGGAGACCAGCTTTCCCGAGTCATCGATGATCGCGATGCCATTGACGTTCTCAAAGCTCATCGGGTAGCTAAAGAACGTGGGCTCGAGTGCGCTGGAATCGAGATTGCGCACCCCGGCACGCAAATAGGCGATGGCGTCCAGACCGGATTTGACACGCTCGGCGTTGAGCTGCTCGACCTTATCTCTATACGAGGGGATGAGGACAACGGTTTCGATCAACAGCAGCGATACGATGCACGTCAGCATCGCCTTCCAGCAAATTTCGCAATTGCGAAGGTTGGGAATCAGTCGCCTGACTGGATTATTCACTATCCAGTCAGCCGCTTTTTCGTAGATTTTGCTTGCTCTCACCGTTGCATCCAGTCACGAGGCTACTGTCTGGAGAACGGCACGATCCGATGGTTTCTTGACAGCAGTTTACGCCTTAGTGTGAGGCGCTTGCGGTTTGGCCGCTATCGTGGGAACAGTGTCTGAATCTGTTCTGGTGTGTAGTAGCCATTTTCCAGATCGCTCGCGATGGCACTGTCCGAGCGTTCGCCAGGATCGCCAAAACCGCCGCCGCCGGGCGTGCCAACCTGCACACTGTCGCCTGCGGCAATGCGTATGCCCTGATCTTTGGACAGATGCGGCGGCGTGTAGGCCTCGCCGTCGCGCCAGACCGTCACCGAATTGGGCATGCCGTCGCTGCCGCCCATCGCCCCCTGTGGACCAAAGCGACCGTGGTCCATAACAAACGAGGCGGTCGCCTCGCCGCGGCGCAGCTCAATAATGTACTGGATGCCGAAACCACCTCGATGCCGGCCGGCGCCGCCGGACCCCTCGCGCAGTGCATACTCGCGATACAACACCGGAAAATATTGCTCCATTACCTCAACCGGGGGGGATTTCGATATGCCGATCGTCGAGCAACCGTTGGTCAGCCCGTCGTGCTGCATATTGCCGCCATAGCCACCGCCGGAGAGTTGATACATCACAAATGAACTGTCTTTTAAGGGGTCGTAGCCGCCGAGGGCAAAATTGCCACTGGTGCCAGCCGGCGCTGCGGTGACAAGATCCGGGATCGCTGGCACCAGTGCGGCAAAGACCGCCTCGGCGATCCGCTGCGATACTTCGGCGGCACAGCCGGACACCGGGCGCGGATAGCGTGCGTACAAAAAGGTGCCATCAGGATCCTTGATGTGCAGTGGCTCAAACGCGCCGGCGCTGATTGGCACATCCGGAAAAATGTGCCGCATGGCCAGATAGATAGATGAGCGCGTGGTCGCCAGCACAGAATTCATTGGCCCGGCGCAGGGCGAGCTGGTGCCATCAAAATCAATGTGCAGTTCTGTGCCTTCCTTGCGCATATTGATTTGAATCGTCAGCGGCTCGTCGACGACACCGTCGGAATCGACGTAGGCGGTGCCGCTGTATTCGCCATCGGCGATGGTTGAGATGCGCTGGCGCATCTGTCGGGCCGCGCGCTCTTTGAGTTCAGCGATTGCCTGACGCAGTTGTTGCGCCCCATAGCGCTCGATCAGCCGGTTCAGCCGTTCCTGACCCACCAACAGGGCGGCGGCCTGCGCCTTGACGTCGCCGATGCGCTGCTCGGCCACGCGAATGTTCGAGCAGATGATCGAATAGATTTCCTGATCCAGCTCGCCGCGCTTGAACAATTTCACCGGCGGCAGGCGCAATCCCTCCTGTTCAACCGCGGTGGCGTTGGCGGAAAATCCGCCCGGTACCGAACCGCCAATGTCGGGCCAGTGGCCGGTGTTAGACAACCAGCAGAAAATCTCGTCGCCGTGGTAGTAGGGCATGGCGAAACGAACGTCCATTAAATGAGTACCCCCCAGATAGGGGTCATTGACGATGTAGATGTCGCCTGGTTCCGGGGCGGCAACCGAGCCGTCGGCGATCATCTCGATGATCACCCGGGTGCTGAACTGCATGGTGCCGACAAACACTGGCAATCCGAGCGCGCCCTGCGCAATCAGCTCGCCGTTGTCGGCAGAATAGATCCCGTCTGAGCGATCGTTGGCCTCGGCGATAACCGGCGAAAACGCCGCGCGCGAGAAACTCAGGTCCATCTCGTCGCAGACTTGCTGCAGACTCGATTGAATGACAGTCAGCGTGACCGGGTCCAGACTGCTCACAGTGATTCCACCTCGATAATCAGGTTGCCCTGTTCGTCGCCATTGGCCACGCAACCGGGGTCGAGCACGATGGTCGTGTCCATCTGCTCGATAATCGCTGGCCCTGCAATCGTGGCATCGACGGGCAGATGATCGCGAAAGTAGATTGGCGTGGCGTGCCAGCCACCATCGAACCAGACCTGTCGCTGACCTGTCTGTGCGTCGGCCACGTTGTCGCAGCGGTGCGCCGGATTGATCAGTTTGCGCAGATCCAACTCGGCGCGATTGCCGATAACGGTAGTGTTGAGATTGACCAGATTGGCGCGAATTTCAGACAGCTCGACATGAAAGCGATTCAGATACACCGCCTCGAACAACTGCTGCAGCTCGGCGGTCGAGACCTCGGCCGATGGCAGTGGCACGTTTAACAGATGAGTCTGACCGATGAACTGCATATCGGCTGAGTGAATGCGCTGAACATTTTCTATTGGCACTGATTCGGCGTTGATCAGCGTCTCGCCACGCTCGACCTGTGCTGCAAAGATCGCGTGGATATCGTTATCCTGCAACTGATCGAGCGGGCGGTTAACCGTGTTGACGAAGTCGTGCCGCACATCGGCCACTACGCAGCCCAGCGCGTTGGTGATGCCCGGACGCGCCGGCACCAGCACGCGGGGTATGGCAAGCTCGCGCGCAATCGCCACCGCGTGCAGTGGGCCGGCACCGCCAAATGCAAACAGCGCAAAATCGCGCGGATCGTGACCGCGTGAAATCGACACCATGCGCGCAGCTCCCGCCATTTTGTTGTTGGCGATGGTCAGGATCGCACCGGCGGCGTCATCAATACTTAAACCCAGTGGCTTTGCGATCTGGCTATCAATCGCGGCGCGAATGTCATCGACGCCAACCGGGCTGTCTTCGCGCAGCACAGTGGTGGTGTTTAACCGCCCGAGCACCAGGTTGGCATCGGAGATCGTGACCTGCTCGCCGCCCTTGCCGTAGCAGATCGGCCCCGGGGTCGCGCCGGCGCTTTGTGGCCCGACCTGCAGCAGTCCGGCGTCATCGATGCTCGCGATCGAACCACCGCCCGAGCCGATTGTGCGCACATCGACCATCGGCACGTGAATCGGCATCGCGTACTCGATTTCCAGCTCGTGCGAGACGGTCGGCACCGCGTCGAGGATCAGCGCCACATCGGAAGAGGTGCCGCCCATATCATAGGTGATGATGTTGTCGATGCCCGCCCGCTTGGCGGTGTAGGCGGCGGCCATCACACCACTGGCGGGGCCTGACATCACGGTCTTGGCCGATTCTCTGGCCACCAGATCGCTTGAGACCATGCCGCCGTTGCCGTTCATTACTAAAAGGTCGCGCTGATAACCGGCCTTGGCCAGTTCACTTTGCAGGCGACCGATATAGCTGTGCAAAATCGGTTGCACTGCCGCGTTGACGCTGGCGGTAACGCCGCGCTCGTACTCGCGATATTCAGACAACAGCGAGTGGCCGGTGGTGATGTATTCATTCGGCCACAGGGCGGCGGCAATTTCTGCCGCTCGAATTTCGTGCTGCGGATTGGCGTAGGCATGTAAAAAGTGAATCACCAGCGATTCACAACCGGCCTCAAGCAGTTGATTCACCGCATCGCGCACTTGTTGTTCATCGAGTGTGGTCAACACCTCGCCGGCGGCATCGACGCGCTCACTGACTTCCAGGCGCAGCTTGCGCGGAATGATCGGCGTGAACTCGCCAAACATGCCATAGGGCTGCGGACGGGTGCGGCGGCCCAGTTCGATGATGTCGCGAAAGCCGCGGGTGGTGATCATGCCGGTGCGCGCGAGTTTGCGTTCCAGCACTGCGTTGGTGGTGGTGGTCGTGCCGTGCACGATGATATCCAGATCACTCGCGGCGATATCGCTGCCGGTCAGCGCGTTCATCACGCCAAAGGCCTGGTTGTCGAGCGTGGTGGGTGTTTTGCCCAGTACGATCTCGCCGCGACTGTCGAAGATCAAAAGATCGGTAAAGGTGCCACCCACGTCGACACCGGCGATAATCTGGCCATCACTCATGATTGTCCGTCCACGCAGATGCCATCAGCGATCAGTTGCTCGCAGTCGTCAGCCGACAGGCCGAGTTCGCGTTCAAGAATATCGCGGGTGTGCTGCCCGAGTACCGGTGGCGCCGAGTGATAGACCGGTGGCGTCTCGGACATGCGGATCGGGTTGGCCACACCCGGCACGCTGCCGTGCTGCGGGTGGGGTGGGGCGATAGCAAGCTCGCGTGCCTGCACCTGCGGATCGCTGAATACCGCATCGATGTTGTTGATCGGACCGCAGGGTACATTGGCTTCGCCAAAGAGCTGGATCCACTCGGCCGTGGTTTTGCGCTGTGACAATGCCGAGATCGCGTCGATGGCTTCCTGCCGATGCTCTAGCCTCGCAATATTGTTGGCAAAGCGCGGATCATCGGCCATCGCCGGATCACCCAGCACCTTTGCCATGCTCTCGAACTGACGCTGGTTGCCAACCGCGATAATCATGTGGCCGTCGGCCGTCGGGAACACCTGATACGGCACGATGGTCGGGTGTGCATTGCCCATCCGCATGGGCGGATTGCCGGTAACGAGATAACTCAGCGCCTGATTGGCGAGCGACGCAACCGAGACATCGAGCAGGCTCATGTCTATATGTTGCCCGCGCCCGGTGCTGTGGCGATGGTTGACGGCGGCGAGGATGCCGATGGTGGAATTCAGGCCGGTCAGCACATCGGATAGTGCGACGCCGATTTTCATCGGCTCGTCGCCGGGCGTGCCCGGCGCCTGGCCGGTGACACTCATCAGGCCGCTCATCGCCTGAATGATGTAGTCGTAGCCGGGCCGCTCGGCGTAGGGGCCGGTCTGGCCAAAGCCTGTGATCGAGCAGTAGATCAGACCCGGGTTGTCGCGTGACAGCGTTTCATAGTCGAGGCCATACTTGGCCAGGCCGCCGACCTTGAAATTCTCGACGAAGATATCCGATTTCAACGCCAGCTCACGCACCAGGCTGGCCCCTTTTTCAGATGCGATATCGATCGCCAGCGACTGCTTGTTGCGATTGGCGGTAGCGTAATAGGCGGCGTCGTGTCGGTTGTCGGCCGGATCGTCACCAATGAACGGAGGGCCCCAGACGCGCGTATCGTCGCCACCGTCGGGGCGCTCGACCTTGATCACCTGTGCCCCCAGATCGGCCAGCGTCTGCGTGGCCCACGGCCCCGCCAGCACGCGCGTCAGATCGAGCACGCGCAAGCCGGACAGGGCGCCTTTGACTGGCGCGCCGTCTGCCATCTAGAAGAACGCCTGCAGGCCGGTTTGGGCGCGGCCCAGAATCAGCGCGTGCACATCGTGTGTGCCCTCGTAGGTGTTGACCGTCTCCAGATTCGCCATGTGGCGAAAGACGTGAAATTCATCGGCAATGCCGTTACCGCCGTGCATGTCGCGCGCGGTGCGGGCGATGTCCAGCGCCTTGCCGCAGTTGTTGCGCTTGACGATCGAGATCATCTCCGGCGCCATCTTGCCGGCATCCATCAACCGCCCTACGCGCAGTGATGCCTGCAGGCCAAGGGCGATTTCGGTTTGCATGTCGGCGAGCTTTTTCTGCACCAGCTGTGTGGCCGCCAGCGGACGGTTGAACTGCTTGCGATCCAGCGTGTACTGGCGCGCCGCGTGCCAGCAGAATTCGGCCGCCCCCATCGCGCCCCAGGAAATGCCATAGCGCGCGCGGTTCAGACAGCCAAACGGTCCGCTCAGGCCAGTGACGTTCGGCAGCAGGTGTTCTTCGGAGACCTCGACGTTATCCATGACGATTTCACCGGTCACCGAGGCGCGCAGGCTGAGCTTGCCCTCGATCTTGGGTGCCGACAGACCCTTCATACCTTTCTCCAGCACGAAGCCGCGAATCGCGCCGCCGTGGTCATCGGATTTCGCCCAGACCACGAACACATCGGCGATCGGTGCGTTGCTGATCCACATCTTGCTGCCGTTCAGCACATAGCCATCGGCGCTCTTTTTGGCATGAGTTTTCATGCCGGCCGGGTCGGAGCCTGCGTCGGGTTCGGTCAGGCCAAAACAGCCGACCCACTCGCCGCTTGCAAGCTTTGGCAGGTAGCGATGCTTTTGCTCTTCGCTGCCGTAGGCGCTGATTGGATACATCACCAGCGATGACTGGACGCTGTTCATAGAGCGGTAGCCCGAGTCGACGCGCTCTATTTCGCGTGCGATCAGCCCGTACATGACATAGCTTGCGCCGGCGCCACCGTATTGCTCATCGACGGTGACACCGAGCAGCCCGAGCTCGCCCATCTCGTTGAAGATCTCGCGATCGGTGTCTTCGTTGCGATAGGCCTGCAACACGCGGGTCTGCAGTTTTTCCTGTGCATAGCTGCGAGCGCTTTCGACTATCAGTCGCTCTTCTTCGTCGAGCTGGTCGTCGAGGAGAAAGGGGTCTTCCCAAACAAAGCGGTTTTTGCTGGCCATATCGTTGATTTTCCTGCTGGTGGCACCACACTTCGCTGTTGCGACGTACGGTGGAAATTCGTTAGTATACTAACAAGTTTGACGGGCGATTTTAACCGTCTCGAATGACTGTTCGACGCGATCATCTGTTATCCCAATGCATCCAAAGGAGTTGCCTTGTGACCTACGTCGTCAATGAGAACTGTATCAAATGCAAACACATGGATTGTGTTGAAGTCTGCCCGGTGGACTGTTTTTACGAAGGTGAAAACATGCTGGTCATCCATCCGGACGAGTGCATCGACTGCGGCGTCTGCGAGCCGGAGTGTCCGGTCGAGGCCATCAAAGACGACACCGAGGACGGACTCGAATACTGGCTGGAGCTCAACGCCAAGTATGCAGAGATCTGGCCGAACATCACCGAAATTGGCAAGGTCCCCGAAGATGCGGAACAGTGGAAAGATGTACCCGACAAAAAACAGTACTTCTCAGAAAAACCGGGTGGCAGCTGATCGTTGTAGTGCCGTCGCCGCGCAGGTAACAACGGGGCGACACACATGAACGTGGCAACCAGCGCTGCCACGCGAGAACCAACCGGGCGTGTCGCCGTGCGCTTTAGCGGTGACTCCGGCGATGGCGTGCAATTGCTCGGCGGACTGTTCGCCGGCTCCTCGGCACGCAATCGCCATGACATCATCACCTTTCCCGATTTCCCGGCTGAAATTCGCGCGCCGGTCGGCACCACTTACGGCGTGTCGTCCTACCAGATTCAGTTTGGCGGGCCGTTTGTCGTCACCCCCGGCGATGAAGTCGATGTGCTGGTCGCGTTTAATCCCGCTGCGCTGAAAACTAACTTGCAGGCGCTGCGCAAGGGCGGGCTTTTGATCGCAGATGCAGTGTCCTTCAGTAAGAAGGGCAACCTGCAAAAAGCCGGCTACACCGACAATCCGCTGGAAGGCGATCAGCTCGACGGCTACCGGGTCGAGGCGATTGACATCTCTCGCCTCTGTGCCGAGGCCACAGCTGACACAGGGGTGACCAAAAAACAGGCCGATCAGGCGCGCAATTTCTGGGCGCTTGGCCTCGTGTATTGGCTGTTCGATCGCAAGCTTGAACAAACACAGCAGTGGATTGATGGCAAGTTTGGCGGCAATGCGCCAATCGCCGCAGCTAACAGTGCCGCGCTGCACGCCGGCTACCACTATGGCGAGACGATGGAACTCGACGCCGCCAGTGCCAGTCACGCGGCTGCGGCCGAGATGCCAGCCGGCACCTATCGTTCGATCACCGGTATCGATGCGATGGCGCTTGGGCTTGCCGCTGCCGCCGCTTGTTCGGGGCTGAAAGTCGTCTATTGTTCCTATCCGATCACACCGGCTTCAAGCCTGTTGCATGGCCTGGCCAAACTAAAGGGCCGGGGCGCTGTGACCTTTCAGGCCGAGGATGAAATTGCCGCGGCCACCGCAGCGATTGGTGCGTCGTGGGGTGGGTCGTTAGGCGTGACCGGTTCATCCGGCCCCGGCCTTGCGCTCAAAGGCGAGGCGCTGGGGCTTGCGGTGGCGGCGGAACTGCCGCTGATCGTCGTCAATGTACAGCGCGCCGGCCCATCGACCGGCATGCCGACCAAAGCCGAACAGGCAGATCTGTTGATGGCGCTGCACGGTCGCCACGGAGAATCTCCTTGCGCGGTGATCGCACCTGCCACTCCGGCCGAGTGCTTCGACACCATGCTCGAGGCCGCCCGCATCGCAACCACTTACATGACACCTGTCATTGTGTTGGCCGATGGCTATCTCGCGAATGCTGCACAACCGTGGCGCTTGCCCGAGGTTGAATCGCTGCCGGACCTGCGCGTCGATCAGCAACCGGATGCCGCAAGCTATCAACCGTTTGCGCGCGATGATAAAACGCTGGCCCGTCAGTGGGCGGTGCCTGGCACGCCCGAACTGATGCACCGCATCGGCGGTATCGAGCGCGGCGATGGCGATGGACATATCTCGTACGATCCTGACAACCACCAGCAGATGACGAACTACCGGGCCGAGAAAATTGCCGGCATCGCCGACAGCCTGCCAGCCACCCGGGTTGAGCGTGGCGTCGAGTCTGGAGATCTCGCGATAATCGGCTGGGGATCGACCTACGGCGCGATACACGGCGCAGTCAACGAGTTGTGCAAGAGCGGCCACAGCGTGGCACACATCCATCTGCGCAACCTCAACCCGCTGCCCGCGGATCTGCCGGAGATGCTAAAGCGCTTTAAACAAATACTGGTGGTCGAAATGAACAGTGGGCAGCTGCACCGGCTGTTGCGTGCCGAATTTCTCCTCGATGCAAAATCGCTGACTCAGGTTTCAGGCAAGCCGTTCAAGGTAGCTCGAGTTCGAATGGCGGCACTGGCGCTGCTGCAAACGGAGCAACGCTGATGGGCGCTGAACTCAAAGCCGCTGACTTCACCACCGATCAGGATGTGCGCTGGTGTCCCGGTTGTGGCGACTATGCGATCCTGAAAGCGGTGCGCAGCACGCTGGCAAAAATAGGCACGCCGCCGCATCAGGTAGCGATGATATCCGGCATCGGCTGTGCGGCGCGCTTTCCGTATTACGTCAACAGCTACGGATTCCACACCATTCATGGCCGCGCACCGGCGGTGGCGACTGGCCTTAAAATCGCTAACCCCGATCTCGACGTCTGGGTCGTCGGCGGCGATGGTGATTTTTTATCGATCGGCGGCAACCATCTGCTGCACGCGCTGCGGCGCAACGTCGATCTGAATCTGCTGTTGATCAACAACGCGATCTACGGGCTGACCAAGGGCCAGTACTCGCCCACCTCCGGCATTGGCACCTTATCTCCGTCATCGCCATCCGGTTCGGTCGACACACCCGTCAATGCCGCGCGCTTCGCACTCGGTGCCGGTGCGCGCTTTGTCGCCCGCACCGCCGACACACTGCAGCGCCATCAGCCGCAGATGCTCGAACGCGCACATGCGCACAAGGGCGCATCGCTGGTTGAGATATTTCAAAACTGTATCGTCTACAACGACAACGTCTGGGGCGATATCGCCGATAAAAAGCGCACCGCCGACAGCACCATCCAGCTGCAACACGGCGAACCAATGCTGTTCGGCAACGATCGCGAAAAGGGCCTGGTATTCGATCCGGCAGAGCAGGGATTCCGGGTAGTTACCGAAACCGACGGCAACGTCGAGTCACTCGCCACCGTGCACGATGAAACCAACCTGATGCATGCACACTCACTGGCAGAACTAAAAGCTGGTATGCCCGTCGTGCTCGGCGTGATCTACTGCGCACCAGCGATCGACTACACCACCGCCATGTCAAACGGCGTACCGTATCAGCCGCTGGCACGCGATGATCTGCAAGCGCTGATCAACGGCAACGATACCTGGCAGGTGGAGTGAAGAAGCTGGCGGTAGCCGGTGGCTTGAGTAGGGTAACTAGTGCACTAGTTGCCTCGCTGCCGCGTCGGGTTTCCCGGTATTGTCAGAGGTAACCCGCAGCGTGAGCAAGGCGACCATCACCTGCGTCTCCTCGCTCACGCGTCGGGCTGCCCGGTAGTGTCAGCGGTAACCCGCAGCGTGAGCAAGGCAACCATCACCTGCGTCTCCTCGCTCACGCGTCGGGCTGCCGGAAATGTCAAAGGCAACCCGCAGCGTCAGCAAGGCAACCA
>CAZNIS010000132.1:0-15880 GCA_964573105.1 uncultured Granulosicoccaceae bacterium
GCACCCCGCGAATTTTCTCCGCTGGAAATTTCACAGCTTTTCGGATGGGCACTAGATAGTAGCGCTGACGCTACTCGCTCGCGTTCAATGCGACAATCGCTACAATCGAATGCCGAACCCGAACCCGAACCCGAACCCGAACCCGAACCCGAACCCGAACCCGAACCCGGACTGGACAAGCGATGAGCGAAGACGTACTGACGATAAACAAAGACGGCGCGATTGCCGAAGTCACCCTCAACCGGCCGGATCGCCTGAACGCGTTTAACCGGGATCTGTGCGAGGCAATGCGAAACGCGGTCGGGCGACTGAACGACGATGATGACGTTCGCATCGTGATACTCAGCGGGGCAGGCCGGGGATTTTGTGCCGGTGCGGATCTCAGCGCTGAGCGAGCCGATCCGGCAAGTTTTCATCTGGATATCGAATACAAGCCGTTTCTCACTGGCATCGAACACTCCGACAAGCTCTGGATTGCGCAAGTTCACGGTGCGGCCGCCGGTGTTGGTGCGGCGGTGGCGATGAACTGCGATCTGGTCGTGATGGCAGAGGAGGCCTACATCTATATGGCGTTTGCCGCGATCGGGCTGGTGCCGGATGGCGGCAACACGCAGTTGCTGCTGCGTCACCTGGGGTATCACCGCGCACTGGAGACGATACTGGAAGGGCGAAAATTGCCGGCGTCCGAATGCCTCGAGTGCGGTATTGCTAACAAGGTTGTCGCGGCTGACGAACTCGCCGCAACGACACGCCAGTGGGCCGATAAACTGTTGTCCACCGCGCCATTGGCAATGGCCGGCTGCAAGCGTCTGTTGCGCTCGGTGGGTAGCGTGAGCTTTGGCGATGCAATCACTCGCGAGGGCATCGAACAGACTCCACTACTGAAATCGAAAGATTTTGCAGAGGGCGTCAGTGCGTTCATGGAAAAACGCAGCCCGAACTGGAGCGGCGAATAGCGGCCTGATTATCGGTGACGAAGCTTTGCAGTGTTTGCGCATCGCATCGGCTACGTTCTTGCTAACCTCTGGATGTTCGCGCGCGAACAAAAAATGGGCCATGCTGGTGTTGCGGTGCCCCTGGTGGGATTGACCAGCTGGATCATCAGTTTTCAACTCAGCTTGCGAATAGAAAACGGGTCATTGTGCACAATTACCACACATTTCCAGGACGTACCCGGTTACTCGTGCCTGGCAAGCGGCGCCCGTGGTGTTTTGGTGGCTGGTTGTCGCGCGTAGCGGGACAAGTAAGTTACCTTCGGCTGAGAGCTGGTTCACGTGCTAGCACTCGCTACAGACCAGGATCGGTATGATAGTCGTAAAAGAGATTGCGTCATGAAAAGTCGCTATCTGCTACTACTATTGGTGATGGCTGGCGTCGGCGTTGGCAGCGCCGACGATCCGCTGCCGATTGATATCAGAGCGGAAAAACTCGAACTTAATATTAACGGCGGGCAGCAGACACTCACCGGCAATGTGGTGATCGAACAGGGCTCGATGATTATTAGTGCCGATAGAATCCAGGTCGATACCATCAAAGGGGCCATTTCCAGAATATCGGGCAAGGGTTCACCAATCGTGATCAGTGACAACACACCTGGCGGTGATACCTTTCGTGCCAGTGCCAACGCTATCGCCTATCAGACTTCACAGTGGTCTATCGTTGTGGAGGGTGATGTTGTGCTTGAAGTGCCCGGCATACAAATACGCAGCGAACGTATCGTCTACGATATTCGTAAAGGCCTCTTCGAGTTGACCGGTGGCGCTACATCGCGTGTAGAGGCGACGCTGCTACAAGCATCCCCGTCAGACTAAACAGATCGGCAAGCGTTTATTGGTGCAGCACAGTGTCGTTGCCTGCATTGTTATCAACGATCGATGCTGGACAGAGCGGATACCCGGTGCAGACGCCTGGATTAACGACAGCCTGACCGGATCGCCACGTTCACGTAGCAACTACCACGGCATCTATAGCTGACAGACTAATACTTGTTCGCTACAGTTAGGTTCCTGTGAGAAATTCTAGGTTCCTGCAATGAAAACCGTTTTACCACTGCTTCTATGTGTGCCGCTGTTGTCGGCTTGTGGTTCGTCCTCTTCCAGAAGCAGTAGTGGCGGCAACGATGATGACACAGCCGCTTCACTGCCTGGCACCTGGTTGAGCAACTGCCACGAATACCTGGGTGTCGAGGGTGACAACGGCGATCCTGTCTATTCTATCAGCGAGATCACGTTCGCCGAGGCAAGCTATAGCGATGTCGTCTCGACATTCACCGATATGAACTGCACAACACCAGATGGCGCACCCGATGAGACCTTTTCCTGGACTTATACGCTCGGTGAAGATATCACTGCGGCCGATGGGGCTTCAGCCACGCGAATGACAGCCGATGCTGTTATTCCCGACCAACCCGATCTGGAGTTAACGGTCGAGTCTGTTATACGAATCACCGGTGTCGAGCTCAATATTGCAGAATTCGTCGAGGACGAAGTGCCGGCGTTTGATCTTCGCGTCACCTATACCAAGCAATGAAACCCGTGCTTGAGCCAGCGTGCTCCAGTTCGAGCACCTGGTTATCGAGGCAAGCTCTGTATGACTTTTTGGCGTGAGTGACTTGCTCCGGTAACCAGTTTTTGGCCAGTCACCTAGCCTTGGGTTCGATTGAGTTTTCTCTTGGTCTTGTGGTGAAGCCGTGGCTTTTCAGTTGAGATTGACTCGCTCGGCAGGCAGCTTCGTGGTAGTGAACCACGAAGCTGCCTGCGTCCACACTACTGATTCACATAAAAAACATTATCCTGTAACTCATTGCCAATCCCGGTATTGCGACGAATCACCTGAGCGAGTGTGGTGTTTTCAACCAACTCCAGCTCGTCGTCATTGAGATCATTCTGATACCAGAATCGATCGCCATCTCGGATGTCGGTAAACTGTTTTACCAGAATGGCTTGAAATAGCTCACCGAGTTGAGAGCCCCGTTCACGCAGCGGTGTCTCCGCCAGTCCGCCGATCCACAGATCAACCTTGGACAAATCGCCATAGGCGTCCTGTAGTGATTGCTGCAGTTCGGGATCATCGCCAATTTGGCTGAATGCCGTCACGGCCGGTAAACCCATCGCGACTCGCATGTCGTTGTATGAGGGCAGGCCATGATCGCGACCACGCTGTATGTTGAGCGCGGTCAGATCCAGACCACCTGACCCCGGAACGCCAAACAACAGGTTGCGCAGCGAGTGGATGACTTTGGTATCGATGGTCTGGTGGGTCTGGCTGGCCAGGCCACGCAGGATCGGGTCGATGTCATCATCTGCAGTCAGTAGCGAAGGTGCGGTGAAAAACGCGCGCGCCAGTGACAATGGGCCGCCATCGACCGCATTGCCGTTTGCATCGAGACGCAACAGCTGGTCGCTGACCATACTGTGACCCAGGCGGAAAGCAGCGGCAGAGAACTCGTTGTAGATCGTCGGGTTGATATCGTCGTCGTAGCCGGTGTAAGGCGGTATCGCGTTAGGGCCGATCAGTGCCGGCAGAAATTCGTTGTAGGTGATGATCTGAATCTGGGCGCTCACCAGTCGGCGCGTGGCCTGAAAGATACTCTCGGCGCTGGCATCGGGGTCACGCTCGCGCAACAGCTGCGCCATGCGGTTGTGCTCTCGTACAAACAGGGTGTGCATGCTGGCAAGACCAATTTGTTCGTTGGCTCTGATATCACCAGCCAGGAACAGTGTCGTGGGGTCGGGCACAGGTCCGTTCGCGTTGGTCAGGCTTGCGGTATTAAAGGGCAGTAGATTGCCACTACTGGTGGCAAGCAATGGACTGTCCGGCCCGACTCGCAGTGCGGCAGCTCGTTCCGCGCTTGATCCATACACCATCGACGCATCGATCCAGCTGGTGATTTCATTTTCCTGCTGGCGGGCATTGCCAGCATCGTAGCCTGTGTCCGGATCATAGATAGCCCGGTTAAACGGAATTACTGCAGTGCCGGTGCCGGCCGGATCGAAGTAGCGATCTCCGCTGGGGACCGGAATCGGTTGCGGTTCATCGGCGCTGCCGTCGGTCAGGTCAAGATCGTGGTCGATAAACTGGCCCCACTGCCAGGTGAAGTCGCTGGTGCCAAAGGCATTGGGCAGATTCTCCCCAGGTTCCTGATTGACAATGGTATTGCTGATTTGTCTGGCGCCTGCACGGTCGGTGAAAATCATGCTCGACACATCATCACTATAGTTGGCGTCAGCCAGGCGTTGTAGTTGTGAAAATGCTGAGCCCCAGTCATCTTCGCGGCGGTTGTTGTCGCTGCCGTCGTAGCTGCGAACCTCGCGATTGTCTACCGCGAATCGATTGCCCCGGTTCTGTTCACGGTTCCGGCGCTGATTGTCGCGGCGCGTGTCTGCATCATCCGGTATACCTTGTGGCGAACGGGTATCGTTGCGTCGGTTGCGTTGCTCGTTATCGGTCGTGTTGGCTTGTGCAACCGGATTGACATTGGCGGCTGTGTTTTGCGCGTCAGTATTGAACTCAATCTGTGCCAAGTCAGCATCGGTGGCATTGACGGTGCGGTCTGCGTCAATGGCATCTGTCGCTGTAGCATCGGATTGCTCTGAACCGCTGCATCCGGCGAGCAGTGTGGTAACCAGCAGGGAAATAGTGGTGTTTTGGTAGGTTTTCATTGTCCAGGCCTGAGTGACTGGTGAGTGTAAGGTGCGTATAAACATTGGTTAGCGGCGGGTTTGTTATTGCAGGGCGCGTATCTGAATCGTTTCGATCAACAGCCACTGACACATCGATAGCGTGCCGATCACCACATAGACCACGGTGTCTTTGTCGAACAGAATTTCTGTATCGCTAGTAGCCTGGTTGCGGTACAGGCAAAGCAGTGTCGTCGCGCCGATCAACAAGCTGCCGACGCAAAGTGCTGCAAGCAGGTAGTCGGGCTGCAGCGACTGGTAGTATCCGTCGGGTCTGACCATCAGTGCGGTCAGACCGATAATCCAGCACTTGACCACTACGATCGTCAACAGGCGTGGCTGCAGAACGAGCGTGGTAATAGAGGTAGAGTAGGCCGGGCGCGGATTGTTCACTCGTGACGGCACAGCGGCGTCACGTAGCTGGACAGGGTGATACATGATGTTTCCCTTAGCGTGATTGAGTGATTACAACGACGCCGACGGGAATCGGTTGACACTGCATATCCGCGGCGAGCGGCTATCTGTCAAACTCAGGTGCGAGTGGATATACTGGTGTGAACTTCATCAGCTTTCCGATCGATCATCATGGCCAAATATCAATCCCGATGGGACAACACCCGATTCTTTAGTGCCAGTGATGATCCTGCCATTGCCACCACGGTTGAATCGCTGAAGGCCGACGTAGAGGCGCTGAGCGATGCCTGTCAGCCGTTGGCTGTACTGGTAGATGCACAGCGGCAACCCACGTTGGCCGACTATGCGCAGCTTGTCGATGATCTGGACTCGATCTACCAGCAGCAGGTGGCGATCGCGCGCAAACTGCGAAACACCATCATGTTCGTGCAGAGCTGCCTCAGCGTGAACGCGCGCGACGCGGCGGCCGGCACCTGGTTGCCGACACTGCAACAACTCGGTGCGCAAATGCAAAACGCGTTGCACCCGATGTACGGTTTTCTCGCCAGAGCAGATGATTCACTGATCGAGCAGCTGAACAACCATGAAAACCTTGGTGATCTGGCTTTCAAGCTCGCGCAATTGCGTGAGATGAAAGATCAGCTCTTGCCGGTGGAACAAGAGCAACTGCTTACAGGCTTTGCCGTCACCGGGTTACACGGTTGGGGCAATCTGTATAAAAATCTGGCGGGTACATTAAAGTGCCAGGTTGGTAACGAAACACTCGGTCTCGCCGCCGCCGCCAATCAACTGGCCAATCCTGATCGCGGCACGCGCGAACAGGCGTGGCGCGGGATCAATCAGGCCTGGACTGATCAGGAACAATCGGTTGCCGCGATTCTGAACAACATCAACGGCTGGCGTATCGAAGAGGCGGGTAAGCGTTCGCATACGCGCAAAGTTCACTATCTGGACAAGAGCTGTCACAGCAGTCGTATCAGCCGCGCCACGCTGGATACCATGATGGCGGCAACGTTCGAGCATCGTGCGCTGCCGCAGAACGCGCTGAAGATGATGGCCAAAGCGCTCGGCACTGAACAACTTGGCCCGTGGGATCTGATGGCTCCGGCGCCGGTGCAGGGGGCGGGTTCGATCGACTTTTCCACTGCGATCGACACCATCGCGGCGTCGTTTTCGCAATTTTCAAAACCGATGGGCGATTTTGCTATCGAGATGGCCGAGCGCGGCTGGATCGACAGTGAACCCACTGAAAACCGCAGCACCGGCGCCTACTGTGGCGCCTTTGCCGATCCGCGCCAGCCACGTATTTTTATCACTTACGATGGCAGCATGGGCAATGTGATTACGCTTGCGCACGAACTGGGTCATGCCTGGCACAACCGGGTGATGGAATCCTTGCCGGAGGTGCGCACCGAATATCCGATGACGCTTGCCGAAACCGCCAGCATCTTTGCCGAGACACTGGTGCGCGAGTCACTGCTTGAGAACGCAAGCGACGATAAACAGCGATTGGAAATACTGTGGGCAGAGGCAGAAACTGCCGCCGCACTGATGTTGAATATTCCGGCGCGCTTCGAATTTGAGAAACGACTGGTGGATGCGCGAACCAGTCAATTCTTAACGCCGGACATTCTGCGCGACAACATGCGTGAGAGCTGGCAGCTTTGGTATGACGACAGCCTGTCAGAGTACGACGACATGTTCTGGGCCAGCAAGCTGCACTTTTCTATTTCAGGATTTGGTTTTTACAACTATCCGTATCTCTTTGGCTATTTGTTCAGCCTTGGTATCTATTCACAGCGTGAGCAATTCGGCGATGATTTTGAATCGCGCTATCGACAGATTCTCTGTGACACTGGATCGATGACTGCCGAGGCACTGGTGCAGAAACACTTGCAAAAAGATATTCGCGATGCGCAATTCTGGAACGACAGTATCGCGATCATCGACCGGCAGCTGGCGAAATTCTCTGATCTGGCTGAGGCGGTGGCCTGAGGCCTTACTCGAAGTACTCGGCGTGGTTGCGGTGAATGTCTTCTATGGTTTTATCCAGACGGCTCAGGTGTTGTCTGGTGATGGCGATTGCCTCGGCCCGTGCACCCTTGTCCAGCGCATTGACCAGCAGCTCGTGATCTTTTAACAGCGTGTCGGTCTCGCTCTGAGCTGTCAGGCTCAGCGAACACAGCCGATCAATTTTTTGGCGACAATCCGCGATCGCTTCTATTGCCTCGGTGCATCCGGCCAGCTCGCAGATGAGCGTGTGAAACTGGCCGTCTAGCGCATGGAACTGTTCGATTTCGCCGTCGGCGATCACCCGCCGTTGCTTATCCAGATTAAATTGCAGTGCATCCGTGAATGCGGTCTCCCAGCGCATGCACGCTTGCGTGATGACTTCCAGTTCAACCGCCAGTCTGACAAAACGCGCGTGCGCAACGCGCTCGAGTGAGAAGCCCCGTACGGTCGTCGCCTTCTGTGGCCTGACCAGCAGCAGATCCAGATTGCCAAGACGGCTGAATGCCTCGCGCACCGGCTGCCGCGAGGTGCCGAAACGGCGAGCGACTTCAGCCTCAGACACCTTGGTGCCGGGCCGCAATTCAAGCGAAACAATTTCTTTGTGCAGTTGCTCGAATACCACGTCGGCAGCGGTGCGGCGTTCAAAGACGCTGGCCAGTTTTTGCATTTCAGGCTCTGGTTGAAAGTCGGAAGGGTTGTATTCGAATCCGGCTGGTTTGGCAATGTCTCATTCCCGGAATGACGTAACTGTCGCCCTTTGCGGTGAGGCTGTCGCCCGAATTAGCGCTTGACAGCTGAATGAGATTTATCGGTATACAACCATACTAGAACGGCAGGCCGATTTCGCAACCCAATATCCAGCCTGTCAGTCGCATCACCAGACACACGCTTGGGGGAAGAAATGGTCACCACTGCAGGATCGCTGGCTGGCAAGGTTGCCATCGTTACCGGTGCCGGAAGGGATATCGGTCGGGCCTGTGCTTTGCGCCTGGCTGACGCCGGTGCCAGTGTTTCACTCAATTACTTCAACTCGGCCGACGGTGCTGAAAGTGCGGTCGAGCACATCAACGCCGGCGGCGGCGCAGCGATTTCCAGCCGTGGCGATATGACATCGACTGCCGATGTTGAGCGGCTGATCTCCTCTACCGTGGCCAAATTTGGTGATCGTATCGATGTACTGGTGCATGTGACCGGCGGCCTGGTCGCGCGCAAGACCATCGCGGAAATGGAGATTGATCACTGGCAAACGGTCATGGATCTGAATACCACCTCGTTTGTTCACGTGATCAAGGCTGTGCTGCCGCATATGTCCGGGGGCGGGTCGATCGTTGGCCTCGCAAGTCAAGCCGGTCGCGACGGCGGTGGTCCGGGGGCCGTGGCCTACGCTGCATCGAAAGGTGCGGTGATGACGATGACACGGGGCCTGGCTAAAGAGCTCGGGCCGGGCATCCGCGTGAATTCGGTGTGTCCGGGAATGATCGACACCGACTTTCACAACAATTTCACTAAACCAGAGGTGCGCCAGCACGTAGCTGGCATCACGCCCCTCAAGCGCGAGGGCACTTCTGAGGATGTGGCCAATCTGGTCAACTACCTGGCAACGGATGAAGCGGCGTTTATTACGGGCGCCAATATCGATATCAACGGAGGGCTTGCCTTCTCCTGACGCGGCTTTTAACCCTCGATGCGCGGCGCCTGTAGCGCGACGCTGCTCGGGACACCACTGGGACGCCGTATACAACGGCAATTTTCAAAAAAAATCCGGAGGATTTATGTTCAAGAAAATCTCACTCGCGCTGACCGGCGCATTAGTTTGTCTATCGTTTAGTGCTCAGGCGGCAAACTGGAGGGCCTGGAACATCCACAACGACGGGCATCCGAACACCGCTGCCATGGACAAGTTTGCCGAGTTGGTCGATTCGGCTACCAACGGCGAGATACAGGTGGAAGTTTTTCATGGCGGTGTACTTGGCTCGCAGCCAGATGCACTGGAGCAGGTTCGCCTCGGTGCGATAGAGATGGGCAATTTCAACCTCGGCCCGATCGGCCCAATGGTCAAAGAGGCCAATCTGGTTTCTCTGCCTTTTATCTTCAAAAGTGTCCCGCATATGTTTCGCGTGCTTGAGGGCGAAGCTGGTGCCACTATCGCCAAGGCAATGGCCGATGCTGGCGTACAGCCACTGGCGTGGGTTGATGCTGGCGCGCGATCCTTCTACAGCCAGAAGCCGATCAATACCCCGGCAGATGTAGAGGGGCTGAAAATTCGCGTAATGAATAACGATCTGTACACCTCGATGATCTCCGCGATGGGTGGCAATCCCTCACCGATGGCATTCGCCGAAGTTCAGCAAGCACTGAAAACCGGTGTTGTCGACGGTGCAGAAAACAACTTTCCTTCCTTCAAGAACGTTGGCCACTATGAAGTAACCACCCACTACTCGCTCAGCGAGCACCTGATCATCCCCGAGTGCATCTGTGTTAACACCGCGAAGTTCGCCGCACTCTCACCTGAAATGCAGGATGCGGTGCGTGGCGCTGCCGAAGAAGCTGCACTGTATCAACGCGAGCTTTGGGCTGTGCAGTCAGATCAGGCACGAAAAGACGTTGAAGCCGCTGGCATCAAGGTCAACGAGATTGCCGACAAAGGTCCCTTTCAGGAGGCCATGGTCAAGGTCTATGATGACTATCTGGCTGCCAACCCGGATATGGCTGCACTAGTCAAAATGGCTCAGGACACAGAATAGAAAGTCCGGCATCTGTCGATATTGGTTTGTCAATATAGAGCGCCCGGCATCGTCCGGGGAGGCTGTACCCCGTCTATATTCGCGTTGTGGTAGTCTCTAAAAACCTTTCAATCGCCCGTCTCATTGTGCGAGCACGGGCGTTTTTTTAGCATCAGGGGGAACGATGAGCGATGCACCGCAACCGGCATTCCTGCGGGTGATGGACAGGTCGTATAATCTGTTAACGCAAATTTGCCTGGTACTGGCAGGTACCGCTCTCGTTGCAATGACACTGATGTTCGCCTGGCTGGTATATGGTCGCTATGTATTGAACGACACCCCAACCTGGGTAGAGCAGGTATCCCACTTGCTGTTGATGGTGATCGCCTTTCTCGGCGCTGCGGTAGGCGTGCGTCAGGATACGCATCTGTCCGTTGTATTGTTTCGCAGCGCGGTACCTTCAGCGGTGCGCACCGTGTTTGTCTTTATCACCGACATACTAATGGCAAGCTTCGGCGCGCTGATGTTCTGGTACGGCCTGGCACTGACACAATTTAAATGGAAAACACTCATCCCGTTGATTCAGTGGCCGGAGGGTTTGCGATCGCTGCCGCTGACCATTTGTGGCGCGCTGGTTTTTCTTTTTTCCACCGGTCATCTGATTCGCCTGTTGCTTGGGCTCGATGAACGCACCGACAGCATAGAATAAGAGTCGACCATGGGCCTATTGCTACTGCTCGGGGTCTTTTCCCTGTGTGTCATTATTGGCGTGCCGGTGGCGTTTGCGCTGGGTATCGCTGCATTTTCTGCATTCTAGTTTGAAGGCTTGCCGCTGCTGATCGTATTTCAGCGCATCGTCTCGGGTATCAACGTGTATTCGCTGATGGCGATACCGTTTTTCATCTTCGCAGGCGAGCTCATGTTTCACGGTGGCATCGCCATGCGGTTGGTACGATTCGCCCAGAACGCGGTTGGCGCTGTGCGTGGCGGGCTCGGTATCGTCAACGTGTTTTCATCGATGCTGTTCGGCGGTATTTCCGGTTCGGCGATTGCCGACATCTCAGCGCTCGGTTCGATCCTCGTGCCGGTGATGAAGGACAAGGGCTACGACGCCGACTACGCCGTCAATGTCACGGTCACCTCGTCAATCGCCGGTATCATCATACCGCCGAGCCATAATATGATCATTTTCGCGCTGGCCACCGGCGGTGCGGTATCGATATCCAAACTGTTTTTGGCTGGCGTGGTGCCCGGTATTTTAATGTGTATCTGCCTGGCGGTCGCGGCCTACGTGGTGGCGATCAAACGCGGATACGGGGCTGAAAAGTTCCCCGGGTTCACGGTATTGATCTTAAGTTTCTTTAGCGCCATACCGGGTTTGTTAACGGCGGTCATTATCGTCGGTGGCGTATTGTCAGGTGTGTTTACCGCTACCGAGTCCGGTGCCTTTGGTGCGCTTTACGCATTTGTCGTCACCCTGTTGGTCTATCGCAGTATCTCGATCGAGAAGTTTAAAATCGCCGTAGTTCAATCGGTACGCACCACCTCGATGGTCATGATACTGATTGCCTGCGCCGGCGCGTTTGCTTACATGCTTACTTTCTTTCGCGTGCCCAGCCTGACCATCGATTTTCTCACCGGCCTCACCGAAAACCCGATTCTGATATTGCTGATGATCAACGCCGTGCTGCTGTTGCTCGGCATGATCATGGATATGGCTGCACTGATTTTGATTTGTACACCGATCTTCCTGCCAATCATGAACACGCTGGGTATCGATCCGCTGCAGTTCGGCATGATCCTGCTCGTCAACCTGGGTCTCGGGCTTTGCACGCCACCGGTCGGCTCGTGCCTGTTTGTCGGTTGCGCGGTGGGCAAGCTGCCAATGGAAAAAGCGGTGCGAACGATATGGCCGTTTTATCTCGCGATCTTCGTCGCGTTGATGCTGATTACGTTCGTGCCGGCGATTTCTTTGACGCTGCCGGGTATGATTGAGTAGGGTGCGGTGAGTGGTGCGAACCGCACCGGCGCAGCATAATTAAAACCAAGCCCAATCGCCGACATCGCCGCCAAAATGTCCGATTGGGTCCGCACGGTGTCCGGCAGCAGGTGGTGTGACGGTGGCGTGGGAGCCATGCTGTTGTCTCACTCAGCGGAGATACCAATATGGATGCTTCAACCTCGGCACTGCTTGTCATCGATGTACAGAAGTCATTTGAGAAAATGCCGTTCTGGTCCGATGACGGGCTGGATGATTTTCGTGCCGCTCAGAACAGCCTGATCGCTCATGCGCGAACAATGGCTGTGTCGGTGGTGTTCGTGTATCACGTCAGCCGCGGCCCGTTCGCGTTCGACAGCGGTTTGGTGGCGCCAATGAATTGGATCGACCAACAACCAGACGATCCGGTTTTTCACAAGCGCGTGCACAATGCATTGAGCGAGTCTGGCCTGGAGCCCTGGCTTTCGCACCGCGGCATCAATCATCTGGTCATCAGCGGCATTCGTACCGAGCTGTGTTGTGAGACGACGACGCGCTACGCCCGCGATGCTGGCTACGAGGTCGACTTTATACTCGACGCCACACATACTTTTGCCATGCAGGACATTGATGGTGCGCTGGTGTCGCCTAATGAGATCAAATCTCGCACTGCACTGGTCCTGGATCGTCGATTCGCAGCCGTTGCCGACAGCGCATCGTATCTGTCTCAACCCGTGCTGCATTCATTCAATCGACACTGCCCTCGATCCGGCAAACCGGTGGCGGCGGATTCAATCGTTGACTACCGCGGTTATCGCGTCGGCTTTTGTAATACTGGCTGCAGCTCGGACTTTGCCGCCGATCCGGCTGTCCACTCGATGGATCGCCTGTATTTCGACACCCTTATCGCACGGCAATCAGCACGATCTGCCTATTGTCAAGACAACGCTGCCTGAACATAGATTAGATCCATGGCACGAGATCGATTCAATGTGGCGAGGGCAAAACGGGACGGTCGCGTTCTCTCAATCGAGGCTGCGTGATGAGTGGCCAGTCTGCGAGCGCTGTTGCCGACAGGTCATCCCCTGCCATTCATCTTCTGGTTTTGCCGCGTGTACATCTGCTGGATCTGGCAGGACCGGCGCAAGTGTTTGCCAGTGAGCACTTGAATTGTCGGTTAAGTTATATCAGTCCTCAGTCGGCGCTGCGTTCAAGCCAGGGGCTGTCGCTCTGCGAGCTGCAAGCGTTGCCAGGCGAGGTGGCTGCCGATAGCTGGCTTGTTGTGATCGGCAGCAGCCTGATGGAGCAGCAACTGCGCAGTAATGAACTGCGATCGACCATCGATTGGCTGCACAATGCACAGCACAAATATCGTCGACTGGCTGCCGTGTGTTCCGGCAGTTTGCTGCTGGGCAAGGCAGGTTTGCTCGATGGCGTACGTTGCACTACCCACCACGATCTGACCGGTCAGCTTCGATCACTGGCGCCGCGCGCGCTGGTACAGGACAACACGCTGTTCGTCGAGCACGGCAGGACAGTCACCAGCGCCGGCATCAGTACTGGTATCGACTTGAGCTTGCATCTGGTGGCGCAACATTGGGGCGCGCGATTGGCGCAAACGGTAGCGCGCGACATGGTGGTGTATCAGCGTCGGCACGGTGATGCGCAGACCCTGAGTTTTTGGTTGCAGCATCGAAATCACGTAGAACAGCAGATACATGCCATTCAGGATCAACTGATGGCGAATCCCGGTCACGACTGGCGGCTTACGGAGTTGGCCGCGCAAGCGTGTTTAAGCGAGCGTCAGTTCAGGCGCCGGTTTGAACAGGCCACGGGCGTTAAAGTGCAGGCCTACATCCGACTTGCACGGCTGGAGCTGAGTCGACAGTTGCTGACCCAGACGACACTGGGTCTGGATCGAATAGCTGAACGCTGTGGTTTTGGTAATGAGCGCAGTTTGCGCCGACTGTGGCAGCAGTTGTCCGGAGAATCGCCGAATGCTTTTCGTAAAAACAATCGGGCTGCGGCAACGGAAGGTGGGTAAGTTCCGATGTATCTACAGATTGCTGCATGTTGGTACGTGCGCTTAGGCTTACGGCCCCTACGAGCTTTTGTATATTTCGCCGAGTCAGTGTAGGGTAGGTAAGTGCCAACGCACCTACCGGTTGATGCGTGCTGGTACGCGCGCTTTGGCTTACGGCCCCTGCGATTTTGTGTGTATTTCGCCGAGTTACTGTAGGGTAGGTAAGTGCCAACGCACCTACCGATTGTTGCATGTTGGTACGTGCGCTTAGGCTTACGGCCCCTACGGTGAGTGTGCCACAAGGTTTTTGCAATCAAGCGTTGCCAACTACTACGCGATCGCGCAATGTATCTATGTTTTGTTCACCCAGCTCTCTCGCATAACGATGCCCCGCATGCGTTGCCTGGGCAATGATACCGGGCGCTGCGCAATCGCCGATTCGCTCGACGCTCAATATGCCGGCACTCGTGTATTGATCGGGGGCGGCTGACAGTTGCAAATACAGATCATCCTGTGGATCGCGCGCGGTGACGGGGACCAGGGTTTTGCATTGCCGCGTGTGTGTTTTGCCAGAGTAGGCGCAAGTGATAGTGACTGCCTGGCCGTCAAAGCCCGTCACTTCGTGTGATACCAGCAACTCAACTCCCAACTCCAGCGCGCGCGATTGAATGCGACCCTGTTCCAGCGATGCCTCGGTCATTGGCGACAGGCAGGCAGCGCTGGTTACTAACAATACCTCGTGGCCGGCCAGGCGCAGTTGTTCGGCGATCAGACCGCCCATGTAGAAGTGATCATCGTCGTAGACGACGACCGGGCCGTCGACGGTAACCCCAGCCATGATCTGATCCGGGCTTATCATGTTTTGTTGCGGATAACCATCAATGGGGGCAAAGCGATGTCTGCCTCGGCCATCGTCGCGCCAGCGTGCACCGGTTGCCATACACACGTGCTGAAACCCAAACTCCAACACCTGTTGTGCATCCAGCGTGCTATCCAGATATACCTGCACGTTCGGCATTTTCTGAATCTGCTGCACGCGATAGTCTCTGACCCGAATCCATTCACTCAAACCGGGCAGGCGGCTCTCGGCATTGACGCGACCCCCCAGCTCGGTGCCAGCCTCTGCCAGTGTCACCTGATAGCCGCGATGCCCAAGTACGCGCGCGGCCTCAAGCCCGGCGGGTCCGCCACCGACGATCAGTACGGATTCATCGGCATGGGCTGGTTCGAATTTTTCCGGGTGCCAGCTGCGACGCCACTCTTCGCCGCGTGTCGGGTTTTGTGTGCAGCGTATCGGCACGGCGTGGCCGTTGCTCCAGATACAGATATTGCAACCAATGCACTCGCGAATATCATCGGTGTCGCCGCGATCAATTTTGTTGGGAATGAACGGATCGGCGATCGACGGCCGCGCCGCACCAATCAAATCCAGTACGCCGCGCCGCAACTGACCCGCCATCGTATCCGGGCTGGTGAAGCGCCCGACACCCACCACCGGTTTGCTCGTCACCTGTTTTACAAACGAGACAAATTCTTCCTGCGCACCCTCGGCGACAAAACGCGATGAGCGCGAATCGGCAGCGTAGTCAGCGACGTTGACATCCCACAGGTCCGGCAGTTCTGCCAGATATTCCACCAGCGCGCGACCATCGCCATCGTGACTGATGCCCACTTCGCGATCGAGGTTGTGCACGCCAAAACGTATAGCCACCGCACAGTGATCTCCGACCGCATCCTTGGTATCTTCCAGTAGTTCCTTGATCAGCCGTGCCCGGTTTTCAAACGAGCCGCCGTATTCATCGCTGCGCTGATTCTCTACCGGCGATAAAAACTGCGCCGGCAGATAGCCGTGCCCGGCATAGACATAAACAATATCAAAGCCCGCCCGTTTGGCGCGCAGCGCCGCATCGCGATGCCATTGCCGCAAGTTGCGAATATCAGTCTTGTCCATCGCCTGCGTCTGTCCCGGTCCATCCCACGATGGATTGCTGGATGGGGCGAGTGAATAATCGTGGGTGAGTTTATTGTCCGTGGCGTAGCCGCCGTACCA